>JAQTYF010000001.1:0-600000 GCA_028688415.1 Candidatus Moraniibacteriota bacterium
ATGAAGAAAAACAGACTCTTTCTGTAAAATTCACCGCAGACAGAAATGCCTATCCACTCGCTCTCGATCCGACGCTGTCATTCACCGCTCCTGGTCAATCAAACTCAGGAAGTGTGATTACAGGGGAAGTAGGTGTAAGTAGTAGTTTCGGAGCTACTATGACAGCAGGAGACTTCAACTCCGATGGGAAGATGGATTTCGCTGTGGGGGCACATGCTTGGAACAATGGTACCGGTCGAGTGTATCTTTTCTACAATGTCCGTACGAATACTGCTGCCACTGCAGATGTGGTGATTTCCGGTACTGGTTCGTGGGAAAGTTTTGGAACCACTCTTGTAGCAGGAGATATGAATAGTGATGGTCGAACAGACCTTATCGTTGGCACAGATTTATATGCAGCTGCAAATGTTGGTGCGGTGAAAATTTTCTATAATGATGGTTCTTATCCGACGACTTCTGCTACTGCTGATGTGCTTATTACTGGTGAAGGTGCGAGCAATAACTTTGGAAGAAGAATTGCTACTGGTGACTTGAATGCCGATGGTCGTATGGATTTGATCGTGAGTGCTCCTGGTTATGGGAGTTCTACCGGTCGAGCATATATTTTCTACAATGATGGAACGAGTCTGGGAACAGTTGTTTGTACGACAGGATGTCTCGCTACCGACGCTGACGCTATCATTACCGGCGAAACCGCTAATGATAATTTTGGTACTTTGGGTATTGGTGATTTCAATGCTGACGGAAAAACTGATTTGGCTGTTGGCGCATATAAGTATGATACTACTGATGCTGGCCGAGTATATATTTTTTATAGTGGCGCTATTACTACAGAAAATGCCAGTGCTGCCGATGTTATCCTCAGTGGAGGTGAAGGGTTTTTTGGTCTTGCTATCACCTCAGGCGACTTCAATGCTGATGGTACGACCGATATAGCTGTTGGTGGGAGTACAGCATCTTCTGGGAGAGGGCGCGTTTATATCTTTTATGCTGATGGTACGAGCAACTTTGGTACCGCTACGTGTTCAGGTACGCCTGTAATTTGTTCTGCTACAAATGCCGATGTCATCATTACAGGAGCGACTACTACAAACTATTTCGGCACTACGATGGTTGCTGGAGATATGAATGCTGATGGAAGAACAGATATTATAGCTTGCACGGATTATTGGGGAACTCCGAGTGAGCAGGCATATATTTTCTACAACGATGGTTCGTATCCTACCAGCGCTGCCAATGCCGATGTGATCATTACGACAGAGATAGCGAACAATTTCTTTGGAGTATCTCTTTCAGTAGCTGACTGGAATAGCGATGGTAAAATGGATCTCGCTATCGGAGCGTATGCGTATGCTTCGAGCACTGGTCGAGTGTATGTCTTCTATTCGCAGAACGGACAGGTGAATACCAATCAGAATATCTCTGGTACAGTGAGTGGTGATCGATTTGGCAATGCGATGGTCTCAGGGGATTTCAATGCCGATGGCCGTCTCGACCTCGCTGTCAGCGCGTATGGCTATTCGACGAATACTGGTCGTGTCTACGTCTTCTACAACACGGGTATTTATAGAACGACGACATCTGCCAGTGCTGATGTGATTATCACGGGTGAGACAGTGAGTGATCTCTTTGGTTCTGATTTTACGGTAGGAGACCTCAATAATGACGGAAAAGTGGATTTGGTTGTCAGTGCCTATGGCTATTCGACGAATACCGGTCGTGTCTATATTTTCTACAATGGTTCTATCATCACCGAGAATGCCAGCGGAGCCGATGTGATTATCACAGGAGAAGCTGCGAGTAACTATTTCGGAGACGCTCTGACCGCAGGGGATTTCAACGCTGATGGCACGATAGACCTTGCTGTGGGAGCCTATGGTTACAATTCGAATCTCGGCCGCGCCTATATTTTCCACGCTGACGGGACAAACAATTTCGGTACAACGACTTGCTCTGGTACGCCGTCTGTTTGTCTTGCCTCGAATGCCGATATGATTATTAATGGAAGCGCGACAGCGTATATATATTTTGCAGCGAGTTTAGCAGCAGGAGACCTTGATGCTGATGGGACAACCGATCTTGTTGTTGGTTCTCATAATGGTGGGGGTTGGGGGTATATTCATCTTTTTTATAACGATGGATCTATTCCGATTACAGCTGTTACTGCTGATGCTATTATTGCTAACGACATGGCGAGCTCATTTGGGTCTGCATTGGAGGTGGGTGATCTGAATGCTGATGGTCGAAGAGACCTCATTGTGGGAGCGAATGGTTATGGTGGCAGTGCGGGTCGTGTGTATGTTTTCTACAATGACGGTGCTTACCCTACTACAGAAGATACTGCTGATATCACTCTCATAGGTGAAGCCATGAGCAACTTTTTCGGAATATCTCTCGCTATAGGTGACTGGAACAGTGATGGACGGGTCGATCTCGCAGTAGGAGCATTGGGCTATTCGACGAATACCGGCCGTGTCTATTTTTTTTACAACGATGGTACTCTTCCGACGACGGCTGCCACTGCTGATAGTATTATCACGGGTGAAACCACAAACAACTCTTTTGGCACTTCTCTCTCTACAGGGGACTGGAATACTGATGGACGGACCGATCTCGCTGTTGGAGCCTATGGCTATTCGACGAATACCGGCCGTGTCTATTTCTATCAGACAGAGGAGAATTATTCATGGAAGATACACTCCCTCCCACCTGGACAATCTCTCCGTACTAATGTCTCTGGTTCTGGTCAAGAAATGCAGATCAGCGGTGAGTCTAGTAGCTCGTTCGGTTCTGCTTTCGCCTCAGGCGATTTCAATGCCGATGGCAAGATAGATCTCGTTGTTGGAGCTTTTGGGTATAATTCTTATCAGGGTCGTGTTTATCTTTTTTATAATACCGGATCTCTCTCTACTTCTGCTACGAATGCCGATGTCGTGATTACTGGTGCTAATGGTAGTCGTTTTGGGTCTTCATTGGCCGCGGGGGATCTTGATTCTGATGGGAAAACAGACATTATTGTTGGATGTGTTAATAATATATATATATTCTACAATGATGGTTCATATCCAATTACTGCTACTACAGCCGATGTCGCTATCACGGGCGGAACTAACTTTGGTGCGTATGGTCTTATTGTTGGCGACTTCAATGCTGATGGGAAGACAGATATCGCTATTGGGACGTTTAATTCTTGGGTATATATTTTTCACAATGATGGTGCATATCCGGCTACTTATACCACAGCTGACATTACTATTACAGGATCCCCTTTGAGTGGAATGATAGCAGGAGACTTTAATGCCGATGGCCGCACCGATCTAGCTCTTGGTACTGGGTCTGGAAATGGTGCAGTATATATCTTCTATAATGATGGTTCTATTCCTACAACTGTCGGGACAGCCGATGTTATAATTTCTGGTGAAGGAAGCAGTATGCTTGGCTTTGCACTGGTTGCTGGTGATTTCAACAATGATGGTCGCATCGACCTCGTCGCTAGTGCTACAGTTTCTTCTGTGGGGCGTACTTACATTTTCTATAATGATGGATCCATTCCGACGACTGCTGCCACGGCTGATGTCATCCTCACAGGAGAAACAACATCGGATTATTTTGGCTATTCTCTCGTCTCCGGTGATTTCAATAATGATGGGAAAACAGATTTGATAGTTGGGGCATATGGGTATTCTTCGAGTAAAGGTCGTGTCTATTTGTATACCTGGAACGATCAAATCATCACTGGCGAAGCAACGAATAATAGTTTTGGCACTGCGATGACCGCAGGTGATTTCAATGCTGATGGCCGAATTGACCTCGCTGTTGGAGCAAATGGTTACTCGACGAATACTGGTCGAATCTACATATTTTACCAGGATGGTGCTATCCCATCTACTGCCGCCACCGCCGATATCATCATCACTGGCGAAGCAACGAACAACTATTTTGGTGGAGCTCTCACTGCAGCGGATCTAAATAGTGATGGTCGGATCGATCTTGTGACGGGCGCTACAGGGTATAATTCGAACCAAGGCCGTGCCTACATTTTCTACAATGATGGATCTATTTCGACGACTGCCGCGACTGCTGATATTATCATCACTGGTGGTGCTTATTTTGGGAGTAAATTTTCCGCAGGTGATTTCAATGCCGATGGCCGGATCGATATTGCAATTTCAGATTATGATTATAATAACAATAATAAGGCAGTGTATATTTTCTATAACGATGGGAGTATTCCGACGACGAGTGCTACTGCAGATGCTGTTATTACGGGATATTTCGATGGTTTTGGTTTCTCTCTCACATCCGGTGATTTCAATGCCGATGGTCGTACCGATTTGGCTGTCGGTGACCCTCTTTATACTGTAAGCGTGTGGGTAGGGCGTGTCGCTATTTTTTATAACGATGGCGCATATCCCGCTTCAGTCAATTCCGCAGATACGATAATCGTGGGTGAATCAGTGGGAACAGATTCTAGATTTGGTTTTTCTCTTGTCCCCGGTGATTTCAACGCCGATGGTCGTGTTGACCTCGCCGTGGGTGCTCCATATTATTCGAACTCCCTTGGTCGTGCCTACATTCTCTACAACGATGGCTCAATCCCGACCACTGCTGCCACTGCTGATGTCATTATCACCGGTGAAGCGACCAGAACTTTGTTTGGTAATTCTCTCGTTTCAGGTGATTTCAACGTCGATGGACGTACTGATCTTGCTGTTGGTGGTATGTATTATAACAATACTATGGGTACAGGTCGTGTCTATACTTTTTATAACGATGGATCGTACCAGGCAACCGCTGCGACTGCGGATACAATAATCACTGGTGAAGCGAATAGCAATTATTTTGGTTATTCTCTCGCCTCCAGCGACTTCAATAGTGATGGCAAGACTGACCTCGTTGTCGGTGCTACAATGTATGCTACGTATACTGGCCGTGTCTATATGTACACTACCGAAGTTGCTGTCAAAACTTCCTCTGACCCTGCAAAGACGCGTGGCACTGTCAATCTCCGTGGCACCGTCAAGCTCCGCTAAAGAGAGATTATGACGTACTTTGTGTTTTTGAGAGAGTCATCGATGACTAGAAACGGATTTTTTGCTTTTATTTTAGATTTTCTCTATAATAGACATATATTTTTTGTGAGATTATCCTTTAACCAGAGATTCTATGCAATCAGAGAAATCATCGTTCGCGCGTTTTGGGAGCAATACATATTCTGCTCATGAGAAAAATACTGCTTCGTCAGGTGTACCACTCTCATCTGTCGGTACCGGAGGATCGGAACAATCGTCATCACAAAAAGAAATCTGGTTCGACAAAGTGATTTCCGTCGCTCTTGTCGCTCTTTTCTTCGGTCTCCCGCTTTTTTTTACAGGGATGACATTTCAGGGAATCGCTTTTGAGAAACAGATATATTTTTATTTCTGGTTACTGATAGGTATCGTCGCATGGTCATCCAAGGGTGTCGTGACTGGAGAACTCCGCATCAGACGTACACCTCTCGATATTCCGATTTTGTTGTTCTGGCTCTTCTCTGTCGTCACTGCTTTTTTCTCTGTCGATCGTTGGCATAGTTTCTGGGGATTTTTTGGTGATCCATCTCGAGGAGTGATTTCTATCACGGCCCTCATCTTGGCATACTATCTCCTTCTCAGTCATTTTTCAGCGAGACGATTTCTTCTTATGTTTTGGTCGTTCATCCTTTCTGGTGCTCTCCTTGTGATTTGGAGTACGATCGTACTTATGGATTGGTCATTTCTGCCAGTCGCTTGGGAACAGTATGTGCCGATGAGTCTGCTTGGGACAATATCAGGACTCGGAATCATGCTTGCCCTCCTTGTACCGATGTTTCTTACCGCTCTCTTTGTTATCCAACAAAATCAGGGAATAAAAAAGAAACAACGTCGCATTATCACAGGACTCCTCCTTTCTGTTCTCGCGCTCACACTTTTTCTCCTTCTCGCGCTTTACCCGTTTGTTTCGTGGATTGTTGTTCTTGGGGGACTGAGCTTCTTCCTTGTGTACATCCTCGCACAAATCATACGACCGAAAGAGCAATGGGTCTTGCTCCCGATGATTGTGTTTGTTGCTGTTCTGATATTTCTCATGATTGGAGACTATGGTTCTGGACTCGTACGAACGACACTTCCTATCGAAGCGACTCCAAACACAACGCTCTCCTGGCAGATTGCTCGAGATACTTTGAAGGAAAATTTCTTTTTCGGTGTCGGCCCTGCCAACTATGGCCATGCTTTTTCCATGTTTCGTTCTGAGGCATACAATCTCAATTCACTGTACACTCTGCGTTTCTATCAAGGAACAGGGCTGTTCTATGAGGCGTTGGCAACGATCGGCATTATCGGAACGGTATTGTTCTTGATTCTCTGGCTTTCTTTTGTCTCTGTCGGATTCTATCTTTTGTCGTATGAGAAGAATCGTAACAAAATCTATTCTCTCGGACTCTGGTCCGTTGTGACAATGCTCTTTCTCGCGAGTTTTGTTTCTGCAGTGAATGGACCTATTCTCCTCATTGGCGCACTCTTGTCGACGCTCGCTCTCGGGACAGTACTATGGGAGAGCCAGTCTGAAGAACGATACCTCCAGCTCTCTCTCAAAGCATCACCCAAGTTTGCTCTCGCTCTCGCATTCATTTTTATGGTGGTGTCGGCAGGTGTCGCATTTCTCTTCGTCTTTATCGGAAAAGTTTTTGTCGCAGATATGAATGCTGGACAAGCAGTCCGTGCTTCTGTCTCGGCTCCAAGTGATGACTCTGCTCGATCACTCGGAAGTGCGATTCAGATGTATCCACAGGAGGGTCGCTACTATATGCGTCTCGCTCAGGAATATATGGCACTAGCCAACGTAGAAGCTGGCAAAGCTGAGAAAGAGAGAAATATAGATACGATTGCAACGTATGTCAATCAGTCCGTATCGATAGGAGAACAAGGAAAAAAATTGATGCCAAACGATGTTCAACAGATAGAGTCGCTCGGACTCATCTACGAGAATGCCAGTCTCTATGCAACCAATGCACTGACGACGGCAACCGATCTCTATGCTCGTGCACTCGAACTCGAGCCAGAGAATCCTCTCTATTCTGTGAAGCTTGGACAGATCAAAAAACTCCAGGCTGACGGCAAAGAAGAAGGTGCAGAGCGTGAGAACCTCTACAAAGAATCGAGAGACCTCTTTCAGAAAGCAATTAATCAGAAAAAAGATCTCGCACCAGCGTATTACAATCTCGCTCTCGTCTTTTCTCGTCTGAAAAACTTCGATCAAGCAGTGGAGAAGGCACAACAAGCACTCGCCTTTGATAACAAAAATCTCAATTACGGATACAATCTTGGTGTACTCTATCAGGTACGAGATCAGGATGGTGATCAAAAGCGTGCAGAAAAAATGTTCCAGGACATCTTGTCTGTCAATGAAAAATTGATTGATGTTCGTCTCAGTCTCGGACTCCTCTATGAGAGTATGGAACAGAAAAACGACGCCATCGAAGAATACAAAAAAATCCTCGGATTTCTCTCGAAAGATGACTCAGATACTGTCATCAAGACACGAGAACAGGTACAGACACTGATCGACAATGTACGAAGTGGTACAGGAAATATCAAACAAGGATCGACGAGCGCTGTTTCTGAGACGGAGACTGCTCCTGTCTCGACCCCACAGACTCCGACGCTCGAAACACCAGTGACGCCCGAGACATCTCTCCCTGTCGGAGCACCTCTCCCGACACCAGCACCATAGAAAAAACACGAGCCAATTTCCGGGAGAAAAAGTCGTCTGTTCTCCCGGAAAAATGCTTTCAAATGGCTCAGGAAAAACCATTGAAACGTGATGAGGAAAAGAGGTCTTTTTTCGCGAAGACAGGGGACTTGACAAGGTTTGAGATACTCTGTAGTATGAACAGTACGAATAAGAAAAGTGCTACGGAGTACTTTTTTCTTTTCTCCAAGATTTTCTCTCTCGTTTTTTGTCAACCAGTTCTGAAGAAATGTGTGTTTCTCCCATATACTTCTTTGATATATGAAGAGTGATACACATTTCCGCAGAAGTGCCTTAACAATTTATGTCTTTTTCAAAAGGGTCACCGATTACCTGGCAGCGGAAAGTAATCCGATTTTTTTGAGATAGTCTAAATATGTATGTATACTTGTGCATTTTTATCCAAAGTGCCAAGTAAAGGTCAAGCCACGAAAAATTCGTTTTACGAATCTCGTGGCGAAGTCCCGCGACTGCTGTGCAGTTTTGCGGGGCAAGCAATCAATCAAAACAGTGCGTCGAATGCGCAAACATTCTTCACTGTTAACCGATTGTCCGTGAGCGTCTTTAATTTCGATTAGAGCGTTTGCGGACAAGAGAAAAAAGAAGGTTACTTAACGCATGGTGTGGATGCCTTGACTGAAGCAAGCGATGAAGGACGTAGGAGGCTGCGATAAGCCCCGGGGAGCTGTCAACCAAGCTTTGATCCGAGGATTTCCGAATGAGGCAACTCTCTCACTTTTTAGTGAGAAACCGTATCTGAATACATAGGGTACGGTAGCAAACCCTGGGAATTGAAACATCTTAGTACCAGGAGGAAAAGAAATTAATAAAGATTCCGTAAGTAGTGGCGAGCGAACGCGGAACAGCCTAAACCACCGAGCTTGCTCGTGTGGGGTTGCAGGGTCTCTAGACTCGATTGATCGGGGTCGTCGTATTTCTTTTAGTAAAATGTTCTGGAAAGAACAACCAAAGAGGGTAATAGTCCCGTATGTGAAAAGAGAAATACCACGATGTAGAGATACCTAAGTAGGGCGGGGCCGGAGAAACCCCGTTTGAATCTGGGAGCACTAACTTCCAAGGCTAAACATTGCTTCAGATCGATAGTGAACTAGTACCGTGAGGGAAAGGTGAAAAGCATCCCGATAAGGGAGATGAAATAGAACTGAAACTCCATGCTAACGAAGAGTCGGAGCCTTGTTCAATCAGGGTGACGGCGTGCTTTTTGCAGCACGATCCAACGAGTTAGTTTTACGCGGCTGTCTAAGGGATGACGAATTCCGGAGACACAGTGAAAGCGAGCCTGAATAGGGCGAAACGGAGCATACACTAAGAATCTCTTTCGTTGCGAGAGAGAAAAATATCGAGCGAAAATTTTGAAGGGTTTTGAAGCGTAGCAAAAGAATGGCTACGATGAGGAACACTGAAAGATTTGCAGCCGAGATTTTTCTTTCGCAGCAGAAAATGGATTTTTAGTGTATGCTCCAAAGTCGCGTGGACTAGACCCGAAGCCAGACGAGCTACATATGAGCAGGATGAAGCGTCGGTAAAACGACGTGGAGGTCCGCACCCACTTGCTGTGCAACTCAAGGGGATGACTTGTGTGTAGGGGAGAAATTCCAATCGAGTTTGGCAATAGCTGGTTCTCTCTGAAATAGCTTGAGGGCTAGCGTCTTGTAAATTGTACCCGAGGGGTAGAGCTACTGGATGAGAATTCGCCGTTTACGGTAGGATTTTCAACCAAACTCCGAATACTTGTGGTATGTACCAAGGCAGTCAGTACTCCGGGGCTAAGCTCGGAGCACAAAAGGGAAAAAGCCCAGATCGTCAGCTAAGGTCCCAAAATTTGTATTAAGTGGGAAAGGAAGTGAAGACTCTCAGACACTTAGGAGGTTGGCTTAGAAGCAGCAATCCTTTAAAGAGTGCGTAATAGCTCACTAATCTAGAGTCTTCGCGCCGACAATGTAACGGGGCTAAAATACAATACCGAAGCTACGGACTGTATCGCAAGATACAGTGGTAAGAGAGCGTTCCATATGCACTGAAGCAGAAGGGTGACCGACTGTGGAGCGTATGGAAGTGAGAATGTTGGAACGAGTAACCGCAATGAGGGTGAGAGCCCCTCACATCGAAAGTCCGAGGTTTCCTGGGCCATGGTGATCATCCCAGGGTTAGTCGGTCCTAAGGCCAGGCTGAAAAGCGTAGTCGATGGACATCAGGTTAATATTCCTGAACTATGTGTATATTCGAAGGAGAGACGCATCTCTGTACCTTTTGCCCCTTATTGGATTGGGGTTTGGTCTTCGAGGAAGTTATACAGGCAAATCCGTATAACACTATTCCAAGGAGAATGACGAAGTCTTACTACGGTAAGATGAAGAAAAGGGAGCGGGGTGCCAGGAAAATCTTCTAAGGTTCGTATACACGTATCCGTACCGCAAACCGACACAGGTGGACAGGGCGAGTAGCCTAAGATGAACGGGAGAGAATTCGTTAAGGAACTCGGCAAAAAAGCTAGGCGTAAGTTCGCAATATGCCTTGCCAACCGTTAGGTTGGCCGCAGCAAAAGTTTTCCAAGCAACTGTTTATCAAAAACACAGGTCTCTGCAAACCCGCAAGGGGAAGTATAGGGGCTGACACCTGACCAGTGCTGGAACGTTAACGGGAGCGGTGCAAGCCAATCCCCGAAGCGCCAGTGAACGTCGGCGATAACTATAATCGTCCTAAGGTTTCGGAACGCTCGCAAGAGAGTTTCGAAAGGACTGGGACGATTGTAGGAAGTGTGATAAAGAGATAGAAGAGCTGCTTCGTTCTCTAGTAATAGAGAACAGGTCCTAAAAAATACATGGCCATATGCTGGAAATCTGCTTTGCAGACAATCAGCAGGAAAGATTCTTTATTCTTTTATATAAGGATAAAGAAAATCCTCAGAGACTATATGCCATGCTCCTATAGTGAAATATAGGATGAAGATAGAGTCCTTCGCCAAAAAGGAGCGAAAAGCGAAATTCCTTGTCAGGTAAATTGTCAGAATTGCCTGAATATCGTGGTAACATGGTATAAGTAACCCGGCTTATAACGGTGAAGCCTAACATCTGCCAATCGGCTGATTATGGTAATACCGTGGGAAGTCCCCTGAGAAGAATCAAAGGGTGACCCCGTAACGACTGATGCGAAAGCAGAGGCCCCCGCCTATTGCGCGGAGGCAACACGCCGGCTCTTATCTAACCCAAAAGAAACATATGGATCTTGCTTCTTACATTTCCGGTTTTGTAGATGGTGAAGGATGCTTTAGTGTATCTTTTACTCTTCGCGCAAAATTGAAAACAGGAATAGAAGTTCGACCGAGTTTTTCGATCGGACAGAATAAGCGCAGTTTGAAACTGTTACAAGAAATAGAACAGTTTTTCAAATGCGGAAGTATACGCTTTTCATCACGTGATAATTGCTATAAGTATGAAACACGAGATATAAGTGAGCTTATGCGGAAAATTATTCCGCACTTTGAAAAATTCCCTCTTCAATCAGATAAAGCGAAAGATTTCAAAATTTTTCGTGATATATGCAAAGAGATATCTACTGCAAAACATCTCAATCCAGAGCATTTGAAACAGATTATTCATCTGGCCTATCAAATGAATGGATCGGGAAAAAGGAAATATCCAGAAGCAGAACTCCTACGTGTTCTGGATAAGATGAAGATATAGTCTAATGAAGCGTGAAAACGTGAGAAGATAATATAAATGAAGTTCTGACGCGCATGAAAGGTGTAATGACTTGGAAACTGTCTCAACGAACATCCCGGTGAAATTGCAATGACGGTAAAGATGCCGTCGACCTACAGCTAGACGAAAAGACCCCATGGAGCTTTACTATAACTTGGTATTGAATTAAAGTTTTTGTTGCCGAGCATAGGTGGGAGACTATGAAGCACCCCTTCTGGGGGGTGTGGAGTCATCACTGGAATACCACTCTGCAGAGATTTTAATTCTAACCCGCGGCCATTATCTGGTCGGGGGACAGTGCCTGGTGGGTAGTTTGACTGGGGCGGTCGCCTCCTAAAGTGCAACGGAGGCGTTTACAAAGGTTCTCTAGGTCCGGATGGAAATCGGACCGATAGCGCAAAAGCATAAGAGAGCTTTACTGAAAGACCGATCAGTCGATCAGTTACGAAAGTAGAATTTAGTGAACCGACCATTACTCGTAGGAGTGTGGAAGATCATCAGATAAAAGTTACCCTGGGGATAACAGGCTGATCTTGCCCAAGAGTCCATATCGACGGCAAGGTTTGGCACCTCGATGTCGGCTCATCACATCCTGGGGGTGGAGAAGCTCCCAAGGGTTTGGCTGTTCGCCAATTAAAGTGGTACGTGAGCTGGGTTCAAACCGTCGTGAGACAGGTTGGTTTCCTATCTGCTGTAGGCGTGTGTTGCTTGAGAGAACTCTTTCCTAGTACGAGAGGACCGGAAAGAACGAACCTCTGGTGTATCTGCTGTTCCGCCAGGAGCATCGCAGAGTAGCTACGTTCGGGTAGGATAACCGCTGAAAGCATCTAAGCGGGAAGCCAAGCTCAAGATAAGGCAACAGTATCAGTTTACTGATACAAAATTTCCTAGAAGATTACTAGGTTGATAGGCTGCAGATGTAAGTCCCGAGAGGGATTCAGTCAAGCAGTACTAATAAATTTATTCAACTTTCTTTTTTCTAACCTTGTTTTATTCTCGCAAGAGAGTAATATGAGTTACGGTTAGCAGTGAAGAGTGCTTGTTAAATGGGGACACAACATTATATATTAGACAGACAATTTGGAGGCCCGCCTGCAACGCTATGCGTAGCATTGCGGGCAGGGGAATTTCCCATACGTTTTTGAGAGCAGAGTATCCGGTGCTTCTAGCGAAGTGGAAACACCTGATCCCATACCGAACTCAGCAGTTAAGCACTTCAGCACCGATGGTAGCCTTCAGTGGCAAGAGTAGGACAGTGCCGGGTACTCTGAACTCAAAAAATAATGTAAAAATGGTGCAGTTTCCGCCCGAGGCGGACCAGCCTTGGGCTGGAAGCATCAGCACCGATGGTAGCCTTCAGTGGCAAGAGTAGGACAGTGCCGGGAACATTCCTCTTCAAATCTTTCAAAAATTACAAATACAGCCTGAACAAGGTTGTTTTTTTGTTTGTCTTGACTTATTCTAGGGGGGTAAAATAGGGTTATGAACTGCATAGTTTATTATTCTTTTAGTAAAAAATTTTTATGTCATTTGAATTCTTCAATAAGAACGACAAGTCATTGAAAAAAGTAAGTAATACTGAAGATACTCCAGAAGCACAAAAAATGCTTTCAAGAGTATCCGATAAATCTGTTCAAGAAGAAATTATTTCAAACGCAGAGAGTAAGAAGACTGGTGTAAAGGAAAATATTAAGAGTATAAAAAATGAGATTAAGGATACAGAGGCTACATTGTTGTCCTTGAAGACACAGAAGGAAATGTTAGATATAGATATGAAAAACTTATTAAATAAAATAAGACGTATTCGGAATGAAGAGAAAAAAATAGATGATCATTTGGTCTCTATGAAGGCATATCTAAAGGGATCTGCTTTGTATGAAACTCAGAATGGAACTTTGATATCAAGCCTTCCTGATGAACATCCTGTTATTAAGGAAATTGAACGAAAAAACACCGATTCTGATGCAAAGAAATCAGAGAATATGCAATCGATTATCAACAGAGTTCTTAAAGCTACTGATACAGAGGAAATGCTAAAGAAAAAGAGAGAGAAATAATCTAGATTTTTTATAAAATATAGCCTGAACAAGGTTGTTTTTTTGTTTATTTTTGAAATAAAAAACTATTGAATTGTCATTCTCGCGAAGGCGGGAATCTAGGTCTTGTAGTAATAAAGATATTGCCTTTCTAGATTCCCGCCGGATGTTTATCCGCCAACTGGAGGACGGGAATGACAGAGAGAAGTGTGCTATAATAGAGTCAATATTTCACCGATGAAGGTGATATGAATAATCATTTTTTACACTTATGTCTCGAAAGACGAAACAATTTTTTGTAGCCATGATTTATATTTTCCTTTTCTCACTTCTGTTCACTGTTGTCTATTTTGCTTTTATCAAAGCCCCAGAGACCTGTTTTGATGGTAAGAAAAATCAGAACGAACAGGGAATAGACTGTAGCGGAGTCTGCTCTGTCGCATGCAAAGAAATCGTGATTGGGACAGCGCTTCAGATAAAAGAACAATCCTTTATGAAAAGCCGAGAAAATACTTATGATATTCTTGCTAAAGTTTTCAATCCCAATGGAGAGATAGGTGCAGTTTCATTTTCTTATACCGCTTCGCTTCTTGACGCTACAGGAATAGTACTCGCTTCACGTACTGGCACAGCAAATACTTTGCCTCTGGAAAATAAATATCTTTTGGTATTCAATCTGGAAACACGAGGGATACCTGTTGCTGTGTCTCTTGAAATGAATGATATTGTCTGGGAACGATTCTCTGGATATCAAGAAAAACCAGCCGTGAATATCTATCGTAAAGAATACAATGAAGTTTCTTCGAGTGCAGTATTCAGCGAAGCGACGGGACTTGTCTCCAATGAAAGTTCTTATGACTTCCAATCACTGATCGTACAGGTTATTTTGCGTGATGTTTTTGGCAAACCACTTGCCGTCAATTCAACCGAAATGAACACGATGCTTTCTCGAGAGAATCGTGATTTCCGTCTCGTCTGGCCGACTGCTTTCCCAGGACGCGTGGAAGATATCGAGATGGTTGTTGATGTCGATGCTTATCATTCTCTGAATTTCATCAAACAATATCTCCGAGAAGGAGCGTCTCAAGATTTTATCCCATCCAAGAGATAATCACATTTTTTTGTGCTTCGACTATTTTCCAAGTTTGACTTTGTGTTGATTGCGGTGACGCTTCTTCTTGTAGCCGTCAGTTTGCTCACGCTCTATAGTCTTTCCGTGACTTCAGATGCAGATTATTTTACCAAACAGTTGATATTTTCTGTCATAGGATTCTCAGTACTGTCTTTCGTAGCCTTCTTTGATTATCGACATATACAGAAATATAGTACGCTCTTCTATTTCGGAACTCTTTTTGTCTTATCCAGCGTCTTGATACTGGGTACGACGGTTCGCGGAACAGCAGGATGGATTTCTTTCGGTATATTTCAGGTACAGCCGGTTGAGTTTTCCAAAATTACGCTGATCATTTTTCTCGCGAGTTTTATTTCCAAGAAGAAGTCGGAGCTCGGTGAATGGGCGAGAGTGATTGCTTCTCTTGTTTTATCGGCCATTCTTATTTTCCTTGTTTTGAAACAACCGGATCTCGGATCAAGTATTGTACTCGCGAGTATATGGATAGGAATGATTCTTTCATCAGGACTCAGAATGAAACATCTTATCGTACTCTTTGTTCTCGGGATGATGCTTATTGGAGGAAGCTGGTTCGCGCTCGCGGATTATCAGAAGGACCGTATCAACAACTTCATTCATCCAGAATCCGATCCCAAGGGGAGTGGATACAACGTTCTTCAGTCTATCGTTGCTGTTGGTTCGGGAGGATTGTTTGGCAAGGGTATTGGTCATGGGTCGCAGTCTCAGCTCAACTTCCTTCCCGAGAAACACACGGACTTCATTTTCGCTGTTATTGCCGAAGAGCTCGGACTTATTGGTTCATTTTTTGTAATAAGTTTGTATCTTGTACTTTTATACCGTATCAAGCGTATTGGCGATATGGCGAGTGATAATTTTGGTTATTTGATCGCTGTTGGAGTGCTGGTGATGCTCTTTGTGCAGATTGTGATCAATATCGGTATGAATATTGGCTTGCTTCCAGTGACCGGATTACCTGCCCCACTCGTGAGCTATGGCGGAAGCTCTCTTGTTACCACTCTTTTGGCCCTTGGACTGCTTCTTAATATTTATCAGAAACGTCGAGAGAATACCGATCTTCATATTTCTCTCGAGAAGAGTGTGCTCGACGAGCATATGATTGTCGAAAGAGAAGCATAATACCTGTCAGGAGAGTGATAAAGAATCGGAGAAAATCGTATGATGATGTATATATCTGCGCAGAGTGCGTTTGACGAATATCTCCTTTCTTGCTACAATAAAAAGGCTTAAAAAAAGCATTCCCTCTATTCTATCACTGATAGAATATCTTTATTTCTTATCAATCTTATGAGAAGTTTCCTTATCGTGCAGGCCGTGGTCGCCATTTTGCTTACCCTCTCTATCCTTCTTCAGAATCGAGGCTCTGGTCTCGGGAGTACTTTTGGGGGTGATTTTGGTGGATATTATACCAAAAGAGGTATGGAAAAATTCCTTATTTACGCGACAGTCGTTTTGGCGATTATTTTTTTCGCACTTGCCATTCTCAATGTCTGGCTCCCACTTCATTCTTAATATACGCGTATTCGTATCTTTGAATCCATCCTCATCTTAAAGAGACTCAAATGGGCACGTCTGTTCCAGGCTTTGAGAATGAGAGATAAAATTATTATTTCCTTTTTTATTGTAACGAGTGTTACAGCGCTTGTTTTTTGGCTTGGTGCACTGTATGTCGTGTCGACAGTTACTGTCCCGCAAGCAGGCGGTGAATACACTGAGGGGATTGTGGCTCAACCACGTTATATCAATCCTATCCTTTCTCAGACGAGTGATGCTGATGCTGATCTCGTAGAATTGATCTATAGCGGACTGTTTTCATACGATGCTGATGGGAATCTGATCAATCGTTTGGCGGAAGATTATTCCGTTTCTTCTGATGGAAAAGTATACACGATACATATCCGTCAGGGTGTCAAATGGCATGACGGCGAAGAGCTCACAGCCGATGATGTTGTCTATACTATTCGATCGATTCAGAATCCAGCTTACAAAAGTCCTCTCCGATCAAATTGGTTGTCTGTAGAGACCGATGCTCCTGAGAAATACACTGTAACGTTTACTCTTCAAAAATCGTATTCTCGATTCTTGAATAACTTGACCGTAGGTATATTGCCGAAGCATATCTGGAAAAACATTGCACAAGAAAGCTTCTTTCTCGCAGATTATAATCTTGCTCCTGTTGGTAGTGGTCCATACATTTTTTTTAATTCCGAAAAAGATTCAAGTGGAAATATTCTTTCGTACGAACTTCGTGCATGGAAGGAATATTTCGATGGCGCACCGTATATTTCGAAAATTGTTTTCCATTTCTATCCTGACGAACAGACACTGATCGACGCATACAATAAGAAAGAAGTGCTTGGTATCAATTCGCTTGTCCCTGAAAATATTTCCAAACTCAAGGCACGCAAGAGTACTCGCATCTATGATATCAATACACCTCGAGTTTTTTCTGTCTTCTTCAATCCGACAACGAGTGTTCCTCTTGCAAATGATGAAGTGCGCGAAGCTTTGAGTTATGCTATTGATCGGGAAACCATTGTACGTGAAGTGCTCTCGGGCAAGGGTCAGCCTGCCTTCGGTCCACTCCTTTCTTTTATGAGTGGATATACTCCTGATTTTGCATTGCCGTCTTTTGATCAGGAGAGAGCCAATGCTCTTTTTGATGAGCATGGCTGGACACGTGGTACGGATGGTATTCGTTCCAAGGGTGGTGTGGCTCTCGAATTCAGTCTCGCTGTACCAGAGTGGCCAGAACTTGTGAAAACAGCAGATATTCTCAAATCAGGATGGGAACAAATAGGAGCACGAGTGACGGTGAATATTGTGAACACTGCTGATTTGCAACAAAATATCATTCGTCCTCGTCAGTATGACGCCCTTCTTTTCGGTGAAGCATCATCGGTTGCTTCTGATCCTTATCCTTTCTGGCATTCCAGTCAAAAACGTGACCCAGGACTCAATCTCGCGTTGCTTGATAACAAAGATGTAGATGATGTTCTTGTCTCGCTTCGCGAAGAATTAGATGGAGAGAAACAAAAAGAACAATACAGAAAGTTTCAAGAGCTTCTTCTTCGGGAAAAGCCAGCCATTTTCTTGTATTCGCCGACCTATCTCTATCTCGTGAGTAGTGTCGTGCAGGGTATCGATATACACACGATGGATACATCTCATTTTCGTTTGAGTAATGTCAAAAATTGGTACATCAAAACCGATCGGGTGAAAAAGTAATTTTCAATTTTCAAACAATGATTGAATTTTAAAATTTCGAAATTGGTTCATTGGAAATTGTTTAGAAATTAGAAATTGAAAATTAAAAACATTAAAAAATATTCTTATGTTAAATCCTCTCGACACCTATAATTTTCGTCAGATGATCATTGATAGTCCTCTCCAGTTTCGGACAGGATTTGATCTCGCCAAGGATATAAAAATACCAGGAACATTTACTTCTATTATGATTTCTGGTATGGGGGGCTCGGCACTTCCGGGTAATATTTTCCGTACCTATCTCGACAATGCGTTCATTCAAGAAAAAAAAGATCCGACCAAGGAATCTCCCATTGCCGTGTATCAGAATCGTTCATACAGTCTTCCTCGAGAAGCTTTCAAAGATTGTCTCAATTTTATTTGTTCGTATTCTGGTAATACCGAAGAGACGATTGCTTCTTTTGAAGAAGCTCTCAAGAATAATTTGCCTTGCATCGGACTTTCGAGTGGAGGAAAGATAGAAGAGATGTGTAAAGCAAATGATGTCCCTCATATCAAACTTCCTATTCCTTTTCCAGGATTTCAGCCTCGTGTCGGCACTGGATATTTTTTCAGTACGATGCTTCAGGTACTCGTGAATCAGAGAATGACTCGTGATACGACTACAGAGCTTTTGCAGGAGGTAGAGCTCATGCAGACGAGAATCACCGATATCGAAGAACAAGGAAAGAATTTTGCCAAACAGGTCATCGGGAAAACGCCCGTGATATATACTACACCAGAATATCAGTCCGTAGCGATGGTGTGGAAAATCAAGTTCAATGAGAATGCCAAGACACCAGCTTTTTGGAATTTTTTTCCAGAACTGAATCACAACGAAATGGTAGGATGGACTCTTCCTCAGGGAAAGTTTATTGTCTTTATGCTTCGTGATACACTTGCACATCCACGCATTCTGAAACGTTTTGAAATAACCGCAGGACTGCTCCGTGAGAAGGGTGTCGAAGTGGTGACAGTCGATATGGTAGGAGAAACTGTTTTTGACAAGATATTTTCGAGTATTCTCTTGGCTGATTTCACTTCATATTTTCTCGCTCTGGAATACGGAGAGAATCCGACGCCTGTCGATATGGTGGAATCGCTCAAAGAACTTTTGGTAGCGTAACAATTTGAATGATATTCTATGTATAGTGTTATTCTCTGTGGTGGATCTGGGACGCGTCTGTGGCCGATGAGTCGAAAAAATCTCCCGAAACAATTTTTGAAACTCTATGGAGACAAGTCGCTCCTTCAGGAAACGTTTGATCGTATCCATAAACTCCTCCCTGTCGAACACATATTTTTTGTAACCAACAAAGACAACGCTTCATATGTGCTCAGTCAGATACGAAAAAGGGATCGGAAATTTTCAGAAAAAAATATTATCATAGAACCATCTGCTCGCAATACTGCACCAGCGATCGCTCTTGCGATGAAATACTTGACTGAGAAAATGAAAATGAATGTTTCAGAGAATGTCCTCTTCCTCCCATCAGACCATTACATTGGTCAGGAAACCGCTTATATGGATATCGTGCGAAAGATAGCTGATTTGAAAGATGATATCATCGGGACCATCGGTATCGTCCCGACCAAACCAGAAACAGGGTATGGGTATATTCGTCGAGGCAAAGAATCCCGAGGCATCTTTCCTGTTCTCGAATTCAAAGAAAAACCGGATCTAAAAACAGCTAAGAAATATCTCGCATCCGGGAAATATCTCTGGAACTCGGGTATGTATTTTTTCAACGCACGCACGTTCTTCTCAGAACTCTCGCTCTGTGCTCCTGAAATAGCAGGTTTTTTCACGGGGACATATAGAGAGATTTTGAAAAAATACAAAACTATTCCATCTGTCTCTATCGATTATGCATTATCAGAGAAGTCAGAAAAAGTAGGCGTCATCGCAGGGAATTTTGGGTGGAGTGATATTGGATCTTTCGATAGTTTGGCGGATGTCTTGGGACACAATTCTGCGATGCGACATATCGGTATTGATTCCAAGAATGTATTTACCTACAGTACTGAAAATCGGTTGATAACGACGATTGGGGTAGAGGATCTCATCATTGTCGAAACCAAAGGAAGCATTCTCGTATGTAAGAGGGGACGAGCAGAAGATGTAAAAAAAATCGTCGAAAAATTGAAAGAAATCGAGCCTACAGAGCTGTAAAATAGTTCCTCATATTGTTTTGAAGCTAATCACTACCCAAAAGAATTTTTTCAGCATCCTTTCCACACTGACTGAGCAAGAGCTCTCAGATCGAAAAAAGAAGTTGTGATTGTGTAGATTGGGGACTGCTTTTTTCGTAATACTGAGAGCTCTTGTGAGAGGTGGAACGATGATGAAAAATTGGCTTTTGGGCGGTGAATAGAGACTTTCTCTTGTGGAGATTTGCACTTTAAAAGATGGTTTAAGTGCGCTTTATTGACAAGAAGAAAAAGTTGTGCTACAATAGAGAACTGAGAAATTCGAACAAAGTGATCGAATTCTATCTTTCTTTTTGTTGTGTATAGGGGATTTTCCCGTATATGAGACCTTTTTGTCTTTGGAAGAAAAAAGAACAGAAGAAAAAAGAATAGAGGCCCTGGTGGCGGAATTGGTAGACGCACTAGCTTCAGGTGCTAGCGTGAGCAATCACATGGGAGTTCGAGTCTCCCCTAGGGCACAACGTAAAAAGAGAACTTCTCCTCGTGAGAAGAGCATCTTTCGTAATAATTCATTCTTGTTGATGGCTAAAAAATACCTCAACAAGAAATAATCAATCTCAAAGATATTTTCTTTTTGGCATCTTTTTCAAAGGTGGACAAAAACAGGGTATCAGAGAAAAAGTAAACAGTATGCAGACGAATAATTCGTTTCAAAAAAACAGAGACACTGGTATATCAGCTCACACGAGCCATACCAATGGTGTTCTCGGAGGAGGAGAAAAACCTCCTGTCGCAGGTGCGTTCGAGGGTATCGTCGCACATGCCCAGGCGCCACGTGCGACACAGAATAAATCATACGGACATGTCGCGTCCAAGCAGACTTCATTCGTGAAGCCTCTTTCGTTGTCGACACAAAAGTCAGGTACCTCTGTCTCTAAAGGACAGTCAGCCTCAAATAAGTCGAGCCTAGGCGGTCCAGCTTCGAATAAACCAAGTCTGAACAGGCAACCGATGAAAAAATCTGGAGTGCCAGGGAAAAAGAGTGGTCAGAAAAACAATCGTCGTTTTCCGATGCCAATGAAGAGTCGACTCGAATCGACGCACAACGGTGTCTCGGTTCCTGTACTCGGTGAAAAACGTCTCCGTATCATCCCTCTTGGTGGTCAGGAAGAAGTTGGTCGCAATATGACTGTGTTCGAATACGGCAACGATATTGTGATTGTTGATATGGGACTTCAGTTTCCAGAAGAAGATATGCCAGGTATTGACTATATCATTCCGAATGCCAATTATCTGAAGGGGAAAGAAAAAAATATCCGTGGTGTCGTATTTACCCATGGTCACCTCGATCATATTGGTGCTGCGCCACTCCTCTTGAAACAACTTGGATATCCGCCAGTCGTGTCTCGTGACTTGACTTTGGCGCTTATCAAACACAAGGTTGACGATCAAGAAAAAGGTGCTGCGAGCCGTCTCAAGATGGTACGTATCAAAACCGTTGAAGACCGTATCAAACTCGGCGCATTCGAAGCACGTTTCTTCGATGTCGAGCATTCTATTATGGACGCTATCGGAATTGTACTTCTGACACCAGTCGGATCAGTTATTCATATGGGTGACTGGACAATTGCCAATGATCCTCTCGAAGAAAAAGAAATTTCCTACAAACATCTCGCCAATCTGCCACGACCGACGATACTCATGCTTGAAAGTTTGGGAGCACTGAAGAAAGGACTTCCACCGTCAGAACAGGAAGTGCATCAGAATTTGAAGAACCTCATTCGTACGGTTCCTGGACGTTTGATTATTGGTACGTTTGCTTCACAGATTCGTCGTATCAGCTACCTCATCGAATATGCAGAACAGTTGGGGAAGAAAGTGGCACTTGAGGGGTACAGTATGAAAATGAACATCGAAGTCGCCAAGGAACTCGGGTATATCAAAGTGAGAAAAGATACACTCATCACCGTCAATGATATTCATAAATACGCCGATAACCAAGTTGTCGTCATTTGTACAGGTGCGCAAGGTGAGCTCAATGCGGCTCTCTCTCGTATCGTCACTGACAATCATCGATTCATCAAACTCCAGAAGAATGACACAATCGTGTTTTCCTCCTCAGTTATTCCAGGCAACGAACGAACGATCCAACGTCTGAAAGACAACCTCTATCGCAAGTGTGATAACATCATCCACAGTGATATTATGGAAATTCACATCGGTGGTCACTCGACTGCACAGGGGATGGAGGAGATGCTCCGTCAGGTACAGCCGACGTATTTCTTGCCGGTGTATGCCAATCATTATTTCTTGAAAGAAGCTGCCAAGATCGCCTTCCGAATGGGCTTTCCAGAGAAAAATGTTTTTGTGCTCGACAACGGTGGAGTATTCGAAGTCGGTGAGAACAATTTTTCAGCTGTTTTGAAAGAAAAAGCAGATACGAGTTACGTCTTCATCGACGGTCTCGGTGTTGGAGATATCGGACATGTTGTGCTTCGCGATCGCCAGGTGCTTGCTCAGGATGGTATGGTAGTGATTACTGCTATTATCGATTCCAAGACCAAAACTGCTGTCGGAAATATCCAGATCACTTCACGCGGATTCATCCATGTGAAAGAAAACTTTGATCTCGTCAATGAGACGAAACGCAAAGTAGAAAAAATCATTCGAGAAAATACTTCGAAAGACGTGTCTCTTGATGCTGATCTCATCCGAAATCAAATCCGTGATATTATCGGTCAGTTCCTCTTTACCAAGACGGAACGTCGCCCGATGGTCCTCCCAGTGGTCATCGAAGTCTAATAGAGACAATAGGTATCAAAAAAAACTCTCCTGCCATCTGGTTGGAGAGTTTTTTTGTTTTTTCAGGCTTTCTGCTCTACTGTATATATTCAAACTTCTCTCGAGAAAATTGTTTTTTGAGAATCATTCTTTGTACTTTGCCTGTCGATGTCCTCGGTAATTTTTCAGGAGAGAGCGAGAGAAGGTATTTTGGTGCCTCGTATGCTCCGATGAGGGGTGTATGAGAGAGAATGTTTTTTTTGAGCTTCTTGAATGCCTGATCGGTATCGACATGTTTTTTCCAACAAATGATGGCAGCTACTTCTTCCCCGTATCGATCATCGACGACACCTATGACATAGACCTGATCGATATCTACCGATACCTTCTTTAGTCTATTTTCTACAGCAGTAGGAGAGATGTTCACGCCTCCCTTGATGATGATTTCTTTTTTCCTTCCTTTCAAAAAGAAGAACTTTTTTTTATCGATAATTTTGAAATATCCGATATCGCCCGTCAAGAAATATCCGTTTTGAAAAGCAGGTTCCTTACCTACGTATCCTCGCATAACAGCATCACCTCTTACGATCAATTCTCCCTCTTCATTTTCACCGAGATGTTCTCCTGTATTGCTAGCAATCTGGACATCTGCCCACGGCATCGATATACCGATAGAGTTTTCTTCCACAATCTTTTTGTGGAGAGCGGAAGAGAGTGAGAGAGGGACGCCAGTCACCCGTAGCGCTGTTTCTGTCTGTCCATAACCTTGGTAAAGGGGAATATGGTATGTATCTTCGAATTCGAGGGCACTGTGCGCTATGACTGGGGCGGAACCGATCTGAATTCTATTGAGCAGGATATCGTTTTTTACGTGCATAAACTCTGATTCACGTACCAATTGATCATATACGATTGATTGAACGATTGATGTGATGGTGGATTGTGTTTTACTTACTTGATTCCAGAAGTTTGAGCTGGAATATGTCGGAGGAATAGCAATAGATCCTCCAGAAAGGAGTATAGAGAGACAAAATGTTGTCGAATTGATGTGATGAAGAGGAAGATTGACGAGGAAGCGATCAGTATCTCTGATATCGAACCATCGCCGAATACCATCAGCATTGACAATCAAATTTTGTAGAGAAAGTTGCGCTCCCTTAGGATGTCCAGTCGTTCCAGAAGTAAAGAGAATGAGAGCAATGTGATCTGGATTCTTCTGTAATATTGGCAGTTCTTTCTCTGACCGATAAAGAAATCCAGAAAAGATTTCGATACGCACTCCTTCAATCGATGCCTGATCGATTGATTTTTGTATTTTTTCTTGAACGATGAGATATTTTGATTGAGTGATGCGTATTTTGTAGGCATAGAGTTCGCCAATGTCATTTTTCGTATCGAGAGGAATGGTGATGATACCCATACTCCATGCCGACCAACTGAGTATGAGGAGATCGATCGAATTGGTAAAAGCGAGAGCAATACAATCTTTTTCTTTGAGACCAAGGGTCTGTAGATAATGGAGAGCACGCTCCATTTTTTCGAGCAGTGCTTCATACGAGAGAGTTTCGAGAAGAGACCCGTCTGATGAACAGGACATGAGGGCAATGTTGCGCGGTGATTTTTTAGCTACTTCAGAAACGAAAAGGTAGATATTGCTGATTGGATGGAGAGGAATGTTCATACTGAAGAAAAAAGATAGATGTGTATGAGAACAATGACATATTAAGCCTAGTATATCACAAAAAACGATCAAAGTATTTGGTGATATTTCAGTACTTTGCTATACTGAAATCGTATAATTTATGAAAAAGTATGAAACAAAAAATTCTTCTTGAGATTTCGACAGCGTATTTTGTTGTTCTCGCTCTTTCAGTTTCTTTTGTTCCTGAAATTTTTGGATTAGATGTCTCTGGGGATATGCTCAAAAGATCTCTTATAGCAATTCTCTTTTTTGTAGCAGGAATTGCAACATTTTTTGTTTCAAGACGAAATGAATCATCTTCTTCAATTCACTTACTCATCTCTTTTTTTATCTTTCTTTTTACTTCTCTTTCTCTTTTTGGTCTTATAGGTATAGTGTCTGGTTATAACATTGCTCACCCGTTACTCTTTTCTGTGGACGGACTTTTTCTTGTTATTCATACATCTTTTGCTACAGCTTTTTTCTTTGTTCGTAAGCAATTGCAATAATAATATTTTTCTTCTTTTTTGATACAATGACTTGATACTCGTGTATTTATGGTACAAGACATGGTGATATAATCAGAATGATCCGATATGAAAGAGAGACCGATGTACCAACCAAATGACATCTGTATTGTGGGGAGAGGTTGTGTCTTGCCAGAAGCATCTCGTCCAGAGGAATTCTGGACAAATATCATCTCAGGTACGTGTTCTATCAGGCAGATGCCAGAGGAAAGGTTTGATAAGCGTCTTTATTTCAGTCGAGAGAGATTGGCAAAAGATAAGTCGTATTCTTCGTACGCTGGTTTCGTCGATGATGAGGACCTGAAGAAAATCAGTAAACGTCTTGGTCTCGTATTCTCTCGGAATAGGAGATTGGAGATTATGTCTCTTGAGGCCACAAGACAGGCATTCGCTTGTCTGAAGCAGAAAAGAAAAAAAATATTAGAGAATACAACTCTCTTTATTGGCTGTATGGAAGCGAGCGATGGATTTTCGCTTGAGAATTTCTTTGCATTCAATAAAAAATTCTTGAAGCAGTATATACAAAAAAGTAATATAAAAAGCAAGAAAAAAGCCTTTGATGCGATAGAGCAATATTTCAATCATGAAGTGGATGATGCTTTACAAATCGATGCTGTATTAACGACATCTGTTATTGATGTCTTGAAGAAAAAATTTCATTTGAAAGGGGAGGGGGTGCTTGTTGATGCGGCTTGTGCTTCATCTCTGGCAGCAATCGAGAGTGCTGTGGACGCTCTGAAGAATTATGAGACGGATATGGCCGTAACTGGAGGTATAGAAAGTAATTTACGACCCGATTCATTTGTTTTATTCAGTAAAGTCGGAGCTCTCTCTGAAAAAAGATGTCTTCCTTTTGATGAACAAACTGACGGATTGTCTCAGGGTGAAGGCGCAGTCATTTTTGTTCTTCAAAGGATGGAAGATGCTTTGCGAGATGGGAATACCATTTATGGCATCATACGATCAGTAGGAAGTGCGAGCGATGGGAATAGTTCGAGCCTCTTTTCCCCGTCTATAGAAGGGCAACTCTTGTCGTATGATCGAGCCTATCAAAGTATAGACCCACAGAGTATTGATTATATAGAGTGTCATGGTACGGGTACGAAACTTGGAGATAAGACAGAAATCAATTCCCTAAACGCTTTTTTCAAAAAGAAAATACCTATTGGATCAGTGAAATCTCTTGTCGGTCATACCAAAGGATCTGCTGGAGCTGTTGGTCTTCTCAAATGTTTATTATTGATGGAACAAAAGATTATTCCACCTACTCGATACATTACATCATCGATGGCTCCTCAGAATGGAAATGTGTATGTAAACAAAAGACCTCTTTCTTTACGTAAAAAATCTAAACATAAGGCCTTGCGTTGTGGAGTGTCTGCTTTTGGATTTGGTAATATCAACTATCATGTTGTTGTTGAAGAATGGAAAAAGGAAGGAAAAATAAAGTCTCAATTGATGTTGCAGGAACCAGAAACAATAGTGGTTATAGGGGAGGGAATTGCCGTATACAAAGATATCGATTCGGATGTATTGGTCAGACAATTCAATATTCCTCCAAAGAGTATTGCCTCTATAGATAAAATTCAATTACTCGCGCTTTCTGCTGTACAGGATGCTTTCGAAAAATCTCATATAGCTATTGATTCACTCAAGAAAGAATCGGTTTCTGTTCTCTCTGCTTCTATCATCGGTTTGGAGTCTGCTCTTCATTTCTCTTACCGTATTATAACGGCTGAGTTTGAGAAAGTATTCGATCCATCCGATGAAAATATGAAAAAGATGTTTGCAAAGTATAAAGACAGATTCCCTGAAGTCACTGAGGATACTGGTCCAGGTATTTTAAACAACGTGATCGCAGGAAGAATATGTAACACTTTCGATTTCAAGGGAAAAAATTTCAATGTTGATGCTGATTTCAATTCTTTTGCATCAGCACTCAAGCTTGCCAAGAGGGAACTTCAGAAAAATGATGGAATAGTAATACTTGTTTTTTGTCGAGAGAAACTTGATACGGAGAGAAAATATATACTAAGAAAAGACGAGGTGTCATGTCTTTTATTGACGACGCTTCGTCGGGCAAAAGAAGAAAGCTATCCGATCCAAAAATTGATACAATCAATCCGATATGATGAATAAAAGTCAGGGGTATTATTACGGTACATATACTGTTTCGATGAAGCCATACTCCGGAGTGGATTTTTCGAGACGATGTTTTATTTTTGCTGGTCAAGGATCTACTTTTCCAGGTATGTTTCGTGATGAATATCTCAAATCAATCCTTATCCGTGAGAAGTTCGCGCTTGCAGATAGATTGATGAGACGATTTCATTTACCCAAGATTTCGGACTATATTATGCATCCCGAGAATTTACAGGAAAAGACATTACCAGTAGTATCCAATATTGCTTTGTTTACATTAGAAATGGCTCTTTTTGATATGTTACGAGCATCTCAAATCATTCCAGAAAAAGTAACGGGGCATAGTTTTGGCGAATACTCAGCCCTCGTGGCTTCGGGTGTCGTATCTTTTGAGGAGATGCTTATGATTATTTATCACCGAGATATCTTTTGTCCGAAAGCGCATACGGCAGGCTTCTTGATAGCAGTGAATGCAGATGTACGATACATCAAGGCTGTTTTGAAACATCAAAAATATTTCATTAGCAATATCAATAGTCCGAATCAGACGGTTATTGCCGTCGTTCCTGAATGCGTCGATGAAATTGTGGATATTTTTCGAGAAAATGAAACGAAATGCAAAGTTCTGTACGGCGTACCACAGCCATATCATTCCCCGTATCTTCTGAGTTCACAGAAGAAAATTGAGGCATTTCTTCGGAAGAAGCAATTTACTTTTCGAAAACCGACTATACCATTTTTTTCTTCGGTATTGAAAAAGGAAATCAATCAGCAAAATTTTCGAAAAAGTGATATTGAGAAGATTCTCTGCACCCAGATTACAACTCAAGTGAACTTTATCTATCAGGTACGATCAATGTATAATTTAGGATGTTTTTCTTTTTTGGAAATCGGTCCGAAAAAAATATTCTCTGTCTTTGTCGAAGATATTTTGGCAGAGAAAAAACAGTCAGTAAAAACAGAATGTATACAATCTTTTTTTCAAAAAGAACAGAAAGCGAATACGGCAGGAAAAAATGTGAAAAATGCAAAATTATTCACAATTATATGTAAAACTATTAGAGAGATAACGGGATATGAGATAAAAAGTATTCATCCCAATGGAAGATTCCAGGAAGATTTTGGGATAGATTCTATCAAGAGAACGGACATTCTTCTGACTATTTTTCGGAGATTAAAAATATCTCTCGGTGATGATTTTAATACGTCTCATTTCAAGAGTATTGATGATGTTATCTTATACATTGAAACAATACAAAAAAAATCTTTGTCATCGATACAAGATACCGAGACAAAGAAGGTGCATAAAAAAAGAAAAACAGAATTCCAAAGATATGCTTTTCTTCCAGTAACAGAAGAGCTTTCTATTGCTTCTTCTCAATGTTCGAGAGACGATCGAGCTAACCTGTTTGTTTTAGACATCGAGAATATTTTTGAATCTGATAGTGTTGTTTTGAAACGATGGTTTTCTTTCGTAAGGAGGGTAGTTGATAAAAATCAGACATTTACTCTCGTGATACGAGCACAAGATATACAGTGGGAGTATAAAAAAATGTTGTCCCTCTTTCAATTCTTCCGAGGTTTTTTACAGCCAATCAAACAGAGTACATTTTGTTGTTTGTGCCTTTCATTTGGATCGGAACAGAGTATTGCCGTTTCCAGTCTTGCATCTTTCCTGAAATCTCTCAAAAGAGAATTTTCAGGAATGTTCTTTCGATATGTTCATAGTGATGCAGTGAAAGATTTTAAGGAGTTTCTTCCCGAGAAAGAGGGAATGAATGGAGATGACATTGTATATACACGAGGGAAGAGATATCGCATGCAACCAGTTTTGATACAAAATAATCCAATTATCCCTTTCAAAAAAGATGCTGTCATAATAGTGATCGGAGGAGCGAGCGGAATTACTTTTTCTCTCATAAAGCATATCGCAAAAGAGGAAAAGCCGATTTTCTACGTGATCGGTCGTAGGAATGAACAAGAAAAGATCATACGCGAACATATACGTATACTCAAAAAATATACGCCACATGTTTTTTATGTTTCATTGGACGCTCGTGACAAAGTTGCTCTGGAGAAGGTGTGGAAACGTGTTATGCGAGAACAGAAACGAATTGATTATGTAATCAATGGTGCAGGTACAGTCGATATTGATTTTTTTGACCAGAAAACAGAGCTTTCAATAGAGTCCGAATTTTGTAATAAAGTGGTACCGACATTGAATGTTTTGCAATTGGCTCTGAAATATCATCCAAAAAGAGTTATCAATTTTGCATCAATCATCTCGCGGTATGGGAGTGCTGGTCAAAGTATCTATACCGCAGCCAATGCATGGGTGAGTGAGATGACTCAGAAATACGGTAAAGAATTAGAGAAATATGGTTCGGTGGCAACGGCTATTCATTGGCCAGCTTGGGAGAATACGGGTATGACAGCAGAAAAAAGCGTTTCTCAGAAATTGGATGAATACGAAGTGTCATTGCTTGATCCAGATGATGCGAATCGATTGTTTGCCCTTGATCTCTCATTGCAGAAGAGTGGACCAGTCTATTATTTGGATGCATCGGATGATAGCGCCTTATCCTTTCCTTCTAATAATTTCATAAAATACGCACCGATTCTTGGCTCACCCTCTGACTTGTCTTCACTGACTTTTTCTCAGAATATTTTCAGGAAAAGTTTTCATACGACGAGCGATAAGTGGCTCAGAGATCATAAAATACAGGGAGCAATGTATGTTCCTTTGGCAATTGGCATAGGAATGTTTCTGTGTTTGGGAAAAATGTATTGGAAGAAAGTTCCTCTATTGAAAAATATTTCTGCACAGAATCCTCTTATAGTAAGAAAGGCTGTGGTGGAATGTACACTCGAACGGAAGAATGTTGATAATAAGAATACTCTTTCTTTGAAATCAGATGTATCTTATTTTTCCGCCGAAGAAATCAAGGAGGAAAAAGAAGAACAAAAGTTATTTTGTATAATCAAAAAAAATGGTACAAAAATATCAAAAAAGGATATTTACGATTTCTTTGAAAAAGAAACAAGAATATCATTTGGACCCACCTTTCAGACATTGCAGGCAGTGTGGAAAAATGAAGACGGTTCTTCTTGTGCTGTCATTGATACTGCCAAGCTTCTTCCGATATTTGGAATAGAAACTTTCGACAGACTGATTCAGTGGATCGATGCTTCTTTTCAGATGCTCGGGCTACAATCTGCGGATCAACAAAGAACTTTTGTGCTTCCGATTAGTATTGATTGGATGAAATATTATGAAGAGATCGAAAAAACACGCTTTGTATACCCGGTACTTTTGTCTTTTACTCCTACCGAAACAGGTGTGCGTGGTGATGTCTCTGTCGTAAACGAAAAAGGAGAAGTTATCCTTGAAATGAAGGGCATTTTTCTTCGCAAAGGAAGTTTTTCTTGAAAAAAGATATGAGAAACCTCTTTTCATCACGAGGAAATATGAATCTACTGCGTTGTCTCGCTCAGCCAACGAGAATATTTCGTCATCAGGGATGGGATATAGAGAAGCAACGTTCGATAGCTGATTTTTTGGTATACATTCTTTCGGGAGAAGAACTCAAGCATTCGGAGACCGGAAGACCGATAATCAACGACTTCACCGATGTGTCGATTTCACATAAACCGCACTATATCGTTGTCGCTACGATCCAGTCTCCGTATAAGATTGGAATTGATATTGAATACCTCTTGACGGATATACAAACAGTGTTCTTTATCGGTCCAGTAATCAAAAAGAACGAACAGTTTGTACTGGATTGTTTCTGCAGAGAAAATAACCTTTCCTATTCTTCTGGAGTAATCGCTTTTTGGTCTCTCAAAGAATCTTTCTTCAAATGTCTTGATGTTGATATGAAACCTGCTCAGATTTTTGTATCGCGGATTTATAATGAGAAAGTATTTTTTTCTTTTTCAAACTCTATCAAAGAATGTATGAAGGAAAGAAAAATACAGTTTGAATATGCTACAATAGAAATTCGAGGGGAATATGTCCTGACACAGACGATTATGTGTGAGATGAAAAAATATGAATAAAAATATGCCGTCACAATATCGTTGGCAAACACTCGATATTATCAAAACTATCGGATGTCTTGGAGCTATTTTTAGCCATATATTGATATGGCAATTTGGCACCACTCATCGTGGTGTAGGTATAGATCTGTATGATATGAATGCTGTTTCTTGGCCGATACTTACTTTTTGTTTCGTGATAGTGCACATTCTCTTTCTTTCAGCAGGAGCGTCTTTTTATTTTTATATTGAGAAATATCACCCTTCAATGCGTCAAGTTGGTACTCGATTGATACCTATTATCCTTCTGGGATTTCTTTTTGGTCTCAATTATCACCCGTTTATTCTGTATTGGAATGTTTTTTTCTTTTATACTCTTTCTATCCTCACTCTTTTTTTCTTACAGCGTTTTTTCGGATATACGATTATTTTTCTTGTCACTTCACTGACGCTTTTTCTCACACCATTGCTCCGCATGTTTTTCGATGATGGATTTTTGGAAAATTATTTTATCACCTTTTTCTTTACTGATGCACAGAATACTATCAATTTCTATCCATTTTTCCCGTTCTTTTCTCTGATCGGATTTGGATTTCTCACGAGTCATATCTATTACACGTATCAGAAAAAGAAGTTATTCATACGAAGCCTCGCCTCCGGGACGTTGGCATTATTCTTCCTCACCCTAATCCTAGAACGAGTGGATGTCTCTGATATCTTTGGCGTAACAGCCCATCTCCCTATACGTTTTCTTCTCCTAACCATTGCTTTTTTTGTTGTAATTCTCTCTCTCATCGAGCTGATTGCTCATGGCAGAATGATAACGAAAAAATACCACCCATTGGTGATTATCGGACGACATATTCTCCCCGTGTATGTCTTGACCCTTTTGAGCTCACTAGTTTTCTTGAATTTTTTCCAACGACTGAGTTTTTATAACAAAGAGAGTATAGGAGTTTTTCTTTTTTCTCTTTTCATAACATTTGATATTGCGTATGCGATAGCGGTGATACTCACATATCGGAACAGGCAGAATGCCTAGTGCACATTTTCTTTGTTTGGTATATACTATACATGTATTCGTAACAGCAATCTTTATGAAAAAAAGTTTCTTTGCCATTTTCTTTGTATTGGTTTTTGCAGTAAGCATAGGTATGCCTCAGCCAGTGCATGCTGGTGGTGTCGTCGATGCAATCGTGGATGCGGTGACGAATGTTGTTGCGATAGCCGCTGGTGTCGTACAGGGCTCATTGTCACTTATTAGTGGGGGGAGTTTCTCTGATGGATATGCTCAGGGATTCTGCAGTGTATCGAGTAATGGGAATGGGATATTCAGTCCTGGAGGGTGTCAGAATGCGGGAGGGCAAATTGTTTCGTCTACAGGAGTTCCATGTGTAGCGAATTACAATGTTGCATGTATTGCCACTAATGCTTGTGGAACAACTAATAGCGGTACATATGATTGTGTAGGTACGTGTACTGCTGTCGCCCCACCAATGCCCCCTAATCAAGGAGCTTCTTGTGATTCTGCTCAAAATAATTGTGGATCGAAAAATGTAGGCACTATGAACTGTGGAGTATGTTCTGCTGTTGCTCCTGCTGATGCGTGGTTTTATCCTGGAGTTGCTTGTCTCTCCGCTCCGAACCAATGTGGTATGCAAAATGCCAATGGAACGTATAATTGCTTGGGACAATGTGCTGGGTCAACCTCTCCTTCACCAGCTCTCTGCTCCTCATACAATACCAATAAACCAACAGTATCACTGACAGCAAATCCGCTCGTACGTACATCGGCAGGATCGACCACTCTCACATGGACCGTAGGCAATGCAACGAGTTGTCGTCATTCAAGTAGTGATACCTCTATCTGGTCTGATGCACCAATAACCCCCGCTAACGATTCAGCTAACGTCTCTGTTACAGCTCCTACTACCTCTTTCACCATCTCCTGTTCGAATGCCTCAGGAGTAACCAACAGAACGGTATATGTCAAAGTTCAGAATGATTGTTCTCCTCTCGATTGTGGAGGCACAGCAAAATCTGATCAAGTGTGTGTAGGGAAACGATACAATGACATAAAAGGTTGTGGCGTGAATAACTGTACCGGTACCCGTTATTGTGACTTCAATTGGAAAGAGACGGCGTTGTAAGAAATAAACAAGAGACATGTCAGAAAAGATAGTACAAATAATGATAATGATTTTATTGTTAAGTATCACGCTCTTTGTCATGACACTTGTTTTTGTTGTTCTAATGAGACCGACGACAATGATTGAAACAGTCTCTCCTTTGCCTGTTTCTGATCTGCCTATGATACAGATTTCTCCAGAAATCGATCAGCAGACGTCTCCGAATCCAGCATTGTATTCTGATGATGCAGATTTACGAATCATTGACGAGCAGGTGCGACGAGGAGTATTGACACCTGAAGAGGCGAAACAACGATTACAGGAAATTGTCAAGCAAAAAAGTAATACCGTTTCCACAACGCCATAGAGGTAAAAGATTTTCTGACTGAGCATCCAATGATATACAAGATACTTATTGCCGTTCTCGTGATACTTCTGCTTGTTGGGGGATTTTTTTCGTATCAGCGTTTTTCACAGAGAGATGTTCCGACGGAGACTCTGGCTCCAGTAGTGATCGAGAAAACTCCTTCTATAAAGAAGGTAGTCCCACCAAAAAAAGATCCAGAAGACACGCTCGCACTCTTTGGAGTTGCCAATTATGAAAGTGAAAATTTCCGTGTCGGAGATATCGCTATCGGAGGGGAATCAGAGTTCCTCCTTTCTGAAGATACTCCTGATCCGCTCACGATTACTGAGATTCGTGGTGAGGCATTTACGGAGAAGAATAAACCAGAAGTGAAACTCGTCATCACATGGAAAACAAACAAGCTTGCCAAATCAAATATTGCTTATTCGAAGGGTGTTGGTCAACCCAAGAAAACAGTCAATGAGGTAGACTATACGACCAATCATAGTCTGATTCTTCCTGGTCTTGATCAATCTTCGACATACCTCTACACTATCGTCTCTGATGATCGATTTGGCAATACAGCAACAAGCGATCAGCATGCTATCTATACGGGATCAAAGTCCGTCTCTCTCTTTGATTTGATAGCTGGAGCGGTAGGTGACGTCTTTGGTTGGGCTGCTCCCAAATAGTGGAGTATTATACCAGAATAAAGCCTCTATTTGACTTTATGGTATACTAGAGGAGTGATGTTTGAAGGAATATTTTTATAAGGAAGCATAATTTGAATTTCTCGTACTCTGTATGAAACAAAGAATATTTTCAGGAATACAGCCATCAGGAAACCTGCATCTTGGGAATTATCTCGGTGCTATCGCGCAGTGGCTCACGCTTCAGGATGAATATGATACGCTTTTTTGTATTGTCGATCTTCATGCTATCACCGTCCCGCAAGACCCTGAAGCGCTCCGCAAAAAAACGCTCGAGATTGCCAAAATTTATCTCGCTTCTGGTATCGATCCGAGTAAATCAACGCTTTTCGTCCAATCACATGTGAAAGAACATACCGAGCTTGGCTGGATACTTAATACTATTGCACGTTTTGGTGATTTGGAAAAAATGACACAGTTTAAGGACAAGTCAGTCAAAAGCGACAAAGAAACTGTTGGTATTGGATTGTTTGATTACCCAGTGTTGATGGCTTCTGATATTTTGCTCTATGATACCCATGTTGTACCGGTAGGCAAGGATCAGATGCAACACGTTGAACTTACCCGTACACTTGCCAAGCGTTTCAATGAAAGATTTGGTGAAACGTTTGTAGTGCCCGAAGGCAGAGTATCGAAAGAAGGTCAGCTCATTATGGCGCTTGATGATGAGACGAAGAAGATGTCCAAATCTGCTGTCAGTGAGTATAATTTCATTGCCCTTACCGATGATGCAGATACGGTGAGGCGGAAAATCCGCAAGGCTGTCACTGATGGTGAATCAGAGGTTGTTTATTCCGATGAGAAACCAGCACTGAAGAATCTCATCAATATCTATACTCTTCTTTCGCAGAAAACTTCAGAGGAAATAGAAATATTGTACAGAGGAAAGGGATATGGTGATTTCAAAACTGATCTCGCAGAAGTAATAGTAAATTTCCTCACACCATTTCAAGAACGTCTCGCCCATATTTCTGATGAAGAAGTCTTGAGTATTCTTCACGCTGGTGCAGAGAAGGCGCGAGGGCTTGCACAGAAAAAAATGCAATCTGTTCGCAAGAACATTGGTTTTTTGGTAGAATAAAAGGAAGGTATAATTATTATTGATACAGTTATGTTCGAATCCATGCCAGAGCCAAAGAAAGAAGCAGTAGTGATAAAGCCCTTTCGTGAGAAGACGCCTGTATGGAAAAGTATTGTCGAAGAAGGTGTGGAATCCGTACTTATCGATGACATTATCGATCGAGTCACCGCCTCCCCAAATGAGTTGTATAGTTTCAGTCTCGAATCGAAATTTCGCGAGAAACTGGTCTTACTCGCGACAGAGGCTATCAATGAATTGTTGCAGAATGATCAGAAGAATTTTGCTGATCCAATCGACCGACAGACGAGCGGATGGGATCGTGAGATAGCGCACAGCAGCGAAGATCCCGATAAAGAGATCGCAAATCGAGGAAATGTTCTGATGAAGAGTCTTGTGACACTCTCTGGCGGGAAGGCGAATTTTGTTGAGAAAGTGGTTGCTTTGATGCAAGAAAAAGAGAGACAAAAAAAATCTCTTGATCATCAAAAGAATATGCAGTAAGAAAAAAAGAAGACGTATCCGAGGTTCCGGTACGTCTTTTTGATTGCGAGTTTCCGCTTGTTTATGGACACTAGAGACGACAGCTCCAGTGAATCTCCAGCATAATGAAGAAGAGAAGGCTTCGTCGCGGTTCAGGTGTATTTGCGAGAAAGACCTGTAGCGACGCGAGTGTCTCTTGGGACCATGAAGGGAGAACATCGAGCGACCTCGTTTTATGAGATTTATCGTTCGAGAAGTGAGCAATTTTTTCTAAAAGAGAATATATTTCTTCTTCTGGCCAAAGTATCTCATACCCTGGATCTGGTACGTAATTCTCGAGAAGACATCGATCAGCATGACTGATAATCTCATCTTGTTCGAGAATTTGGAGCAAGGCACTTATTTGCGCCAGAGCGTTTACTGTTCCCATCTTCTTTCTCCAGTTGTTAAGGAAAGATAATCATCACACAAGAATGTAGAAAAGTCAAGAAAAAAGACAGGACTATGAGTAGTGGTCCTGTCTCATTCTATTCCACGTTGGGAGGGGATTAGGCATTGCAATAAATGAGTCTCCTGGTGCTTCTTTGAACAGGAGGATCTATTTCTTTCTTCGCTTCGATAGGAAATGCTTTCAGAGGAAAACATTGTGAAGAATCGCAACACGTCGACTTTATTTCGAGCAGTTTTGCTCTTGTCTTTGGTATATTGCAGGAACGCAACTCATCTCTGTATGATTCTCCCATGAGAGGGCAGATCACCTTTGGCACTAAAAAGAACAATGTGGTATTCATAGGGATCCTTTCTCTATCAGTTGAGGCTTGTTGTTAAGGAACGATTTTTGAATATGAAAAAACCACCCTAGAAGGTGGTTTTGAAAAAAATATGAATCCAAGAGAGGGGAGTGAATATTCTCTTTTGGAGTATTTCTTTTTTCATATGTTGATAGTAGTATACTCCCACACCAACCTTTTCGCAAGTATAAAAATTTGTATGTCAAAAGTTTGTTTGTTCTCGGTAGTTGAAGGTTGGTGTGGGAGTATACTCCTAAAAAACAAATTGGCAATATTCTGTCAAGAGGAGTCTTTTGAAGAAGAGTCGTTGTGACCTATTAAAAGCCAATTTTTCATCATCGTTCCACCTCTCACAAGAGCTCTCAGTAAAACGAAAAAAGAAGCCTCCAATCAACACACTCTTAGCTTCTTTTTTCGATCTGAGAGCTCTTGCTCAGTCAGAGTGGAAAGGATGCTGAGAAAATTCTTTTGATAGGTCTGCAAGTTTTTTTGAAAAGAGTTTATGATCGTATGAGAGCGAGGAGTTCGGCTTGTTTTTCTTCCATCATCTCCAGTGTTTTTGCTTCGAGGTTAAGACGAAGAAGGGGTTCGGTGTTCGATGGACGGACATTGAACCACCAATCATCATAATCAACTTTCAGTCCGTCGAGTTCGCTTATTGTGCCATCGCTGTATGTTTCTTTGAGTTTAGTGAGGATAGCATCTTTGCCTGTCTCGCCGGTAGGTAGGTCGGCAACTTCACTATTGATCTCCACAGAATGAGAATAGCGTTTGAGGTCTTGTACTAATTCGGAAATAGTTTTTCCTGTCTCGGTCATCAAATTGAGGAGCAAAATAGCAACTAAAGTACTGGCTTCAGCAAAAGAGTTTTCTTCGAAATAGTAGTGTCCAGACAGTTCGCCGGCGAATATCGCTCCGTCAGCACGCATCTGTCGCTTGATAAAGGCATGTCCGACACGGCATTCTTTGGCAATACCTCCATTTTCCTCGATGACTTCTCGTACAGCACGAGAGGATCTGAGATCATAGAGAATTGTCGCTCCTGGTTTTTTGGTGAGAATGATTTTTGCGATGAGCCCAGTGATGAGGTCCATTGGAATGATGGTTCCTGTTTCGTCGGTAAATCCGACACGATCAGCATCGCCGTCGTAAGCGATACCAAGATCGGCGTGTGTTTCCTTGACCTTGGCACAGAGTTCATCGAGAGTCTCGGTCTTGAGAGGATTGGCTTCATGACACTGGAACGGATGATCGAGGTCGTTCCAGAGATTCACGACTTTGATGTTGTCAGAGAATCGTTCGTACATTGGCAATTCGAGTACTCCCATCGAGTTGGCAGTATCAATGACTACTGTGAATTTTTTGTCCCTGAATGATGCAAAAGAAGAAAAATAGTCATAGTACACCGGGCGAATATCTTGATTCGTCATTGTTCCTTGTCGTGGTGATGTTTCCCATTGACTCGCCAGTGCGAGATCACGAATTTCACGGAGACCAGAATCTTCTCCGACAGGGAGTGCTCCACGGAGAGCGATTTTCACACCATTGTATTGAATAGGATTGTGTGAAGCAGTGAGAGAAATAGCTGCATCGACATCGAGCCGACCAGCGGCGAAATACACCATCGGCGTTGTGATGACTCCGAGATCGATGACATCGCAACCGCCTTCCATCACGCCACGAGCAAAATGCATAAAGAGAGCGGGGCTCGATGGTCGAATATCTCGTCCGATAGCGAGACATTTTGGTTTCAGATATGCCACGACGGCTCGTCCGATGTTGTAGGCGTCATCTTCATTGATATCGTCTGGATAGACTCCTCGGATATCATAAGCCTTGAAAATTGTTGATTTCATAGCAAGAGTATAAAAAATAATACTTCCAGTATATCACAATAATTTCCTCTTGGTTTCCAAATATGAAAAAATGAGCACATTTTATTTCTTGACGAAAAAGCAAAAAAGATGTATAATATAAGTTCAGTTCTTTTACTTTTTTGGAGGTTTCAAATGGAAAAAGCACTTGTTATTCCAGGGTTCAAAACGAACCTCGTTCGAGTACTCGATGACGATACCGCGTCATTCGATCAGTTGGCGAAATTACTCGTTTTTCAGCCATCGATCATTGCGTTGCTCTTTGGTGCGGCAGTAAAAATCTGTAACGAGATGCACTGTGCGATTTTGCACCGACCACAGTCCGTACATGGCATAATAAACGTCCTTGGTTTCAATGGTGTCATCAGGCAAATCGACAATATTGAAGAAGTATCGTACGAGAAGCGGGATGATATCGTCCAGAACGCTATCGTCCAGAATGCACGCGATACCTATGAATCGTCGCGGGTATTGGCGAGGTTTGCTGAGATAGAGTTTGGGTGGGTCGTCCAGAATCGGGTCCAGGCACAAAACTTTTTCCTCTACGGGTGTCTTGCCGGAACAGGGGATCAAGAGCTCATAGATTCTTTCAATGAGTCACAAGAGTTTTCTCGCCATCTGTCTTCCAGTAAAGATGCGAATATTCCATCACCGGCAATAGCGACTGCTCTTGTGAAACAATTCCGTAAACATGGACGGACACATGTTGACGGTTTCTTCACAGAAGGTTTCTGCGGATACAAAGAAGAATCTTTCAAGAAACGAACCTGGAGTAGTCTTTATGACGAATGGGAATCGGCGGATCATGATATTAGTTTCATGTTCAGACGTATCGCAGAAGAATCTAAGAGCGACCGTCCTCTCTACGCTCCATGAGAGTTCATGCCGCAGGCACTTGTTGTTTAGTAAACAGCAGGTGCCTTTTTTTTGACTTTACTGTTTCTTTCTGTAAGAATAGAGTATGCTTTTGATTTTTCTTTGAGCTAAAAAGCTAACAAAGTTAATAAACTACAAGCTTTTCCTTATGGCATTACAAGTAGGTATTGTGGGACTCCCGAACGTCGGAAAATCAACATTGTTCAAAGCGCTCACTCGGAAAGCAGTGGATATTAACAATTATCCGTTTTGTACGATTGAGCCGAACGTCGGTATTGTCGAAGTGCCTGATGAACGTCTCGCGCAACTTGCCAAAATCTCAGGAACGAAAAAAATCATCCCAGCGGTGATTGAGTTTGTCGATATTGCTGGTCTGGTGAAAGGTGCGAGTGAGGGAGAAGGACTCGGGAACAAGTTTCTTGCGAACATCCGAGAAGTGGATGCTATCGTCGAAGTCGTCAGAGTATTCCCCGCTCAAAGCGGGTCCGCCTCGGGCGGAGAGATTATTCATGTCTATCAGACAATCGACCCAGAGCGAGATATCGATATCATCAATACTGAGCTTATCTTGGCTGATATGGAAACCGTCGAAAAAAGAAAATTGAAATCAGGAAAAGATGCTCGTGCCGGGAAGAAAGAGGCTGTGATAGAAATGGCGGTACTCGAAAAACTGGAAGCGGAATTCCAGGCTGGCCGTCTGCCTCATGCCATCATGGAAACATTCTCTACCGAAGAAAAAAAAGTCGTGAAGGGTCTCCAGCTCCTCACAACCAAACCGTTTCTCTATGTCTACAATGTTTCAGATATCGATCGTGCGCTCAGTGGAGAACTCGAAGCGAGACCGCACGTGAAAATCGATATTAAAATTGAGGAAGAATTGATCGAGATGTCTCCCGAAGAAATTACCGAAATGGGACTCGTTTCGCATATCGGAGACCTCGCCAAGCAAGCGTATACGCTTCTCGGACTCATGACGTATTTCACGACTGGCGTGGAAGAAACCCGTGCCTGGACTATTCCTCTCGGCTCGACTGCACCACAGGCAGGCAGTGCTATTCACAATGATTTTGAAGAGAAATTTATCAGAGCTGAAGTAATCCATGAGACGTTACTCCTCGAAGTTGCCAGTCTTTCAGTGGGTAAAGATCCATGGAGCGCTTCACGTGACACTGGAGCCCTCCGCCTCGAAGGCAAAAACTACATCGTGCAGGACGGCGATGTGATGGTGTTCAAGGTATAGCACTCTCGTCGAATGATCTTTTAGAAAAGTAATGAGCATGCTGAAAGCAAAGGTCTTGACACTCATTTTCTGGCAGTCTATAATAGAGAGTGCTAATAGATAAATTGTTTCATACATTTTATTCTTTCGTTTTTTGTTTCTTGTTGAACAATAAAAAAGAAAGAATAAAATACAACATATATGGCCAAACAAATTGCGTATGGTGCTGATGCACGAAAAAAGATCAAAATTGGTATCGACAAGGTAGCTGATGCAGTAAGGGTAACTCTCGGACCGAAGGGGCGTAATGTCATCCTCGCACGCCCGTATGGTGGACCGACCATCACCAATGACGGTGTGACGATCGCCAAAGAAATAGAACTGAAAGACAAATTCGAAAATCTCGGAGCAGAACTTATCAAGCAAGTGGCAGAGAAGACGAATGATGTGGCTGGTGATGGTACGACGACATCGACTGTTATTATGCAGGCTCTTGTGCGTGAAGGTCTGAAACTCGTCGAAACCGGTATCAATCCTGTAGGCATTCGTCGTGGAATGGAATCTGCCAAAGATGATATTGTTGAAATTTTGAAAAAAAATTCCAAGAAAATTTCTTCGAAAAATGAGATTACTCAGGTGGCTACTATATCTGCCGAAAGCCGTGAGATGGGAGAAATGATCGCTGATGTGATGGATACCGTCGGTAAAGATGGTGTCGTGACAACAGAACAGTCTCAGACACTTGGTCTTTCTAAAGAAATTGTGAAGGGAATGAATTTTGATAAAGGATTCATCTCTCCATATATGATGACGGATGCGGAAGCGCAAACAGCGGAACTTTCGAACCCAAGTATTCTCATCACAGACAAGAAGATTTCTGTCATTGCAGACATCGTGCCACTCTTGAATGAATTGGCGAAAACAGGCAAGAAAGATATTGTGATCCTTGCGGAAGATGTCGATGGAGAGGCGCTCGCCACGCTCGTTGTGAACAAAATTCGTGGCGTGATAAATATCATCGCGATCAAAGCACCAGAATTCGGAGAGAATAAGAAAGCGATGCTCGAAGATATCGCCATCCTCACTGGTGCAACCGTCATTTCAGGAGATACAGGGATGAAACTCGAGACGGCGACGCTTAATATGCTCGGTACAGCACAGAAAGTGATCGCTACCAAAGACGACACGACAATTGTTGGAGGCAAGGGCAAGAAGCGAGATATCGATGCACGTGTCGCTACAATCAAGGCTCTGATCGAAAAATCGAAAAGTGAATATGAGGCAGAAAAATTGAAGAAGCGTATGGCAAAACTCTCTGGAGGTGTTGCTGTGATTCGTGTCGGAGCATCGACCGAGACGGAACTCAAATATATGAAAGATAAAATGGAGGATGCAGTCTCTGCGACTAAAGCCGCTATCGAAGAAGGTATCGTAGCAGGAGGTGGAACGGCTCTCGTCAAAGCCTCGAGTGTCGTCGCATCGTCCAAGAAAATATCTTCTCTTGATCATGAATTCAAAGCAGGATATGAAATCGTTCTCAAGGCACTTGCAGAACCATTCCGTCAAATTGCCTTGAACGCTGGCGAACAAGATCCAGCAGTGGTGCTCAATACTGTTCTCGAGAGTAAACTCGTGAATTTCGGATACAATGCCAAAGAGAATGTGTATGAAAACGATATGGTGAAAGCTGGTATCATCGATCCTCTCAAGGTAACTCGTACCGCACTCGAAAACGCAGTGTCGGTAGCATCGCTCCTCCTCACAACGGAAGCATCTGTTGTTGATGAAGAGAAAGAAGAATCAGCGAGTACACCTAACCCGATGGCAGGCATAGGAGGAATGATGTAATTTTGAAGCAATTTCCTAAATATCAATTGCAGGACAGTGAGCATGAATGAAAAAAAGAGACTCTCGAAACAGAGTCTCTTTTTGTATGGTATAATAAAAACAAATAAAAATAATTTCGAGTTCTATGCGTATAGAAAATAAAGACCTGGAAAAATTCTTAATTGATTCGAATATTCTTTCGAAAGAAGTTGTCGAAGAGAATGTGCTCGAGGCACAAAAAGAGAAGAAAAATCTCGGGATATTGCTTCTTGAAAAAAAATTAGTCGAGGAGGCAGAACTTCAGAAAATGTACGCGTATATTCTCGGAATCCCGTTTGTAGATCTGACCAAGGAAACTATTTCGATGGAAGTATTGCAGATCGTTCCAGAACTTATTGCCAAAAAATACAATATCGTTTCTTTTGAGAAAAATGGTGCCAATCTGAAAATTGCGATGCTCAATCCTGAAGATCTGCAAACGATTGATTTTATTCGCAAAAAAACAGGACTCAAAATAGTGCCATGCCTGACAACCCGAGAGAGTATTCAAGGAGTGCTTCGTCAGTATGAGAAGAGTCTCAAGGCAGAATTTGGTGACATGTTGACGGGAGATATCACGGCTGAGGGTGAGAGTAGAGAGGATGAGAATCTCGAACAAGTCGCTGCAGGGTTACCTATTATTCGTATTGTCGACACGCTTCTCAAACATGCTATTCTCGAATCTGCCAGTGATATCCATATCGAACCAGATGAGAAGGAAGTTCACGTGCGCTATCGTATTGATGGAGTGCTCCATGATGCTATGACACTTCCGAAGGATGTTGCTGGAGGTATCGTCGCTCGTATCAAGGTGCTCGCGAACCTGAAACTCGATGAACATAGATTGCCACAAGATGGTCGTTTCAAGATTCAGAATGATGAATATAAGATATCGTTTCGTGTGAGTATGCTCCCGGTGTTTGATGGTGAGAAAATCGTAATGCGTCTCTTAGATGAATCTTCCAAGGGTCTTACGCTTGAGAAAATGGGACTTGCAGGAACGGCACTTGAGGCAGTTCATCGCGAAATCGGCAAGCCAAACGGTATGATTCTTGTGACAGGACCGACGGGTTCAGGGAAAACGACGACACTCTATACGGTGATGGACATTCTGAACAGACCGGAAGTAAACATCAGTACCGTGGAAGATCCAGTAGAGTATCGTATGCCGAGAGTGAATCAGACTCAGATCAATCCGAAGGTCGGTATGACTTTTGCAGCAGCTCTTCGTTCGCTTCTCCGTCAGGATCCAGATATCATTATGGTGGGTGAAATCCGTGATCAAGAGACGCTCGAGATTGCGATGCATGCAGCTATGACAGGACATCTTGTACTTTCGACCCTTCATACCAACAGTGCTGCTGCGACACTTCCTCGTATGATTGATATGGGTGCTGAGCCATTCCTCATTGCATCGACTGTCAATGTCATTATTGCTCAACGTCTCATCCGTCGTCTCTGCGTCGAATGTCGCAAACCGTATACACTTGATCCAAAAGAAATTGATTCTCTTTCCAAATCATACAATATCGAAAATATTTTCACATTTCTCAAGAATGATCCTGTAGGAAAGAAATTTGTTGAGAAGGCAAAAAATTGGAACGAGATCACTTTTTATAAAGCTACTGGTTGTGAGCAATGTGGTGGTGAAGGTTATCATGGACGAAATGGTGTCTATGAAGTGCTTGCAATGGATACAACGATCCGTAAACTCATCACACAATCTGCAACGACCGAAGAACTCGAAGCGGAAGCAAAAAAAGCTGGTATGACGACGATGGTAGAGGACGGCTTTCTCAAAATGGTGCAGGGGATTACATCACTCGAAGAAGTGATGCTCGCAACAAAGGAATAGAGAGAAGAGACAGATACAGGATAAGTGGTAAAAGATAGAGAAGAATGAAAGAGTAAAAAAACCGCGGATGCGCGGTTTTTATTTTTCATCAATTATCACTTCTCGGGCTTGAATTCGTTATTATGATGTTCTTGACGAATACGTGATTTGGCAGTGGATGTCTTTACAAAGTTGAGCCAGTCGCGACTTGGCTTTTTCTTTTCTTTGGTAGTGAGGATTTCTATCACTTGACCATTCTGGATATGATAATCGAGAGGAACCATTTTCCTGTCTGCTTTGGCACCGATAGTTCTGTTTCCTATCTCACTATGGATAGCATAAGCAAAATCAATGGGCGTAGCTTCTTCGGGAAGCTCGATAATATCCCCTTGTGGAGTGAACGCAAAAATGTGATTTTTGAAAAATTCGATACGGAGTCCCTCAGCAAATTCTTTGTCATCACGTCCGATTTCTTTCTGCCATTCTTTGAGCTGTTTGACCCATGTGAGCTCTCGAGGAAGGGTTGCTGGATCTGTTTTCTTGGGAAAAAAGAGATCCTTCCAATGAGTTTTTGCTTTTTCAGTATACATCCAGTGAGCAGCGATACCATATTCGGATTCATCGTGCATTTTTTGTGTACGAATTTGGATCTCGAGGATTCGCCCATCCGGACCAAAGACAGTCGTGTGGAGTGATTGGTAGCCATTGGGTTTTGGAAGAGAGATATAGTCTTTGATACGACCGACCATCGGACGATACTCACGATGGATGATACCGAGCACTTCATAGCAATCAGCAATCGTCTGAACGACTATTCGGATAGCGATGAAATCATAGATATGAGTGACGTCCATATCATGACGCTTGAGTTTCTGATAGAGCCTGTATGGGTGTTTTGTACGCCCGCTTATGTTGAGTGTCTGTATCTTTTCCTTCTCGAGTACTTCACCAAAAAGTTTGAGTACACGATTCATATATTCTGTACCTTTGTTGAGATAGGTCTCTTCTATTTTTTTTGTTTCGGCATAATGTTCTGGCTCGAGGTGTTTGAAACAGAGGTCTTCGAGTTCACCTTTTATTTCTCCGATACCAAGACGGTTGGCGATAGGGGCGTAGACTTCCATTGTCTCTCGTGCGATACGTTCTTGTTTCTCTGGAGGGAGATATTCAAGTGTTCGCATATTATGGAGACGGTCTGCGAGTTTGATAATGACGACACGAATATCCTGAGCCATGGCAAGAAACATCTTTCGGAGGTTCTCGAGATGATATTCTTCTTTTGTTCCACGAAGCTTTATTTTTCCGAGCTTGGTGATGCCATCGATGAGATAAGTCACTTCCTTTCCGAATTTTTTTTCGATTTCTGACAAAGTTATCGGAGTATCTTCTGGGACATCATGGAGGAGAGATGCGATGATCGTCGTCGTATCCATACCAATTTCAGTGAGTGTCTTGGCAACATGGAGACAATGGACGATATAGTCAGCTCCTGATTTCCTCTTCTGTCCTCGGTGGGCATTTTCTGCAAATTGGTATGCTTCAGTGATAGCTTTCTGGTCAGTACTCGAGAGAGGGCGAGCAGCAGATCGGAATATATCGTTGAGAGTGATGGGAGTGGGCATATTGTTGAAAGAATAAGGATAATATCAATATATCCAGTATAGACCAAACTGAAAGGAGAGCAACCCCGCCCGCATCGCTTCGCCAGCCCGCAGTAGATACAGCGTTTCTGGCGGGCGTAGCGATGCGGGCGGGCCTATTCACTCATTATTTTTTTAGAACACTGTTTCAGCTTGACAAATGCAACTGAGTTGCGTTAATATGAACACATGGGAAAATATACAGAAGAAATATATCGAATACTTGAGGAGAATCATCTCCGCCTGACTCAGACGAGGAAGGTGTTGCTTGATATTCTTTTTTTAGAGGAAGATCCTCTTTCTGCTACTCATATTCTCGGAAAAATGTCAGAGCGAGAGTGTGATGTGAACAAAACGACCGTCTATCGAGCGCTCGAACAATTTGAAGAGAGAGGTATAGTGAGGGGAGTGCAACTCGGAGATCGTACAAAATACTACGAACTTGCTTCTCGTGATCATCATCACCATCTCGTCTGTGTGCAGTGTGAGTGTGTCGAGGATATCGATATGGACGAGACGACACTTTCGGAGGAAGAGAAGAAAGTGGGTCAGGAGAGGGGATTCGCTATTCTGAGGCATTCTCTCGAATTCTTTGGAATATGCAGAAACTGTCATACATCACCAAGTAAGTAATTTTATATCAAAATCCCACGGCCGTGGAATTATGATAGGATTTGAATAAGGAGGCTATTTTGTAAGACTAACTATAAGAAAGTATGAATATGCAGAAAAAAATATTTTTCATTATCTTGATTATAACTCTTATTGGCGGTGGAATTTTTGGTCTCACACGAATGAAATCGAAAATAGAAACAAGTGAGAAAAAAATACAGGTAGTAACAACACTTTTCCCTCTGTATGACTTTGTCAGAGTGATAGGGCAAGAGAGAGTAGATGTGTCGCTCCTCCTTCCTCCAGGAGTGGAAGCTCATTCTTTCGAACCTAGACCAAGTGATATTGTGAAGATCAATACATCTGACCTTTTTGTGTACACTGGAAAATTTATGGAACCGTGGGCAGAAGACATCATCAATGGTGTCACAAATAAAAAGGTACAATTCGTCAATACTGGGAATGGTATAGAGCTTCTCAAACTTACCGAGGGTATGCCCGATGAGGCTCATGGAATCGATCCTCATATCTGGCTTGATTTTGATAACAACAAAATGATGATTGACAGTATAGTACAGGCACTCGTAGCAAGAGATCCTGCGAATGTGTCGTTCTATGAAAAAAATGCTACCGACTACAAAAAGAAATTAGAAGAGTTGGATAGCCAATACAAAACATCATCGACAACATGTGAAAACAGAATGATTGTATACGGAGGACACTATGCTTTTGGATATTTGGCCAAGAGATATCATCTGGAATACCTCGCCGCCCAGGGTCTCGCACCAGATGCTGAACCTACTGCGAATGATCTGGTGAAATTGGTCAAACAGGTCAAACAAAATAATATCAAGTATGTTTTCTATGAAGAGATGACCACTCCAGAAATTGCTGAAACCATTGCCAATGAGACAGACGCGAAAATGCTTCTTCTGAATGCCGCGCATAATGTGAGTAGAGAAGACATTGAAAACAATATTTCTTTCCTTTCAATGATGACAGAAAATTTAACCAATCTAAAAACTGGTCTTGGTTGTAGTGAATAAAATTATGGAAACAATCATTGAAACAAAAAACCTTTCCGTGAATTACGGACAGACAGAAGTATTGAAAGATATTTCTTTTGCCGTTGAACAAGGTGATTTTATAGGGCTTGCCGGACCCAATGGCGCAGGGAAAACAACGCTTGTAAAAGCTCTCCTCGGGTTGTTGCCCATTTCCAAAGGAGAAATTGAACTCTTCGGAAAGACAAAAGAAAACTTTGATGAGTGGGGGAAAATTGGGTATCTCCCTCAGAAATTCTCTACCATGAATGCACTTTTTCCTGCCACCGTTGCTGAGGTAGTGATGCTTGGTCTTCTATCACAAAAGAAATTTCCCAAAAAGATAACGACAAAGGATCACGAAAAAGTTGATAAGATTTTGCAAGAACTCGGCGTGAGCAATCTGAAAAAAAGAATGCTTTCAGAACTTTCTGGTGGACAACAGCAAAAAGTGTTTTTGGCGCGTGCTTTGGTTCCAGATCCGAAAGTTCTTATTTTTGATGAGCCGTCGACCGCTCTCGATCCCGAATCCAGGGAATCATTTTTTCAACTGATACAAAAACTCAATAAACAAAATGGTATTACTATTATTCTCATCACCCACGACACGGGTTATATCGGGCAATACACCAATAAACTCCTTTATATTGATAAAAGCGTTATTTATTTTGGTAAATTTTCCGATTTTTGTATTTCCGAAAAAATGAATTCTTATTTTGGAAAATATGAACAACATATAATTTGCCATCAGCACGACTAATATGGAAATACTCACTTTTTTACAGTACACGTTCATTCAAAAAGCATTTTTCGCTGGCTCATTCGTGGCGATTGTTTGTTCAGCGCTTGGTCTGTTTCTTGTGTTGCGAAAAATGTCACTCATTGGCGACGGACTTTCTCATGTCAGTTTTGGTGCTATTGCACTCGGTTTATTCCTGGGAATATATCCTTTCTATATTGCTGTTCCGATCGTGATGATTGCGTCTCTCTTTATCTTGAAAATTAGCGAAAAAGCTAGAGTATATGGCGACGCTGCAATTGGTATTGTTTCAGCTGTTGGGATTGCTTCGGGTGTTATTCTTGCGAGTGTTTCCAAGGGATTCAGTGTTGATCTTTTCAGTTATCTTTTCGGAAACATCTTAGCTATTAGCACTATCGAAGTTGTTTTGTCGGTTATGCTTTCCTTTGTGGTTTTAGCAGTGATATATTTTTTCTATTGGGACTTGTTCTCCGCAACTTTTGATGAAGAATACGCCAAGACGACTGGTATAAAAACGAACTTTATTCATACACTTTTGACATTACTCACCGCTGTGACAGTAGTTCTGTCTGTCAAAATGGTTGGAATTATGCTTGTCTCCGCACTTCTTATTCTCCCTGCTGTTACATCTCTGCAGTGTGCCAAAGGTTTCAAGGGAGCGATGATCATTGCTGGTTTTGTTTCACTTTTTTCGGTGCTATTTGGGATAACCTTTTCTTTTTTCCTTGATTTTCCGACGGGAGCGACAATCGTGATGATGAATGTTTTCTTTTTCGTGCTTGCACTGATATACAAACGTTTGGAATAAGAATACTTTTCTCTTTTTGTCTTCTCGTTTGACAAGTGGTATACTGAGAATACTAATTCTTTTGTCGTGATGTTATGAAACTTCGAGGATCTGCGCTCGTATTCTCTCTTGTGGTACTTTCTTTTCTTTTGATGAGTGCTCTGTCTGTCGCCACTATTTCTGTAACGAACAAGCGTTCTATTCTCGCAAGTAAGAATTCGACAATCTCTTTTCAATTTGCTGACACGGTAGCAGAAAATATATTAACAAAAATTTATAAAATACATGATTCTGTCGCTGGACCACACTATGCTGATTTAGATGCATTGGCTGGTGCGTTGACGGGAGCGGCTTGTGATAACAGTGTTATCACCGGGACAGGATATGCAGTAACATTCTATAGTTGTGCAGATGCCGATACGTGTTCTGATATTACTTGTTCGAGTAATACTTGGCGCGCCGATGTTTCAAAGATGAAAATCTTGGGTACATTCGGTGGAGTGACGAGAGCTATCGAAGTAGGGATTACTCCTGCCACAACACCATAAACATTTTCTTTTTATACAGTAAAAAACAGAGAACAATTGCTCTCTGTTTTTTTATTGTATTATTCCTTTTTCAACTTGTCTGGTCGATTATTCGGGCACTCTTTTTTGCTACACCGTTCGGGGATAGTTTTGGTCCCTTGCATCATAAGGGAACCACAGAGGGAACAGAGAGTACCGGTTGGTTTGGCTTTGATAGCATTTTTGCAATCAGGATAATTGGAACAACTATAGAAAATACCAAATCGTCCTTTGCGTTCTGTCATTTTTCCTTTCTTGCAAACAGGACAATCGACGTCGGTCGAGGGGAGAGCATTCTCATCTTTCTTGATGAATTTGCATTTGGGATAGTTAGAGCAGGCGATGAATGTCCCAAATCGTCCTGTACGTTCCATAAGTTTTCCGTCTTTGCATTTCGGACAATCTTCTCCTGTTTCTTTGGGTGGTTCAATTTCTTTGCCTTCGAAAGTGAGTGCTCCGGTACACTCAGGGAACCGTGAACAACTGAAGAACTTACCATTGCGCGCGAGCTTGATCACCATTGTTGCATTACATTTCGGGCAGAGAGTCCCTTCTGGTGCATCGCCCATGTTGGTGACTTTTTCTATATCATCTTTACTCTTCACTTCTTTCTGAAAAGGGAGATAGAAATCCTTGAGTGTTTTCTCATACTCACGAGTCCCTGCTGCTATATCATCGAGCTTGTTTTCCATATCGGCCGTGAACACTTCTGAGACAATGTTCTCAAAATGTTTGAAGAGAAAATCATCGACGACCATTCCAGTATCAGTGACACTGAGGGCTTTACCTGTTTTTTCGACGTAGCCTCGGTCTTGGATGGTTTTGATAATCGAGGCGTAGGTACTCGGACGACCGATACCTCTTTTTTCGAGTTCTTTCACGAGTCCAGCTTCAGAATATCTTTGTGGTGGTTCGGTTTGTTTTTCTTCGGAAGCAATGGTGTCTAGCGTGAGAGGATCGGATGTCGCGATTCTCGGTACCTCGACATTATCTCCTCGTGCGGCGGTATCGAGAGCGAGCCATCCATCGAACAGGAGATGTGAACCACTGACGGAGAAATTTGGCAATGCTCGATCAATTGTATTGGCGATGATTTTGGTGCGGAGTATTTCTGCGTCACTCATCTGTGAAGCGAGTGTTCGTATGCGAATCAGTGCATAGAGTTTCTTTTCGTCCTCGGTAAATCCAGCTGTTTTCTTGGACGGATCAGTCGGACGTATCGCTTCGTGGGCTTCTTGGGCATTTTTACTCTTGGTTTTGTAGTGCCTGACAGAGAGATATTTTTCACCGAACTCTTTCGTCACTGCCTGAATGATTTCAGGTAAAATAGTTTCAGAAAGAGAAATGCTATCCGTACGCATATACGTGATATATCCTTTTTCGTAGAGTTTCTGAGCAGTACTCATCGTGCGAGATGGAGACATGCCGAGACGAGAGCTGCTGGCTTGTTGGAGTGTCGACGTGGTAAACGGTGCGTACGGTCGACGGAGTGCTTCGGTTGTTTTTACTTCGACGACTTCCCATTTTTTTTCTTTGGCGAGACGAAGAATGTTCTCTGCCGTTTCCTTGTCTTTGGGTTGTTCAGAACAGGTAAAAAGTATCTTTTCTTTTTTTTCTGTCGAACACTCTGCTGTAATGACGAAATATGTCTCGGGAATGAATTCTCTGATTTCTTTCTCTCTTTCTGCGAGAATGTGGAGTGCTGGGGATTGGACGCGTCCAGCAGAGAGTCCATAACGAACCTTCTTCCAGATGAGACCGGAGAGATCATAGCCGACGAGACGATCAAGGACACGACGAGCCTCCTGTGCTTTTCGGAGATTGGTATCGAGAATGCCTGGATGAGCGACTGCTTCCTTCACTGCTTTTTCAGTAATTTCATAGAAGAGGACACGCTTTGGATTTTTGATACCACAGGTCTCAGCGACATGCCACGCGATAGCCTCACCTTCGCGGTCGGGATCGCTTGCAAGGAGTACTGCTTCACTTTTTTTGACGAGGGATTTGATATCTCGCACAACAGACTCTTTGCCAGGAGAGACGATGTATCGAGGAATGAAACCACCAGGGATATCGATAGCGTCTTTGTTGGATTTCGGGAGATCGCGGACATGTCCGACGGAAGCGACGACACGATACTCACCACCGAGATATTTCTCGATGGTTTTGGCTTTGGACGGTGATTCGACAATGAGAAGTTTCATAGACAATAAAATGTTTGGAAATTTGTACTTTTTTTAAAAATAGGAAAAAAACTTTTTTAGAAAACCATTGGGCGAAACTGCTTCGGACGGGTTTATCTAAAAAGTTTTTTTCCTATTTTTAAAAAACCATTGCTCTCTCTATTTTCTGATATAATTCATCCCTCCGATATTACGTATGAGACCTTTGATCTCGAGGAGACCGAGAGTGGAGTTGAGAGACGATGTTTCTAGTCTAACTGCTTTGACAATCTTGTCAACGTGGAGTGGTTCATGAGAGAGAATGGAAAGTATCGTATTCTCTTCTTTTGAGAGAGAACTTTGTTCTTGGAAAAGAGTCTCTTGTGATGAGAGAATATTTTTTTCTGGAAGAGGAAATTCTTCGAGAATGTCTGAAACAGAAGTCACTATTTTCGCGCCAGACTTGATGAGGTGATTGGTGCCGACAGAGAAAGGAGAAAAGATGGATCCTGGTACAGCAAATACTTCACGATTATAATCAAGGGCGAGATGAGCTGTGATGAGTGCCCCGCTCCTCTCCGGTGCTTCGATGACGATGGTGCCGAGACACATTCCAGCAACGATACGATTACGAGCGGGGAATGTTCCGACATTGACTTCGGTCCCAGGAGCGTATTCGGAAATGATTGCTCCAGTACGGATGATATTCCGAGCAAGAGGGAGATGTGTCTGAGGAGCGATAGAAAAATCATCGACACCACCAGCGAGCACCGCTATTGTCTCGGCACCGGCTTCGAGTGTGGCTTTGTGAGCAATAGAGTCGATGCCAAATGCCAATCCAGAAACAATGACGTATCCTGCCTGAGCCAGATCGCAAGCAAGTTGGTGGGCCACTTGTTTTCCGTAATCAGTACATTTACGTGAGCCGACGATTGCAATGAGTGATTTTTCTTTCCAATCATAATTCCCACGCACAAAAAGAATCATGGGCGCGTCTGGAATTTCTTTGAGTAATCGAGGGTATTTTTTATCGGTAAACGCGAGAGTGTCGATACCTTGATCGCTGATTTTTTGCCATTCCTTATCAGGATCAAAAGTATTTCTCCCGTGAAGGATGTCGGCTACCGTTTTTGGTCCGAGGCCTTTGATGTTGAGGAGGGTTTCTTGAGAGGCTTCCCAGAGTGCTTCGACACTGCCAAAATGTTCGAGGAGTTCTCGGAGAGTTCTGTTTCCGAGACCAGGTACGAGACTGAGTGTATAGAGGAGAGCTGATGAACGTTGTGTTATATCCATTTGTAGAATGAAGAAATATTTCTTAGAAAAAAATTATTCTTTGTCTGGAAAAACATATCGTCCTGGTGCAATCAATCGTTTTGGATCAATTGATGTCTTGAGTATACTGGCGAGATGTGTAGAGCTAGGAGCGAGATCTTTGAGAAGATGCATTGATGAAAGACTGAGTCTATAGGGGATGTACCCCATTTTTTGCCCTGCTTGAAAAAGTTCTTCGTAACAACGCTTGGCACGCTCTGCATCCTCTGTGTCATTGAGTCGGAAGAGGATAGGAACAGTCACGTCAAAGCAACGCGAGGAGAGACTAGTAAATGTCATAAGTGGCTCGATACCATTTTTTTCACAGATGTCCTGAATCATGCGAGCACAAGCGCGGACATCAGAGGATTTGAAAGGGACCAGAGGAGAATACCAGTACAAACCGCAACCGTCACGAGCGGGATCGAGTGGTTTGCCTGTAGGCATATCAACACCCGATTTCCAGTAGGCGAGAGGGAGAGCGACCTCATTTGGTTTCCCGTGAAGTATTTCAAAAAGAGAAAGGAGAGAATCAATAGTACCAGAGAGATGTCTTCCAAAATGTCCTGGAACAAGTTTGGCAAAAGAAGATGCTTGACGTATGAGGGCAGGTGAGAGAAATGTGAGATGTGAGACATGAGGACTGAGTGTTTCTTTGAGTATAGTCTTGGCTCCTTTGACGAGAGCCTTGTGTCCATAGATAGCACCGATACCAGTCCATGCAGTCACCTGATCAGCGTGCGCCATCATATCGATAATTTTTTGAGGAACAATAGATCCTATCATCGTACTCGTTTCCGGATAGGCTTCTTGCATAGAGAGTACTCGTCTCGCATTCATAATATTGAATGATCCAGTGACTGTTCCTGTCAGACTGAGAGATTTCTGAAGAGCCTCGATGGCTTTTTCGAGGTCTGCTTCCTCATTCACACGGAAAAAAACGAGCTCGACTTTCTCAGGAACAGGAGCGAGGACAAGCGTCATAGATGTAACAATGCCAAAATTTCCTTGTGAGAAGAGTCCATCGAGATACGGACCGATACCCCATTTGTGAAGACGATTGACTTCTACACCACCCATTTCATCGAGTGCTCGACGATAGAGTGATCCGTCTGGCAGTACTGCCTCGAGTGAAGTGATAGCAGAGAAATGGTCTGCATAAGGAGTGATACCGAAACCTCTTTCGAGTGCATTGCCGACGATACTGCACGTAGGACCTCCTCCGTGTACTGGTACAAGAAACTGAGTTTTCTTTTTTCGAAGAAAATTATAGAGGTCTTTTTGTGTAACGCCTGGTTCGAGAGTGATGATACCAAGTACTGGATCGAAATTCGAGATTTCTTTCATGAGAGAGAGGTCTATGACAACGGCTTGTTCTGGAGGAAGACTGTTTCCGTAGCCCCAATTTTTCCCTCCACTCACAGGATAAACTGGAATGTTAAATTTTTGAGCAATCTCGACCACTCGAATTATATCGGCTGTTTTTTTACAGACGAGTGCCCCGAGGACAGTATAAGTTGTCGTAAAGGTTGTTTTCCCATATTTTTCTCTACTTTGTTCTTGATCGAGAACATTTCTTTTCCCAAGAATTTTCTGCCAATCAATGAAGGCTCTGTGCAATTCTTTTTCAAAAGATGTGAGATGAAACCCCATATGTTTATTGAAAGTATTAAAAAGTATAGAGTACTTCTTTCTCTCTCATAGTATCATATATCGATAGAGAAGGAGAAACAAGTTTACTGTGTTATCGGGCAAGTGTCTTGTTTTGAAATGAGTTTAGTTTTAGAAATAAGGAAAACTTGCTTTATAAGAGGTTTTATCATACTCTATAAGAGTAAAAAACGAACATAAATGAAGAAAGGAAGTCTATGGAAAAGTTGTTCTTTACCTTGCAAGAAAGGTTTCCTGAAACGAAAGAAGAAGTTCTTCGTTTTGCTCTGAATGTTTTTTTGTATCAACAAGAAAAGCAAACAGGAAACAAAGCCTCAGTCGACGATGCAACCGCTTTTTTTCGTCGATTCAATTCGAGCAATGACATTGCGTTATGGCTTCTCGATATTGATGTTGCCGTTCTCAGGGAAATAACCAAAAAATAAGAGCGCTTCTGTTTTACACAACAGGAACGCTCTTTTTTCGAAAAAATATGAGTAACGAATGGAAGCAAGGAGGGGAATATCCAATCGAAAGAATATCGAATGAACAAGAAGTTTCTCAAGATTCTCTTTCGAGTCTCATCGCACGACAATCAAATCCTGAGCTTCTCAAAAAATACGAGGAGAGTTTACGTGATGTACAAAAAGTTCTTGAGGAAAATAATCGATTGCGACGTGAAGGAGAGGAACAGAAGAGAACTATTCATGAACTCTCCTACGACAGTATTACAGACTTGAAGATTCGTTCATTATTTTATAAGCAGTTGAATACCCTCGTATCAGAGGAAATTGCTACTCTGTTCGGCGAAGATATCGCCATGTGGGAGACGCTTCCTCTTGATCAGCTCACTGAAAGAATTTTTAATATTGATATCTCAAACAGTGAAAACACATCCCTTGCCTTGCTCATGGGTGATGTCGCTTATCTTTCGCTCGCCAATACGAGTAATCATGCTCTCGGTGATGAGTTGTTGAAGAATATCGGGAAAGCTGGCAAGACAACAAGCGAACTCTTTCCGGAATCAGCAGAGTTTTTTCGGTATGGTGGAGATGAAATAGTAGGTGTTCTCCGTGCAGAGAGTGAATCGGGTGTCAAAAATATCGCTGACTCTTTTGAATCTGAGGTTTCTCAAACTCCATTTGCACATTTAGAAACACTTGGTATCACTCCCCATCTTCATATTGATATTGGAACATCTCGTTTTTTTGAGGGATTCTCTGCTTTCCGGAATCTCTTAGTGACCATACAAGAAGAAAATAAGAAACGTCAGTTAGCAGGAGAAGATCCTCTCGATATTCCTTGTGATGATCGCAGGAAAGTGCTCATCGATATGTGGCTCGGTATTGCTGATGAGAAATCTATCCTGCGAAAAGCGGAGAGACGTCTGCCAACACTCAAATTTTATAAAGAAAACACGCCTGATGTCTACACGGGTATTATCGGTTCTATGAGAAAAGGGGCTCTCAATGTCACTGATGAAGAACTTGATGTCTTGAGCAATGATCTTGCCTCCATCAGGCAATTTATTGTAGAAAAGAGGCTCCTCACAAAAACAGAAAGTGAGAAAACCTTATCGAGACGCAATGCTCTTGTGAACGGAATTATCTATCGTATTGCAACAGACGAATTTCTTTCTGAGTAATTTCTGAAGAAGGAAAAATGTTATCCTCTGTCTGGACAAAAAATGATTCTTTCGTTACAATAACTTCATTCGTTATGGGCCGTTAGCTCAGTTGGTTAGAGCACCGCATTTGCAATGCGGGGGTCGTCGGTTCGAATCCGACACGGTCCACTCTGTTTTCCTCTTGATTTTTTTTTCATTTGTGATATCATTTGAAATACCATTCTATGAATAGGAGGTGTTTTGGATTGAGAACAAGGGAAAATATGGGTGATTAGCTCAGTTGGTTAGAGCGCTACACTGATAATGTAGAGGTCCCAAGTTCGAATCTTGGATCACCCACCCACGAAAAATGTGAAACACATATCGTGGCAAGACGGGGATTGCTCGGCTTGTCGAAGAGTATGCTGTATGATGATTGAGTAAGGTTTATAGTTTGCTACGTGGCGAACAGAGTGAGTTTTACGTAGCGGGGTAGAGCAGTCTGGCAGCTCGTCTGGCTCATAACCAGAAGGTCGGTGGTTCGAATCCACCCCCCGCAACACACGAAAGAATTGAGTGAGTAAGGAGGAAGACACAAACGATTTTGTGTCTGTGTGGATGAGAAGGGATGTTTTCTTGAAAAGAAAAATCCCAGGCTCCTCGAACGAATCCACCCCCCGCAACACACGAAAGAATTGAGTGAGTAAGGAGGAAGACACAAACGATTTTGTATCTGTGTGGATGAGAAGGGATGTTTTCTTGAAAAGAAAAATCCCAGGCTCCTCGAACGAATCCACCCCCCGCAACAAACGGAACAAAGTGAAGTGCAGAGAGGAGGGAATGAGCGAACTGCTTCGCTCATGTGTGGATGAGAAGGGTCGAAGTTCCGCGACGACCCAGGCTTCTCGAACGAATCCACTTGAGTAGTGAAGAAAAATATAATGAAGAGCGAGTGTTCATCGTTTTGTTATGAACTATCTCTGGCAGGGTAGCTCAGTTGGTTAGAGCATAGCCTTCATAAGGCTGGGGTCGCGAGTTCGAATCTCGCCCCTGCTACACAGAAACAAGAAAATACACGGGGGCGTAGCTCAGCTGGTTAGAGCGACTGCCTGTCACGCAGTAGGTCGCCGGTTCGAGTCCGGTCGCTCCCGCAGAGAAAAACACCCGCAAGGGTGTTTTTTTGTGGGCGATTGGCTCGAACGAGGAAGGGGGTCGGGGAAACGGGAGTTTCACCGTTGGCGGAGAGCAGGACTTTGTCCGCTGAGAACGGAGGCGTTCTCAGAGCGAAGCTGTTCGATTGTCCGGTCGCTCCCGCAGAATAAAGAACTTGGCCCTTGTGGCTGAGTTTTTTTGTATAAAAATTCTTTTGATGATACATTGAAAATCAATATGAAACACGTATTCTCACAATTAGAAAAAAAGAGAAACACAAACACTCAATCACGTGAGCAGTTCCTTCTTCATGTTTGTTGCGCACCGTGTAGTATCGCGGTGATTGATGAACTGGCGACAGAGTATGATCTCGTCGTGCTTTTCTATAATCCCAACATCCATCCGGAAGAGGAATATCTAAAACGGAAACGAGAAGTAGTCCGTGTGTGTGAAGAATGGAAAGTGCCGATGATCGATCATGATTATGATATTGAAAAATGGGAAAAAGATATACGAGGATTGGAAAATGAACCAGAAGGAGGGCTCCGTTGTGTCTCGTGTATCAGTATGCGACTTCTCCATACTGCAGAAATAGCTAAAGAAAAAAACATAGAGCTATTTGGTACGACGCTCACGATGGGACGAAACAAGAGAGAGATAGTCATCACGCCTCTTGGAAAATCGGCAGGGGAGAAATATGGTAGAGAATATTATGTCGAAGACTGGAAAAAGAAAGGACGCGAAATAAAAGCACGGGCTATGGTGAAAGAACGGGACATCTATCGTCAAACGTACTGCGGATGCAAGTACTCGATACGTGTCCAGAGAGAGGAATAAGAAAAAATAACGAGAAATGAAAAAAGAATCTTCAAAGAATTTTTAGGAAACCATTGGGCGAAACTGCTTCGGACGGGTTTATCTAAAATTTTTTGAAGATTCTTTTTATTCTATATAAGTAAAATACTATGGATTTTGTTTTTGTTGCGAAGTACGATGAGACAGGATAAGATAGGAATACATTTATTGATAAATATTATGACACAGAGTGAAGCGCTGGCTCTCCTCAAAACAGGAGCAAATGTCTTCCTTACGGGTGAGGCGGGATCAGGAAAGACCTATACTATCAATCAATATACCGACTATCTTCGTTCTCATGAGATCGATTTTGCTGTGACGGCTTCGACAGGTATCGCTGCGACACATATCCATGGTATGACGATACATTCGTGGAGTGGTATCGGTGTCCATCAAGAAGCGGACGAAGATGAACTCAAACACATTGCAGAGAATCGCTATGTCGCGAAACGTATCAAAAGAGCCAAGGTACTCATCATTGATGAGGTATCGATGCTTGATGGAAAAGTTTTGACACTCGTCGAACGGGTGTGTCGCAAGGCGCGAAAACTACGATTGCCGTTTGGAGGACTGCAGGTGGTGCTTGTGGGAGATTTTTTTCAGTTGCCACCAATAGCTAAAAAAGAAACAGCAATAGAATTTGCTTTTGATTCAGATGCATGGCAGGGATCGATGCCAATCGTGTGTTATCTCACGGAACAACACCGTCAGGAAGATAGTAAATTTTTGGATATTCTTTCGGCTATTCGGAATAATACGTTTGATGAAATGCACTTTGAAAGTTTGAGCGAACGGATTATATCACACGAAGAATTGCCGGACGATATGACGCGTCTGTTTTCTCATAATACCAATGTCGATACGATCAATACGAAAGAATTGCAAAAACTCCCAGGGAAAACAAAACTCTTTGTGATGGCAGCACGTGGCCCAGAAACACTGACCGATGCACTCATCCGCGGGTGTCTCTCTCCGGAACGTCTCGAACTCAAAGAGGGAGCAGCGGTGATGTTTACCAAGAACAATGCGAATCAGGGTTTCGTCAACGGAACACTCGGTACCGTCATCGGGTTTGATACGACAACTCATTATCCGATTGTGAGAACATCGAGCGGGACACATATCGAGACAGAGCCAATGGAGTGGACGATTGCAGAGGGGGATGAAATATTTGCCAAGATCACTCAGATACCACTCCGTCTCGCCTGGGCAATGACGATTCACAAGAGCCAGGGAGTGAGTCTTGATGCTGCAGTAATCGACCTCTCACAAACGTTCGAATATGGTCAGGGATATGTTGCTCTGTCACGAGTACGTACACTCTCAGGTATCCATCTCCTCGGTGTGAACGCACGAGCGTTTCAGGTCCATCCACTCGTTTCTGAAAAAGATGAACAATTTCGTCGTACTTCTGAGACTGCGAGAGAAGAATATCGACAATTTTCGAAAGAGAGAGTCGAAGAAATGGAAAAGAATTTTATTGTGTTGTGCGAAGGAAAACATCAGATCAAAAAACAGAAGAGTGTGAAGAAAAAAAAGACAGTATCAGTCGGAAAATCATTGGAGGAAATCCGCGAGAAACATCCGAAAGCATACGCGAAATGGACCACTGAGGAAGATGAAAAACTACGAAAATTATGGAACAAAGGAACGCAAGTCCTCGCACTCACCGAGGTATTTGGCCGTAAAAAAGGAGCTATCACATCACGTCTCAAAAAATTATTGCTTCTCCACTAGAGAACGGATGAAAAAGAATAGTTTTTTCTACTTTTCTCTCAATACCCAAAAGAATATTTTGTTGGTTGCTCCACTTGTTTGAGACGGCTTTCTTTCTTCTAAAAATTTCCTATGGATGCCGTAGAGTGAGGGAATATTTTTAGCAAAGAAAGAAGGCTTTCGAGGCTGGAGCAGAAACAAAAGATTGCTTTTGGGTGGTGAGAGAAACTGTACTTCTTAAAAGGAATGGAAGTTTTTTATTGACAAGAAAGAGAGATACCTCTATGCTACATCGTCGTTGAGAATTGCTTCTCTACGAATATTTATGCAACTTTCCAAGGAGTAAAGAATGAGCAATGTCAAAACTACGGCAAATCAACCGGTTCAGTGGTTTGTTGAATGTGATACTTTCACGAATGAAAGTATCGAACGGGAACTCTCAGCACGAGGACTCGAGAGTGATGCTATTAGTGCGCATTTTGATGCGCTGGGCAATGATGGGAAATTGCACAATGTGCTCGGTATCCCATCGACGTTTATCAAAATGTTGAAAGGAGCAAGGGTAAACGATACCCGATTCCAATTTCGTTTTTGGAAACGCAATGGTACGAAAGGAGTACTTTTTCCTGCCGACTTTGTCGAAAAGAAACCGCTCAGTCAGACAGCAGAAGTGAAGCGTGTCATCGCCAGGATCGGTGCCTTGAAAGACAAGAAAAAATGAGAATGAGGAAAGAGAAATTTCTTCCCCGGTGAGGGTATCAATGATACTCTCACTTTTTCTTTTTCTGGCTTATTGTTAGCAAAAAAAGTCATCCTATGATATTCTAGAATGACTTTTATAGAGAAAAGAAGTATGAATAAAAAAGGAAAACCACTATCTGTTTGGAGCGTTCTCCGGTCGTATGCTTTCTCGGTCCGCCGATACAAATGGTCTGCGGTGAGTGTGTTTGTGGTGTATGGATTGGCATCGGTAGTGAGTGGCATACTCTCCCCACTTGTGTATAGACGTATTATTGATACACTTTCTGGTGCCACAGATCGAATATTAGTATCGGAAATCCTCTTTCAGAGTTTATGGATGCTTATTGGTGTTATCGTTTCCTATCAATTCTTCTATCGAGCAGGAGATTTCATTATCACTTTTGTCGAAAGCAAGACGATAGAAGACCTGAACAATCGAGCCTTCCAGTCTTTTATGCGTCAGGGACACACATTCTTCATCGACCGTTTCTCAGGAAGTCTCGTGGCACAAGCGAGAAGGTATGCTCGTATTTTCGAAGATGTTGCTGATCAACTCGTGTTCAATTTTTGGATGCCATTTGTTCATCTGACAGGTGTTATTGTTACGCTCTTTTTTATTGAATCAAAAGTTGCTGTTATTTTCCTTGTTTGGATTCCGATTTACATCACTATTGCTATTTGGATTACCAAAAAGAAATTGCCGTATGATACCAGAAGTGCTGAGCAAGACTCTCTTTTGACAGCCAAACTCTCTGACGCACTTTCAAATATTTTTGCTGTCAAAACATTTGCTTCTGAAGAACATGAAACAGACGTATTCTCGCTCACTGCAAAAAGCGATGAGCAGGCACGACTCAAGTCCTGGCGTTTCAATAATGTTCTGATCGCCATTCAGACGATTATGTTTAGCATACTCGAAATCATGGCTATGTACGTCGTGCTCAAAATGTGGATTGTGGGAAGTGTGAGTACGGGAACGGTTGTCTTGGTGCAGGTCTATATTGGATCGATTTTTAGTGAATTGTTTGGACTTGGGCGTGCTTTCGGGAGATTGATGAAAAATGTTGCCGATGCCTCTGAAATGATTGAGACACTCGAACGTACAGACGGAGAAGTTTTGGAAATGGAAGATACTTTGGACAATACAACAGTTCTTTCTTCTGGCGGAATTACCTTTGATCATATTGTCTTTCGTTATTCCGCAAATAATGCGGTTTTCGATGATTTCTCTCTCGCTATCCGTCCTGGTGAGAAAGTGGGGCTTGTAGGTGCTTCTGGATCAGGCAAGAGTACACTTACCAAATTGTTACTCGGATTTATTGTCCCAGAATCAGGGACGATTTCGGTCGGTGGACAGAATGTCTCACCACTTTCTCTCCAATCACTTCGTCGTCTCATCGCGTATGTTCCTCAGGATACCGCACTCTTTCATCGAACGATTGCCGAGAACATTTCATACGGCAAAAAGGATGCTTCACGAAGTGAGATTGAGGCAGTGGCCAAGAAGGCTCATGCTCATGATTTCATCACAGCTCTTCCTCTGGGATACGACACCTTGGTCGGAGAGCGCGGAGTAAAACTTTCTGGAGGGGAGCGTCAGCGCGTGGCTATCGCTCGGGCACTTCTCAAAGATGCTCCGATACTCGTACTTGATGAAGCAACGAGTGCTCTCGATACGACGAGCGAGCACCATATTCAAGAAGCACTCCACGAATTGATGCAGGGGAGGACGACGCTCGTAATCGCTCATCGACTGAGTACCGTACGGGAGATGGATCGTATTATCGTTCTTGAGAATGGGAAACTGGCTGAATCAGGATCACATACAGAACTGATTACACAGGGAGGTATCTATGCTGGTTTCTGGAATCGTCAGACAGCCTCATTCGGCGATGTGTTACTTGTTGATGAGGAAGAAGAGAAATAAGATGCTGATGATATGGTATACTGGGAGGGGTAATTCGTGGAGAATATACATATCTTATGAACAATAAAACACTCGTTGAATACGTTGCAGGGAGACTCCGTACCGGTATCACTCGAGTAACTCTTGAAGAAGAATTGCGTACTGTCGGATGGTCAGAAGAAGAAGTCGAGGATGCATATCGATCAGGATTGATTGACTGTGGATTGCCAATTCCGGATGAGAAAAATCGTGCCGTACTTTCTCGTACATCTTCTACCGTAGATATCGTGATCAACTTTTTCTCGTTTATCCTCCTCGGTATTGTAGCAACCGCACTAGGAATATTGCTTTTTGGTGTTGTGAACAAATTTTTTCCTGACGTACTGGATACCGTGAATATGTATACAGAGGCTTCGACGTCGAGTGCTATTCATTATGCTATCGCTGCACTCATCATCGGTTTTCCTCTGTATTATTTTTCAATACGTTTGTGGTTCCGTACCTTCCGTGAAGATGAAGGACGGACAGAATCCAAACTTTCTCAGTGGTTGACGTATCTCGTATTACTCATTACCGCCGTGACGATTGTTGGAGACCTGATCACAGTCGTTTTTACTCTTCTACAAGGAGAAATTACGGTGCGATTTTTCCTCAAAGCACTCGTTATCCTGATGATTGTTGGTATTGTCTTCGGATTCTATTATTTGGAGCGTCGTAAAGTCCAATATCACGTTGATATTCCACGAACTCTTTTTCTCGTTTTCGGACGTATCGTGACAGGAATTCTTCTTCTTTCTATCGCACTTGGATTTTTTGCCTCTGGATCACCTACAACAGAACGACAACGAACTTTCGATCGTACTCGATCAGAACATCTGGAGACGCTTTCGGATTGCGTCACGAGTTACGCAAAGACATTTGGAAAACTTCCTGTATCGTTGGATGATATACGTTATACGAGTGAATTGAATTATTGTGGAAATTCGATGCAAGATCCCGAAACAGCTCTTCTGTATGAATACCGCGTGATCACTCCTTCGACTGAAGAAGGTTTGGTGCGTGTCGGAGAATTTGAATTGTGTGCTACTTTCGCATTAGACTTCATGGTGAGTACGGATTTGATACGCGTAGGGAACGAGTGGGCAGTACATCCTGCTGGAAGAAGTTGTGATATACGGAAAACACAACTTTCTGTTCCCGAAGGATCTATTCAAAAATCAGTTGATGAAGTTCCGTTGGATTTTATTCGATAAAAAGAAGATGAGAATTCTTTTTATAAGTGACTCTCGGTGTAGTATGCGAAAAGAAATACTGGAGAAAAAATTTCATTTACTCTATGACAATCAGTCAGACGCTCTTTTTCGATTTGTTTCATTTCGTGTGAATGATCGAGAAATGGCCCTTGATATTGTCCAGAATACTTTCCTCAAAATGTGGGAAGTATTGGAATCTGGACGCGCTATAGAGAATGAACGAGCATTTCTTTTTCGTATTGCTTCGAATCTTGTTATTGATTATTATCGGAAGTCCAAGGAATATTCGCTGGATAGTCTCGCTGAGGAAGGATTTGACGCTCCTTCTGATCCTGGTATTCCTATCGAAACACAGATCGATGCTGATGGAGCACTCGCTTGTTTGCAGTCTTTGTCAGAGAAATATCGAGAGCCGGTCTGGCTTCGCACGGTTGAGGATTGGTCAGTAAAGGATATTGCAGAGGTGCTCAATGAGACAGAGAATGTGGTATCGGTACGTATCCATCGTGGATTGAAGCTCTGGAGAAGTGAAATTGGTAAAAAAAACGGTAAGAAATCAGCTTCTGAAACGTCAAGAAAGTATGTATAAGAACAACCAACCAAAATATAGTCAGGGTGAGCGTGCAGTATTCGCTCGTTTTCGCGCCACACATCTTTCTTTAGGAGAGAAACGGGTGCTATGGAAGCATATTCGATATTCGATGCAAAACAGAAACAATCCATCTGTATATGAGTCAAGGAGTATTTTTCTTAATTTTTTCTCGTTTTTGACACATCGTTCATTTGCGATGCTTTCGTTGTCTCTCGTGATTATTCTTGGGAGTGGATTCGGTATCGCTCGTGCTTCTGAAAACGCTCTCCCTGGTCAGAGATTGTATTCGGTAAAAATAAATGTGAATGAGGCTTTTATAAGAAGTTTGAAGCGTTCTGATGATGATCGAGCAGAATGGGAGAGAGAATTAACGAGTCGGAGAATTACAGAAGCCGAGACACTTGCAGAAGAAGGGCATCTAGGAATTGAAGAAAAAGATGAAATAGAACGACATCTTTCAGAGAACCGCAAGGCATTAGAAGAGATTGAAGGTCGAACAGTGACCGATGAAGAATTTCTTCCACAGAACATTCAGTCTATGACGAAGAAAATCAATGTACGCGTCGAACACACTGAGGAAGAAACATTTATTCATATCGAAGAAAAATTTGAAACCGAAGAGGATGAAGAAAGAGAACAAGAACAGGGTTTTGTCGACGGAGAAGAATGGCACACATCCAATATCGAATCCACAGACAATGATGTGGAAATTCCTGAATCATTGGAACAAGAAAAAGTATTAGGAGAGGATGATAAGAACGAAGATCTAGAATCCAGAAAGTCTTCTTCAAAAAAGGAAGTAAAACAACAAGATACACAGGATTCCTCCTCTGACATACAGACTGATACAAAGAAAAAACAAGAAACTACTCAAAGTAAACAATCCTCGTCTTCACAAGAAGATAATCAAGACGATAGAGAAGAGGAGAAACAGAATGTAGAAGATGAGTCAAGCGTCGACACATCAGACGATGAAGATTTGGAAGAGTAAAAATATTTTTGCTTTCTTATTGTTTTTTCTCGAGAAACATGTATGCTGGCAGTGGTAAAGTATTTCTATCAAGGTCAGTTTTTTAACATTTTATGACTGTAAAAGGAGTTTATCGTGAACAAAACAACTATTCGAAGCGTACGGAAACCCGTTATTCCCGTTGTGAGGAAAGCTGTCCCCAAAGAGCCTTCACCATTGGTGAAAAAACTCTTGGGAAACGCAAGCCGTTTCGGCCCCAAGAAATTATTCGTCTTGGATACGAATGTACTCATGCATGATCCGATGAGCCTGTTTCGTTTCGAGGAGCACGATGTGTATATCCCGATGATGACTCTCGAAGAACTCGATGGTCACAAGAGGGGACAATCCGAAGTGGCTCGGAGTGCGAGGCAAGTCAGTCGGACGCTTGACGAGCTTGTTTCTGGAAGCAAGACAAACATCAAGGAAGGTGTTGATCTGCAGGAAAAATCTCAGGGTCAGGCGACTGGTCGTCTTTTTTTTCAGACAGAAGCTCTCGGCGATGCATTGCCAGATTTCTTACCGAAGGCCAAAGCCGATAATCAAATCATCGGCGTCCTCATTGCACTCAAAAAGTGTTATCCGAACCGCGAAGTGATATTGGTATCCAAGGATATCAATATGCGCATCAAAGCCAATGCTATCGGTCAGGTGGCACAGGACTATTTCAGTGACAAGGTCCTGGAAGATACGGATCTCCTCTATTCCGGCACCACAGAGCTTCCGGAAAATTTCTGGGGAAAAAATACAGAAACCTGGAAGGCTGGCGGACATGATTTTTATCGAGTGCGGGGAAAATTGTGTTCTCAACTGTTTGTCAACGAGTTCGTATGGCAAGATGGTGATCATCCGTTTCGTGCGATCGTACACGAGCGTGCTGGTCAGATGGCGATACTTCGGACATTCAAAGATTATGTCCATCAGAAGAATGCCGTATGGAGTATCACAGCTCGCAATCGTGAACAGAGTTTTGCTTTGTGTCTGCTCATGGATCCGGAGATTGATTTCGTGTCTCTCTCAGGGCAGGCGGGTACCGGCAAGACACTCCTCACGCTTGCGGCGGCTTTGGAACAGACGCTCAACAAGAAACTGTACAGCGATATCATTTTCACACGGGTGACGATGCCTATTGGTGAAGACATCGGATTTCTCCCGGGCACAGAAGAAGAAAAGATGTTGCCATGGATGGGCGCGATGGAAGACAACCTCGATGTTCTTGGAGCGAATAACCCTCCAGAATTGCACAAGGAAGGGGAAAAGAAACACCCAGTTGATTGGAATCGTGTCGCTGGTTTGACCGATCTGATTCGTTCCCGTCTCAAAGTGAAGTCACTTAACTTTATGCGCGGGCGTACTTTCGTCAACAAGTTCATCATCATTGATGAAGCGCAGAACCTGACTCCTCATCAGATGAAAACCCTTATCACTCGTGCAGGACCAGGGACCAAGATAGTGTGTCTTGGCAATATCGCGCAGATCGATACGCCGTATCTGACAGAAGGGGGATCGGGATTGACGTATGTTGTCGATCGCTTCAAAGATTGGGAACACGGTGGGCACGTCACACTCCTCCGTGGCGAACGTTCACGACTTGCAGATCACGCAGCTGAAGTACTCTAACAGAGACAGAGTTCGAGAAACCGCACAGAAAGAATATTTCTTGTGCGGTTTTTTCTTTATCGTCTGTATGTTCTCTCCGTTTCTTCCTCATCTTCGTTCTTGGCAATCTCACGGAGCCTTGTTTTCTCTGCCTCTGGATCAGTAATAGCATTCATTATGGCGTCTTTTTCGAGCATGACATGAGGCACTACCCCGACAATTTCTTTGTATTTTGCTCTGAGTCTCTGTGATTCTTCCTCTGGTGTTTCGGAGGTGAAATTGAGTTCAAATTGTTTTGGCATAGAATATTTATGAAGGATTATACTATCAGTATACCAGTATCATTTGTTTTGTGAATATCATAAGAAGGATCTACTTTCAGAAGAACAAAAAAATGCTATACTAGAAAAGTAAAAAGTAAAAAAAATTATGAATACAAACACACGTTTCCTATCGTGGTTGACAGGTATATACGTCGTTCTTTTTTTGCTTCTCTCCATCAATCCAATTGATCGCACGACGTGGTTTGTCGAGAATCTGACGGTATGGATTATTCTCGCAGGAATACTCGGTCTCTTCTGGGGCGGGGTGCGTTTTTCACGCACTGCGTATGCGCTTATGTTCGTCCTCATTTATATGCATACTATTGGGGGGCATTATACTTTTGCCCTCGTTCCTTTTGATTGGGTCACTGATTTTTTTGGATTTACACGCAATCATTATGATCGTGTCGCTCATTTCACAGTCGGTTTCTATGCGTTCGCCATTGCAGAATATCTCTGGACCAAGAAACTTGTTGTAGGGAAATTCCTTTTGTTCACGTATCCTGTTTTTGTGATTGCGACACTTGCGATGAGTTATGAGCTTATTGAATGGATCTATGCTGCCACAGCCAATCCAGAAGCAGGGATGGCCTATCTCGGGAGTCAGGGAGACATCTGGGATGCTCAGAAAGATATGCTCGCAGATACTCTTGGTGCTCTTTCTGCAATGATGCTTTTTTTCTGGTCGAAGAATATCTGGAAGAAAAGAGAAAATATTTGAACATATGCGAGAAATAATTATGGGTACGGTGGCAGGCGTTATGCTGAGTATGCTGGGCGTCGTATTGTTTTATCTGTATGTATCAGATGATTCGTATCGTTTTGATACGCCCCAGAGCATTCCTTGTACCGAAGAAGTAATGCTTTGTGCAGATGGATCTTCTGTAAGTCGCACTGGCTTGCAATGTGAATTTGCACCATGTCCGACTTCTGTTCTACCAGATATTCGTAAAGAGGTTTTTGGAGCACCGCTTGATCAGGCAAGCGAGAGAATAATGAAGAAACCATTTGGCATCTTGATCGATTCGAAGACATCCCCGGTACAGCCCGAGCGATTTGGTGGCTATCATACGGGGACTGATTTTGAAACATTTCCGAATGAAAAATCTGTCGATGTTTCGGTGCGTGCGATATGTACAGGAGAGATAAATATGAAACGACAGGCTTCTGGATATGGGGGACTGGTTGTACAACAGTGTACTTTGGATGGAGAGGCAATATCGATTGTCTATGGTCACCTCGCTCTTAGGAGTGTGACAGCAGAGAAGGGTGATATTCTCATACAAGGAGATGTGATAGGAATCTTGGAGATGGCAGAGAGTATTGATACGGACGGTGAGCGCAAGCATCTTCATCTTGGAATATTCAGAGGTGATGCAATAAATATTCTTGGCTATGTTCCTTCACAGAAAGAACTTGACCAATGGATTGATCCCTGTATTCTCGTCTGTAAATAACAAAACAAAGTAAGAACACTTATGGCGACTCTTTTCATTGATGTTCGTACCAAGGAAGAATATAAGAAACGTCATGTGACGGGTGCGATGAATCTTCCTGTTGAGGAAATAATCGACGGAAAACTTGGCATGCTTCATGATATGAATCGTGACACAGTACTGTATCTTTATTGTCGGTCTGGCGGTCGCGCAGAAAAAGCGAAGGAAATTCTTTTTTCTCTTGGTTTTACAAATGTTTCCAATCTTGGTTGGCTTGAGAACGCAGAAAACTTTTCTCGTGAGCAATAAGTATTCCTTTGGTGATCTGGAGTTTGATGGCAAAACAACAGAATAATGTGGTATGATAGGAAGGTAAAAGAGAAAACTCTATCGAATATATGTATAAGCGTCGTCTTTTAGATGTAAAAAAATTGATTGATTTTTGGTCTATACCACATTTCCTTTTTGGTACGTTGCTTGCTCTTGCAACGATTACTTTCGTTCTCTCGATCGAATACATGTTTCTTGTTACACTATTCTTGGCTATTGTGTGGGAATTGATTGAGATGAAATGGAGACTCTGCGAAGCACCAGGCAATGGTTTTGTAGATGTTCTTCTCGCACTCGTAGGCTTTACAGTGACGTTTCTTCTGGTAAATCGCGTAGGGGTGAGTCCAGAGCGGTATGGTTCTCTTTTGATTTTCACAACTTTGCTCTTTTTGTGTTTGAATTTTTTCGCATGGCGAGCTCGCTTCGAACACGACAGAGAGTTTCAAGGGTAATTCATATAAAAAAAGAATATGGCAGAAGAACAAGATATTTGGGAAAGAAAAAAAGTATGTATCATCGATGATAACGAAGATATTCGTTCTATTTATCAGACGAAATTCAGCGCGGAAGGATTTGAAGTCTTTATGGCCGTGAATGGAGAAGAGGGATTGAAAGTTATCAACCAAGCAAAACCAGATATTATTCTTTTGGATATAGAAATGCCAATCATGAATGGAATAGAGGTTTTGAAAAAACTTCGCGAAGATACTGCGTTATCACGTATTCCAGTGATTATGCTTACCAATCAAGATAGTGAAGATTCTTTTCGTACCGTTGGAAAATTTGATACACAATTTTACATTATCAAATCTCTCGCTACTCCTCAGAAGGTAGTGAATATTGTCAGGGAAGTATTGCGTGCCAGAAGATAATTCACCGATAGCTTTCCTTATGATTCCCTGGAAAAAAGAATATTGTCTCGGTATTGAATCTATTGATACCCAGCACAAACAACTGATAGATATTATCAATGTTTTGTCTCAAAGGATTGCGAGTGGTATAGCCAAGCACGATGTTGAGATAGCTATCGTTGATATGGAACGCTATGTACAGACACATTTTCTTTTTGAAGAGAAATTTTTTACGGCTTGTCGTTACGAAAAGACATCAGAACATATCGCAGAGCACCATCTTTTTCTTGAAAAAACTCAAGAGTTTCGTACACGAGCTCTGACAGGAGATATCTCTCTTTCTCTCGAAATGCTTGGCTATCTCGAGGATTGGTTCTTGCATCATGTACTTGTCATCGATAGGCAGTACGTGGACGACTTCAAGAAGTTTGGCGTACAATAGATCATACAATAAAAATATTTGAGCACTATGCAAAAAAGTTATTTGCCAGTTTTGTTTTTTACACTTTTGATCGATATGATCGGCATTGGAATGATTATTCCTATCATACCGATTATTTTCACTGATCCATCATCGCCACATTTTCTTCTGGTTCATTATTCGACAGGGGAGCAGTATGTGTTCGCTGGTGCTGTGACGGCACTTTTTGGACTGATGCAATTTATCACCGCGCCACTTTTAGGAGAACTCTCTGATGTGTTCGGGAGGAAGCGACTTCTCACTATCGGAGTTGGTATTCTTGCGCTCTCTCAGATTCTTTTTGGATTTGGTATCGAGATTGTTTCTCTTCCGCTTATCATTCTCAGCCGTGCAATTGCTGGTATTGCTGGTGCGAACTTCAGTATCGCTCAAGCAAGCATTGCCGATGTGACCGCACCGAAAGACCGTGCGAAGAACTTCGGACTGATTGGAGCAGCATTTGGTCTAGGATTCATCATTGGTCCGATGCTTGGAGGATTCATCGCCTCTACCACTGGGAGCCCTGCAGCACCGTTTTGGTTGGCAGGTATGCTTGGCGTGTTGAATGTGATGTCTATCTCTCTTTTCTTGCCAGAGACGAATATGCACAGGAGTGAGAAAAAACATTTTACTCTCCTCAAAGGAATACATAATATCCAATCCGCTCTTCGTGATAAGAATGAGAAACCTCTTTATATCGCCAACTTCCTCTATGTGTCTGGGTTTACTTTCTTCACTTCGTTTATTAGTATTCTTCTCGTCTCACGATTTCATTTTACTGAATCCAACATCGGCACCTTCTTTGGTGTGTTGGGAATATGGATTGTTTTCACTCAAGGATTCATTCTTCGTATCTTGACCAAGAAGTATGATGAGAGAACGATACTTCGCTACTCACTTCTGTTTCTTATGTCGGGTCTCGCACTCTACGCAATCGTTCCGAGTACTCTACTTCTTTATGTGTTGATGCCTGTCGTCGCTGTCTCGAATGGACTCTCGATGGCCAACATGGCATCGCTTATTAGTAAGGGCGTCTCCGAGACCAAGCAGGGGGCAGCGCTTGGCATCAACGGATCGCTCATGGCACTCTCGCAGGGCATTATCCCTCTTCTCGCAGGATTCGGCTCAGGAGTTGTTGGTATTCAGGGTCCATTTTTCGCTGGTGCGCTTTCTGTATTCTGTGCTTGGTACATTCTTTTTGATCGTAAGGCATAAAGAATCGAAAATGAGTATTTTTGATACGATAAAAAGCTTTATAAAAGGGATAAAGAGGATTTTCTGATTGACAAAAACGAGAGAGTGCGCTATAATACAAACGTGTAATAAAGGCACAGCAAAAAACGGAGTCGAGTTTTCGCAGTATATAAGCAACCGTAAAAAAATCGTATGCAAGGAACTATCAAAACCCTTACAGACCGAGGATTCGGATTCATTTCTCGCGATGGCGAAGCAAAGGATCTTTTCTTCCACTCTAAGGAACTCGTAGGAGTCACTTACGACGAATTGAAAGTAGGCGACACTGTCTCTTTCGAAGTTGTCAATGGTGAAAAAGGCCCAGCAGCTACAGGCGTATCTCGCATCTAGTTGTCGCTTTCAAGAAACACCCTGAGCTTGTCGAAGGGTGTTTTTTGTTTTTCATTTTCATCTTTTTCCTTCTTGTTATTCCTACTTTTCTTTATTTTTCCTCTGTCATTTCAACTTCTCCTTTGTCATTCTCGCGTAGGCAGGAATCCAGAGTTTTGTTCTCACTCCGACCCGATGAATTCTACAATGGTGTATAATGAGAGTGCTGTTAATTTCTTTTGAAGAACGATTATGACTGCACCATTGTTTAGTATTTTTGCTCTCGGAGCAGAATTTTGTGTGACTGGCGTCGTGTTCTATGTTATTTGGCAAGCAGTGGAAAAAGTGAAGTTTAACAAAAAGCTCGGTTTTGGCGTGTTGGCATACGAAGTCATCTTCAATATTTCATATATGGTCATGAGGTCTCTCGAGCATGTGAATGAGAAGCCGGACGTTGTAGAGAGGCCAGGGGAGACGGCGCTTGTTATTTTTCATGGAACATTTTCGCTCGTCATGTTTGTCGCGCTGGTCATCTTCTTTGTCATCGCCGAGCGACACTATGCCAAGGGTGAGAATTTCTTCGTCCATCATCATCGTCTGACGAGTATCTTCCTCTATGCCTGGGGCATCTCTGTTTTTTCTGGAGCCCTCTTCTTCGTTCGTCTGTATATGTAAAGAGTGTAGAAGGGTAAACAGAGTGCCAAAAAGAATATTTTGTTGGTTGCTCCACTTGTTTGAGACGGCTTTCTTTCTTCTAAAAATTTCCTATGGATGCCGTAGAGTGAGGGAATATTTTTAGCAAAGAAAGAAGGCTTTCGAGGCTGGAGCAGAAACAAAAGATTGCTTTTTGGTAGTCTGTTCCAGTATCTCGTGTTGTCATAAAAAAGAAAAAAAGAAATGTGCTATACTGGGAGTGAAAAGCCTTCAGAAAGGACTGCGAAAAATTGAGACCCACCTGGACTTCCGGGGAAAAATGTAATTTTTTCCGTTAATCTTTTTCAAGGGACTCAGCCGCTCTCCCGCATTGAAGGCTTTTTATTACCCTGAAAAGATATTGTTCTGTGTTCGAAAATGGTCTATACTGATACTATGAAATACTTCCAAAAAACAATCGTATTTAGTTTGATAGTGATGCTTGTATCGTCTGCGGGTGGTTTCTGTATGAACCCGATGATGGCAGAAGCGAACACTTCTGAGATGAACAAGGAGATGAATCATCTGCTCGTTATGGCACATGATGCTGTGGCCGCACAATCTGAGACATCATCTGCTATCGATGTGTGTATTGTCGATTGTGTTACAACGGTCCTTCAGATAACCACTACCAAGAAATCTGTTGTTGATCACATTCTGCAAGTTTCTTCTCTTACCCCGCTCACTCTCTTTCGAGGGTCGTCTTCGGATGGGATACTCGTGAGCGACGATGCCTTTGGTATTTCGCCGCCGTCACCCGATATCCTTTCTTCTGTTTTCAAACGGGAATAAATTTGTTTTTGACGTTTCTACCAGGCCCGATTTTTCGGTTGCTCTTTTGGGGACGTCAGAGTACCATTTCTTTAGAGAGAGATGGTTTTTGTTTTTCTTTCGCAGATAATATATCCAAGAGTATAAAATACAAAATTTATGAATAAAATAATTGTCGATATTACAGGAATGACCTGTCGTTCGTGCGAGCTTATCACAGAAGATGAGCTCGGTAGTGTGTCTGGTGTGACCAAAGTGAAAACAAATTTCCGTACAGGAAAAGCGGAACTCTGGTATGATGGCGCGCGGCCGAGCGATACGAGTATTGCTCGTGCGATACAGAAATCCGGGTACGCAGTAGGCAAAGGAAAGAAAAACTGGATCAATAATGATGTGTCTGCCTGGGTGGAAACTCTTTTCGCGCTCGGAATCGTCTTTGTGCTGTTCGTGATTGCTCAATCATTGGGACTCTTCAATATTTCTCTCGGAGCATCTGAGAAACTCACTAATCTCTCATTTGTACTGCTTCTTGGTGTGGTCGCTGGACTCTCGACGTGTATGGCGATGGTCGGTGGTCTCGTCCTTGCAATGTCAGCTCGTTTCAGCGAGCGTCATCCAGAGGCGAGCATACGACAGAAATTCATGCCAAACGTGTATTTCAACATTGGACGCATTGGAGGCTTTGCCATCCTCGGTGGATTGCTCGGATCTCTTGGCGCGACATTCCAACTCTCATCGCTTTCAGTAGGAGTGATGACAATACTTATCGGAGGAGTGATGCTTCTTGTTGGGCTTCAGTTACTCGAACTCTTTCCTCGTCTTTCGATGTGGAAATTGCAACTCCCGAAGAGTATTGCTCGAATACTTGGAATACAATCACAGACAAAAAAGGAGTACAGTCATGGACGCGCAATGCTCCTCGGTATGATGACGTTTTTTTTGCCGTGTGGCTTCACTCAGCTTGTTCAGCTCTTCGTCGTGGCACAAGGAAGTTTTTTCGTGGGTGCGGTGACGCTCGGGGCATTTGCTCTCGGGACAGCGCCAGGACTGCTTGGTATCGGAGGTATCACCGCCAGCGCACAGGGGACATTTCGGCAATTTTTTTTCAAGTCGGCAGGTATTATTGTGATTGCACTCGGCATCTTCAACTTTCAGAATGGTTCTGCGCTTGTGAGACTCGGATCAGAGACAAGAGGTATGAATATTGAACAGAATGATCGAGGAGCAAACGAAGAACCTCAGGTCATTCGTATTGTCCAAGATGCGAATGGATATACTCCGAGACAGCTCACGGTGAAGAAAGGACAACCAGTCAAGCTCATCATTGACTCAGAGGATTCATATACCTGTGCTACGAGTTTCACGATGCCGAAAGCGGGTATCAGAAAAACTCTCAAACCAGGAGAGAATGTACTCGAGTTTATACCAGGAGAGACGGGCGCGCTACCGTTTAGTTGTTCGATGGGGATGTATCGTGGGGTGATCAATGTCATCGAATAATCCTCATATCTTATGAATACAATAAAAAAAGTTGAAGAGAAGAGAATCAGTCTCTCTCTTTCTGGTATGCACTGTGCTTCATGTGCAAATCTCATCGAACGATCATTGCAAAAAGTGGCAGGCGTGAAAAGTGCGACGGTGAATTTTTCAGCAGAAAAAACCCTGATTGATTTTGATGAATCGATAGTCAATATTCAGACACTGATTGATACGGTGGTCGGTATTGGATATACAGCCCAAGAAGTCGATGCGAAGGACACGGAATATGAAACACGGAAACGTGAGAAAGAAACTTCGGTGTATTGGAATAAATTTCTCTTTGCTGCCATCCTGAGTTTTCCGATGCTGTACTTCATGTTGTTTGACTTTGTCGATTGGCTTCCTGGAGAGAAAGCATTTGCGCCGTATATCGGTGTTTTCTCACTCCTCCTCACCATTCCAATACAGTTCATTATTGGGGCAGGATTCTACCGAGGGATGTGGGCATCGCTTCGGATGAAGACGTTTAATATGGATAGTCTCATCGCTATCGGTACGTCAACAGCATTTTTCTATAGTCTGTATAATTTCACGACGTATGCGTTCGCGAACAGATCTCTTCTGGGTGTTTCGGAAATGAAGATTCCTGATTTATACTTCGAGACCGCTGCGTACCTCATCACATTTGTTCTTCTTGGGAAATGGCTCGAGATTCGTACCAAAGGCAAGACGTCGGATGCTATCAAGAAATTGATGGGACTCCAGGCTAAGACAGCTCGAGTGATCCGTAGTGGAGCAACACTCGATATTGCTATTGATGATGTTATTCACGGCGATATTGTCATTGTTCGTCCCGGGGAAAAAGTTCCTGTCGATGGAAAAATTGTAAAAGGTTCGTCGGCAGTCGATGAATCGATGATTACCGGAGAGAGTCTTCCTGTAGAAAAAAATGAAGGCGACATGGTAACAGGAGGAACGATCAATAAGACAGGAAGTTTCGAGTTTGAAGCGATGAAAATTGGAAGCGAGACAATCCTTGCTCAAATCATTCGTCTTATCGAAGAAGCCCAAGGGTCGAAAGCACCCATTCAAGGTTTTGCGGATAAGATTTCTGCCTGGTTTGTACCGGCGGTGATCGGAATAGCTCTCCTTACATTTCTTGTGTGGTATTTCGCGCTTGGATCGACACTCTCATTCGCGCTTATGGCGTTTACATCAGTCATTGTCATCGCTTGTCCATGTGCGCTCGGACTCGCAACACCGACGTCACTCATGGTCGGAACAGGTAAAGGCGCAGAGTATGGCATCCTCGTAAAGGGCGGGGAAGCTCTCGAAGCAGCAAGTAATATCTCTGCTGTCATATTTGATAAGACGGGAACACTGACCAAGGGAAAACCCGAAGTGACGGACATTGTAGTGTTCGGATCACAAGACAAAAATGCTATCTTAACCATTGCCGCAAGTTTAGAAAAACTTTCAGAACATCCGTTGGCTGAAGCTATCTGTCAGTATGCCAAGAAAGAAAACATCAATCTGGAAATTGTCCATAACTTCAATTCTGTTACCGGTCGAGGTGTACAGGGTGAGATGGGTGGTGTGACATATTCTATTGGGACTCGTAAAATGATGATTGAAATGCTTCATTTGGATGTAGAGAAAATCGAACAAAAGATGACACGTCTCGAAGAGCAGGGCAAGACAGTTATGATCGTGGCGACCGAAGAGGCTCTTATCGGAATTATTGCAGTGGCCGATACAGTGAAAGAAACTTCGCGAGAAGCGGTCGAAAAATTACAAAAAATGGGTATCGAAGTATGGATGATTACAGGGGATAACAGGAGAACAGCAGAAGCTATCGCCGAGCAGGTGGGTATTACAAATATTTTAGCAGAAGTACTTCCAGAAGAAAAAGTAAATGAAGTGAAAAAAATGCAGGATGCCGGGAAAAAAGTCGCTATGGTTGGCGACGGTATCAATGATGCTCCAGCTCTCGCACAGGCCAATGTGGGGATTGCCATGGGATCAGGCACTGATGTGGCGATGGAGGCAGGAGATATCGTCATTATGAAGAGTGATCTCTGCGATGTCGTTACGTCGTTTCAGCTTTCCCGAGAAACGATGTGGAAAATCAAACAAAATATGTTTTTTGCACTGTTTTACAATGTGATTGGTATTCCGATTGCTGCGAGAGTATTTATTGATTTTGGTCTCATACTCAAACCAGAGCTTGCTGGACTGGCGATGGCGATGAGTTCGATTTCGGTGGTAGGGAACTCACTTTTGCTTCGATTCTTTCAGCCAAACAAACGAAACTATATTTCTTTGGTTGCTCCATTTATTATGGTAATGGTGTTTACTTTCGGATTCTTCGAGTTTGCGAAATTGAGTGCTGGAATGTAAAGAAAATATGTTGTGAAGAGAAAAGCAGTCTCAAAAGTGAGACTGTTTTTTGTATAAAATTATGAAGGTTCATAATTTGAATAACCCTCAAAAAGCCTTTGTTGAGCCGTCTCAAAAGGGGGTTGTACAGGATTGAAGAAAAGGAGTATTATTGAGTGGAAAAGAAAGAGTGATATATGAGTGTATTCTTTCTCAGAAAGTGAAAACATACTATATGTAGTGTGCTATAATAGAAATACGGTACATTTCTATTGGGAGAAAGAAGTTTTTTTTGAAAATGAAAGACGCTTCATAAGAAGTCGTTTTTTCTTTCAAGAAAGTATTTTTGTGAGACATAATCCAACATAAACAGAGCATCTATGCCGATTTACAAAGTGCAGAAACGAAACGGAGGTATTGTAGATTTTGATCTGACCAAGATCGAGCGCGCGATCGAGAAGTCTGCTGAAGCAGTGGGAAAGAAGGGTGAAGTGAAGGTATCTGTGCTTGCAAAAGAAGTGTACAAAAATCTCGAGAAGAAATTCGAGGATGGAATCCCGACCGTGGAAGATGCTCAAGACAGCGTAGAAGAAATACTCATCGAACATGACTATGCTGATATTGCAAAAGCCTACATTCTCTATCGTGAAAAACGTCGTGAAGTACGTGAAGAGAAGAATGTCGTTATCCAAGTAGAAAAAGTCGTGACGGAATATCTCGAGAAGCTTGATTGGCGTGTGAATGCAAATTCCAATCAAGGCTATTCTCTCGGAGGTCTCATATTAAATACCGCTGGCAGTGTCATAGCCAATTACTGGCTTTCGCACATTTATCCCAAAGCTATTGGTGACGCACATCGCAATGGTGACTATCACATCCATGATCTCGATATGTTTTCTGGGTATTGTGCTGGATGGAGTCTTCGCGTCCTCCTCGAAGAAGGTTTCAATGGCGTGCCGAACAAAGTAGAATCTGCGCCTCCGAAACATCTCAATTCTGCAGTCTCGCAAATGGTCAACTTCCTCGGAACGCTCCAGAACGAGTGGGCAGGTGCTCAGGCATTCTCGAGTTTCGATACCTATATGGCACCATTCGTAAAGAAATATGAGATGGAGCTCCGTGCTGATGTGAAGAAATATGGAATGAAATTTGCTTCGAAGGAGGCAGAAGAAAAATATATAGCAGACGAGACGTATGAATATGTTCACCAAAATATTCAGTCATTTGTATTCAATCTAAACATTCCATCACGTTGGGGAACACAGACGCCATTCACGAACATCACTCTTGATTGGGATTGTCCGACAGATATGAAAGAGAAACGACTGTTTCTCGGAGGCAAAGAATTTGAATACACGTTTGGTGAGTTGCAGAATGAAATGGATATCGTAAATCGCGCTTTCATCGAAGTGATGTCTCATGGTGATTCCAAGGGACGGACATTTACTTTTCCTATTCCGACCTACAATGTGACCAAAGATTTCAAATGGGATGATCCGAAGAATTTGCCACTGTTTGAAATGACTGCTAAATACGGTACTCCATATTTCCAGAACTTCGTGAACTCCGATCTCAATCCGAGTGATGTACGTTCGATGTGTTGTCGTCTCCAGCTCGATTTGAGAGAACTTCGGAAGCGTGGAGGTGGACTCTTTGGTTCTGCCGAGATGACAGGTTCTATCGGTGTGGTGACGATCAATGCGGCTCGTATCGGATATCTTTCGAAGGGAGACAAAGAAAAGTTTTTCAAACGTATCGAATATCTGATGGACCTTGCCAAGACATCACTCGAAATGAAACGTAAAGAAGTACAAAAATGGATTGACGCAGGATTGTTCCCTTATACGAAACGTTACCTCGGATATTTGAAAAATCATTTTTCAACTATTGGTGTGAACGGTATCAATGAGGCTATCCGTAACTTCACGGATGGCAAGGAGAATATCACGACACCCGAAGGACACAAATTTGCTCTCGAGATTCTCGATTTTATGCGAGAACGTATCAAAGATTATCAAGAAGAAACAGGAAACTTCTTCAACCTCGAAGCAACACCAGCCGAAGGTACGACCTATCGATTCGCCAAAGAAGACAAGAAACGTTTCCCGGATATTCTCCAAGCTGGCACAGAAGAAGCCCCATACTATACAAATTCTTCACAACTACCGGTTGGATTTACGGATGATGTGTTTGAAGTATTGAAGCTCCAAGATGATCTGCAAACGAAATATACTGGAGGTACCGTACTCCATTGTTATATGAATGAGAAAGTGAGCTCGGGTGAAGCCTGTCGCAACCTTGTTCGCAGTATTCTTTCCAATTTCCGTCTCCCATACATCACGATCACACCAACCTTCTCGATCTGTCCGAAGCACGGCTATCTCGAAGGGGAATATGATTATTGTCCGAAGTGTGATAAAGAACTCGGTATCGAAAATGGCATACGGTTCGACACTGAGACACGGAAGAAGTATGAAGAATTGGAACAAGTAAAATAAAAATAATAAATAAGTGAATTAACCACAAACATATGTCAGAACAAAAAGCAGTCGACGTGGAAGCGCTCGAAGCCAAGAGAACACATTGCGAAGTGTGGACACGCGTGATGGGATATCATCGCCCGGTCTCCCATTTCAATATTGGTAAAAAGGCCGAGCATTATTCCCGCAAGCACTTCCAAGAAACCGTCGCTTCGAATAACGAGTTCTGCGAAAAGTATCAACTCGTAGCATGCTAGTAAGAATAATTTATCAATTTTATTGCTCGTGAAAACTTTTCATCACAAGCAACCTCTCTGGGTAGCCATTCATTTGCCCCAGCGGGCAAACTCTTTGCGTGAACTTTTTTTCATCCGACGAAGCGTCGGAACCATGCTGAAAAAAATTTCAAGCCTCCCAGAAAGATTCTTGTGAAAAAAGTCTCTGTTCCACTTTTTTTGTCTCGATTTTTTATTCTTTTATTGAAAAATGAAGTATTGATTAGAAATTCTTTTCTATGATCATCAGTGGTATTCAAAAATTCACTCTCTTGGACTTTCCTGGGAAAATAGCGTGCATCATCTTTACCGGTGGGTGCAATTATCGTTGTGGTTTTTGTCACAATCCGGAATTTGTTCTGCCGGAAGAACTGGCGAAGATTTCCAAGAATTTCATTCCCGAAGAAGTAGTATTCAATTTTCTGAAGGAACGACAAGGGATGCTTCAGGGAGTAGTGATTACGGGTGGCGAGCCGACGATTATGCCTGATCTCGAAGCATTTATTATGAAAGTGCGAGCGCTCGGATTTGCCGTGAAGCTCGATTCCAATGGCAATCGTCCAGAAGTACTCCGTTCACTTATCGAGAAAAAATTGGTAGACTATATCGCGATGGATTTCAAGACGAGTCTCCCAGAATATCAGAAGCTCGTCGGGAAGTGGGCCGACAGAGAGAAATTGCAGGAGAGTATCGATATGCTCAAGGATGGGAATGTCGACTATGAATTTCGTTCTACACTCATCAGAGAAATTCACACACCAGAAATTCTGCAAGCGATGAGTGAAACGCTCGAGGGAGCCAATCGCCTCTATCTCCAGACATTTCGTAACGGCATCACACTTCATCCTGATTTCAAGAACTACCACCCATTTTCTTCTGATGAAATGGAAGATATCGCCAAGCTTTTCAGAACAACAATTTCGGAGGTGTTCGTCCGCGGAGAATAAGAGATGTGCTAGAGTGGAGGTATGAAACAGAAATTCCTCTTTATTCTTTTGATGTTTTGTACGCTCGGAATGGCGATAGGATTTTTTGTTGTTTCTGTTGTGAGACAATCGAATGTCACTTCGGTTCAGGATATCCCTCAGGGAGAGAAGGTAGAAGAAGAAAAGAACAGACCAATTGTTACTTCAGATGAAAAGAAAGAGTCTGATGAAAACAGGTCTGTCGAAAGAGAACCAAAAAAAGTGAGAGAAAGTAGTTTCCTCGAGAACGTTCCTTTTACGACACAGGCACCATTCGGAGAATGGGATGATCCAGTGTTTCAGAACGGTTGCGAGGAGGCAGCTCTCGTGATGGCAGAGTATTGGCTCACAGGAAAACCGTTGACGAAAGAAATCGCCAAGAAAGAAATCATCGCTCTCTCGAAATTTCAGAAAAAGACAATAGGACAATCAATCGACACATCTACAGAAGATACGGAAAAACTTCTCAGAGAATATTATAGTGTCACGACATCGACTGTGCAGACAAATATCACACTTCTCGATATACGGGAAGCACTTTCTTCTGGAGTGCTCGTCATCGTACCAGCGGATGGGAGGAAACTTCATAATCCGAATTACACACAACCAGGACCGACGACACATATGTTGGTTATCATCGGATATGATGCCGAAAAGCAGGAATTCATCACCAATGATTCAGGCACTCGGAATGGCAAGGGATATCGATATAGGGAAGATGTCTTGTTTGAAGCGATCAGAGATTATCCTACGGGGAATCATCTGCCTATACCAAAAATCGAAAAGAGTATGATCATTGTGAGAAAAGAGTAGATTTTTTGTGATATAATAGAGGTATAATATGCTAATTAAAAAAGACTGTCGTTTTTTACAAGAATCTTTCTGGGAGAGTTGGAGTTTTTTCGAGCACGGTGCCGTCGTCTTCGACGGATCGAAAAAAATCCATAAGAGAAATTCACCGCTGGGTGAATGAATGGCTCCCAGAAAGGTTACTTGTAAAAAACATGGTAAATAATATACACCTATGGGACTTTTTTTCTCATCGAAGAAACCAGCCGTTCCTACGACACCGAGTGCGAAAGGAAGCGTTTCTTTGGCACACAAATATGATCGCAATAGTAGAGGGCGCATCACTGAAACGGAATTCAAATTTCTCGAAACGAGATTGAAACAAGAAATGAGTCATTCTGATGCGAAGCGAATTCTCGAGGGGATCCGTCCAAACCTCGATTCCGATGGACACTATGGTGGCAAGAATATCAGCACAAAAGAAGCGAATGACTCACTGGACTATATGAAAAGGAATCATCACAGCGGATTGTCAAACAGCGATATCGAAAAAGCGCGAGATATTTTGAGCGAATACCAATAATACGATTCTGGAAGTTTGTATGAGAGAGATGACTGTGTCTGATGAAAATGGCAACATTGTCTGTGTGGTCAAGAAAAATATACGGGCTCGTGCTCTGCGACTGGTCATCCAGAAGGATGGAAGAATAACACTTACTCTTCCATTTTTCATTTCGTATGAGCAGGGGCGACGTTTTCTCCAGAGTAAGCAAGAATGGATTTGTGAGAAAGTACGAGCATTCCTCTCGGCACCACAGCACCTCATCCATCGAGGGAGTGTAGAAGAATACAAGGCGTCTCAGAAAGAGGCAAGAAAACTTATTGAAGCTCGTCTCATATATTTCCAGAATGCGTACGATGTACATTGGAATCGTGTGAGTATACGCAATCAAAGTACGCGCTGGGGGAGCTGCTCACGTCATGGCAACCTCTCATTCAACTACCGTTTGCTTCTCCTCCCTCCGCACCTCTGTGACTATGTGATTGTGCACGAACTCTGTCATTTGCGAGAAATGAATCATTCACCGAAATTCTGGGCACTCGTAGCGCTCACCTTTCCAGACTATAAGAAACTTCGACAAGAAATGCGATTGTTGTGAAACATATGAGAAATCTATAGTTTTTGATTTATCTTTTTAGAGAATTATCAAAAGCCAATTTTTCATCATCGTTCCACCTCTCACAAGAGCTCTCAGTATTACGAAAAAAGCAGTCTCCAATCTACACAATCACAACTTCTTTTTTCGATCTGAGAGCTCTTGCTCAGTCAGTGTGGAAAGGATGATGAAAAATTCTTTTGACAATTCTCCTCACAAGTTGGGCTGTTTTATGAGAATGTGAGGTCTCTTCTCCTCTCTTTCAATACCCAAAAGAATTTTTTGTTGGTTGCTCCACTTGTTTGAGACGGCCTTCTTTGATCGAAAAATTTCCTATGGATGCCGTAGAATGAGGGAATATTTTTCATAAGCAAAGAAGGCCGGTGAGGCTGGAGCAGAGACAAAAGATTGCTTTTGGGTTTTGAAAGAGTTGCACTTCAGAATAGAATTCAGTTACTCAGGCTTGACAGGACTGCTTTTTCCTGCTTTAATGAAGTTCTTACTCTAGAGCCTTTTAGATGGTTCTACATTCCTTTGATTGAGTCATATCCTCTAATCTGAAGGGAAGAGATAAGACTTAATCACTAAGGGGTCTTTCCTTTTAGCACATTTCTTTGTTACAAGTTCCGGTACTCACCGCTGTATGCGACATACAGCTTGTTCTGTTCCTCACTTGCGCCTCGAACTGTACATAAAAGTAAAAAACCCTCTATATATCGAATATGTTTAGTAGAAACTCGAGGGGACGATCTCCTCAAAGAAGCGTGTCCGCAAACCGTGCTGGCCGACCAAATATGAGAGGACGACGCAAACGTCCCGCAGAGCGTGAGCTCGATTTCACACAATTTGTGAAAAAAGCAGTGCAAACAACAGAAGTAGAAGCTTTCAATCCGACACACAAGTTCGCTGATTTTGAAATGCACAGCAAATTGAAGGCCAATGTCGCCAAAGCAGGATATGTTCATCCGACACCTATTCAGGACGGGGCTATTCCTCATATTTTGGAAGGCAAAGATGTGATCGGCGTAGCGAACACTGGTACCGGGAAAACAGCAGCTTTCCTTTTGCCACTCATTCACAAGACATTCAAGCACCCGACAGAAAAAGTATTGATCATTATCCCAACTCGCGAACTCGCACTTCAGATCGAAGACGAACTCCGTAAATTTGCTGATGGATCAGGACTCCGTTCTGCACTTTGTATCGGTGGATCACACATGGGAGATCAGATTCGTAGTCTCTCCCGCAATCCGAGCTTTGTTATCGGAACACCGGGACGATTGAAAGACCTCGTCGAACGTGGCAAACTCCATCTCACAGATTTCAACAATGTGGTGCTCGACGAAGTAGATCGTATGCTTGATATGGGATTTATCAACGATATCAAATATCTCATCGCACTGCTCAAAACCCCTCGTCAGTCTCTTTTCTTCTCTGCTACGATGCCGAGAGAAATTGCAGAATTGACCAAGAAGTTTTCGAACAACGCTGTGACCATCACGATCAAATCCCGAGCGACTTCAGAAAATGTCGATCAGGATGTCGTACGAGTCTTGCCGAAAGAAGACAAGCTCGAGGTACTCCATAACCTCCTCCTCAAACCAGAGTTTACGAAAGTCCTCATTTTCGGACGAACAAAACACGGTGTAGAGAAACTCGCGATGCGTCTCGAAGAACGTGGTTTCAAATCTGATTCTATTCATGGTGATAAATCACAGTCTCAACGCCAGCGTGCCCTCCGTCGTTTCAAACAGGATGAAATCATCATCCTCGTCGCAACCGATGTAGCTGCTCGTGGACTCGACATCCCGGATGTTTCACACGTCATCAACTACGAACTCCCGGAAAATTACGAAGACTATATCCACCGCATCGGTCGTACCGGTCGTGGATCCAAGAAAGGCAATGCTTTGACATTCGTCGACTAAGCAGGAATCTTCATTCCAAGAAATACGAAGAATGTACTGAGCGGTTGAATCGCTCAGTGAAGTCTTCACTGGCAAAAAAAGTTCTGCTGTGTAGCAGGACTCTTTTTTTTAGGCTATACTAAAGAAGCTCTTTTTTGAAGATTACTATGCATTTCTTTCATGCTATCGAACAATTTATTACTCATTTTTCGACGACAGTGCCTCTGCCGGTGTTTGTGTTTGTAGGATCTTTTTTAGAAGAAGTCATTAGTCCTATCCCTTCTGCTCTCGTGATGGGAACGGCTGGGACGCTGGCGATGATTGAGGGCAATCCGTTCTCGTACCTTTTTCTTCTGGCCGCTATCGGCAACATAGGAAAGGCGAGTGGTGCCTGGATCTACTATTTCATCGGTGACAAACTTGAAAATATTCTCGTGAAGCCACTAACAAAATATTTCGGTATCAATCATCATGATATCGAGAATATCGGAAAACGTTTTACAGGACATCACTGGAAGGATGGAGGTGTTTTGTTTCTTATCCGTCTCTTCCCACCGTTCCCGACGACACCAGTTTCTCTTGCGTGTGGAATTATCAAGATGGATACCAGAGTGTTTCTCGCTGCGACCTACGCCGGGAACTTTTTCAAAGATCTTCTTTATCTGTATATCGGGTACGCAGGTTTCGCGAGTCTCCATTTTCTCTGGCATCAGACCAACAAAATGAAACTCGGAGTAGATATTATAGTTACATTGGCCATTATTGCATTTTTCGTCTTTTTATTCTTTCATCAGAGAAGGGGAAAGAAATTTCTTCGCCATTGTCAGAGTCATTCTGTTGATTTTTTGAATTTTTTGAAGAGAAAAAAATAGTATGTCCGTATTCACATTACGAAGCAAATACAAACCAGCAGGGGATCAGCCAGAGGCCATCGCTTCTTTGATGCGTGGATTGAAGAAAAAAATGCGGTTCCAGACACTCCTCGGTGTCACAGGATCAGGCAAGACTTTTACTGCGGCCAATATCATTGCTCAGAATGACCAACCGACCCTCGTCATCGCTCACAACAAGACACTCGCCGCTCAACTCGCACAGGAGTATCAGGAATTTTTTCCCGATCATGCCGTGCACTATTTCGTCTCATACTACGACTACTATCAGCCAGAAGCATATATGCCAGCCTCTGATACGTACATCGAGAAAGACGCACAGATCAACGCAGAGATTGACCGTCTCCGTCACGCTACCACGCAGTCGCTCCTCACCCGTCGTGACGTGATCATTGTCGCTTCCGTTTCCTGTATCTATGGATTAGGGAGTCCAGAAGAATACAAGAAAGAAAATATGCATCTCGAAATCGGTATGCGGATGGTGCGGACAGAGCTCCTTCACAAGCTCGTCTCTATCTTCTTCGAACGCACCAATGCTGATCTTGGCCCGGGACAATTCCGTAGTATCGGCAATCGAGTCGAGATCATGCCAATCTCGGATACATTCACCTATTTGCTCGAGATAGAGAGTGGGAAACTCGTACATATCACCAAGATCGATCCTGTCTCCCAAAAAATCCTCGATACACCAGAAAATATTTTTCTTTTTCCTGCAAAACATTTCATCACTGATCCAAAACAGAAAGAAAAAGCGATCGTCTCGATCCGTCAGGAACTTACGAAACAATTGAAAGTACTGGAAGCTGAAGGCAAACCACTCGAGGTGGAGCGTCTGAAACGTCGGACGAACTATGATCTCGCGATGATGCAGGAGATCGGCTATTGCAATGGTGTCGAGAACTATTCCCGTCATCTCTCTGGAAAAAAACCAGGTGATCCGCCAGAAACACTGCTCTCATATTTCCCACACCATGAGGATGGAACACCAGACTTCCTCACGATCATCGATGAGTCACACGTGACCATACCTCAACTGCGTGGTATGTATGCCGGTGACCAGTCTCGCAAGAAGACGCTCGTCGAATACGGTTTCCGTCTCCCGAGTGCTCTCGACAACAGACCACTCCGTTCTGAAGAATTCCTCGAACGAGTAGGACAGATTGTATTCACTTCGGCGACACCAGCAGACTATGAACGAGAGGTGAGTAGCCAGATAGTGGAGCAGGTTATCCGACCGACTGGACTGATCGATCCTGAGACGACGGTGCTTCCTGTACGAGAGAAAGACGAGCCTGTCCGCAATGCTTCCGTTTCGGATGCAGGAGGGTATCCAGGACAGATCGGAGATTTTATCAGACAGACTGAAGAAGAAATAAAAAAGGGTGGACGTGTCATCGCGACGACACTGACGAAGAAAATGGCCGAAGACCTGAGTACCTATCTGAAAGAACGTGGCGTGAAAGCAGAATACCTCCACAGTGATATCAAAACGATCGATCGTATCAAAATCCTCACGTCTTTTCGTAAGGGTGATTTCGACTGTCTCGTCGGAGTGAACCTGCTCCGCGAAGGTCTCGATCTTCCCGAAGTTACATTCATCGGTATTCTCGATGCTGATAAAGAAGGATTCCTCCGCTCCGAGACATCGCTCATCCAGATCATCGGGAGGGCTGCTCGCAATGTGAACGGACGAGTCGTCCTCTATGCTGATCGTATGACGGGATCGATGGAATATGCTCTCCGCGAGACCAATCGTCGTAGGAAATTGCAGATAGAATATAATACGAAACACGGTATCACTCCGCAAACCATTCAGAAAAAAATTCACGATATTACCGAATCGATGGAGAGCGATCATGCCAAAGCCGTACGTGCAAACGTCACCCTCGATGAAGAAATATTTGCCAAGAATCCAGAGAAACTCATCCGTTTGAAAGGAAAAGAAATGCAGTCAGCCGTGAAAGAACTCGATTTCGAGACGGCCGCTATCCTCCGCGATGAGATACGTGCCCTCGAAGAATCGATAGGCGGGAAAAAGAAGAAGCGCCCCGTCCGTTCCAAGATGTTTTAGTCAAAAAAAATATGAACCCAGAAATTCGTGAACGATTCATCATTACTGCCGATGATTATGGAATCCGTCAAACAGCGGAGCCTATACTTCGTCTCGTACGTGCGGGCAAACTCGACCGTGTCGCCGTGATGATCCGCTATATCTCACCCGAGGAGGCACAGGCACTCCTTGAGACGGGCGTGAAAATTGATCTCCATCTCGAGCTTATCGATATATTAAAAAGCGGTGAGAAGATGTATGATGGAGTGATCAAACGCGGAATCAATTTCGTCTTTCGTCTCGGACTCGGTATCGTGACCGCAAAGAAAGCAGAGGAGGCATGGCGTACCCAGATCGATCATTTCCAGGAACTCTTCGGACGTGTGCCAGACGGACTCGACTCGCATGAGCATCTCCATTATTTCCCCTCATTTTTCAGAGCGTGTGCACGCCTCGCCGAGGAATATCATATTCCTTTCATTCGTTTTGGGAGAGAGGGACTCCTGCCAGGACTGCACGGATCTCTCACGGGGAAGATTCTTCATTTCTTCTCGAGGAGAACACAGAGACCGTTTGCTGAGACGCACCTCACCACGACTGACTATGTCGTCAGTCTCGACTGGTTTTCTGATTTCGCAGATTTCATCACCCATCTTCCGAAAGAGGGGACGATCGAGCTCGTCGTCCATCCCGAGCGAGACGAGGACTATGATTCAATATTGAAGCACTTCTAACAAGCCATTTGGTGGCTTTTTTTTCTTGACAACCTTTCTCCCCAAGGTGTATCATGCTATATGTAACTAGAGTAAACAAATAAAATACTCTGAGAAAAGAATCATTCTTTTTGATTCGCAATTGAGAGTTGATATTTCTCTCGTTCTCTGGTATACTACATTTCCTTTTGATGATATGTATGACGAAAAAAATCGCACCAAAAAACACGTCGCACACCGCTCAGCCATCCGAGTGGATCATCGTTCGGGGTGCGCGTACGCACAATCTGAAGAACGTGACAGTACAGATGCCACGGAACAAAATGGTTGTTTTCACTGGTCTCTCTGGATCAGGCAAATCGTCTCTCGCATTTGATACCATATTTGCCGAAGGACAGCGTCGCTATGTGGAGTCACTCTCTGCGTATGCACGGCAGTTTCTGAACACGATGCAGAAGCCGGACGTGGATGAAATCGTCGGACTCTCACCGGCCATCTCTATCGATCAGAAATCCGCGAGTCGAAATCCTCGTTCGACCGTGGCGACGATCACCGAAATCTATGACTACCTGCGTGTACTCTACGCTCGTCTCGGTCGTCCGCACTGTCTCGTGTGTGATCGGGAAATCCAGAAACTTTCTACTGAAGAAATGCTCCTCATCGTCTCCGACAAAGTGAAGCAGGCCCTTACTGTCGCCAAGAAGAAAAAAATGTTACTGAGTATCACCGCTCCGGTCGTCCGTGGACGCAAGGGAGAATACTATCAGTTGCTCTACAATGCACTGAACAAAGGATTTGCAGAAATATTTCTCGATGGGGAACGCAAGAGTCTACGTGAGCGTGTCCTCCTCTCCAAAACCAAGAAACATAACATCGATCTGATCGTCGATGAGTTGCCATTGTTCGAATTTGAAAAATTTCCCGAGACATCGAGAGAACGATTGTCCGAAGCAGTGGAGCGAGCTCTCGAAGAAAGTGACGGACTCGTCAATGTGCGTATCGGTGATGAGAGTCTCGTTCTGTCCGCCAAGTTTTCTTGTCCGTACGATGGTTTCTCCTACCCGGAAGTCGAGCCGAGGCTGTTCTCGTTCAACTCTCCCTATGGTGCATGTGAGGCCTGCAATGGACTCGGGACGAAACATTTTTTCGGTGATGAACCGTGCGAAGTCTGTCATGGATCACGTCTTCGCGAAGAGGCTCTTCATATCCGTATCGGTGGAAAAAATATCGTGGATGTGACGACGATGATGACCGAGGATGCCAAGAAATTTTTTGACACACTCGAGCTGACTGAACGTGAGAAACAGATCGCTGCTGTCGTACTCAAGGAAGTCGGTGGACGTCTCCAATTCCTCCTCAATGTCGGACTGAATTATCTCTCACTTTCTCGTCGTGCCAATACGCTTTCAGGAGGAGAGGCTCAGCGTATCCGTCTCGCTTCTCAGCTCGGTTCACAACTCGTGGGCGCTCTCTATGTCCTCGATGAACCGACCGTCGGACTGCATCAGCGTGACAATGATCGTCTCATCGCGACACTCAAAGACCTTCGTGATCTGGGCAATACTATTATCGTCGTCGAACACGATGAAGACACGATCTATGCTTCTGATTATCTCGTCGATATCGGACCGGGTGCAGGGGTGCATGGTGGTAATGTTGTCGTGTCCGGGTATCTCGATGATTTGCTTCAGTCACCGAAGAATGATTCACAGTCACTCACACTCGCGTACTTGCGAGGCGAAGAAAAAATCCGGGTCCCAGAGAAGAGACGCACCAAAGAAAAAGGAACACTGAAAGTGCGTGGTGGGAAACTGTTCAATATTCATGATATGAATGTCGATGTCCCACTCGGACGGCTCAACGTCATCACCGGTGTCTCCGGCTCGGGCAAGTCGACATTGCTCTATGAAATCATTCACAAAAACCTCCAGGCTCGTTTCGACAGACGCTACAAATCCAACGAAGTATTTCACTGCAACACATTTACCGGTTCTGAATATTTGTCGCGCGCCGTACTTATCGATCAGAGTCCGATCGGTCGTACACCAAGATCGAACCCAGCGACGTACACAGGAGCATGGACACATATCCGTGATTTGTTCGCATCGAGTGAGGACGCTCGGGTACGTGGTTGGAAGGCTGGACGTTTCTCATTCAACCGTCCTGGTGGACGCTGTGAGACCTGTGAAGGAAACGGATTCATCGCTGTCGAAATGCATTTTCTCCCGACAGTCTATGTGCCGTGCGATGTCTGCAATGGCAAACGATTCACCAAAGAAACGCTCGAGATTCTCTACAAACACAAGAACGTTTTTCAGGTGCTCGATATGACGATCGAAGAAGCGTTCTCGTTCTTCGTGGACATCCCAGCCATCGCTGATCGTCTGAAAACACTGAACGAAGTCGGTCTCGGATATCTCAAGCTCGGTCAATCGGCGACGACACTGTCGGGTGGTGAAGCGCAACGTGTGAAAATTTCCTCGGAACTCTACCGCAAGATGTATGAACGCACGATCTATCTCCTCGATGAACCGACGATCGGACTGCATTATGAAGACGTAAGAAAACTGATCGAGATTCTCGAGAGCCTCGTTCAAAAGGGGAATACAGTGATCCTCATCGAACACAATATGGATATTATCAAATCAGCGGACTATATCATTGATATCGGTCCCGAAGGTGGAGCAGGTGGTGGCAAGATCGTCGCTTTTGGTACGCCGGAGGAAGTAGCTCAGATGCCACGCTCGTATACTGGTCAGTATCTGAAAAAAGTCTTGAAAAAATAAGGTTGCTTGTGATAATAAAGTCTGATAAAAAGTCAAAAAAACCACTCAATGTTGAGTGGGATAAAAAAAGAGGGATGCCACGTGACACAATGTCTTTCGTAGCATCCCTGTAAAGTCTGATTCCCCTTGAATTCAGGAGGAGGGGACCTGAGAGGAATCAGCATGGCAACAAACCCCGTTACAATTCGTATCTCGATTTCGGTTGAAGTGTCGGCATACGAACCGATGTGAGTACAAATTTCTTCGGTTGCGCGTTATATTTTTTGATCAACCGTTTGACTTCTCTTTCGGTTTCTCTTTTGAAATAAGGATAGGCTCCTGATTCAAAACTTCCTCTATTCATCTCAACGACTTTTTTGAAGTAAAAGAGAAATATCTCAAAAGAGAATTTTTGTTTTTCTGTGGCGAGAAAGAGATCAAATGTCTCCTGCCCCATCTTTTTTACGAGAGGATAAGCCATGTTGAACCCTTTCTTGTTCGGTGTTTGGTTGTCAAAGAAACGTATTTAGTATATTATACACCTTATTTCTCTCATTGTCAAGTATATGACACCGATCTCAGACTCTCACAGCCTGTCTCAAGAATGGAAAAAGCTTTTGAGCATAGACTCTTTTCATAAAGAAAATAAGCTCCCAGAAGTGCCGGGGGTGTATTTCTTCTTGGACGAGAACCGAGAAATCCTCTATATAGGCAAGGCGACATCGCTCCGTGATCGGGTGAAGAGCTATTTCTCCCGAGATATACAGGAAACTCGCGGACCGAAAATCAGTTTGATGCTCGACCGTGCACGATACATCGCGTATCGAGAAACCGATTCGGTACTCGAGGCGCTCATCCTCGAGAGCAACCTCATCAAAGCAAAACAACCTCCGCACAACACCGATGCCAAAGATGACAAAAGCTATTATCTGGTCGCGATAACAAAAGAGCTCTATCCTCGTGTCCTCATGGTGAGAGGGAGGGACATCGAACAGAAAAAATTTATCGATCCTGTGAAATATCTTTTCGGACCATTCCCATCTGGAGGAGGATTGCGCGAAGCACTCAAAATCGTGCGAAAACTCTTTCCATTCCGAGACAAATGCAAGCCGTTCGAAAGAACAGCGAAGCATCCTGAGTTTGTCGAAGAGTTGCATATGAAAAATATTCCGCACCCTTGTTTTTCTGCACAAATAGGACTGTGTCCAGGAGTGTGTTCAGGAAGAATTTCTCGACAAGAGTATGGAAAAACAATCAATCATATCCGACTTTTCTTTGAAGGACATAAAAACGATATCATCAAACAATTGAAGAGAGAAATGAAAGTGTCTGCAAAAGAACTCCGATTCGAACGAGCAAACGAAATCAAAAAAACATTGTTCGGATTGCAACATATCCAAGACATCGCTCTTATCAAAGATGATCTGAAAGAACGACATGCGCATCGTATCGAAGCATATGATGTCGCGCATCTCGGAGGAACGGCGAGTGTCGGTGTGATGACCGTTGTAGAACAGAGTCGGAGCAATCCAAGTGAGTACCGGCAGTTCAAGTTGCGAGGGAAGCACAATGGCAATGATCTGACTGCGCTCGAAGAAATCCTGACACGACGTCTGAAGCACACAGAATGGGCACTACCAGAAATCATCGTGGTGGATGGATCGTTGCCCCAAGTGGCAGTAGCGGAAAAAGTACTCACATGTGTGGGTCTTACCATCCCTGTCCTCGGTGTGGTAAAAGATGAGAAACATCGTCCAGACCATTTTGTCGGAGAAGAGGCGCTTACAAACCGTTTCAAAAAAGAGATGCTTCTCGCGAATAGTGAAGCGCATCGATTTGCTATTACCTTCCATAGAAAACGTCGTGCAAAAGAATTCCTCTAAACCGATCAAAAGAGCAGAGAAATCACATTTCTTAAAGAGAGAACGTTTCCTTTACACCGCGTGAAAAAGGGTGTATCATTGAAACCAATGTATGTTTTTTCGAGGAGGAGTTTCATCTGTTCTAAAACGTTTTGAGAAAGAAATGACGTTATGCCAGAGAAAAAATCAGTGATTGAGGTGCGCGGTGCTCGAGTCAATAATTTGAAGAACGTGGATGTCGATATACCGCGCAATTCCCTCGTGGTTATCACAGGACTTTCTGGATCAGGAAAATCTTCACTGGCTTTTGATGTTCTTTTTGCAGAGGCGAATCGTCGTTATGTGGAGTCCCTTTCCTCCTACGCACGCAATTTCCTGGATGGTTTCAACAAACCAGATGTCGATGCGATTCACAATCTTTCTCCTGCTATTTCTATTGATCAGAAGAGTGTCTCTCGCAGTCCTCGTTCGACGGTTGGTACGATGACGGAAATCTATGATTATTTGCGTATTCTCTTCGCCAAGATAGGTGTGCCACATTGTCCGGACTGTGACAAACAATTGACACGTAAGAGTGTGAGATCCATCTTAGATGAGATACTCCTCTTGCCTACGGATACCTCTATTGCTTTCCTTGCTCAGAATAAAACGCTTGCTACCAAGACAGAACGAGAAGCTCTTGCGCTCATCAATACATGGGGGTATGTTCGTGTTTGTTTTCATGGAGCGTTGGTGCCGATCGCACAAGCGATAGCAGAAGCTTCTTCGACAGAAATATCTGAAGTAATCATCGTGGTGGATCGACTCGTGTTGGATCTCACTCGTCCTGACAAAGAACGTATTCTCGATTCTCTCCAAACAGCTTTTCGTGTCGGCGAAGGAACACTGACGCTTCGTATCAATGGTACCGAAGAAGAGCGCGTCTATAATGAAGAATATCGTTGTGAAGAATGTGGAGTGAGTGTGCCAGAATTCACACCAAGCAAATTCTCTTTCAATAGTCCAGAAGGAGCCTGTGTCAAATGTGCCGGACTCGGTGTGACGCTCGAATTCGATCCGGAATTGGTTATTCCGAATAAGAATCTTTCTCTGGCAGAGGGAGCGATCCGTCCGTGGAGTAAGATGAATGGCGATCGTCATATGGGTAATGGACCAATGCAGTGGCTTCGGAGCGCGAGCCGTCGACAGAAATTTTCTCTTGATGTACCAGTGAAGAAATTATCGGCTAAACATCTCGCTCTTATTTTGAACGGTGAACTCGATGTACAGCAGGATGCCTTTCCTGGAGTGATTGCTTTGCTTGAAAAAAAATACCGTGAGACAAAATCGGATCATTTGAGAGGGGATATCGAAGCCTATATGCTCACGAAACGTTGCCCGGTCTGTGAAGGGAAACGATTGCGACTTGTTTCTCTTGCGGTGAAGATTGAGGGGATGTCTATCTATGATTTTGTTTCACGAAGTGCCGAAGATTTTCTTCAGATGATCATGACACTCCATCAACATCTACTCAAAACGGAAGAACGAGGCGTGATCGATCCGCTCTTTCGAGAAATGGAATCTCGAATACGAGCAGTGGACAAAGTTGGTCTCGGATATATCGAATTGGCGCGAAGTGCTGATACGCTGTCTGGTGGTGAGGCTCAGCGTATACGCCTTTCTGTACAGATGCGATCGGGACTATCAGGAATTATCTATGTCCTTGACGAACCGTCTGTCGGTCTTCATAGTCGAGATACTGAACAGCTGATCAGCGCACTCGAAGATCTACGCTCTGCGAACAATTCTCTCGTCGTTGTCGAGCACGATGTCGCTATTATGAGAAAAGCGGACTATATCATCGATCTCGGACCAGGAGCAGGGAGTGAGGGTGGTGAGATTATTTTTGCTGGTACTCCAGAAAAATTGATGCATTCCAAGATGTTGACTGGAGAATATCTTTCGGGAAAACGAAACATATCAAATAAAAAAATAACACGGAAACTTACCAAAGAAGCTATCACTATTTTTGGAGCGACAGAACATAATCTGAAACATATCGATGTCAGTATTCCTCTCGGAATGCTCGTAGCGGTCTCAGGTGTTTCTGGCTCTGGAAAATCGACACTCATTCACGATATTCTTTCACGTGCATTATCGAAATATTTCTTCCGTGCCAAGACTGAACCGGGAGCGTATGAGAAAATGGAGGGATTTTCGAATATCGATAAAATAATCACTGTCACACAAGATCCTATCGGACGTACTCCTCGTTCCAATGCTGCTACATATACCGGTGTTTTTAGTCTGATTCGAGATCTTTTTGCAGAGACAACAGAAGCAGAACGAGAACGATATTCAGCGAGCTATTTTAGTTTCAATATGCGTGGTGGTCGGTGTGAGGCGTGTCAGGGTGGGGGACTGAAGAAAATAGAAATGTATCTCTTGCCGGATGTCTATGTACCGTGCGAAGTTTGTCAGGGGACGAGATATAATGCGAAAACACTTGCTATTAAATATCGAGGAATGAGTATCGCTGATGTGTTACAGATGACTGTGACAGAAGCGAGACGCTTTTTCTTGGACCAGAAAATGATCGAAGAAAAGTTGCGTGTGCTCGAAGAGGTAGGTCTTGGATATCTCGTCTTGGGACAGAATGCGACCAATCTCTCTGGTGGCGAGGCTCAGCGTATCAAGCTTGCTACGGAACTCGCTCGCAAATCGACCGGCAAAACACTTTATATCCTCGATGAACCGACAATTGGTCTTCATTTTGAGGATGTCCGTCGTTTGCTTGAAGTTCTCGAAGCACTGGTGGACAAAGGGAATAGTGTACTCGTCGTAGAACACAATATTGATGTGATACGGAGCGCTGATTGGGTGCTCGAACTCGGGCCTGATGGAGGCGCGCGAGGAGGAGAACTCATTTTTTCTGGACCACCAGAAAAGTTGAAACAATGCAAACGGTCTCCTACTGCAAAGTATCTGTAGGTTGGAGATTTCTTTAGGAATTAGGTAGGTATTCGATATTAGGTATTTTATTCTTATGTCCTATCGTTTAGGAAAAAACATCTTGGCAACCGTGACATATTATGATGTTTTGGAGATGCCTCTGACTTCTTTCGAAATATGGAAACACCTCATCACGCAGAGTACGGACCAGCTTGCGTGTGATCGTCCTTGTACAATCGGTGATATTGTGAAATTTCTTCGGACGGGTCAATTAGAAAAGAAAATTGAAGAAAAAAATGGATTTTATTTTCTTCCTGGGCGAGAGGTACTCGTAGAGCATCGTATCCGAGCGGAGAAAATCTCTGTTGCGAAACTGAAGCGTATGCAGAAACTCGTTGCTCTCCTCGCTTACCTTCCGTACGTCCGCATGCTCGGAGCGACTGGCAGTCTGGCAATGAAGAACGGCACACGTGAGAGTGATTGGGATATGTTTGTCGTCTTGCGATCAGGAAAAATCTGGATCGGACGAACCCTATTGACAGGTTTTCTCCATATCATAGGCAAGAGACGTCATGGCAGGAAGATACAGGATCGTGCCTGTCTGAATTATTTTATTACCGATGATAATTTAGAAATCGGAACAAAAGATCTTTTTTCGGCACACGAATATCGTTTTCTTATACCGTTTTTCGAGAAAAAGCTCTTTCAGACATTTGAGATAAAAAATCGTTGGATTGTGGAATATAGACCAAATTTTACCCTGACCACGATACCTGCACTCTGGACAGTGAAAATGAAAAAGCAAAGAACAGCGATACAAGAGCGACTGGAGCAGTTTTTTGATCTGCTTCATTTCGAAACATGGCTTGCCAAGTGGCAGAAGGAAAAAATCAAGCGAAATCCCAATACGTTTTTGGAAGGAAGTTTCATCAAGGCAGATGATCATAATCTTATTTTTCTGCCTCGTCCACGTGGTCCGCAGGTATTTGAAAAATATAAAAATCGTCTGAGTGCATGATAGAAGTCTACCTTTTTGAAATGAATTGTGTTACAATAATGATATCGAAAAGTATTTTTGAACACACAAAAACAAAAATGTCGAAATTTTTTTATACTGCAAAAAATATCACGACTGGAGAAAGTTCTGGTGGTGAATTGGAAGCCAAGGATGAAAAAAGTCTTGCTCAAGAATTACGTTCACAGGGACTTCTTTTGACTTCTCACAAGGCTCTAGAGGAAGAAAAAACTCTCAATATCAAATTCTTTGATCGTTTTTCGACAGTTCCTCTCAAAGAAAAAATGGTCTTTACTCGCAACTTGTCAGTAATGGTTTCGTCAGGTCTCACTGTTTCTCGTGCTGTGCAAAACCTGAGTATCCAGACAAGTAATGCTCGATTCAAAGGTGTTCTCACTTCTGTCTATGATGATGTTCAGGCAGGTAGGACGCTCTCCGAAGGTCTCGCACGTTTCCCGAGTGTTTTTGATGAGTTGTTTGTCAATATGGTGAGTGTCGGAGAGATGAGCGGAAACCTGGAAGAAATTCTCGATATCCTCGCTCTTCAACTCGAGAAAGAGCAGGATCTCTCGAGTAAAGTCAAAGGAGCACTCATCTACCCTGCAGTGATTGTGGTAGCGATGGTCGGTATTTCTATATTGATGTTGACCTATATCCTCCCGAAGATCACAGGTGTTTTCAAGGATATGGACGTGACACTTCCTGCAACGACACTTTTCATCATGAAGATGAGTGATCTCCTCCGAAATAATGCTATTATGGTGATTATTTTTACCATCATCTTTATTATTGGGGTAAAGATCTTTGCAGGGACTACCACCGGGAAGCGTTTCTTTAGTCTCTTGTACCTCTATTTGCCTATCGTAGGCGGTATCGTCATCAAGGTGAACTGTGCTCGTTTTGCTCGTATCTATAGCTCACTTTTGAAAAGTGGTGTTTCTGTAGTGACTGGACTAGGGATTGTCTCCAAGACACTCGGAAATGTGTACTATCAAGATGCTCTCGCAGAAGGTATCGAAGAGGTGCAGAAAGGCGTTGAACTCAGTAAAATCATCAGAAGATACCCTCATATTTTTCCGATTCTTGTTCCGCAGATTCTTGAAGTAGGTGAAGAAACTGGAAAAACCGAGACAGTACTTCGTCGTCTGGCAGAATTCTATGAAGAAGAAGTGTCTCAGATTACCAAAAATATGTCATCGATCATTGAACCGATTCTCATGCTTGTTATTGGTGGTGGTGTAGGATTTTTCGCGGTTGCTATGCTTCAGCCGATGTATAGTGTTCTCGAAAATATCAAATAGTTTCAAAGTATTTTTTTTGGAAAATTTCATTGTTAGACGCTCTGGTACTCGACACGGTACTCTGAGTACCGCTTACTCCATTCCTCACGTCTGTCGCGAACTTTTCTCAAAAAAAATACTTTGAAGCTTATTACAAAAATCGTTTCTCAATAACAGATTTATAAACAGGGTTATTTGAGGAAATATTTTGATATTTTTTATGCTCGTTACGAGTCGCAAATTACAAATGATAAGCCGTAAGGGCTTTACTCTTATTGAAGCACTTGTTTTGTTGTTTATTTTTTCTGTCGTATCGGTGACATTTTTTCAGACGTATGCTGTTGGAACACGACTTATTCTCGATGCGAAGAATCGTCTCGGTGCGACGGCCCTCGCGAACCAAAAAATGGAAATTATCCGGAGTATTGATTATGATGCCATCGGGACAAAACATTGGAACGGAAGCGCATGGGTAACTGGTGTCCCAGCAGGAGATATCCTCGAAGATGAAGACGTAGCAGTGAGTACGACAATGTACCATGTTTATACCGTTGTTCAGTATATCGATGATTCTTTTGATGGAGTATTTGGAGGCAGTCCGAATGATGCTATCCCGAATGATTATAAACGAGTGCGGCTGGAAGTGTCATGGGGAGATGGTACTCCTGCGAGAACTGTTTCGCTTATTTCTACGCTCACACCAAACGGTATCGAGACTTCAGCTGGTGGTGGAGTGCTCGTGATCAATGTCTTGGACTCTGGTGGGGCAGGTATTTCGGGTGTACATACTCATATCGTCGGAAGCTCGACTGGTGTCGATACTACCACTGATACCGATGCAACAGGCAACATCACTCTGCCTGCTACCCCAGCGAGTATCCCTCTCGGGGCTCAGGATTATGCTATCACTGTTTCCAAAGCGAATTATTATGGAACAACGACGTATGTGCCATATCCGACAACGACGTATGATCCTGTCGATGAACACATTTCAGTCGTAGCAGATACTCTCAATCCCATAACAATTGTTATGGATCAATCATCAGATATTACGCTTCATACTGTCGATCCTTTTGGTACTGCTATACCTAATGTTGACTTCTCTCTCGTAGGAGGAAGGATACTTGGAAATAGTGTTCCGCCAGCCACGATGGAATATGGATTTTCTCAAACGACGAGTACGGATGCATCAGGGAATAGAGTTTTTTCGAACGAAAGTTACGGACAATACACACTAACAGTCTCTCCTTCGGCACCATATGAATTGTACAAGATTGATCCTCCAGAGGCAGCTGCCGATATCCTTGTTGTTTCTCCTGGTGTTGACAAGGAAACGAATATTGTTCTTCTCGATACTTCGATCGCATCCGCAAAAATAAAAGTAGTGAATGATGCTGATAGTACTGTTCTTACTGGAGCTACCGTACGACTTTCGAACACGCTTCTTGCATATGACGTGACGCTGACTACTGATTCGAATGGTTTCGTTTACTTTCCTTCTACATTACCAGCTCTTACCTCGGGAACGTACGATATTGCTGTATCTGTCGCTGGCTTTGCGGATAAAACAGATACTATTACGATAGAAAGTACTCTACAGAATAAAACGATAAGTCTGACAGCAAATTGATGCTTTTATGACAAAAAAAAATCTCAAAGGGATGACTCTTGTGGAGCTTATGGTAGCGATCAGTATTATGCTGATTGCTATGGGAGGTTTTACGACGCTTTTTATTAAGAGTTGGGATACGAATAAGTTTGTTCTCGAGGAAGGTATGGCATCCTCGAATGCTTCATATGCCTTGGGAAAAGTGATCAAACAGCTCCGTGGTGTGAAGCAAGCGGACAATGGAGATTTTCCTGTTGAATCCGCTGATGATTTTGATCTGAAAGTCTATGTCGACATCGATCATGATGACGTGACAGAGCGTGTACACTATTTCCTCGATCTCGATACACACGAGCTACAAAGAGGAGTGACCAATCCCACCGGATCAGCACCGGTCTCATATCCAGCATCCGATGACTCTGTCTCTGTGATTGCCGAGCATATCACGAATACGAATGCCAATCCGCTTTTTCTCTATTACAACAAAAACTATCCTGGTGATACGACCAACAATCCAATCGCGACACCGGCCGATGTCTCTGCTATCCGATTGATTCAGGTGCATCTCTGGGTAGATGTCAATCCGGCTCATCCACCGAATAATATCAATATGGAATCATTTGTCGATCTGCGTAACCTGAAATATTATGAGTAGTATGAGTGCAAAACAAAAAGGTTCAGCATTGGTGTATGGTCTGGTCATTATGACAGCTGTGGCTATTATATTGACATCTCTTTTGACATATATTACTTCACAAATAAAATACTCGTTGCGTATACATTCACGCGAACAATCGTTTCAGATAGCAGAGTCGGGCATTAGCTTTTATCGTTGGTATCTGGCACATCAGGCAGAAGGGAGAACCGCCCAACAGCTCGCTACCTTCTGGTCGAGTGGGAATCCATATGGTGTCGGAACTCCATATGTCGGGGTGTATTATGATCCTTTCGGAACGGCGATAGGGGAATACTCTCTCACAGTGATTCCTCCGGCAGTAGGATCGACAATTGTCAGAGTGACATCGATTGGTGCAACGTACAAATATCCGACTGATACTCGGACACTTACCGTACGTTTTCGTCGTCCTTCGTGGAGCGAGAGTGCGGTACTCGCCAATGATTTTATGCGTTTTGGAAATGGTACAGAAGTATTTGGCAAGATTATGTCCAATAAGGGCATTCGTTTTGATGGTTTGTCACATAATATTGTTTCCAGTGCTGTTTCTACATTCGATGATCCTGATCACACTGGTGCCAGTGAGTTTGGTGTTCATACACACAAAAATGTCCCTCCGACTACAGGGGTAAATGATACATTTCGTTCTGCGGAAGCACCGAACTCTGCTGTTGCGCTACGATCCGATGTGTTCGAAGCCGGTCGATCTTTTCCTGTAGCGACGGTGGATTTCAATGGCGTGATCGGGGATATGAGTTTAATGAAATCAGAAGCGCAAGCAGGGAATGGAGAATATTTCAATACAACTGGTTTTGGACGAGAAATCGTACTCAAAACAAATGGTACTTTTGATATCTGTACGGTGAATACCTATGATGCCACCACTTATCAGCCGTCTAATTATGTCGGTGCTGTTTCGGGTGCGAGCGGTTCCTATGCCGGAACCAATGGAAATAGTTGTGTTGCAACAACTTGCTGTGTAGGAGTTGCCTGTCCATTGATTCAAAATAGTAAACCTACAAGAGGAAGATGTGCGAGTCAATCGAATCATACTATTGTGGATAATGGAGTGATATTTGTTGAGAACAACGTGTGGGTGTCGGGTCAGATAGATACCAAGAAGATCACGATAGCTGCTGCGAATCTTGTCGGAGGCACTATTCCTTCGCTCTATGTGATGCACAATCTCTTGTATACCAATTATACAGGGACGGATATTATTGGTCTTATCGGACAGAAAAATGTCGATATTCCACGGAACAGCGATACGACACTTCGAATCGATGCTGCGCTCCTCGCTCAACAAGGGAGAGTGGGACGTGCGTGGTATAGCGGTCTGACAAAAAATACTATTACTATCTACGGAGCCATCGCTACGAGTCTTCGATACGGTTTTGCTTACACTGATGGCACCGGATATATAAATCGTAATTTGTATTATGATAATAATCTATTGTATTATCCACCGCCATATTTCCCTACAGGGACACAATATCAGATGGATTTGTGGGAAGAAGATTAGTCAGAGAACAAAGAGAAAAACACAAAGAAACAAAACAGAAAAAATATGTTATACTACAAAAGAAATAAACATACAGACCAATGAGTATTTTACAGAAGAATTTTTTCAATGTTTTCCCGAATGCTTTCGGACTTGATTTGAGTGATCTCTCTATCAAAGCTGTGTGGCTGGAACGTATGGGAAAACTCGACTCTATTTCGAGTTTTGGTTCCGTGCCATTACCTCTAGGCAGTGTTGTTGATGGGGAGATTGTCAATCCTGATGCAGTTCAATCTGCAATTATAGATTTGCTTGACAAAACTGGACCTGGACGAATCACAACCCGAAAAGTAATATGTTCTCTCCCTGAAACCAAGGCTTTTTTACGTATCATATCTATCCCCATGATGGCTTCCAAGGAGGTAAAAGAGGCTATTAAATGGGAGATTGAAGCCAATATTCCGTTGACACTTGATCAGGTATACTATGATTGGCAGATTCTCGATGAGAATTTTATTCAAGAAAAAGGGAAAATGAGCGTGTTAGTTGTAGCTGTGGCACGCAGTGTTGTTGATCAGTTTCAGTCCGTTCTCACTTCTGCTGGACTCGAAGTTGTCGGACTCGAAACAGAATCTATTGCTCAGGCACGAAGTCTCTTGGCGGAGAAAAATGAGAAACAAACAACACTTATTGTTGACATCGGTGATCGACGTTCGAGCTTCTTGATTGCTATCGGAAGTACGACGTGTTTCACTTCGAGTGTCCCTCTCTCTTCTCAGATGATCACTGATGCTATTTCCAAATCACTTCAGATTCCTTTTGGAGAAGCAGAAGAGATCAAAATCAAGCAAGGCTTAGGATCACTTGCTTTACAGAGTCCAGTGCTCAAAGCTGCTTTACCAGTACTCGAAAGCATTGCGACAGAAATAGAACGATCAATTGATTTCTACCTGAGTAATCTCCATTATTCTGAAAATATCGATTCGATTGTGCTCTGCGGAGGAGGAGCTAACATGCAAGGACTTGTACCATTTCTGTCTCGACGGTTGGGACGATTGGTCGAATTTGGAGATCCTTGGGTCAACGTCAATCTCGGTAAGAAAATACCTCTTATTGATCACAATCGTTCCGTACAGTATTCAACCGCTATCGGCCTCGCACTCCGAGGTCTCGACGAATATGAAAACTTTGCTTAACCTCTTACCAGAGGAAAATAAAAAAGATATCGAACGTAAAACACGCTTCCATTTTTTTCTGTGGCAGTTGTTTCTTATTTTTATGTTGGAAGTGTTATATGTCAGTATACTGGTTAGTTCCTATATCATTCTCGATTTTCAATTAAAAAATTTGACGATGTCCAAGAAGATAGAGAATGTAGAAAATGCGAAACAATCGACACTTGATACGTATCAGAAAAAATTCAAAGAAACAAACACGACAGTAGGTATAATAAAAAAAATAAGTGACAATCATTTTTCTTTTTCTCAGATTTTTCCATTACTAGACAGCTTGATTCCAGAGGGTATCGTTATCGATCAAATATCAACAAAAAACTACACGGTATCCCTTAAAGGAAAAGCGAACACAAGAGAGCATTTCTTGATGCTTGATGCGAAACTCAAAGAATCAGCGTGTACAGAAAATGTCAATATTCCTCTTTCGAGTCTTTTTTCTCAGGAAAATATTGAATTTCAGATTGATTTTGAAATAAAGAAAGAATGTTTGAAAAAAACTCTATGACAAGTCACTCATTTTCATTAAAAAAGTCTACACCATCGATTCTTCTGATCACACTTTTAGTGGCCGTAGGAGGTATGGTTTGGTTTGGTATTTTTCCTTTGAAGACATCGCTTCTTAATAAAGCACGAATGACCCAAGAATTTTATGCCGATGAAGAAAATCAATTGAAACAAATCGGTCGTTTACCAGAATTGCAGAATCAGTATACTACCATAGAAAATGATGCATCTAAACTTGATATTTTGCTTTATGAAGGACAAGTGATCGATTTTATCAAAACGCTCGAAACGCTTGCTTCTGAGGCAAATGTGAAATTGATTATTGCTTCCAAGGATACAGGGAAAATCGTCGAGCCCAAAGCAACAACTAAAAAGCCTCCTGTCACAGCAGAAAAAGAAACAAAAACTGATACATCGAGTACGACAAAAGCAAAAACAGTCGATATTCTCGAAGATATTCCCTTTGATAGATATCTGCGGTTGAGCATCAGTGCCACTGGACAATACGCCAATATCATCAATTTTCTCCATAAGATAGAGACATTGCCTGTTGGATTGGACGTGATCGGTATAGAAATAAAGAGAGCTGAGACAGAGAAGAAAGAAAAGCCTGTATTAGGAGCAGGTGTTCTTTTCTCGAGTGTTCCTTTGAATGGCAATCCACCTACTCAACCAGTAGCAGGAGAAGAAATTATAGAAAAAAATATTCTCGAGGGAGTATTTGATCTTGTGGTGTATGTGAATAAATAAAAAGTATCGTATGAATATTCCTTTTGGCGCTTCATTTAAAAAAATCAAAGAACAATCATCCTCCTGGCATATGATTTTTTTCTGGTATCGTCATTATAAAGTGTTTTTCTTTCTTGGATTCCTTGTTGTGTGCGCATTGGGTGGATGGGATTATTACTACAGTGTTTTTCGGTTTCGCTTTACTGATGAAGAAAAGAAGCTCTATGTCGATTCATATTTCAAAGAAACGCTTTTTGATGAAGAGAAATTTCACAAAACAATTAATGGTCTCACAAATCGTGCTGAGCATCACAAAGAACCTCTTCATCTTGAAAAAAATATCTTTGAGGTGAAATAGTTTATTTGAAGTGATGTGTCTTGTGTGAACGGAATTGACCCCGTATGTTTTTTGTCGTATACTGTTTGCTTACAGAGAAGAACGAATGAAGAACAAGTTACTTGAATTTTATAGAATATGCTTCTTTCCCGTAAACAACAATTTGAAGCCTTATTTCCAGAAGCCCCCGCTTTCCGATGGCGTCAGATAGAAGAGGCTTTTTTTGATATTTCTCTCAAATCTGTGACAGAAATCTCCAATATTCCTCTTACTATGCGTGAAATTCTTGTAAAAGAATTACCCTGGCTTACTGTCAAAGAAGTACGAGTATTTGAAAGTGTCAAAAAAGACACATTCAAGGCAGTGGTAGAGATAGAAGGAGGCCATCGGGTAGAAACTGTGCTTATGAAAAATGCACGAGGACAATGGACGGTGTGTGTCTCATCGCAGGTAGGGTGTGCGATGGCGTGTACGTTTTGTGCGACGGGAACGATGGGTTTCACTCGTAATCTCATATCCGATGAAATTGTCGATCAGATACGTTTCTGGAATATTTTTCTTGCTTCGCGTCCAAATCTCGCCCCTCGTATCAGCAACGTAGTCTTTATGGGAATGGGAGAACCACTCGCTAACTACGATAATGTGAAAGAAGCGATTCGACAATTGCTTACTTATACTGATCTTGGACCGACACACATTACGGTATCGACTGTCGGACTGTTACCGATGCTTCGCAAGATTCTTACAGATGAGAAGTGGCCACCTGTCCGTCTCGCTGTCTCGCTTCATAGTGCTGTGACTGAAACACGGAAGAAAATGATGCCCAGCTCGTTTGAAACTTTTTTAGATGAACTCATTGTGTGGACTCATGAATATTTTGCAAAGAATGAGACGAGACGTCGTCATCTCACGTTTGAATATGTGATGTTGTCAAAGATCAATGATACCGAAGAACACGCTACCTCTCTTATTCGTTTTGCGAAACAGATGGAAAATGTGAAAATAAATCTCATTCCTTACAACTTTACCGGAAGCGTGTACAGAGATAGTCTTCCTGGAGACTTTGATCGCTTTCAAAAACAACTCGAAGATGCAGGTGTCACGGTTACTCGTCGCAAAACAATGGGAGATGATATCGCTGCCGCTTGTGGACAACTCATTGTAGAAGGTAATACAACCACGAAATAGATGTATGACAAAAAAATTTTTCCTCAAAACTTTCGGGTGTCAGCAAAATGTCGCTGATTCAGAACGGATCGAGAGTTTCTATCTCTCTCGTGGTTTTTCTCGTGCTGAAACAATAGAAGAAGCTGATGTGCTTCTTCTCAATACGTGCGTCATTCGTGATAAAGCGGAAGAGAAGGTGTACGGTATGATCAAAAGTCTCCGTACACGTCTCGGTAATAAATCACCGCATATCGTCGTGACAGGATGTCTCATCGGAGCGGCGAGTCGTGTCCCTGGTGGTAAAATGATGAAACGTCTGACGACACGTCTCCCTGATGTTGAATTTCTTCCTCTTGAAGAAGTCGGTTTTGAATATACGCCGACCCGAGCTTCTGGCAAGACAGCATCTATCGTCATTTCCAATGGGTGTAATAATTACTGTGCTTTTTGTATTGTACCGTTTTCTCGTGGCAAAGAACGATCACGAGCCTTCGCTGATATTCTTTCTGAAGCCAAACAGGTGATAGCAGATGGATATGAGGAAATAGTACTCCTTGGTCAGAATGTGAATTCGTACGGGGCTGATTTTTTGCAAGAAAAAATACAAGAAGAGGAAGAATATATTTTGCCAGATGGTAAGAAAGTGAAGCCAGTGATGGTAAAACATCTGAACCGACACCGTATTCCGACATTGTTTCCATACCTTCTTGAAAGTGTTGCACAAATACCCAAAGTGAAAAAAGTCACTTTTATTTCTTCGAACCCATGGGACTTTTCCGATGAATTGATCAATGTGATGGCACGATACGAAAATATCAATCGAGAGCTTCATCTCCCTGTGCAATCAGGAAATGATGAAATATTGAAAAAGATGAATCGTTGGTATACGCGTGAAGAATATCTCAGTCTCATTGACCGTATTCGTCAGGCAATACCCAAGATGACATTCACGACTGATATCATCGTCGGATTCCCTGGTGAGACGAGAGAACAATTCGAAGACAGTATTGATATCGTAAAGCGTGTCGGTTTTGTCAAGACATTCATCGCGTGGTATTCACCACGTCCGGGAACATCAGCTACCAAAGGAATGGAAGATGATGTTCGTATCGAAGAAAAACAGCGTCGTTTTCACGAACTTGATGCTATCGCGTTCAAAGGAAAGAAGTAGTAAGAATTTTTATCTCTAGGGCGGTATTGTTTTTCAAAAGTATTTTTCTTCTTCCGTACCCCGCTTCGAACGATTCATGTCTTAGCGAAGAGAAAGTCGTCTCATTCTCGCTCTCAAAGAGCGAGTTCAGATAAAAACTGAACCATGAGACGATTTTCCTTGCTCCGCTTTCACCTCGAATCGTTATCGAATACAGGCTAAAGGAAGAGAAAAATACTTTTGAAAAATAATACCATCTGTAGACAGGGAGCGATATCAAAACAATATTTGCACCATCAAAAGATATGAGGAAATTTTCTGTCGCAAGAATCTTTCTGGGAAGCCTGAAGTTTTTTTGAGCATGGTTCCGACGTTTCGTCGGATCAAAAAAAGTTCACGCAAAGAGTTTTTCCGCTGGGAAAAATAAATGGTTCCAAAGAAAGGTTGCTTGCGATAGAAAATTCACAAACTCTATAGCAACAGAAGAAGTTTACCGATTTTTTCTATTGAAAGCCACAGAAGAAAAATATTTTTGGAGAACAATGTTGTTCATTGATTTTTGAAAATTGATTGAAGATTATTGTTTGGATGTGCTAATATAGGGAAGTATTCTATCTATTATTATGTCCAAAAAACTCCTCACAATCATATCGTGGAATGTCAACGGTATTCGTGCTGTCCATAAAAAAGGCCTTTTTTTGCCATTTATAGAGAAATATCAACCAGATATTCTCTGTTTACAAGAAACCAAGGCTCTCGAGGGTCAGGCGGAAATTGACTTACCAGAATACGAAGAGTATTGGAATTCTGCTGACAGAAAAGGCTATTCCGGGACAGCGATATTTACAAAAACAAAACCACTCTCTGTTATCAATGGCATTTTTCCTGAGATAGCTGAGCGATTTCATCTGACACACGATAGTTATGGTGATCCGACGAGAGAAGGACGAGTGATTACGGCAGAATATGATACTTTCTATCTTGTGACAGTGTATACCCCCAACGTGAAAGAAGATTTGAGTCGTCTCTCACTTCGTAAAAAACAGTGGGACCCTGCTTTTCTCGCTTTCTGTCAAGAACTAGAAAAGAAGAAGCCCGTTGTTTTTTGTGGAGATCTGAACGTGGCCTATACAGAAGACGATCTCGCGAATCCAAAAGCCAATATCGGGAAGCATGGTTTCACCAATGAAGAACGAAATGGTTTCCATAATTTTATCACAGCAGGATTTGTCGACACGTTCCGTATTTTTCACCAGGGCAATGGTTTCTATAGTTGGTGGTCGTACTTCGCGAATTCACGATCCCGCAATGTCGGTTGGCGGATCGATTATTTCCTCACGAGTCAGTCTCTCACCCCGAGAATCCATGACGCGTATATCCTCCCCGAAGTGACAGGCTCGGATCATTGTCCTGTCGGTATCACATTTTCCTTATGAACACTATTCCTCTCGCGGAACGGATGCGTCCGAAGACAATCGAAGAATTCTTGGGTCAGGAAAAAATATTTGGCGAAGGATCATTCCTCCGTGACGCTATCAAACAGAATCACGTCCCATCACTCATCCTCTGGGGACCACCAGGGAGTGGCAAGACGACACTGGCACGCATCCTCTCGACGGCACTCGATGCGGATTTTATTGCTCTCTCGGCAGTGAGTAGTGGGAAGAAAGACTTACAAACAGTGCTCCTCCGAGCACAAGAGAATCATACACAAGGGAAGCAGACGATTCTCTTTCTTGATGAAATACATCGCTGGAACAAGGCGCAGCAAGATGCACTCCTTCCTTTTGTCGAGTCCGGTATATTGACCCTCGTCGGTGCAACGACCGAGAACCCGAGTTTCGAAGTGAATTCTGCTCTTCTCTCTCGATCTCGAGTACTCGTACTTGAGAAGCATACGACTGCCACACTGACACTGCTTCTCAAACGTGCACTCACTGATGATGCCGAAATGAAAAAGAAAAAAATAACCGCCCGAGACGAGACGCTTTCTTTTATTGCGGAAGTCGCAGGAGGGGATGGACGGCAAGCACTCAATATTCTCGAGGCTTGTGCAACTCGTACCAAAAATATCACTCCAGAAATCGTCGGCACTATCGTCGAGCGTTCGCACATTCTCTATGACAAGGGAGGGGAGCAACATTACAATATTATTTCTGCTTTGCACAAATCCCTGCGGGGAGGGGACGTCGATGCGAGTTTGTATTGGCTCGGACGGATGCTTGTCGCAGGAGAAGATCCTCTCTATGTTGCACGACGTCTCGTCCGTTTTGCTTCTGAGGATATCGGACTGGCGAACTCATTTGCATTACCACAAGCAGTCGCTGTTTTTCAGTCCTGTCAGATGCTTGGGATGCCAGAATGTGAAGTCCATCTCGCTCAGGCAGTGGTCTATCTCGCGAAGTCCAAGAAATCCAACGCACTCTATGTTGCTTATGGAAAGGTTAAGGATGATGTGGCTCGTTTCCCGAACGAACCAGTACCCCTCCATCTTCGTAATGCCCCGACAAAATTGATGAAAGAAATAGGTTATGGAAAAGACTATAAATACACCCCTGATTTCAAGGACGAAAAATCAGCCAAACAAGACTATCTTCCAGAAAAACTCCGTGGGAGAAAATATATTGATTTTGTATAGTATTTCTTGATGATTGATAGGGAGTGTTTTTTTGTGCTATGATTGCAAAGCCGAGAAATGAGGAACAAGTTACCCGGTAGTGGTCTTTTGAGATCACTTTTCGTTTTTTGACAATTGAAACAAGAAGGATAATAGTATGCAGGTATTTTGTGAGGTGGTAAAAAAAGAACAATATTCTTGGAAAAAACACGTAGTGTGGTTTCTTACTTTTTCAAAATCATATCTCGAAAAAGATATGACAATACAAAACAAGGAGAAAAAAATGATTGAAGACGTTATTAAACAGGCTGAAAAAGCTATCGAACGAAGAGACCTCGTGGTCGCTCTCGCGGCACGAAAGGTTTTTGTCTATATCACTCGAGAGGAGCGATATCGGGATCATGAGTATTTCACGGCGAAATATCGTGAGATATGTGCTGGCATAGATAAACTCATTTACGCCGATGAAGCACTAGGTGAATCGAAAACGACGAAAAGACTCGTTGCGTAAATATGCAATGAGTAGGGCTCGGTAATCAGGGAAACTTCCTTGGTTACCGAGTTTTTGTTTTCTCGTGAAAAATGATACACTAGAATACTTACTTTTTAAATATATGACTATGGCTCTCGCTCTCGGTACGCAAGCACCAGATTTTTCTCTCCCAGATCAGAATGGTGTTCTCCATCATTTTGAGACCTCTCTCGGAAAATGGGTGATTCTCTATTTCTACCCCAAGGATGATACCCCTGGATGTACGATCGAAGCCTGTAGTTTCCGAGACAATTTTTCTGCACTTACAGAAGCTGGGATTGTTGTGCTCGGCGTTTCTGTCGATTCAGTGGTCAAACATGCAAAGTTCGTGTCGAAATATGAACTTCCATTCACACTTCTTTCTGATGAAGAAAAAGAGGTTGTTGCACTGTATGGAGTGTGGGGGAAGAAGAAATTTATGGGACACGAGTATATGGGGACGAGCCGGGTGTCTTTTCTTATCGATCCGACAGGGAAGATTGTGAAGATCTATGATCCGGTGAAGACGCTTGGTCATGCCAAAGAAGTATTGGCAGATGTTCAATCATTGAAATAATAGAGGACTATGCAATTTCTTTTTACAAAAAATGTTTCCGAGAAAAGTGTGTTGGCGCATATTACAGACAAAGAAACTGATGAGGTAGTCCATAAAGGAGAAAGAGAAGAACTCTTGCTCGGTATTGGTTCACGAGAAAAAATGACCAGACGAAAGTTATTGCTTCTTCCTCGTCGTATGGTGATGCTCGCTCAGTCAAAGAATATGAGGGAAATTTCGATTGATTGGCAGGAATGGCACTTTCCACATTTGAATATCGATGAAGTGGAGCTGGCAGAAATATTTGCGACGAATGCACTCATGGCCGATTTCTCTTTTGATGTATTCAAGACAAAGCCGAAAAACGGCTTTTCAAAAGTAGAGAAAATATTTTTTGATATATCAGTCAGAAAACAAGTCCTCGCTGGACTAAACAAGGGAATCATCATTGGAGAAGAAGTGAATGCCTCACGTCATATTGCGACGATGCCCGGAGGGGAGATGACTCCATCAATACTGGCGATGCACGCAAAAAAGGCAATCAAAAATCTTCCCATCAAACTCTCTGTCCTTGATGAAAAAGCGATGGGAAAATTGAAAATGGGAGGAATACTCGGTGTCGGTAAAGGTTCTATAGAGAAATCATATTTTATCGTATTGGAATATTGGGGAGCTGGAAAGCCCGCCCAGGGCGGGTCCGCCTTTGACGGAAAAGGGCCAGTTGTTTTGGTTGGCAAAGGCGTGACTTTTGATACTGGTGGTATCAATCTGAAACCGAGTGATAGTATCCTCGGAATGAATATGGATATGTCAGGAGGAGCATCGGTAATACACGCTCTCGCTTCAGCTGCACGTCTGAAAATGAAAAAAAATATTGTCGCTTTGATTCCGGCGGTGGAAAATATGGCATCGGGTTCGAGTTATCGTCCAGGTGATGTGCTCCGTTCGATGTCTGGAAAAACAATTGAAGTTTTGAATACGGATGCTGAAGGAAGAATTATTCTTGCTGATGCACTCATCTATGCAAAGAGGTATCATCCGAAATTGGTCGTTGATGTCGCGACGCTGACCGGTGCGTCTCTCGTCGCGCTTGGTGAGCGAGCTTCAGCTCTGTTCACACAGGACGAGAAACTAGAACAACTGTTTCGTCATCTCGGTGAAGAAAGTGGAGATCATGTTTGGCCACTGCCACTTTGGGATGAATATGATGATGAAGTGAAGGGTACTTTTGGTGATGTTGCCAATCTCGGAAAGACACGCTGGGGCGGTGCTATCACTGCTGCCGTTTTCCTGAAACAATTTGTCGACAAGGCATATCCGTGGGTACATCTCGATATTGCACCACGGATGACGACCCTTTCTGATGAATTTCTTGCCAGGGGATCAGCTGGCGCGCCAGTTCGTTTGCTGGTAAAATTATTGGAAAAATTCTAGAGAAGATATCTTAAAAGAAAGATATAATAAAAAAATGGCTTTTATGAGCCATTTTTTTGGTGCATAACTTTTGTGTTGACGGCTGTGAGAGAGTGGCGTAAAATGGGGACATGTGAAAGAGAAGTGGGACAGAGTGGGGAAATTAACAAAAATGTTATGTTCATCGGAGAATACTCACATACGATCGATCCCAAGAAGCGCCTCGCGCTTCCTTCAAAGTTTCGTGGTGAACTCGGAAGCAAAGTTGTAGTGACACGAGGACTCGATAATTGTTTGTTTGTGTATCCGATGAAGGTATGGGAAGAACTCGCAATCAAACTCGGGACACTACCAGTTGGTGAAGCAGGAACGCGAAGTTTTATTCGTGTGATGCTCGCAGGTGCGACTGATGTCGAGCTCGATAATCAGGGACGCATTCTTCTTCCGGAATATTTGAAGAATGATGGTGGCTTGAAAAAAGATGTCACGATTGTTGGACTCTTCAATCGTCTCGAAATATGGGACACGACGAAGTGGAACAAATACAAGAGTCAGGCAGAGAAGAATACAGGAAAGATTGCAGAGGATTTAGGTAAGCTGGGCATTTACTAAAATACGAAAAATTCAAAAATCTCAGCCAAAGGCGGATCAGCCTTTGGCGGAAAACAGTTCTAAAGAAAAAACAAAAAAAATTCAAAACACAAAATATCAATACAAAATTTGCTTGCATTAATATTTTGAAGGTTGAATGAATACTATGGAAGAAGTGAAACATATACCAGTTCTTTTGCAAGAAGTAGTCGATGGACTTTCTCTTCATCCAGGGGATATTGTCGTTGACGCAACATTCGGTGGAGGTGGGTATACCAAAGAAATACTCACACGTATTCTCCCAGGAGGAAGAGTTATTGCTATTGATACCGATCTGTCTACTCTCGAATCTTTCCGAAAAAGAGTAAAGGAAGACGTGTTCCTTTCTCAAAGACTCGAGAAAGAAGAACTTGTACTCGTGCACAGTAATTATTCCGCACTGGAATCAGTACTCGAGAATCAAGGTATAGAGAGAATCGATGCTCTCGTCGCTGATCTCGGATTTTCCTCTGATCAGATAGAAGCAAGCGAAAGAGGATTGAGCTTTATGCTTGATGGACCGCTCGATATGCGACTCAATCGTGAAACAGGGATTACTGCTGGGGAAATAGTGAATACATTTTCTCTGGAAGCTCTCGAAAAAATCCTTCGTGATTTTGGAGACGAAAGCGAATGTCGGCGTATAGCCAAGGCCCTTGTAAAAGAGAGAGAAGAGAAGCCTTTTACGACAACAGATGAATTACGAGAAATGATCGAAAGAGTATATCCCAGAGGAAAACGATATAAGATGAAGATTCATCCTGCAACCAAGACATTTCAGGCACTCCGTATCGCTGTCAACGAAGAAGAAAAACATCTGGACGAATTTCTCAAACAATCGGGAAATCGAATGAAGAAGGGTGGACGGATAGCTATCGTCACATTCCATTCTGGAGAAGATCGAAGAGTAAAACAGTTTTGGAAAGAACAAGCAGAGGGTTGTGTCTGTCCACCAGGGTTCCCGGTCTGCCGTTGTGGGAATATGCCAAAAGTAAAAATACTCACGAAAAAACCAATTATCCCAACAGACGAAGAAATCAAAAAAAATCCGAGAGCTCGTAGTGCCAAGCTCCGTATCGCAGAAAAAATCTGATAGAGTGGCACCAAAAAATAAAAAACAAAAAAGAATATGAGAACGTATTACTGCAAAATAGCAGAGACAAAAAGAAAAAGGGAAGATAGCAGATCTCGAACATTGACCGGGTCTGTTCATATTGCTCTCCTTAGTATGCTTATGATGACTTTTGTAGGAGGAGGTATCTATCTCTATTCTGTCAATAAAAGTGCCGTCCAGGGATATCATATGAGGACTCTTGAAAAAGAAATCGGAGTATTGAAACAAGAAAATGAAAATTTGAGAATAAGTGAAGCAGATGCTCGTTCGCTCTATCGTATGGAAACAGTCAGAGAAGACCTCCATATGCAAAAAATTGAAGCCCCTCTCTTTCTCGAGGATACCGAAAGAGAAAGCCACGATCGTTCAGTAGCTCTCAGATAGCATCAGATATTTCTGGAGATAAATCATAGATGAGACAGGCAGATATGCAAGGCTCTAGAAATCTTTTTTTGAAAAAGACAACAAAGAACACTTCTGGTTCGAGATATATGAGTCGTACCCATTCTCTCTTCTTCATCTTTCTTTTCATTGGAACTTTGCTCACGGGTCGTATGATTTTTCTTCAAATCATCGATCATGAAAAATGGGTCGCGATAGCAGAAAATCAACACACGGTCTCTCAAGGACTTTCAGCGGATCGTGGGGAGATATACATTCATGATGGTGATAGTCGATATCCTCTGGCAGTCAATCGTGAATATCAGACCGTCTATGTCTCACCCAAAGATGTTGTAGAGAAAGATCGGATGACACTGGAACTCTCACGCATTCTTGGATTGGAAACAGATTTTGTGCAGAATAAGCTCAAGATTCCTGACGATCCGTTTGAAATACTGAAAAAACGTTTGACGGATGATGAAATACAAGGTATTAAAAATCTTCATCTTAAAGGAGTTTCTTTCTTGTCCGAGAAATATCGATACTATCCAGGCGGACAACTTGCTGCGCATGTTGTGGGATTCGTCGGTTCCAACGAAAATGGAAAATCGAATGGATATGGTATAGAAGCATCAAAAAATATTCTCCTTCAAGGTGAGTCTGGCACTGTCTCTCAAGAGAAAGATGCTTCAGGAAGGTGGCTTCCTCTTTCTGATCGTGAAATGATAGCTCCGAAAAATGGTGATAATGTGGTATTGACTATTGATCGTGTTGTACAGTATGAAACAGAAAAGATTCTCAAAGAATCAGTAGAACTTTATGGTGCCGATGGCGCTACGGCTATCGTGATGGATCCGAAGACAGGAAATATTCTTTCTATGGCAAGTTTTCCCCAATTTGATCCTAATTCATATGGCGAGCAGGAAGATTATTCGATATTTCTCAATCCAGCAGTGAGTGTTTCGTATGAGCCAGGATCAATCATGAAACCAATTACGATGGCTATTGGCATTGAAGAAGAGAAGGTGTCTCCTCGAACAGAATATGTCGATACAGGATCAGTGAACGAATCTGGATATGTCATTCGTAATTCGGAAGAAAAAGTGTACGGAAGGAGTACAATGACACATGTTTTGGACATGTCAATCAATACTGGTGTTATTTTTGTAGAGAAACTCGTCGGTAATCAGTTGTTTGGTGAATATCTGAAAAAATTTGGTTTTGGAGAGAAAACGAGTATAGATTTACCAGCAGAACTTTCTGGAAACATAAGTAACTTACGCAATCCTCGAGCAACACTCAACTTCTTCACAGCTTCTTTTGGTCAGGGGATTGCAGCGACACCTCTTCAAATGATCACAGCCTATGCTGTTCTCGCTAATGGTGGTAATTTGGTGAAACCAAGGATTATTGAGAGTATTTCTGACGAAAATAATCAGGAAGAGACTGTGCCAACAGAAATTGTACGACGAGTCATTAGAGAAGAAACGAGTCGGTCCATGGGAGAAATGTTACGGAGTGTTGTTGTGAATGGACACGGAAAACGAGCTGATGTCCCTGGATATCTCGTTGGCGGAAAAACAGGAACAGCTCAGGTAGCCAAAACAGGAAGCAAAGGATACGAAGACAGTGTCACAATAGGATCATTTGTGGGTTATGCGCCGATTAATAATCCAAGATTTGTTGTGCTTGTGAAGCTTGATAATCCAAAAAATGTAGAATGGGCAGAGTCGAGTGCTGCACCAGCATTTGGTAGAATCATGAAATTTCTGCTAGAATACGCCAAGATTCAACCGACTGAGACAATTCCAATAAAGTGATATTCTTTGAAAGATTTTCTTTTAAAGAGGGGGTAAATGTATATATGATGAATCATCAGAAAAAAAATTTTTTGCAGAGCATACTGCGATTTATGGCACAAGTGATACTGAAAAAGTATCATCCGCTTGTAGTTGCTATTACTGGATCTGTAGGAAAGAGTTCGACCAAAGAAGCAATAGCATTGGTATTGTCACGAGCGTATAATATCCGTAAATCAGAGGGGAATTATAATAATGAGATCGGAGTACCGTTAACGATTATTGGTATTGAAAGTGGTGGATCATCGATAATAGCCTGGATCAAAGTTGTCTTTTTTTGGTTGCAAAGAGTTCTGTTCCCTGTGAAGTATCCACAAATATTGATTCTTGAGATGGCCATTGATCGTCCTCTCGATATGCAGTATCTGCTCAGTTTTGTTCCGGTAGACATCGGTATTATCACTCAAATCTCTTCGAGTCATTTGGAATTCTTCGGATCATTGGGAGAAATTGCGAAGGAAAAAGGAAAGCTTGTTTCTGCTATACCTGAGAATGGATTTGCAATACTCAATTTTGACGACAAGCGAGTGATGAAAATGCAAGAGAAGACGAAGGCCAAAGTGTTGACATATGGTTTTGGTGAAGGAGCGATGTTTCGTGTTGATAACATACTCTTCCACCGCGATATCAAACAAACAGAAGGACTTAGCTTCAAATTGAATTATGCCGGAAAAACTATTCCAGTGCGACTGCCAAAAATTATTGCGCAGCATTCTTTGTCAGCCGTTTTGTCTGCGGTGGCAGTGGGCATTGCTCTCAAGATGCATTTAGTAGAAATTGCAGAAACGTTAGAGGGTTTTGAGTCATTACCAGGAAGACTGCGATTGCTCCCGGGGAAGAACGGTATGTTTCTTTTTGATGACACCTACAACGCTTCGCCTGTTTCTACTCTGGTCGCCCTGGAAACGTTGAGAGAATTTATGGCACCTCGTAAAGTAGTTGTACTCGGTGATATGCTGGAACTCGGACCAAGCGCGAAGGAAGAGCATCAATCTTTGAAGGACGCTGTCATTACCTCAGGTGCTTTGATAGTCATCCTTGTCGGAACATATATGAAGGCACTTGCAGATGTATTACGGAAAGAGGGTTTTTCACAGAAACAGTTGTACTGGTTTCCTGATGAGACATCTGCTCGTATAGAAATCTCAAATATTGTCCGGTCAGAGGATCTCATACTCATCAAGGGTTCTAGAGGAATGCGTATGGAAAAAATTACCGAGATGCTTCTTCAGGATCCTCGTGATGCAAAGACACTGCTTTGTTGTCAGTCCAAGGAATGGCGTGATCGTCCATTTATAGCACCAAAGGAATGGGAGAAAAATGAAGATACTCTATTCCGATGATTGTTTTATAAAATAAAAAGTGTGAAGGATAGAGAGGACTTGCACACCTCGAAAAAGAAAGCTATACTAGCAAGAGAAGATGTATTCTTCAATAATGATTTAATCCGTATATCAAGTCTTATGACAGACAATGTGAAAGACAGAGATTTTATCGAGTACGCTGTGAAGATGCTCGTAGACAATCCAGAAGATGTGAAGGTAGAAAGAAAGATCGATGAGATGGGAGTGCTTATTACACTCGATGTAAATCCGAAAGATATGGGTATGGTAATTGGTCGTGAAGGTATGACCGCCAAGGCTTTGCGAACTCTGCTTCGTGTGATTGGAGCACGCAACAATGCTCGTGTGAATCTTAAAATCAATGAACCAGAAGGATCGGAGCGTCCACCACGTGAACCTCGTGAACATGTCGCACCTGTAGTTTCTTCAGTAACTGAAACTCCTAAATCAGAAGAGAAGAAAACCTTGGATGACGTGATGAATGATATTCAGATATAATTTTTGTTGATAGTATCGAAAAACCACCCTCATTGGGTGGTTTTTTTGCTTTTCTTTCTTGGATATTTTATAATGGAAATATTGTGAAAATAATTTTAAAAAATTGCTACGTATGCAGACAGAAAAAACACCCCTGGAAGGAGTGATAATTATTACACCAGATATTTTTTCAGATGAACGAGGTTTTTTTGTGGAAACGTTTCAAGAAAAACGTTATCAGGAAATATTTGGTGCCGATGTGCATTTCGTACAGGACAATTTTTCTGCTTCCAAAAAAGGTGTGCTTCGAGGACTGCATTATCAGGCATCTCCATTTGCTCAAGCAAAACTTGTACAAGTAGTGAAAGGGAGGGTACTTGACGTAGCAGTCGATGTTCGTTTTGGATCGCCGACATTCGGACAATTTGTTTCTGTAGAACTTTCAGAAGAAAATCACAAGCAATTTTTTATTCCTGCAGGTTTTGCTCACGGGTTTGTCGCTCTCGAAGATGATACATTGTTTCAATACAAATGTACGAATGTTTATTCCAAAGAACATGAACGAGGAATTATCTGGAATGACAAAGCAATTGGGATAGAATGGGGTATAAAGCAACCTCTCGTTTCGGGAAAAGATAATGAGCACCCGCTCCTTCAAGATATTGTACAAGATTTTGTATATCAGAAAAAATGATAGGAAATATATTGAAACAATTTGTATAAGGAAAAGCATATTGAAAAACATCTGAAAATATCTTCAGAATGTTTTTTAGGAAACCATTGGGCGAAACCTCTTCGGACGGGTTTATCTAAAAATATTCTGAAGATATTTTCTTTCTATTAAGCATCGCATTTAATTTATCTCTTTCTTATTATGAAAATACTTGTTACCGGAGGAGCTGGATTTATAGGGAGCAATTTTGTTCATCATATTCTGAATACCTATCCTCTTTATGAAGTCATCAATCTTGATGTACTGACATACGCAGGAAACCTAGAAAACCTGAAACAATGGGAAGATGATAAGCGATATCGTTTTGTGAAAGGGAGTATTACTGATTCGACCATCGTTGACCCTCTTGTAGCAGAATCTGACGTAATAGTGCATTTTGCAGCGGAATCACACGTGGATCGTTCTATTACTGGGCCGGATGTTTTTATTGATACCAATATCAAAGGTACATTTACACTCCTCGAATCAGCCCGCAAACAGAACAAACGTTTCCACCATGTCTCTACTGATGAAGTATTTGGAGCGCTCGGACCAAATGATGCACCTTTTGATGAATCCACCCCGTATGATCCTCGAAGTCCGTATAGTGCTTCCAAGGCATCCTCTGATCATCTCGTTCGTTCATATTTTCATACGTATGATCTTCCGGTGACGATTTCCAATTGTTCGAATAATTATGGCCCGTATCACTTTCCAGAAAAACTCATTCCTCTTATTATTACCAATCTTCTCGAAAATAAAAAAATACCAGTTTATGGTGACGGACTACAGGTACGCGATTGGCTATACGTCGAGGATCACTGTAAGGCTATTGATCTCATTTTGCATCAGGGAAAAATCGGTGAAACATATTGTATCGGAGGGAATAGTGAACGAGAGAACATTTGGATTGTCAAGAAAGTGATTGAGCTGTTAGACAAAGACGAGAATATGATCGAATATGTGAAAGATCGTGCCGGACATGATCGGAGATATGCAATCAATTATTCTAAAATTGAGCGTGAGTTGGGCTGGCGCCCAGAGGTCAATTTGGAAGCCGGACTTCTAAAAACAGTGGAGTGGTTCAGAGAGCATGAAGCTTGGTGGAAAAACATCAAGTCTGGAAATTATCAAAAATAGTATTAGCAGTACTTACAAAAAATGATAAAAAAGAAGTGATCGGAGCAGTTGCTGCCAATCACTTTTTTTATGTACGATCAGTCAGTCAATGAGCTGACAAATATCGTATGGAAAGCGAGAAACAATAGGATGAAGACGTCTCCATTGTTCTGCTATTTCATTTTTATCGAGGTATACCAAGACCTCAGTAACGGTTATGGTAGGGACTGCAAAACCATTTGGATTATTTCTGTCCCTCCAGTCACCACCGTCTGGATTTTCAGAAGGCAACGGAAAAATGATACCAATCCATTGCCTATAGAACAACTCCCCCGGAACATTTCTTGGAGGTATGTCAATAATTTTTATTTTCACTATTTCTCCTTTCGATGTGGTGTTGTAGATATGCATCCGTTTATGCAATGTGTGCATTTTAACACTGCCTTATTTTTTGTAAAGTACTGGTGCTCTATTTCCTCAAAAAGCTCTTTTTTGTTAAAATATAAAAAGAAGGTATTTTTAGATATATATAAATATGATGACTACAAAGGTTCTGATCCTTGGGGCAAAGGGGATGCTCGGACAAGAATTGGTTGATGTTTTCTCTCAGGATGAAAAGTATACGGTGACGAGTTGGGATTTCGAAGATATTGATGTGACTGATTTTGTCTCAGCAGAAGAGAAGATTCGTTCTTTCGCGTCAGATATTATTGTTAATGCAGTTGCATACAACGCTGTTGATAAATGTGAAGAGAGTGATGAAGAATATGAGAAAGCAATGATGCTCAATGCTCTCGTGCCGAAATTTCTCGCGCATCTTGCTCAGACATTGGACAATATTTTTGTACATTATTCTACTGACTATGTATTTGATGGAACGAATCAATCGGGTTATGCTGAGAATGCTCTTCCTCAGCCTCTTTCACGGTATGGTATGAGTAAAAGAATGGGAGAAGAAAATGTACTTGCCGTAGATGGGAAAAATTATATCATCCGACTTTCCAAGCTTTTCGGGAAACCGGCAATTAGTACTATCGCCAAAAAGAGCTTTTTTGATGTGATGTTACAAATTGCCAAGACAAAAGAACGAGTACAGGCAGTTGATGATGAGAAGAGTTGTTTCACTTATGCTCCAGATCTTGCTCAGGAAACGAAGGCTCTTCTGGAAGATAGGGCTCCCTGGGGGATTTATCATTTACCCAATAGTGATGATGTAACGTGGTATGAGGCCGTACAAGAGCTCTATACACAAGCCAAAATTGGGGTTACAATACAACCTGTAGGCAGTGATGCCTTTCCTCGTCCTGCCAGGCGCCCACAATATTCGAAACTTCTCAATACCAAGCGCGTACCGCTTCGATCATACAAAGAAGCGTTGCAAGCATATCTCGCACATATGGAATAAAATTTTCAATACGGAGTTTGATACAATACAATACACTGAAAATTTACTGTAATACTATGATGAAATATACGACTATCAAAAAACAAGATGCAAAAGTGTACGACGCGCTGATGGGTGAGACGAAGAGGCAAGAAGAAGGTTTTGAAATGATTGCTTCAGAGAACTACGTCTCCCTCTCTGTATTAGAAGCTATTGGTACAGTTTTCACAAACAAATATTCCGAAGGCTATCCAGGCCGTCGTTATTATGGTGGTCAGGAGTTTACTGATATTGTCGAAACACTCGCCATCGAACGTGCAAAAAAATTGTTCGGAGCAGAGCATGCGAATGTCCAGCCTCACGCTGGTGCTCCAGCCAATCTCGCGGCATATTCCGCCATCCTCAAGCCAGGAGATGTTGTCCTTGGTATGGACCTCTCTCACGGAGGGCATCTCACTCATGGTCATCCTCTCACTTTGCCTGCACAGATCTATCGATTTGTGGGATACAAAACAGAAGCAGACGGCACTATCGATTATCGTAAACTCGAAGCTCTCGCCAAGCAGGAGAAACCAAAACTTATTTTGGCAGGATTTTCCTCATACACACGACAACTCGATTATGAAAAAATTACGGCTATTGCCAAGAAAGTTGGCGCTTATTCAATGATGGATATGGCTCACATTGCAGGTTTGGTAGCGGGCAAGGTAGTTCCGAGTCCTGTACCGTATTTTGATATCGTGACGACAACGACACACAAGACACTTCGTGGTCCTCGAGGAGGGATGATTCTTTGTAAAGCAGAATTGGCAAAACAGATAGATAGGGCAGTGTTCCCAGGACTTCAGGGTGGACCACTTATGAATACTATTATGGCCAAAGCGGTAGCTTTTGAAGAAGCGCTCCAGCCAGCTTTCAAAAAATATGCGAAGCAAATACTGAAGAATGCAAAGACGCTCGAAAAAGAAATGCGGAAATATGATGCAGTCCTTCTTTTCGGTGGAACTGAGAATCATATGATTATGCTTGATACGGTGAAAAGTTATGGGATTTCAGGGAAGGAAGCAGAGAAATTTCTCGATATTGTGGGTATTACTGTGAACAAAAATGTGATTCCTGATGATCCTCGCGGACCGATGGACCCGAGTGGTATCCGTGTCGGCGTGCCTGCTGTGACCACTCGCGGATTGAAAGAGAAAGAAATAAAAATGATTGCGAAGTGTATTCATTTTACACTTTCTTCTGGTGGAGATACTGAGGTGCTTTCTAGTATACGTACGACCGTGAAAAAACTCTGTCGTCAGTTTCCTGTGTATCGCTAGGCATGTAATTGTTAATGAAGATTCTATGAAAGGTATTATTCTTGCAGGAGGGACAGGCACGAGACTTCTTCCTTTGACTGCTGTCACTTCCAAACAGCTCTTGCCAGTCTATGATAGACCGATGATTTTCTATCCACTCAACACACTTATCAGTGCTGGTATCAAAGATATTCTCATCATCGTTGCACCAGATCATTCGGGGCATTTCCTTAATCTGCTCGGTTCAATGTTTCATAAGTTTGGTATCAATATTTCTTTTATTGTACAGAAACAGCCTCGTGGTTTAGCAGAAGCATTTATTCTTGCTGAGGATTTCATCGATGGAGAATCGACGACGCTTATTCTTGGTGATAACATTTTTGAAGATGATTTTACGGAAGCGATTCAATCATTTACTGCTGGTGGACGTATTTTTGCAAAACACGTTTCAGATCCAGAGAGATTTGGTGTTGTAGAATTTGATGAGAAGAATGAAGTAATTTCTATCGAAGAAAAACCGAAAATGCCCAAGAGTTCTTTTGCTATACCAGGGATTTATATTTTTGACAAGGAAGTAGTAGAAGTAGCAAAATCTATCGTACCGTCAGAACGTGGAGAACTCGAAATTACTGATGTGCACAAATATTATTTGAAGAAAAAAAAGCTTGATGTGAGAGTGATAGAAGGAGCATATTTCGATACTGGTACACACGAGTCACTTTTCGAAGCAAGTAATTATGTGAGAGAGCACGATTTTCGGAGTCGTTTCCATCCGATGGTCAATGATGCAATTACTGAGTTTAATACAGAGTTTAAGAAAACTGTTTCCCTTAAAAAATAATTTTCTACACATATATGGATAATGCAACGCCGAGAAAAATCAAAAAAGCCATTCTTCCTGTTGCTGGTTTTGGAACACGTTTTTTGCCTGCGACCAAGGCTCAACCAAAAGAAATGCTCCCAGTTGTTGATAAACCTGTCGTACAATATTTGGTTGAAGAGGCAGTTGCATCAGGAATCGAAGAAATTATTTTTGTGACTGGTCGTGGCAAAAGAGCTATTGAAGATCATTTTGATATTTCATATGAACTCGAAGATACCCTCGTGGAGAAAAATAAACACGATTTACTCGAAGTAGTACAAAAAATATCGACACTTGCAAAGTTCTCTTATGTGAGACAGCCTATTCCGCTCGGTGATGGACATGCTCTTCTCCAGGCCGCCCATCTGATCGATGATGATGAATCGGTACTCGTGATATTTGGTGATTGTATCTACGATAGCAATGTTCCTGCTGCCAAACAGCTCATCGATGCGTATGCGCAATATCAGACACCAATTATAGGACTTTCAGAAGTGGCACTCGAGGATGTATCAAAGTTCGGTGTTGTCGCAGGGGAAAAAGTGAGTGACAATGATTGGAAAGTGACACGTATCGTCGAAAAACCAAATCCAGAAGATGCTCCGAGTCGACTCGTGGCTGTGGGAAAATATATTATTACTCACGATGTTTTTCAAACACTCGCCAGTATGGAATCAGGAAAATCAGGTGAGATTCGTCTCGCCGATGCCTTTGATGTCATGCTGGAAAAAGGTCTGCCAATACATGGACGAACACTCGAAGGAGAATGGCTCGATACAGGAGACAAATTCAACTTCCTCAAAACAACGATTCATTTCGGATTAAAACATCCTGAAATAGGAGAAAAATTCCGTGCATATCTGAAAGGTCTTTCACTGTAAAGAGATTACCGACATTTTTGACGCATTAAATACTTGAATACTGGTAAGTTATGTATTGGATATATCTCGCAATCTTTATTTTTATTGTTTTCGTTCCAAAAATTATCCAAACAGGCTACTTTTTCTTTCAAGAGGAAGACATTGAGTCGCTTATTCTTTTCTTTTTTGGTATTTTTATTTTCATTCTTTATTTTTCCAAAGAAAGGACTTTGCTCCATGTTTTTCAAGAAAAACTCCATCTGCAGAAAAAAACCAACATCGTTACCAAGGATCTTTCTGATTCGTATTCTTATATAGGGGGACTTAACAGAAAGTTTGATATCGTAAAAGATTTCATCTTTCATATTCCGGAAGATACTGCGGATGTACTCCTCTCAAAAAAACAAGAAACGTATCGATCAGTGTTGAACACTGTAAAAATCCTCGCAAAGTCAAAGTCGATATCGCTTCGTTTTGTAAATGTGAAGAAGAAAACAATTGAAACAGTGGTGGAGGTTGGAAAAAATGACGAATTCCATCTTTTCACGGCACAGGTACTTTTGAAGTCCAAAAAGAAATCTCTAGAAAAAAATGGTTACGCTATTGTGCAATCACCTTCTCTCGCGCACAGTATGACTGCCTTCCTTATTTTTCCGAAGCTCACCAATCAGATAGAGGATGTAGAAATGTTCAAGATTCTTGCATCACAAGCACTTCTTTTATTCTGTATAAACAAATATATTCTTCCGAATAACGACACCCTCCCTCCCACCAAGAAAAAATAATTATCAAAAGAGCGTACTGAAATATGAAAATAGGTATAGATGCCAGGTTCTATGGCTCCATTGGGAAAGGACTCGGTCGTTATACGGAAAAACTTATCGAGTATCTTGAGCGAGTGGATTCAGAAAACGATTACGTCGTTTTTTTGTTGCCAGAAAATTTTGATGAGTACATTCCGAAAAATGTACGTTTTCAGAAAGTTCTCTCACGGTATCCATGGTATGGTTTCTCAGAACAGTTTTTCTTTCCTTTTCAGCTTCTTTCGTATCATTTTGATCTCATGCACTTCCCTCATTTCAATGTCCCTATTCTGTATTGGAAGAAATTTGTCGTGACCATCCATGATTTGATACTTCTTCATTATCCGACAGCAGAGAATACTACCCGTTCACGATTTTTCTACGCAATGAAATTTATCGCATATCGTTTTGTGATTGCGTGTGCCGTATATCGATCCCATCATATTATCACTGTCTCTGCTTTTACGAAGGAGGATATCATTGCTACCTATCCCTCAACACAGAAGAAAATATCAGTGACGTATGAAGCAACGGATGAATGGTGTCAATTTCTTCTAAGAGAACAAGAATTAAAGTTATTTCGAACATTTGATTTACTGAAGTCTGATGTATCGGAAGAGCCTCTATCCAAACAGGTGAAATCGTATGTGCTCTATGTCGGCAATGCGTATCCGCATAAAAATCTGGATATATTCCTTGAACTTTCACCACGATTTCCAGAACAACTCTTTGTGCTCGTTGGAAAAGAAGATTTCTTCTATAAACGTCTTAAAAAAAGAGTGCAGGATAGACGTATTCAAAACATTCTTTTTCTTGGTTTCGTCGATGATTGGCAACTGAATACACTCTATCGTTTCGCTTCTTGTTATTTTTTCCCATCACTGTATGAGGGTTTCGGACTCCCTCCTCTTGAAGCAATGGCACGAGGAATACCAGTACTTTCTTCTTCTCGAGGATCTCTCCCTGAGATTTTAGGCAATGCCGCACTTTATTTTGACCCCGATAGAGTAGATGATGGAGAGAAGAAACTTACAGAAATCCTTATTTCTGATACACTACGTATGAAGTGTATACGTCTGGGATATGCACATATCAGGCAATACAGTTTTGATCGCATGGCAAGAGAAACGCGAGACGTGTATGAACGGAGTATAAAAAACAAACAGTAAAAAAGTGTTATGGCGTTTCTTCCTCATCGACAGTCATCACGTTTTTCTGATATCCGATCGGTCACGCCATCATCGGAGTTTATGTCGACCAAGAAATACCCGTTGTATACAAAACCACTTTCAAAACAATTCTCAAAGGAGAATATTTTGTATACTCCGATATCTTCTGCATCAATAATTGCTCGAAAGGAAAAACAAGAAGAACAAGGAAAGATATTAAGAAAGAAACGAAAAATTTTTCTTCAAATCGCTATCGTGATGGTGATTATTTTTTCGATATATGGTATTGTTCACAAAATTTCTGATACTGAACAAAAAGTATTAGCAGATGGTGAAACAGGTTTTCGATCCCTTTTATTTGCTGTTGAAAATATCAAATCTGGAGAGTTTGATAAAGCACATCAATCGTTTGAGAATGCATATCAGGCATTTTCGAGAGGAGAAAAACGTCTTTTGTGGTTTGGTGGTTCGATGCTTCGGTTGACGAGATTCGTCCCAGGACTGTCTCAGGTGGCAAGTGGTTCGTATGTGCTCGAATCAGGAAAGCATTTTTCTCTGGCTGGTATTTCGTCAGTCGCTATTATTGAAGAACTGTTTCTTTCCAAAGAGGCCTCGGCCCAAGGAGAGAAAGTATCTTGGCTTGATTTTTTCTCTCGTGTCGAGAAACCCTTGGAGGACATATTGGCAGAGCTTACTTTGGGTAACCAGTCTATCGAAAAAGTCCATCTCGATGATATCCCAGAAGAAAAGCGCGAACAATTTCTTTTGGCACGAAAGAGTCTACCGACCACTATCGGATTGATAAAAAGTGTTCATCAAAACAAAGCGATTATTCAGGAATTGCTCGGAGGCAATGGTCCTCGCAAGTATCTTTTTTTGTTGCAGAATAATCAAGAATTACGAGCCACAGGAGGATTTATCGGAACGTATGCACTCATGGATATACAGACTGGTTCCGTCAAACAATTTTTTGTGGATGGTATTTTCAATCCCGATGGACAGTTGAAAGAAAATATTGTCCCACCAAAACCCATACAAAAGATCAGTGCTGCGTGGAGTCTCCATGATAGCAATTGGTTTCCTGATTTCCCGACATCAGCAGAAAAGGCAATCTTTTTTTATGAAAAAACAGGTGGTCCAACAGTAGATGGAGTGATTACTCTGACACCGACAGTGATGCAAAAATTATTGGTTGTGACAGGCCCGATCACTCTGCCTCAATACGGAATTACTGTTGATGCAGAGAACTTCATCCCTATTATTCAGGAACAAGTAGAAACAAAATATGATAAGGAAGAAAATCAACCAAAAAAAGTATTAGCAGACCTGACGGCATTATTAGTCGAGACCGTACTTGCTTCTCAAGACAAAGAGACGCTGTATGGCATGATGAGCGCTCTTACTGAGGGTTTGAATGAGAAGCAGATACTTATCTATATGCGCCATGCGGAAACAGAAGCGTTGATAGATGAGGCTGGTTGGTCTGGTCGCATACTTTCAACTGAGAAAGATTATCTAAGTGTCGTGCATTCGAATATCAATGGATACAAGACAGACGGTGTGATAGACGAAACGATTCACCACAGCGCCGAGATACAGGAGAATGGTTCTATCATAGATACTGTTACGATCACGCGTATTCATAAGGGAGGGGATACCCCGTATGATTGGTGGAACAAAGTAAATGCTGATTATATGCGAGTGTATGTACCAGAAGGATCGACACTGTTGTCTGCCAAGGGTTCCACATGGGAATTTGGAGAGGATCCACTTGATTACAAAGCACTTGGTTTCCGTGTCGACGTTGATGTGGAACGTGAGGAAAAATCGATTACTGTCGATGAGAAAACGGGGACGAGAATATATTCCGAGGCAGGAAAAACAGTTTTTGGAGGATGGGTATATGTGAGTCCTCAAGAATCAGTAGTCGTGGAATATCGGTATCTGTTGCCTTTCACTCTCGATATGTCGAATATTCAAAACGGAGGAGTGGATTCATACACGACACTTTTTCAGAAACAATCAGGATCGATCGGAAGTAAACTTCTTCTTTCTGTGCATTTTCCGAATACGATAGAGCCTGTTTGGCAGACGGGCGGGAATTTGATACCGTATAATAGACAATGGAAATGGGAAACCAATCTCAAGACTGATGTATTCTCTGGTATGGTTTTCAATGCTAAAAAATAACTTTCTCAATATTCATGGTTAGGAAATGGTACAACAATTTCTCTTCTTGGACCCTCACTCCAAGTAAGACGGTAGGAAGCGCTGCACTGCTTATTGCGCTGGCTGGTATCGTTAGCCGTATTCTCGGATTTTTCCGTGATCGTATTTTGGCATCGCAATTTGGTGCTGGAGATGTATTGGATGCATATTATGCCGCTTTTCGTATTCCCGATTTGCTTTATAGCCTCCTTGTTCTCGGTGCTCTGAGTGCGGCATTCATCCCTGTGTTTACTGAGTTAGTTGCAGAAAAGAAACAAGAAGAAGCCTGGAGATTGACCTCAGGTGTTTTGCAATTGCTTTTTCTCGTACTTGGCAGTCTTTCGTTGTTAGGTATTATATTCGCTCCAATGCTGATACCACTCATCACCCCAGGATTTTCTCGTGAGAAGACGGATATTGTGATCCTTTTGACTCGAGTCATGCTCCTTTCACCTATTTTCCTTTCAGTGAGCGCTGTGTTTGGGAGCGTGCTTGTTTCTTTCAAACAATTTGTAGCATATTCTCTTGCTCCGATTTTTTATAATGTTGGTATTATTATCGGAGCAGTTCTTTTTGTTCCTTTTTTTGGTCCTGTTGGATTGGCATGGGGAGTCGTGATGGGTTCGATGCTTCATATGACAATACAGTATCCGTCATTGAAAAAATCAGGATTTCGTTTTGTTCTGCAACCTTTTATTTTTTGGCGAGATCCGACCGTACGAAAAGTTGTTCGGCTGATGATTCCTCGGTCACTTGGTTTGGCAGTGAGTCAGATGAGCCTTTTTACAATGACGATATTTGCTTCGACCCTTGCTTCGGGAAGTCTCGCCGTATTCACGCTTGCAAATAATATCCAGAGTGTCCCTCTCGGACTTTTTGGTATAGCATTTTCTGTCGCTGTTTTCCCATCACTTGCCTTTTTCTCTGCCAAGAAAAAAGAAAAAGATTTTTTCGTGATATTGTCACAGACATCAACACGTATTCTTTTTTTCGTAGTACCTATCTCCATGTTTATGGTTTTGTTCCGGGCTCAATTCGTACGCGTGATTCTTGGTGCAGGACAATTCGATTGGGAGGATACGATACTTACATTCGAAACATTGGAAATACTTGCCCTGAGTCTCTTCGCACAGAGTCTGATCCCTCTTTTTGCACGAGCCTTCTTTGCTCTCCAGGATACCAAAACACCGTTCTATATTGCCCTCGTGAGCGCAGGAGTACAGATAGCTCTCATACCATTTTTTCTTCCAGCATATTCTGTTCTTGCTCTTGCTCTCGCTTTTTCTTTGAGTAACGTGCTCAATGTGATTCTTTTGTATCTCTTCTTGCGCTCCAAACTCACTTTCTGGAATGATCGAGAATTCTTTCTTCCTATTATAAAAATTATTTTTGCAACACTTGGGGCTGGCATTATTGCTCAGATTTCGAAATCTGTTTTCGCTCTAACGATAGATGAACTTGATACATTTGCAAAAGTGTTTTTCCAGCTGTGTTCAGGAATTGCTATCGGAGGCGTATCTTTCCTCGTTTTCTGTCACTGGCTCGGAGTAGAGGAGCTTGGTATGGTGAAACGATTTATTTTGTGCAAGATCTTGCGTCAACCGGAAACAGCGACGGTAGCAGAAGATCACCCAGAACGAGGTGATTGGTAAAGTATCTTTTGTAGAAACAAAGAGAGCATGCGCCTTGCTTTTAGGGCGTTTTTGCTTTATTCTGAGGAAATGAATGAAATTACCCCACAAAAAAATATTCGAAACTTTTGCATTATTGCTCATATTGACCATGGAAAATCTACTCTAGCTGACCGTTTGATCGATCTGACACATACGGTGGAAAAACGGAAAATGAAAGAACAATTGCTCGATCAGATGGATCTCGAACGAGAACGTGGCATCACTATCAAGCTTCAGCCAGTCCAGATGCACTATATCTATGAGGGAGTGGAGTATATGTTGAATCTGATCGACACACCAGGACACGTAGACTTTCATTACGAAGTATCGCGCTCGCTTGCTGCAGTCGAGGGCGCTATCCTTCTCGTGGATGCTACCAAAGGAGTGCAGGCTCAGACACTTGCCAATCTCTATCTCGCTATTGAACAGGGTCTTGAAATCGTTCCTGTGATCAATAAAATTGATTTGCCGAATGCACAGGTAGAAAAAACCAAAAAAGAAATTGTTCATATTCTCGGATGCAAAGAAGAAGACATTCTCCTCGCTTCTGGGAAGACAGGGATGGGTGTACAAGCAGTACTCGAGCGAGTTATTACTCTTGTCCCTCCACCAAATGGAGATGCGGAAAAACCTCTTCGGGCACTTATTTTTGATTCTGTTTACAACACGTACAAAGGAGTCGTCGCGTATGTGAAAGTTGTTGATGGAAGTGTGAAGCGTGATGATATGCTCCATATGCTCGGAACAGAGAAAGAAGGAGTAACTGTTGAAGTAGGACTTTTTCATCCAAACCTCGTACCAACTGATATTCTTCGTGCTGGAGAGATCGGTTATATCGCTACAGGACTCAAAGAAGTGGGACACTGTCGCGTCGGAGATACAGTGACGTGGCGACTCAGAGACCGAGAAAAAGTGTTCGTGGAACGTCTCCCAGGGTACAAAGAAATCAAACCAGCCGTGTATGCGAGTTTCTATCCGCTTGATGGTGATGATTATACATTGATGCGTGACGCCTTGGATAAACTCAAGCTCAATGATGCTGCGTTCACTTTCGAACCAGAAAGCAATCAGGCTCTCGGAAGAGGGTTTCGTTGTGGATTTCTCGGACTGCTCCATCTCGAAATTATTCAGGCCAGACTTGAGAGAGAATTCGATCTCAGCCCGACGATTACAACACCGTCAGTTGTCTATGAAATTGCTTTGCATGGTGAGGAGAAACGCATTCCGTTGTATTCACCGACAAATCTTCCTGATCCATCAAGTATCGAGAAAATTTACGAACCATATGTCGCTCTTTCTATCGTGACGCCGAGTGAATATTTGGGAAATGTGATTACACTGACTTCGTCTATTCGTGCGGAATACAAAAATACAGAATACATCGATGAGGAACGGGTGCTCCTCTCTTTTGAAGCACCCCTGATGGATGTTATTGTCAACTTTCATGATGATCTGAAAAGCGCTTCCTCGGGATATGCTTCGATGAATTATGAACCAATAGAATATCGAGCAAGCGACGTTGTCAAGCTTGAGATTCTCGTTGCGAATGAACACGTGGACGCTTTTGCTCGTATGATCCCTCGTCGGGATGCATACGGAGAAGGAAAACGTGTGGTAGAGAAATTGAAAGAAGTAATTCCGAAACAGAATTTTGCTGTGGCTATCCAGGCTGCTATCGGAGGAAAAGTCATCGCTCGTGAGACGATCGCTGCGTTCCGTAAGGATGTGACAGGTGGTCTCTATGGGGGAGATTTTTCACGGAAGAAAAAGCTCCTTGAGAAGCAGAAAAAAGGGAAGAAGAAGATGCGTGATATCGGGAAAGTTTCTATTCCAGGAAGTGCTTTTCTCGCTGTGCTGAAGAAATAATAAAAAAGTTCACGCAAAGAGTTTGCCCGCTGGGGCAAATGAATGGCTACCCAGAGAGATTGCTTGTGATAAGAAATCTTCCATCTAAAGAATGGAATGATTTTTGCAAAATTGGGACGAAAACGGTATAATAAATGTGTAATATATTTTTATATAAATTCTTATGGCAATGCAATTTACAGACGCAAATTTCGAAGCAGAAGTATTGAAAAGTGATAAAATAACACTCGTCGATTTTTGGGCACCATGGTGTGGACCTTGTCAGTTGATGGGGCCAGTAATTGATGAACTCGCAGGAGAGATGACTACAGCCAAAATTGGTAAAGTAAACGTTGATGAAAACCCCAAGACAGCTGGCGCATACGGTATTATGTCTATTCCTACCATCAAGGTGTTCAAGGCAGGTCAAGTAGTGAAGGAATTCGTCGGTGTTCAGGCCAAGGACAAATTGAAAGGTGAGCTCGAAAGTCTCGCAAAATAGATTCTTTGCGTCTTCTCGTTTATAAAAACAAAAAAGTATGAAAATCCACAATGAAAAAATTTTGTTGGAAAGCAAAACTCAGATAGAGTTTATAGACATCACTGATCGAGTCCAAGAAATCATCGATCATTCTGGTATCCGTGAAGGACAGGTGCTCGTGTATGTGCCTCATACGACTATGGGTGTCTGTATCAACCATAATGAGCCGATGCTTATCCAGGACTTTATGCGGATTCTCTACAAAACGGTTCCTGTGGATGATCATTATTCTCATGACCTTTTTGAACTGCGTCGCGAGTCTGGCTCGGATGGTCGGAGCAATGGACACTCACACTGCAAATCTATTCTCTTGGGGAATAGTGAGACCGTTCCTCTCGAGAAAGGCAAACTTTCTCTTACGGAACGTCAGAATATTTTCGCTGTCGAATTTGATGGCTCTCGGAAACGCGACATCAGTATCCAGGTCATTGGATTATAATCTTTTTCTTTTGTAAGACAGTATTCTTCTATGCGTGTATTTCTTTTTATTGCTCTTACTCTCTCCCTTCTCACTCTCGGAGCTTTCTTTTTTCTTTCGTATGCGGAGGATGATTCTCATGGATCCAGACGAGACATGCAGCGTTTTGTCGTGAACGAGGGGGATAATGTACTTACTCTATCGGAACATCTCGAGGATGCTCAGATTATCACATCACGTTATATTTTGATGTGGCATCTGGCTCGTATCGGCAAGACACATGATCTCGTAGCAGGAACCTATAGTTTGAGCGGGGATCTCTCACCAACAGAAATTGCCTTCTTGATTACTGAGGGCCGAGTCATTCCTCGAGATATCAAGGTGACCTTTCCAGAAGGATGGGAAAGCAAGAAGATGGCAGAACGACTCACTGCAAATAGTCTCCCTGGTGCGGATTTTTTGGCGTTGGCACAGACGCCAAAAGCTGAATGGCGAGAGAGATTTGATTTTTTGAAAGAAATCCCAGAAGATGCTTCTCTCGAAGGTTTTCTTTTCCCTGATACATACCTCTTTGATCGAGAAGCGTCGGCTCAGACTATCATCGAAAAAATGCTGACGAATTTCGAGAAAAAATGGAATACTTCTTTCCGTACCACAGCAAGAGATGAGAATAAAAATATTTATGAAATAGTGACGCTTGCCAGTATTGTCGAAAATGAAGTGAAATCGAATGCAGATCGAGCAATGGTTGCTGACCTCTTCCTTCGTCGATTGAGTATCGGTCAAGCGCTGCAGAGCGATGCGACACTTCAATACATACTCGGATTGGACAAGGTAAAACATTCTTTCGAAGAGACCCGCACAGAGTCACCCTACAATACGTATGTGAATCCTGGTCTCCCACCGGGACCAATCGGTAATCCTGGAACATCCTCTCTACAAGCAACCCTTTTTCCCAAGAAAAATCCTTATTTTTATTTTTTGAATGATACAAAGACAGGAGAAACTATTTTCTCGGTCACATTCGAAGAACACGTGAAAAACAAAAGTCTGCACGGATTGTAAGATTGATAGGATGTTTGTAGTATGAAAATAGCTCTGGTACATGATTATTTGGTGCAATACGGGGGAGCAGAGCGAGTACTCGAGGCTTTCACTGAGCTGTTTCCGTATGCCCCGATCTATACACTCATCTATGACAAAGAAGCGATGCATGGGGTTTTCGAAAACAAACGTATCTACACGTCATTTCTCCAGCACTTTCCCTTTTCACGCAAACGACATCGTTTTTTTCCACCGCTTATGCCACTGGCTATTGAGCAGTTTGACTTGAGTAAGTATGATGTCGTATTGTCGGATTCATCGAGCTATGCCAAGGGTATCATCACTCGTCCTGAGACCCTCCATATCTGCTATATGCACACCCCGATGCGCTACGCGTGGGATGATTGTCAGAAGTATACTCAAGATTTCGGATTTCCAGCGCTGGTGAAAAAAATTGTTCCATTTTTTATGAACCCGATTCGTCTCTGGGACAAATCTTCAGCTGACCGTGTGGATCATTTTCTGACGAATTCACAATTTGTTACTAAACGTATCAAGAAATATTATAACAAAGAAGCTCTCGTTGTTCATCCGCCAGTCAATGTCAACCATTTCTTTCTTTCAGAAGAAAGACAGGATTATTTTCTTATTGTCGGTCGTCTCATTGCTTACAAGCGTCACGACATCGCTATCGAGGCCTTCAATCGGTTGAAACTCCCACTCAAAATTATCGGACGAGGACCAGAACTCGAACGTCTGAAGAAAATAGCTGGTCCGACGATCGAATTCCTTGGTCGTGTTCCCGAAGAAGAATTGCCAACATACTATGCCAAGTGTCGGGGATTTATTTTTCCTCAGGAAGAAGATTTTGGTATTGTGGCGATAGAAGCGATGGCGTCCGGTCGTCCGATCATTGCCTATCGTGCTGGAGATATCGTAGAACATCTGGAAGAGGGAAAGATGGGAGTTTTCTTTGATACACAGACGCCAGAAGCAATCATTGATGCCGTACATCGTTTCCGTGACGACGACTACGACCCGGCGTATATCAGGAGTAGAGCCCTCCCTTTTGACAAAGAGCGATTTAAGACTACAATAAAGGACTATATAGAAAAAGCTTTGAAGAATCACCTTCAAAGCTAAAAATGATACAATGAACTAATTTCGAAATTGTGACATTAGAAATTGTTTGAAAATTAGAAATTGAAAATTGGTTAATTAAATTCGTATGGAACTGAGAGAATATCTCGACATTTTCAAGAGACAAATCAAATGGTTTTGGATAACTATTCTTTTGTTTCTTTTCATAGCGGGAGCATGGCAACAAAATCAGCCAGAGACATTGGAAGCCACACTGCTCCTCAATATTGGTCGTGCCAGTGTTCAAGATACTCGAGACTACACATTCGATAGTTTTTATCGATTGCAGGCAGACGAACGTTTTGCCGATACAGTAGTGAGGTGGCTCGGTTCTTCTCGTGTCGCAGAAGATATCTATAGAGCAGTTGACAGAGAGACGAGAGATATGAGCACTCAGACACTCGAGAACGTTTTTGAAGCGAAGCGCTTGTCTTCTCAGATGATCGAAGTGACGTATGCACATCCAGACTATGAGACACTCCAAAAAATGTCTGAAGCGACAGTCACGCATCTGAACAACTACGCAGAACAATTGAACAAAGAAAGTCGTGAACAAACCCATTGGTTTACGATTGTGGGCAGCGACCCTATCATTCGTGATGTACGGATTACTCTTTCTTTTGCTCTTTCGGTCGGACTGGCTTTTGGAATATTTATCGGATTTTGGGTGGCGCTTATAAAACACTATTTCTCAAAGTGATGCGGATAGGAATCGATATACGGTGTCTGGCAGAAGGAAAACGTACGGGAGTGGAAGAATATACTATTGCTCTTCTTTCTGGACTTTTCGAACAATTTCCAGAGAATGACTACATTCTTTTTTTCAATGCATGGAAGAAGCAACTTCCTGATTTCTCGTGGGCGACTCGGTATCCCAATGTGACACTGCGAGTGTTCCATTTTCCAAATAAATTGCTCAATTTCTCACTCTGGTACTTCCGTTTTCCGAAACTCGATACACTTATTGGCGGTACGGATGTATTTTTTCTTCCGAATTTGAACTTCTCCGCTGTTTCTCGTAAGACGAAACTGGTGGTGACAGCACACGACCTGTCATTCGAACTCTTCCCAGACACTTTCTCTCTGAAACGTCGTATCTGGCATTTTTTCATCAATTTCAGAAGTCTAGTTCGGAACGCTGACGCTGTGATTGCCGTATCAGAATCGACCAAGAATGACCTCATAGATTACTACGGTGTTTCAGAAAAGAAAATAACCGTGATCCACAGTGGCATAGGAGAACAATTCTCCGTGATGAGTCGTAATGATACGAACCTTGTTCGAGTACAGGAGAAATATCATCTGCCATACAAATTCATCCTTTCTCTTTCGACATTCGAACCACGCAAGAACCTACTTGCTCTCATATCAGCCTTTGATGCATTGATGGCACTCGACCATCCTGTACTCAAGAAATATATGCTCGTGATTGCTGGTACACGTGGGTGGAAATATCGAGAGACGTTTCAAGCGATCAAAAACTCTCCATACAGAAAAAACATTCTCCTGACGGGATTTATCGCCGATGAGGACAAATCCGCGCTTTATAATCTTTCGAGTCTTTTTGTTTACCCATCATTTTATGAAGGATTCGGATTTCCACCTCTCGAAGCGATGGCGTGCGGTGTGTCTGTCATCGCTTCCCATTCGTCTTCTCTCCCAGAAATAGTCGGTTCGGCAGGGATACTCGTCGATCCGTATCGACCAGACGAGCTCTTCCAGGCGATGAAACAGGTCTTGCTCGATCCAGAACTCCTAGACACACTCCGTAAACAAAGCGAACTGCGAGCACGTGATTTCCAGTGGAGCACTTCCATCGCATCGACGGCTCATATCTTCTCTTCGATTGTTGAAAACTGAGCATTGTTTCGAAAAATGATGTTTTTTCGAGCTTCCTTGACAGCTCGTTTTTTTTTGCAAAAAATATGATACAATTACCACAGAGAGATGTCGATATCTCTTCTCGTTAGACTCTCTGACGAAAATGTAAGAAAACAAACAGTTGTGCGTCATAAGAAACAGAGAGGAATATAATCCTCATAGTAAATAATAATAAAAAGTGTATGAAGGAGAAAAACACAAAGAAGATAGGCACAGGAGCAGCATTACTCATAGCAGTAATGTCTTTTAGTTCGTTTTTTGCCGTGGCATCGTTGGTAGGGAAGAACCAATCTCCTCTGACTCCAGTCAGTCTTGCGAGTGATAATGAGGGGGAAGATGGTAATGATTCAGATGAGAACAAAGACGAGGAAGATGATGACAAGGATGAGGTGAAGTCTGCTTCTGAAAAAGCTAAGAAAGAGAAAGAAAAATCTCGAGAAGATTTGAAGAAGCGTTCTGAACGTGCAAAAGAGTCCAATAAGCAAACCACAGAACAAGATTCTGATGATGAAGAAGATAATAATGATGAAAACGAAGGAGATGAAAACGACGAGAACGACGACAATGATGGAGATGTAGATGACGATATGGATGAAGAAGATGATGATTCTTATGGTCAGGCACGAGGAGGGGATTTCGAGGGCATGTACAAAGACAGCGCGAAAACCCTTTCAAAATTGCAGGAAAATATAGCAGAAGCTGAGAAACATATTCTCGAAAAACAAGCAGAAGGAGTCGATGTGACTACTGCTCTTGCTGAGCTGAGTCTTGCCAAGGCCAAATTGGCTGGAGTAAGTACAGCATTTACTGCAAGCAATTTCGAGATGGCCAAGAAATTGTCCAAAGAAATCAAAAAAGAATCACTTTTCAGCGAGAAAGATCTCGAGTTCAAGAAAGATATGACTGAGTCGATAGCAGAAGTGATGAAGAAATTTACGAAAGTAGAGAAGAAAATTGCCTCGCTCGTCGCTCTTGGTGGCGATTCGACGACGTTCAACACACAATTGGCGTCACTCCGAGCTGATTTTGATGTCTTACAAACTTCATCACTCGTGACACGAACTGATGCGAGAGCTTTCGAGAAAAAAGCTGAACGATTGAAGAATCTCGTCGAGCAATCAATTTTTGCTCTCGGTGGCACAGAAGAAGATGATGATCTCTATGCCGATCATGAAGAAGATGCGGATGATCTCGATGAAGATTTGAATGATGTGGCTGAGATCGAAGACGGTGATGACAATGGTGTTGCGAAGAAGGTTCGTGCTATTGCAGCAGAACACCGCTCATCAGTAGCTGATATCGCCAAAAGTTTGAGTGATATTCAGAATCAGAGCGGATTTACAAAAACAGTTTTTGGTCCTGATGCTACCGCCTTGAATGGTCTCACAGCACAGACGACTGCTATGACGGCTCGTGCTGATGCATTGACGACTGCCTCTACACAGGTGACCGATCCTGATGTGAAACAGATTCTCACAGATCGTGCATCAGCACTGCGTAGTGAGGCTTCCAAGCTTCAGGCGTATCTCACTGCTACGACAAACCAGTTCAGTATCTTCGGAAAATTCCTCTCTCTCTTTCGCTAGCGAAGAGAAGGAAAGAAAACAATCCCTTATCCTTGATGAGGGATTTTTTCTTTTGTGATTTCTGTGATATTCTAATGGTGTAGCAAATTTTGTAAAATAAATCGACACGTATCACTATGGATAAGAAATCAAAAATATTTTTTGCCGTATTTTTTCTACTCATTGTTCTCTCTGTTGGAGCGACCTACTATCGGTATGTCGTGGCGCATGACTATATGATTCAGGCAGAGTTAGACTGTGATCCCTATACTGAATCTTGTTTCGTCTATGTTTGTGATCCGGAAGCTGATGAAGAATGTACCGGAGATCCGATAGAAGATACTTCGTATTACAAACTTATCGATCGCAATGCCAAGAATATTCCTCTTTGTGATCCTGCCGATGAAAATTGTACTGCTCTCGTGTGTGAAGAAGGGGAGGTAGACTGCTCATACACACTCTGTGATCCAGAGACAGCCGAAGAGGGTGAAGTGTGTAATGATCCAGTTGTGTATACAGCCGAGAATCCGATAGAAGAAGAAACAGATGAAGCAGTGGATGAAGAAGGAGCTACTACTCTGACTGAGGACGAAGAAAGTATCCCTGCTACCGAAGGCGAAGAAACAGCAAATGAAACAGTCGAAGGAGAAGAAACAACAGAAACTCCTGCAAATGCTAATGAAACAGAACCTGTATCTACCGAAGCATCCATCACTCCTGCAGTTTCTGGGACGGTTATCGTGCCCTAGTATATTTGATTCATATCGCTATCGGTATTTAGCTATGACATAGCAGAAGAGGGTTTTTTCGGACACGTTTCGAAGTCTTTTTTTATTTTGCAGATCTTACAAATATAGTAGCCAAGAAGCTCACACAATCTTTGAAAGTACAGGTGAAAACCGGTATAATGGACGGGTATATCACCGATGCGCATGTGTACAAAAACACCTATGACGATGCATTCGATATCCTGAGTACGTATCTTAATCAAACAGCTACAGCTTAATATATGAAGCTTTATTGTATTTCAGGGAATAAAAAGAAACTTGATCATTATCAAGAATTGCAAAAGATATTTTCTTCACGTCTTTTTGACATTGTTCCCAAAGAGATAACTACTTCCGAAATACAGTCAGTAAAAGGAGAAGAGGTTGTCCGGGAGAAAATGAATCAAATACGTAAACAAACATCGATGCCTTTTATTGTTGATGATGTTTCTTTGCTTGTTGGATCGAATGCTTACCCAGGAGCACTAATAAAGCATCTACTAGAAAATAATAATACCGAAACGATACCACAATTCTTGCCAGACAAAACACCTGTTGTAGTGGTTTGTTATCTCGGATATTTTGATGGTTTTGACTCTTTCATATTTAAGGGTGAGTTACGAGGAGAAACTCACTTTGATTCTTTGGATGTCCGTGCCCCGATTCAGTTGGATACTCTCATCTTTGCTCATGGTGTCCCTCTTGGTGTTGTTGATTCTACCGAAAATCATCGAGGGAAAGCCTTTCAGGAATTAGTGAAACACATTGAATCAGTCAGAGAAGAGCGTGAACGACATAATGTACAGGTAGCTGAACGTTGGAGCAAACGAGCAAACGAGTGGCAATCAGTACGTGAGGATGTTGCGTCCTATGTGAATCATGAGAATGGCTATGATCGTTTCGATACTGAAGTAAACCGTATTTTGCCTTTTATATTTGGTACGGCTATTGATGTTGGTTGCGGTGATGGAGCTGTCACGAGGCTTATTTCCTCGAATGCGAACATAAAGAACATCATTGGAATGGACATCAGTTCAGAAATGATCCAAACAGCTACAAAGAACACAACAGACAGTCGAATTCGGTATGAAGTTAGTTCATTTTTGAATACTAATAAAAGAAAGTATCATCTTATCACCTCGAGAGGTGTCGTGTTGTCGCATATGCATAAGACAGATGTTCTTCCGACGCTTATAGCGTTTGCAGAGTCTCTTGAGACAGATGGTTTCCTCGTCTTTGATTATATTAGTAATATAGATAACAATGATGATGCAGGGAGAATGCAGAAAAATCAGTTGAGTAAAGAGTGGATCCTTGCCGTTTTGACAGAGCTTGGGCTCGTAAATATTTCGTATAACGGATCCGAGACTCATAGAGTGAGTATACTCGTATTTCATAAACCAATTCCACAATCAGTATATTTTGCCACTGGCAATGCTACCAAGGTTCTCGAACTGAAAAATAAATGTAAGAATCATATCATTCATTTGGCAAATGTTGATGTTACAGAAATCAAGAGTGATGACATTGTGGAGATTGCAAAAGATAAGGCAATGAAGAGTTACACTGTATTACATCACCCTGTCATTGTGACCGATGGAGGTATATTTATTCATGCGTTGAATGAATTCCCTGGTCCAAATTCTAAACAGGCAGCGATGCTTCTCGGGCCAAAAAAGATACTCGCCTTGATGGAGAATGAAATTGATAGAACTGCTATCAGGCGAAATTGTATGGTTTTTTTTGACGGACATAACTATAAAATTTGTATTGCAGAAGTACCTCTTCTTATAAGTCATGATATTACGACGAGTAAATATGATGCCTATCCATTGGATTCTATACTGATACCAATACATACTGACAATCTTAAAAAACAAACCTATAAGCAAATGACTGTTACGGAACGCTTGATGTTTACCGAATTACCATTTTTTGAAGAATTCCTTGCTACACTTTGACAATTGACTCTTTTGAGAATAGTAAATGGTGGTGCAATAATGCAACATCATGCCTATTCTGAAAAGGAGAGAGCGATGAAAAAGATAACTATCTGTGTTTTTGGTGTCAATGGTGTTGGCAAGTCAGTTCTTTTGGAAGCTGTGCAGGATATACATCCTGATGCTATTGTTGTGCGTGGAAGTACTCTCCTCAAAGAGGCTTTGAGCGTAGCTTCTTATGAAGCTCTGGAATCGATGTCTTCATGCGTGAAGAAGAAGGCAATAATCGATAGTATCATAGCGCTGACTGAGGATACGAAAAGTCCTATCACAATAGTGGACACACATTTGGTTGTGCCTATCCGTAAATCTCATGAATTGACTGTCGAAGATATGTGGGATGATGGATTGCTTGGATGCTTTCAAGGCTTCATTTACATTCAGGCACATCCATCGATGGTTTCTGAACGACGTCAGATCAACGGAGATCGCGTATTACGTGCTCTCAATTCCAGTTCAGAGGTCTGCTCTGAGGATCTTCGGTTGAATGCTTGTCGTTGGGATGAGATTTGCCCGAAGATGCAGAACAAGAAAGTGATAGTGAATGACCAGTCAGTGTTTATTGGAGCGATGAAGATATCTCACTTCATCAGAGAATTGCAGGTATCTTTTTGACTTCACGAGATGTTGTGCGAGAGATGGGCGTTCCGAATAATATTTGGAGCCCCATTTTTTTATGTAAAGCTATTTTTTATGATAAAATAGGGTATAATCAAATAAAATATGTTAAATCTTTTGAAAAAAATACTCATTGTAGGAAGTACTCACGGTCACGAAAGGATCGGTTTAAAGGTGATCGATGAATTGAAAAAACTGAATGTAGGGAGCGATGTGCTTCAGTTTGAAGTTGGCAATCCAAGGGCTTCAGAAAAAAACATTCCTTTTACTGAGAATGATTTGAATCGTGTTTTTCCAGGGAAAGAACATGGTACCTATGAAGAAATGCGAGCGTATGAATTGTCTCCGAAAATCAAAGAATCGGACTTGGTGATAGATATCCATTCGACAAATACTACAGATCTGAGTGATAGATCCGTGCTTATAGTGACTAGCTATAACCAGGCGACGAAAGATATTATAGACGTAATCAAGCCACCCAAGGTTCTCTATATGAAGTATAAAGGAGACAACGCATTAATCTCTCAAGCAAAAGTTGGTATAGCTTTCGAATATGGTAAAGATTCGAGTACTGAAGTACTCAATGCTATTTTGTATGATATCGCAGAAGTATTGATGTATTACGGTCTTGTGGAAAAAAATCCCTATAAAACGATCAAACCTATAACTGAAACTGAAATATTTGAAGTGTATGATGTATTCAAGAAAGATTTCGTCGGTCCTCACAAATTTTATCCAAATATAAAAAATTTCGTAAATGTAGCGAAAGGTGAGACAATCTGTAGTACAGAGAGTGATGAGCAGATACTCGCAGAAGAAGATTTTATACCAATATTATTTGGCGAGAACAGATATACGGATATACTCGGGTTCAAGGCGAAGAAGATTTAATAATACACACTATTTTTTGCAAAAAATGGGGATTTGGGGTAGAACATGAGTGCAAGAAGTGCCTTTTTTTTGAAGAAGAGAGTTTTTAGATTTTTGACAGTTTTATACTTCTGATGTATTGTTTTATTTTAGTCGAATGAATCAATAATTCATTTTTTAAACTTTATTTTTTAAAAAATACATGAACACAATAGATACATCTGATAATATTAAGGGAAACAGTGAAGTTAATGTGAGTAAATTTGGAGTAGCTCCACAATTGGATGGTTACTATTTTTCACCAGAAAGAGCAAGAGAAGCGAGAGATCAGGGGCGACTATTGTCTATAAGGATTGAGCCAAGTTTTCGGTGTAATTTACGTTGTGAGTATTGTTATAATAAAAATTATCAATCTTTACCTGATGAAATTAGTTATTCTGAATTGGAAGACATTATTTATCAAGCAAAAGAACTCGGCGCTGAATCTATTGTGAATATCGGAGGAGGGGAACCGACCATTTACCCTCGATTTAAGGATTTGACGATATTTATTAATTCGCTAGGTATGGTCCCTGTTATTTTCACGAACGCTCAAACAATGACAAAGGATCTCGCAAAGTTTTTATTTGATAATAACGTTTCGGTAATTATTAAATTTGATTCATTAACGGAAAGTATACAAGATTCTTTATCAGGAGTGAAGGGTGCTCACAGAAATATTATGCAAGGGCTGGATAATTTATTGAAGGCCGGTTATGCTCACACAAAAAGTGACCAAAAGCTTAAATTAGGAGCCTCGTTCGTTATAAGCAAGAAGAATGCACATGAAGTTGTTGGCTTGTGGAAATTTTGTAGAGAGCGGAAAATATTTCCAAACTTGGAGATGATGACTCCTAATGAAACAGGAACGAATGCTGAGAAAAATCTTTTAAGCAGACAAGAATGGAAAGAAATTAAAATGCAACTTCTGGAAATTGACCGGAACGACTACGGTTTTGATTGGTTACCATTTACTCCCTTAGTTGGAAGTGGTTGTTTCCAGTTAATGTATAGTTTTTATATTACTGCAAGAGGATTTGTTCGCCCATGCGCTGCGATTGAAGTAGAATACGCAAATATAAAAGATTATTCTTTAAAAAATATAATGAAACTTCCTTTTTATCAGATGGCAAGAAATATTGACAAACATTTACAGGGGAAGTGTGGTGGATGTAAACATATATTAAATTGTCTGGGGTGTAGAGGAATGGCGTTCTCAATAGGAGTAAATAATGGTAAAAATCCGACGACTGCTCTTTGTGGGGAGGATCCTTCCTGTTTTAAGTAGTGGATTTCAAATTCAACCTATACGAGTTATTGGTCTATAGATGAGATGTATATATCAAAAGATCTATCTACTAAAGAAAAGTTACTCTTTCAATACAAAGACGAAAACATTTTTTCTTATGGAGGATGAACTCTTTCATGTCTTTTTTTAGGAATGTAATTGCTGGGATTGTTTCTGGATTTCGGTCGAAAATGGTTACGAAGTTAGTGTGTGAATGTGCATACAGGATATCGTTTTTGTCGCAGACAGTGTAAAACATTTTCTTTTTCTTTTCTATTTGAGCGCGCTTCTTTTTTGTTTCTGTAATATTTGTCACTTTTAGCGTGTTTAAAAGAGTGAAAATAGATGTTGTCGCGATAGGATATTGAGGTAATGCCTCTCGTAGTATTTGTATTGTTTTTTTATTACTAATAATATAGCCAATTCGTTCAGTTTCTAAAGAGAAGAACTTTGAAAATGTACGAAGGATAATGGTATTTTTTTTATGGAGAGCTTGTTGAATCAAGGATATTGGGACATAATCCCCGTATGATTCATCGATAATACAAAGGTTGCTCTTATTAACTATATGGATTAACTCATTCGAATTGAGATATAATCCGAGCTTATTGTCTGGATTGGTGATGTAGAGTATGTCGGTAGGATTAGACAGACCAGGCAGGAGAAACTTTCTAACGCCCGAACATACGTCCCAGAAAGTTTTCTGTTCTGTTGCAATTCTTGCATTTTCAGTAATTAGCTGTGTAGCGTAGTGATAATTCAAATCAAGGTATGTAACATTTTTGTCTTTAAGGATTGTTCTTACAAGTGTATGTATAGCAGCATCAGCGCCATTCGTAAAAAGGATACATTCGTAAGGAATATCTTTTATACTAAAATATCGTGCCAGAGCACCTCTGATATATTGTGATACGGCATTATCCGAGTTAATGTCGACAAGCTCATTGCTGTTGAGAGATGGTAGATTCATATTGATTTATTCTGTATCATTGTATCAATCTTAATAAGATCACTAATAATTTTTTCTGCCGATTTTGATCGACTAAAATTTGATCCAAATTGTCTTATTTCTATTCCTGGTATTTGATTATTTATCACTCTTGGGCGCATATTGAATGCACTCCATTTCTTGTAAGCAGTATCAATATCTTTCGTTTTAGCAGTTTTCAAGAGTCTTTTTGTAAACGTGGTAAAGTAGTTAATTGCATTCAATGAATTATTAGGAATTGAAAAATTGGCGCCAATTTTTGAAGTATGTACAGAGAGAAACTTCTTTAGGAAGATATTTCGGATATTTTTCTTAAAATGCACCATCTTTCCGTTTCGAAAAAGTTTTTTGTTACCGCGGTCATATTTTTCGTATCTCGAGATGAGTGTTTGTGTTAGACGGAGTATTTTTATATAATCTTTGAATGAAAACTGGTTTGAATATGTTGGATGAAATGTGATATGAAATGAGTTGATATGATTGTAGGTCCCAATTACTTTTTCAGATATTCTATTGAAAGACCAGGTAATATCTTTATATTGTTTGATATATTTTTTATATTTTGGTAATACAATATTTCTCCCGTCTTTTTGATCTGATAAAATTGTAAGATCAGAGCATAAGTATTGGTTTGAAAATGAACTTCCTTCATCAGAGAGAGCAATCCTATAGTATCTTGCCAGTTTAGGATAGGTTTTCTTTACAAATTTTTGTAGTTTGTTCTCAACAAATAAGTGGAGCTGGTTGATTTTTTTTAGGCCATCAAATACTTCATTAATGTGGTAAGGTTTTGATATAATCTCAATAAGACACTGGCTATATTCCTCGACAATAATATGATTATGCGGGAGCTTGGTATTCATAAGAAAAAGAAGGAATTCCTGTGCGAGATTTAAATTATACACTCGATCATCTTTCTTTGAATGAGCTTGTAAGAGAAATTCTTTCTCAAAGCCAAATTCAATTGGTAGATTAAGCTTCGTTGTAGCCATTTTCAATTCATTAATGTCCATATTTTTTTCTATATCTTATAAGTCTGCCTTCAGCTTGTTTTATTAAATTTGTATTATTTCTTATATGAGTAACTCGCCAGATCCAAAAGTCGATACCGGCAAATATAATCCAATCTTTCGCTTCTTTTCCCAGTGTAAGTGATGTTTGCCCGATTTTATTATATTCATGTATGAAGTGTTTGAGTCCAGTTAAAGTTTGAAGAGGTATTAGTCCAGACCAATAGAGTTTTGCGATATCAAAATAAGGAGAAGAATATGTTGCTTCATCGAAGTCAATCAGAAAGATTTCCCCTGAAACTTTGCGTAAATTGGAGAGGGTTATATCGCCATGCGTTAAAGAAGATGTACTTTTTGATTTTGTATAGCGACTGATACGTTTGATAAGTTGATGAATATCTATATCTATTATTTTTTTGATATCTGTGGCGTGTTGTTGTAAATGTCGAAATCTCTTTTCAATGAGTCTTCGAGGAGTCTGTTTTTTGATTTTGTGTAAACGAGAGAGCGTTTGAGCCAAAGATGTTACATCGTTTTTTGTGAAAGATCGGAGTCCTGTTCCTACAGATGTCATAATGATGTAGGGCCTTCCTTCTGTCGATCCATTTTTGATAAATTTTGGCATGTAATCAAATCCAGAATTGAAAGCAGAAATTTCAGATTTATAGTAGGATTTTTCGGAATAAATTTTAAGGATAAGGCCATGTTTTTTGTCTTGATAGACATCGTTAGCGAAGCCACCTTTACGCACGGTGAAGCCCTCCGGTATGTGAGATATATTTGTTAGGTTATTTGCTTTCATTGGTTTTTTATTATAGTATATACGTATTATTATATAATAAATACAGAATTATGAATACGTCACTTTTTCATAGAATTCAGCAAGAAAAGGCTCCTGAGATCTTATTCCTCTTGGTTGAGATCAGTCAGGGTGATTACAATAAATATGAGTATAACCATGATATTGGTGTCCTTGAAGTTGATCGTGTGCTCTATGGACCAATGTTTTACCCAATTAATTACTGCGATGTTCCAGGAACTTGGAACGATGGGGATAAAGACCCTCTTGATGCCCTTCTCTTTAGCAGCAAACCGATTGTTCCGGGCGCTATGGTTACAGGAAGAGTTATTGGTGCAATGGAGATGATCGATAATGGCGAAATTGATCATAAGATTGTTTGTGTAAATGCAAAAGATCCTCGCTTTGATCACGTGAAGAAGATTGAAGATCTGACACCGTATCAACGCAAAGATGTCGTAACCTTTTTTGAGCTTTACAAAATTCCTCAGACAGGTAAAGATACCACGACAGTTGGAAAGTTTATGGATTTTGATGAGGCTGCTGTATTTATTCAGAAATGTATAGATGCATATAAAGAGAAATTCGGAAACATACAAGGTAATTAGAATTCTTTATGAACAGCGCTGACTTGCTTGATTTAGAGAAGAAGTATTGTTCTTACGGAGACACTGTTCATTACGCTGAAAATCCGAAGATTTTTTCACGATGTGAAGGATCATATCTTTTTGATGAAAAAGATATGAGATATTTTGATTTGCAAATGTGGTATTCCGCCGTTAACCTTGGTTATGCAAACAAGAATATAAACACCGCGGTGAAAAAACAGATTGATACTTTACCCCAAATTGCATCACAATATCTTCATCAGGGAAAAATTGAACTCGCCGCACGCTTGTGTACGGAAACAGAAAAGCGATTTGGTGTGAAAGGACGGGTCCATTTTAACGTTGGTGGTGCGCAAGCTATTGAAGATGCTCTGAAACTTGTTCGAATGCGAACAAAAGCAAATGGAGTATTTGCTTTTATGGGAGGATATCATGGGAGAACAATTGCAGCCTCCGCAATTACTTCTAGCTATCGATATCGAAGTCGTTTCGGTCACTTTGGTGATCGTGCATTTTTCGTTGAATTTCCTTACGCTTTTCGTTGTCCAGAAAAAGGTGTAGACATAACTGATTATTATATCAGCAAGTTCAAACGATTGTTTGAGACAGAATATCATGGCATTTATGATAGCAGAGATGGCGCGTGTGAATATCGTGCATTTTTTGCTGAACCGATCCAGGGGACAGGTGGTTATATCATTCCTCCGAAAAATTTCTTTAAAGAATTAAAAAAAGTACTCGACCAATACGGCATTCTTCTTGTTGTTGATGAAATTCAGATGGGGTTTTATCGTACTGGAAAACTTTGGAGCATTGAACATTTTGACGTTGTTCCAGATATTATTGTTTTTGGTAAGGCACTTACAAATGGGTTAAATCCGCTCTCTGGGATTTGGGCAAAGGAAGGACTTATTGAACCAAGTGTATTTCCACCGGGTTCTACTCATTCAACTTTCGCTTCTAATCCTCTTGGTACTACAGCAGGATTAGCTACTCTTGAAGCTTTTGATAATTGGACTGATCGAGAGCGTGATATTGAAGGAAAGGGTAAATATTTTTTGAATAAGTTAAAACAACTGAAAGAGAAATTCCCACAGATTATTGGGGATGTAGATGGATTAGGACTTGCTCTTAGAATTGAGTTATGTGGAGATGATGGTCAGGTTCCGAGTAAAAAACGTGCTGATTTTATATTCAATGAGGGATTAAGGGGAGATCTTATATATGACGGAAAACCAATTGGGCTTATTCTTGATATTGGTGGTTATTATAAGAATATAATAACTCTTGCACCGAACTTACTTATAACAGAAGACGAAATTGATATGGTGTCAGAGTTGCTTTCTCAATTGTTTGATAGAGTTAAAAAGAATGGGATATAAGTTAGTAGATTTTGAATCTTTCAATTCTTTAGCAAAGCAATCACGTATTTTGCCAAAGCGATTATGTTTGCCAGGGCAAAATGTTTCTTGGCGCATTGGAAAAGAATCATACCAATTACCTTTTTCTAATAAAATAAGAGAAAGACTTGCCTTACTTGGGATGCTCTGTAAGAAATATCATGATGCTGTTGAGGATCTTTTTTTTCATGATACAGAATTTAGGAAAAAAGTGAATATGTATCGAGAAAAATCATTTCTCGATAATTTTAATCGAGCTAAGGATTTATCATCTGGGAATATTTTTTATCGACCAGACTTGGTTATAACAGAAGATTCACAATTTAAAATTGCTGAAATAGATGCTCTTCCTGGGGAGTTGGGTGTCCATAGTTTTTTATTGAATGCTTATGGGAGTTCTGTAAATAAGATTGTTCAATCTTTTGAAGATGTATTGAAAAAATTTCAACTTTCACAGAGTATAGATTTTGTTATTGATTCTATAATTTCTGAAGATGAATATGTCGCTGAGTATACGTACCTTGCGAGCTGTTTGTCCAGATCAGATATTACAATGCGTATATATAATATTAACGAATATTCTGGTCCAGAAAGAGAAGGCGTCTTGGTTTATAGATTTTTTGATATGGTACGAAATAATCAGGTACAGATACACACTATTCTTGATCGAATTAAAGAAACTAAATCATATTTGTATCCACCAATAAAACATTATCTCGAGGAGAAGTTTTCATTAAGCTGTGTACACGATAAGAATGTAGAAACAATATTTTTGCGACATTTTACAAATGAAGAGCTGTCTCTTTTTAGAGATCTTCTGCCAAAAGTTCATTATCTCGATAAACAGAGTCGATTAATTTTTCCGCCGATTCAATATAATGGTAGTTCTGTAGTAAATTTTTCAGATCTGGCTTTGTTGGCGCCAAATATACCATATGTTCTTAAAACGAGTGCTTTCTCAGATCAATTTTCTACATCGAAAGGGGCTATTCTCTTAGAAGGGTTGTCAAAAGAACAGATAAATAGTTTACTCGAAGAACATATAAACAAGTTTGATGAACACTTTATATTGCAAGAAAAGATTACGCCACTCATTGTTGGCGTACAAGTGGTTGATTCGAATGGCATAAACCAAGAAGTGAGGGGATTTTCGCGACTAACTCCTTTCTATTTTGTGCAAAAGAGAAAAATTGCACTTGTATCTTCTCATATAGTAATTCGAGAGAAGAATTTTGATGTTCATTTTGCTTCAGATTCTGTTGTTATACCGGCGTATTAAGAATTTCAAGATTTTTGAATGATTTGAAGTATTTCGTGGAAGTTTCTGAAAAGACAGGATTTTTTTTTCCTGTCGCGTAATAGTGTGAAAAGTTTCTCTTTTGCAAAAACGGTTGAACAGTGGCGAGCTCCTTCAATATCAGAAATTCCGTCGCCTATATAGATTGTATCGTTAGGATGAATAGGGATTGTTTTGATAATATGCTTGATAATTTGTGGTTTGCAATTTGCACAGACATTATTATGAATACAAGGATATAAATCAGAAGAATCAGATAGTGGTATAAATTTTATCATTTTTTCGGACATAAATTTTATATCATTTGCGTAGATAGAAGTGAAATATATCTTGTGAATTGTGAGGAATTGTTCGATGAGTGTATTTATTCCATCGCTTATAATAAAGAGAGGGATGCCCTTGTCTTTACAAAATTGCGAGAATTCGATAAAACCATTTTCTAGATGCAATTTACCCGCAAGATCAAAAATATCCGTAGCGTTCATTCTAATATTAGAGAATTGTTTTATAAGGCATTCTCTACTACCGATAGTGCCAGATGACCACTGCAGTTCAATATTTTTCCAGGTGTTGTCCACGCTGAACTGATTCAGTATTAAGTCTGTACTGTCTTCTTTTGCTATTGTCCCGTCAAAATCACAGAATATAGAATGTAACATATACTTGTATTATATCAAAACTGCCCTAAGAAATGAAATAATAATAATTTGTACTGTATGTTAGGATTGATATGAGTTTTTATAGTGGCATATTCTAAGGGTTGTTATGGTTCCATAGTATTTTTTGCAAAAAATGGGGATTTGGGGTAGAATATGAGTGTAAGAAGTGCCTTTTTGAGGTATTTTTTGTATTGACAAATAGTAAAAAAAGTGATATAGTATAAAATAAATTTATTTTTCGATAAACACTATGATGACACAAGATTTCAAGAAAGACGTTCGATTCGATAAGAAAATGCTCATAATCGGTGGTGGATTTATCGGACAAGGAGTCTTGCCTCTCATACTGAAACATATCGATATCAAGCCAGAGCAGATATCAATCATCACTGCTGACGAACGAGGCAAAGAAACAGCTGCCTATTACGGTATACCGTTTTCTATCAATCCGATTTCCAAAGAAAATTATCGAGAAGTACTTGATCCACTTCTCTCTCCTGGAGATTTCTTGCTCAATCTCTCATCTGATATAGAGAGTACGCTTATCGTGGATTTCTGTAGCGAACGAGGGATACTCTATCTCGATACTTGTATCGACTCATGGCTTGGAGAAAGTACCAACCCAGCACTTTCTGTTTCACAGCGATCTCTCTACAAATTGCGAGAACAAGCTATCAAGCTCAAAGAGAAATGGGGGAATACAAATGCTACTTCGGTACTCGCTCACGGAGCCAATCCTGGTATTGTATCGCACCTCGTGAAACAAGCACTTCTCAATATTGCAAAAGATGAAGGAAGAGATGTAGTCATCCCACAAACGAGAGAAGAATGGGCACGCCTCTCCCAATCACTCGGGATCCGGGCTATCCATGTCGCAGAGCGTGATACGCAGATTCCTACAGAACGAAAAAAAGTAGGTGAATTCATCAATACCTGGTCTATCGATGGATTGGTCGGTGAAGGACTCCAGCCAGCAGAGCTCGGATGGGGATCGCATGAGAAACATCTCCCTGTCGATGGGAGTAGACACACGTTTGGTGATCAGTCTGCTATCTATTTGAACAAACCAGGAGCATCAGTACGTGTCCGCACCTGGCTCCCTCTCGCTGGTCCACAGATCGGATATCTCATCACACACAATGAAGCTATTTCCCTCGCGAGTTATCTGACTCTCGGAACAGGGGAGAATCCAGAATATCGTCCGACAGTACACTATGCTTATCACCCTTGTGATGATGCGGTACTTTCGATTACAGAACTCGAAGAATCCAATTGGAAAATTCAGGAACAAAAACGATCGATCACTGATGAAATTGTTTCGGGTATAGATGAACTCGGTGTTCTCTTGATCGGGAACAAACAGGGTGTGTACTGGTTCGGATCACGACTCGATATCCATACTGCACGACAGCTCGCGCCATACAATTCTGCGACATCACTGCAGGTAGCTGCCGGTGTCGTAGCGGGGATGATATGGGCGATGCGTCATCCAGAGAGTGGGATAGTCGAAGCAGAAGAAATGGATTTCAGAGAAGTGCTCGATATTGCTAGTCCATACTGGGGAGAGCTCGTCGGCGAATACAGTGATTGGGATCCGACGATAGGACGGAACACCCTTTTTCCCGAAGATATCGATACAGAAGATCCCTGGCAGTTCAAGAATTTCCGCGTAGTATAGGCATTTATTGAGAATTTATAGAAAAGAAAAAAGAAGCAATGACGTAGCAATACTTCTTTAATTTCTTAAGTCAGTAGATACTAACTTGAATAAATGTGGTTCTTTCTATTGAACCTCGATTCGCTTCCGCAGATACGAACAGACCCATAGTTACCCTTGTTGCGATAATTCATCATTGAATCTGTTATCTCTGGAAGTTGTATTTTGAAATCAGCACTAAACTGAGTTTCAGCATTTGGTGCCGAAAGCATCATATACAGATTTCTTTCTGCGTAGTGTAAAGGAACGATATTTCTCATCAGTATTCTCCTGGTTAATTCAGAATTTCGGAAGGATGGCAACTTTCTTATAGCATGCAATAGTTATTTTGTACAATAGCTAGTAGGGGTATTTGTAATATTTTCACAGATTGACGAAAAACCGTTCTTATGATATTGTTTTCTTGCCATTATATCAATGGTGTTTTTAGGAGAATATCTCATGAAGCAAGGCCTTTTCGGTGGTTCTGGTGGTCACGGCAATGGAAATGGTGGCTCTGGTGGCCAACGTGGTGGCGGTGGCGGTAGCACCGGTGGCGGTTCCGGGACTCGTGGCAAATAAGTTCATCTGCCAAATCGCGTAATCTGCCAGTATGGCCTCGATCATCATTGTGTGATTGAGGCCATTTTATTTTTTCGATAAATACTCTATACTTCAAACTATGCAAGTATCTCATTTCGAAAATATACTCGAAGGGAAGGGAGGGAAGTTCCTTTCCATACACTGTCCACATCTGCAGGTGTCGATTGCTTCTGTATGGTTCGAAGCTGGTTCGATATATGATCCTTTGGGCAAAGAAGGATTGGCACATTTTTTCGAACATTTGCTCTTGCAGAAAACAAAAAAAGAGCCTTCTCGAACACAGAGACTCTATACTCTCGAATCTCGTGGAATAGATTTTTACGCCTACACGAACAAAGACTCAGCTTACTATTACCATATTCAAGAACCAGAGAAAACAAAAGAAAGCCTCGGATTACTCGCGCTTGGTATTGCAGACTTCGTTTTCGATGAAACCGATATCGAGAAAGAGAGAAATGTGATTCTTTCAGAGAAAGACACGTATGATGGAAATCGGGATGAGAAAGTGTGGGATTTTCTCTTCGATGGTTTGTATCATGGAAGTGTTTTTGCTCATAATCCGTTCGGAGATGCCCATTCGATTAGTTCTATTACGAAAGAAGATATAGAAAAATTTTATCGAGAATACTATAATCTCGAGAACGCTGTGTGGGTCATTCTCTCTCCGCAAGTATCTGGTGCAGATGAGAAAATACATCTTGAGGAAACCTTACGTCCTTTTGTTGATGCAAGCGAGAAAGTGTCAATCGATCATGATGCGAGAGAAACAATGGGAAGTGTCCATGATCAGAGGATAGTTGCCTCATCAGAAGATACATCATTTCTCGTAGCTGAAGCATTTCGTACGACGGATATTTTTGATCAAGAAAATATTCTTCGTATCGATCTTCTCCGTTCTATCATCGCCTCTGGGTGGATTTCTTGGGCAAATAAAATACTACGTACCGAGAAAAGTCTCATCTATTGGGCACGCAGTGTTTTCAGTCAATTTCATGATAGGGGATATGTAGCTTTCCTCTTTGATGTGCAAAATTCTTCCAAGACTGAAGCCATCACCCTCTTCGACAGATTGATAGAAGATTCGAAGGATATCGAAAAAATGAGTGAACATCTGGATGCACACAAGAACGCTTTTGCAACACGATTTCTCCGCGTGTATCATAACCCAGAAGATCTCTTGTGGTGGTATGGATACCCTGCTTTATTTGGTATTGTCAAAGAGTCTCCCAAAGAATATTTGCATCAACTGAAACAATTGAAAGCAGAAGAGCTCGTTTCTGTCGCAGAAAAAACTTTTACGAAGGAAAAGAGGAGTGTCATAGAGATTAGTTAGTATGTATGGTATTTCTGTGACATATAATCATTACTATGAATTTCAAGAATTTCCGCGTAGTATAGGCATTTATTGAGAATTTATAGAAAAGAGCCATTGACAAGGCTCTTTTTTTAGTGTATAATATAAATTTGATAGTCAAATGGGTTGATTATTGAAAGTTTTTTGAAAAAGGAGTCGCAAATGAAAGTAATGAAGAAATTTGTCGCTTTCATGGCGACACATAAAGAGCAGATTGCTCTCATTGCTACCGGACAAGGTGTGATGAGCGTGATCAATTGGCTCTATGATAATCCTCTTTACATAGGGGTTATCGCGTATTTCGGACCAGTGGTAGGCGGGGCAATGATGACAGCGGGTTCGCTTGTCATTTGTCTCGGCCTTATCCTCTTCTATAATAAGAAGGGTGTAGACTGGCTTGGAGTAGGAGCACTTGACGCGGTGAAGGAGATTTCTCTGGAATACGCCAAGAAGCTCGTTGAATGGAGGTCAGATTCGATTTTTGGTAAGATAGCATACTTCGTATTCTATCTTCCGATTCAGCTGATTTTCATTCTTGCACATCTTGTGAATCACAAGGTGTGGGGTGGTGTAGTAGCATTTGTGTTACTTTCCATCTTCACAGACCCATTCGTGACGACTGCCTATTCTCGTCACGGAAATTACGGCCCGATGAAGGTTCGTGATTGGGTGGTATTTTTCGGAAGTGTCGTGCTCAGCAATGGGTACTGGATATTCCGGACCACAGTGGTCATCGAGGTAGCGAAGGCCATTTGGAAGTTTGTTTGAGTGGAGGGTGAAACATCATTGATGTATCACCCTTTCATTTCATTTTACGAAAAACTTATTTTTTGCTAAAATACTTTCTATGAAAGATGTTTTGAATACGAAAATATACACGAATTTGGATGAAGCGAAAGCAGAAATTCAAAGACGTTGGAAGGACGAAGAATTGAAGAAAAAAGTCTTAGAATATCTCGGGGATATTCCAGAGTTTTTTTGTGATGAACCGAGAGCTATTCTTCATAGACATATTACTTCTCCAAATATTGAATTTCAACAATTTATTGATCATTCAAGAGATTTCGGACTGAAACCGCTCGGTTTGGAATATACCAATGATATTTTTTTGACGAGAAATCATGACAAGCTTGGATTAGGGAAGTTACCCTTTATCTCGGATAACAAAAAAAATGTACATTACAGGAAGGTGATCGATCTGATGGGGTCAGAGAAAAAAAAGTTTGCAGATATTCAAACATTATGGGGTGAAAATCTCATTGATTTTCATCATAATTTATTGAGAAATGCTTCATTTGACATAGAAACAGCAGATCTTTCATATTGGTACGGTAGACATGGAGATAATGCTCTCAATCGATATGAAAAATTATTAGCTTTTTTCGTCGCACATGGTGTTTTGTTTGAAAATTTCATTACAGACGAGAAAGAATTAGCATTTGCGGAAACAGTTGTTTGTCCAGCTATTGAAAAAATTACTTCTCTTTTCGGAGTAAAACCTCTTATTGTTCCAGTTTTTGCTCTCGATCAAGAAATGGAGGATTCTTGGTGGTGCTATGAGCAAGAAAAAGAATCTTTCATGAGTCATTAGGAATAATTCATCATGTATTGTCATCTTAGTCCTGTCTGTTTCGATAACGGCAGGACTTTTTTTATTTTTGAAATGTGGTAGAATAAAAAATAGATTAAGAACATTTTGTAATAACATAAACATATTCCAATGAATAATAAAGACGGATCAATTGATAATACAACTCTTTTTAAAAAATGTGATTTCTCAGATTTCAAGAAAGTACTTATTAGAATAAAACCGTCAGAAAGATTTGGAGGAATAGGCTTGTTTGCTATGAGGGATCTTGGAAAAGGGATGATGTTCGCAAAATGGGAACTTATGAATGAAGATCTTTTCTTTTCCTGGGATGATTTTGAAAAAATTGATGAGGAATCCAAAGAAACTGTTCTGGATTTTTGTGCTGAGGCGGAAAATGGCTTCTATGCACCAACTGATATAAATTATATATCACTCCCTTGGCACATGAACCACTGTTGTGATGGAAACGTAGGATTTAATGAAAATGGTGATTTTATAACTATCAAAGACGTGAAAAAAGGAGAAGAACTTTTCTATGATTATGGTTTGGTAATGTCGAATTCGAGATATAAGCTTGATTGTAAGTGCGGATCAGAAAATTGTCGAAAGATAATTACAGGTGATGATTGGAAAAATATCAATTTTCAGAAAGAAAATTATCAGTATATGTCTCCAGAAATAAAGGAGATGATAGATTCAATAAAATAAAAAAAATATGGATTTTAATATAATTACGAACAGTGAGATTTGTATTGCGAATACACAACAATACTTAACAGGACTCGTCTATTATTCTCATTTTCCGATGATCATACTGTCTTTATTTTTTGGATTTTTTGTATTTTTAAAAAATAAAAGTTCGTTAGCGTCAAAATGTTTACTGGGTATTACGTTCTTCTTTTCTTTATGGCTTGTTTTTGATTTTATTTTGTGGAAAAGTAGCAATAGTAGTTTGCTTATGTTTTCTTGGGCTATACTAGGTGTATTTGAAGCACTCTTTTTCATTCTAGGTTTATATTTTATATATACATTCATTGATAAAAAAGATGTTTCCAATAGTATAAAATTCATTTTTTTACTTCTTTCTTTGCCAGTTCTCTTTCTGACTCCAACGACATTTAACTTATCAAATTTTGATATCATAAATTGTGTTCCCGTTGAATCAGGGATATCTTTGGACTACGTTATTTCTTTGAAATTGATTATTTTATTGTGGATTTTTATTCTGTTGATAGTGAAATACCGGAAGCCTCCTGTAGACATATCAAGATTACAAATTTTTCTGTTAGGTTTAGGTATAATGTTGTTTCTATCTTCGTATTTTGTTTTGTCTTACGTTTCTGATTATTTGTACAATGCAGGTTATGAATGGGGGTATCAGGTTGAACAGGGTGGAATTCTCGCTATGGGTATTTTTCTTGGGTTTCTTAGTTATCTCATCGTTAAATTCAAGGCATTTGATATCAAACTGATCGGAGCACAAGCGTTGGTGTTAACACAATTTGCCCTTATTAGCTCAATGTTCTTTTTTGCCACGGTACTTATAAGTCGCGTCCTCATTGGAGTGACACTCTTTGGTACGACTATTGCTGGTTGGTATCTGATCCGATCAGTGAAGGCAGAAATCAAACGCAAGGAAGAGCTCGAAAAGATATCGCATACACTGATGGTGGCGAATGAACGATTGAAAGAGCTCGATGCCGCCAAATCAGAATTCATCTCTATTGCATCACACCAGCTCCGTACACCGCTCACGGCTATCAAAGGTTACCTCTCACTCTTGCTCGAGGGCTCCTATGGGCCAGTCTCTCCTCAGGTACTCGATATTCTGAACAAACTCTACGGTGTGAACAATCGTCTCGTCCATCTCGTGGAGGATCTGCTCAATGTCTCTCGTATCGAAGCAGGGCGTATCCAATACAGTTTTGCTCCGACACAGATCGAGCCTATCCTCGTTGAACTCGTCGATATGTTCCTTTCTCCAGCTCAAGAAAAGAATCTGACTATTGATATCCATCTCTCCAAGCATCCGCTCCCTCTCATCACGATGGATCCAAACAAAATCAAAGAAGTGGTGTCCAACCTCATCGACAATGCAGTGAAATACACCAAAGTAGGTGGTGTGACAGTCACACTCCAGAACACGCCTGAGGTCGCCCGTATCATCATCTCGGATACTGGTATCGGTATTCACGAAAGTGACAAGAAGAACCTCTTCCAGAAATTCCTTCGAAGCAAGGAAACAACGAAAATGGTAGTCTCTGGAGCGGGTCTCGGTCTCTACGTCGGCAAGAGTTTTATCGAAGCACACGGAGGCAAGATCTGGGCAGAATCCGATGGTCCAGATAGAGGCTCTCGCTTCATCATCGAACTCCCGATCAAAAACACTCATATTCAGATCGGTACGTCTGATGAACCTACTTCTGTCGAAAAAGAGTAATCTATAGAATGAAATTATTGTTGATAGATAATATGAAATAAAGTTCTATATAATAGAAAATATATGAACATTTGTGATAATTTTGATAGGATTAGCACACTCTCTAATAGAGATTTAGTGTCGCGTGGAGCGCCGTATTTGTTCAGACTTTTTACTATTGCAATAAAAGAATTCTCAAGTTTGTTTTCTATTGCTGAAGACGATGAACAAAAATGTTTTTATTTTTATGTTAGTAAAGATAAAAACATAATATTTAAATCAAGTGCGGTTAGTTTTTCGTGCGATAGGTATATTATAAATGCAGATTCAAAACTTTTTGTTAGTGTAAAGAATGGTGCTTGGAGGACATTTAATTTTGATGATTTTAAGCACTTACTATTAATTATAAATAAAAATTATAAAATAAATAAAGATTTTGACATTAATAATCAAATCAAAAAAGTTATCCAACAGACAAGATATTATATTTTTATAACGGAACGTGTCTTTGATACTAAAATAAACTTAAAGAGATATAGTCGAAATCATGATTTTTTTAGTGACTTACTTTTCAATTCACATAAACGGATTCTGGCTTTTTCATTGGTTGACGCTTTCGGTGTAACTTACGGACACTTAGATCACCCAACCCCATATCCGTATTCAAGTGGATTGAAACAAAGTCTATTGGGAGCTGATCCTTTTTTATCATTTATTAGAGAGATGGATAAGATAATCAAATTGAATGATGACGAATTGAAGTCGATTATTAAAAAACCTGATGTCTTACAGAAGAAATTTGATGTATCATCTAATGGAATTAGTCTGATTTTAGTGCCTAGATATTTCTTCGTGGAAGATGAACGCCTGCACCTAGAAGAAATCTCTTCAATCCTTAATTCTACAATTAAAAATCTTTACGGACGCGAGATTGATTATGATAAAAGTAAGAATTACTTGCTATTTATTCCTGAGATTGAGCGTGGTTTTGCATTATCGAGCAAGTCACTTTTATTTCAGGAATGTAAAATATTATCAGAGAGTCTTTTTGGTATTTCCTCAAGTTCGGGAAGAAGCATGATTGTGCCTGTAGTTCTAGAAAATAATAAGAATAGTTTTCTATTCCTAAAAACATCATGGCCTGATATCATAAAGACAGCCTACAATAGAGGGTTGAGGATTAGTGTAGTTGAATGGTATTTGGTATGTTACGAAATCTTCAGCTCATTTTCGTCAAATGAGTTTGAATTTTTCTCGGAAGAAATCTTTAGTCCGATTTTAAAAGATCATGATGTAACAAAATATCTAACTTTTATTTCAAGAAAACTTTTAATGTTAGAAAGAGATAAAAATGAATTCGTTTTGCCGCTAATAGGGTTGGTTGTTCCTAATCACGCATATCCTTTTGATGAAACTCCTCTGGTTCATTTTATGAAGCTGAGTCAAAATCCAGAGCTATTCTTGAGATGTCTAGTAGACTGTATAACGAAAGCAATTATATCGCAGCTTCTCAGTAAGGGTGTTTATCATAGTTCACATCTTCAGAACTGTTGTATAATTTTCAAAAAAAATGGCAAAGACATCTTGCCAATAAAAGCCCTTTTAAGAGATGGAGACATACGGGTTTGCGAAGATTATTCCTCATTACTTTCTATTGAGGAAATTAAGACAATTAGTAATTTGAGGAAAAAAAGAAATAAAATTTATCATGAAAAAAAGTTTTATAAGCATCTTTTTCATAACATAATTAATGAAAACTTTGGTAATATTGAGCAGTGTTTATTGATAGATAACCAATTTTCATCAGAGTTTTTTTGGCGATTAGTCCGTTCTAGTTTTGAAGATGCAATCAAGAGGAATGTAAAAGTTTTGAAAACAAGGAATGAATATAGAAAAATTCACGGAGTTATAGTAAAAAATTTTACGGAAACAGTTTTTAAGGGAAGCGGTTACTCAGTGAATTTTTTTCGAATGAGTTTTTTTGGAGTAAAGGAAAACTTTATTAAAGTACACAATCCTTTTTTAGGAAGAAAATCTTTTGAATTATACACAGCCAGGAGTCAGAGTATTACGGATACAAAAACCAATGAAGAAGAGTCACTTCGTCTTTAATTTTTTGAGAATAAAGATAATTGATTAAAAAGCTAGATACGTAGAATTTTTTTTTGAGTTCCGGAAGGAGAAAGTAAGTTGTTAATATATTTTAATGAATCATTCCTATGACCGAGCTAGAATCAATTAAAAAAATACGGTTTGTCCTTACGGATTTTTGTAATTATCAATGTAGATTTTGTCATAATGAAGGAACTCCAACAAAGAACACACGGTTTTTGGATAAGGAGAGTATTTTTTCGTTAACGAGTGTGGCTAAAGATTTAGGTATTAAAAAAATTACTCTAACAGGAGGCGAACCATTACTTCACCCAGAAATTGTAGCTATTGTAGACGGTATCAATGCTATATATCCAGAAGCTATCTTAGGGATGACAACTAATGGGATGTTATTTGATAAAAATAAATTTGCTACGATTATTACTAATCTTAGTCGGTTACGTTTAAATTTTCAAAGTTTAGATGAAAAAGTTTTAAAATATATTTGTGGTAATGGCGCTAATATTAGTAAAGCGCTTTTGATGATTGATGACGTGAGGAAACTGAATCCTGATTTAAATATTTGTTTGAATTTTGTTTTAACAACTTATAACAAAGAATCACTTTCTGATGTTATAAAATTTGCAATTAAAAATAATCTAGATGTAAAATTGTTAGAGTATATGGCTCTCAATAAAGATCTTTATGTTGAAGTCAAATATGCTAAAGATATATTAGAGTCTCTTCGACCTATTAAAAAGTATAAAGACTATCAGGACGATGATATTTATATGTTTACAGGATCTTCAAGTCGGATACGTTTATGCTATTCATTTTGCAATGGTTTTAGATGTAAATCTTGTCGTGAATGTGGTGAAATTAGATTGGCACCAGGGTTAACCCTTAAGCACTGTTTTGATGAGAGAATTGAAGAGGTTGATATTAGAAAAGAGTTGCTAGAACAGAATCTGGAATCAATAAAAAAGAAGATCATTTCAATTGATCAAATTAAGGGAAGATTGCTCTGACACGTCTAGTTATTATATGATTTTAGAAATTTCTTTTCTAAAATAAAATTATTTATGACCTCTGTATTTAAGAAGATATTTAACTATGAGGACGATCTCTCAGTATTCAAAGGAATAGATGCGAATAGAATTGCTTGTAATACGATAGTTTTGTGTGGTAATAAAATACTATTAGGTTGTCGGCGAAAGAAATATGCAAAAGGGATGTGGTGTTTGCCCGGTGGCCACTTAAACCTTGGGGAGAGTTTAGATAAATGTTTCTCTAGAGAACTTTACGAAGAAGTTGGTGTCGTCGGTAGTGGACAAGTTCCATTTTTGATAGTAGAAGAAGTTTCTGAAAAATATATATTTTATCACTTTTTTGCGTATTTAAGAATTAAAAGAAAACGAGCAGGTTGGTTTGTAAATAAAGAACCAAAAAATTTTTCTTGTTGGCTCCTTTTTGATTATAAAGATATTCCTGATGAAATGATTACATCTCATAGATTGGCTGCTGATTATCTTTTTTCGAAGAATCGTGTTATAAGAATATGATGATTAGTTGGAAGGAAATTGTGTAGCCGATTGCTATCGTATAGAGTGATTGTCGCTTGTTATGTTGAAGAGTTATATTAATAAAGATAGTCTGGAGAGAACCCTGTCTTTCCCCATCGTTTGCATAATGGAATACAAGTCAGGGGTCTGTATTTTTCCTGTTAATAAAACTCGGAAGATCCTTGCTATATCCGTGATATTTCCTTTATATCTTTCTGGATTTTCCTTAAATATCTTCATATTTTCCGCATAATCATGGGTTTTGGAAATTTTTTTTATTTTTTCAAACCACTCTTCTTTTGAGTCTTTTTCATTGTAGGATTTAATGAATGAATCTACTACTGTTTTGATGGTGGCAGAATCAATATTTGAAAGAAGGTGCACTGCAGTATCTTTTGTAATATTAAAATTTTGATCAAAGAAATACTCAATTTCTGTTCTTACATCAAACCATTTAGCAATATCTTTTCTACCACCTGTTCCACTATTTCTTTCTATGTTTAATATCTTTTTTGTATAATCAGCATCTTTTTTCATTGTTTTAGCAAGCTCTGGATCATATTTGTTGGTCCAGCTTAAAGCTTTTTCATAAACTTCTTCAGCTGAATACCTTGCAATAATCCCTTTGCTCGTGTCATTTAGTTTATCAAAATCAAATAGGGGACCGCTTGAGCCTGATAGTTTTTTTTGTGTCAGAAGGAATTCACGATTATTTTTATCTGGATTGGCCTTTCGCCAGTTTTCGAAATTTGAATTCGCTAAATTCAATAAGTATTCTATAACGGCATCTTCAGGGTATCCCTGTTCGGTGTAATATGCAACATTTGCTTCAGGGTCTTTCCTTTTGCTTAATTTTCTTTTTGAAGAATTCTCGATTTTCTGAATTGGAAATATATGTCCATATTTTGGAGCCTGCCATCCCATAGTTCTAAATAATTGTAAGTGTAATGGTAGCGAAGAAAACCATTCGTTTCCACGGATTACATGGGTAGTTCTCATTAAATGATCGTCAATGATATGAGCCATGTGGTAGGTTGGTAGACCATCAGATTTTATTATTACCATATCTTGGTCATTTTCGGGTAACTCTCTGCCTCCCAATACAATGTCATTAACGAAAATTTTATTATTAATATTGCCACAAGATTTAAATCTAATGACAAATTCTCTTTTTCCATCTAATGCTATTAGAATCTCTTGATCAGATTTATCGCGCCATTTCGCCCATTGTTGATAGTATCCAGGCTTAATGCCACGAACCGCCTGTATTTTATGTATTTCCTCAAGTTCTTCGTTAGAGCTAAAGCATGGGTAGGCTAATCCTTTTTCTACTAGTAATTTCGCATAGGCCTGATATATTTCTGTGCGTTTGCTTTGTTTGTATGGTCCGTAAGAGCCGATTTCTGTCCCTGAGGTTGTTTGTCCTTCGTCTGTGTTAATGTTGTAACTTTTGAGAGCGGAAGCAATCAGATTTGAAGCACCTTCGACTTCCCTCTTTTTGTCAGTATCTTCGATACGAAGATAAAAAACACCATCTGTCTGATGTGCCAATCTTTCAGATATTAGAGCAGTGTAGATACCGCCTATATGCATGAATCCCGTTGGACTAGGGGCAATTCGTGTCACCATTGCACCCTCCTTGAGTTTTCTAGGTGGATATCGTTTTTCAATAGCCTCTATAGTTGGTAGTTGTTTAGGAAACAACTTCTCAAGAATCGTCCTTTTGTTTTTTTGATTGTTCATATTTTATGCTATAATTACTTGTCGAGGAATGTTGCAATGATAAGTTGTGTTTATTTTAGATTACATTAAATCCTTGAAAAGTAAAGCTTTGTTCTCGTAGAAGTAGAAATTAGTCTTATATGAGCAAGAGTTTCATCGAAGCACACGGAGGCAAGATCTGGGCAGAATCCGATGGTCCAGACAAAGGATCGCGATTTATCATCGAACTCCCGATCAAAAACACTCATATTCAGATCGGTACCTCTGATCAACTAGCAGAAGCGAATGGCAGAGAAGTTGAAAAAGAAAAGTAACAGAAGTGAATTTGAAAGGGATGTTTTGTTTTTTTCTTTTTTCTGGTAGTATATAGGTAAAGATATGTAATAAAAAAATATGCCAAAGATTCTTTTCGTCGAAGATGATCCATTTATTGCTGAAATTTATAAGAAAAAATTTGCGAGCTCTGGTTTTGATGTGCTCAATGTCATAACTGGGAAATCAGCACTCAAGGAAGCTCTCGAACAGAAATTCGATTTGATATTGCTTGATCTCGTGATCCCAGAACTGAGCGGTACAGAAGTGCTTCGTGAATTACGTCACAATCCTGAATACGATCCGAATATGAAAATTGTTGTGTTCAGTAACCTGAGCTCACAAGAAGATCGTGATGAGTGTCTTGGTCTCGGTGCCAATGGATTTATCTCCAAGACAGAATTTTCTCCATCGGAAGTTGTCGTCGAAGTCAATCGCTTCCTGAGTCAATTCAGTGAACAGGCCAAGAATTCTGCTCGTTTCGAAAAACAAGGTACAGCAGAACATGAAGATGCTCCGGTAGTAGAGGGAAAAAAGATTCTCTTTGTTGAAGATGAGGCAGTGTTTATCGATATGTTTGGCAAGCGACTCCGAGATGAAGGATATGTCGTGACGACATGTCGTGACGGTGTCTCTGGACTACAGGCAGCACTTGATGGGACATTTGATCTCGTGATTTCAGATGTGATGATGCCAGGAATGGATGGTCGCGAACTCGTGATGAAGTTGAAAGAAGCAGAATCAGAAAACAATACTCCGATATTTCTGTTCTCCGCATCACTCGACGATAGAGATGTTCAGGCACTTATTGATTCCAAGATTGCCGAGGGAGTATTTCTCAAGACACAAATCACTCCTAGTGAACTCACTTATGCCGTCAATGATTTTTTCAAGGAGCAATCAGAGAAATAAATAACGATGTACGTATATATTGCGTAGTTATAGTTCCTTATAAATTTTCCACTTTTCAGATACGGAGGTTAAGAATGTATAATCCCGAGTCATTATATGATGTTAGCGAAGAGTACATCCGAGAGAGTCAGATACTTGATTCAAAAAACAGGCCAATCTGTTTGGTTTGGGTGAACGGTCAACAATTCAATTTTTATGTTGGACCAGACGCGCATGGATTTATTTTTGAGGATGAGGAGGGCGAGTACATCAACGTTGGGAATGAGAAGAGGTGGTGGCGCGGAACATTAGAGCCAATTCCTAATATTCTGAGACCCGACAGATTGAATGAGTTTGGGTTTTGTTCTATCAAGCCGGATGCCTTTGAAAGAGGCTTGGCTGAATTCATCAGGGCAGAAATTGAGTCGATGGGACTTGAAATTATTGGAAAAAAAGCGGTGTTAATTGAAAAGTCAGAATTATTTCGGCTTTACCCGTACTTTTTTGAATCCGAGTGGGAATCAGTTTTGATAAAGTACTTTTGCTCGGCACCAACATTGTTTATGATTCTCAGAGGCAATCAGTGACAGAAAATCTTCTCAAGCTGAGAAAAGCAATGAGACTGAAATTTAGGAAGTCTGAAGAACACCCGATTCGAAACATGTTCCATTGCTCAGATTCACAACTGGAGGCTATTCGCGAAGCGAGTATATTTTTTGGAGCAGAGGAATTACTTAAATTGGTCGGTTGTTCCGAAGACCTGTAGATAACGTTTAGCTGAAGCAGCTAGACGTTATTTTTAAAATAATATCTTATATATGGAGAATTTATTTTTTCTAATAGGAGGTAGTTTTTTAATTATATCAATATTTTGGCTCTTAAAAATTTTAAAGAGTTTTTTTTGGATTAAAAATAGCGCTGTTAATAATATTATTTTTAACAGCGTTGATAATAACATCCGATTCTTTATTTTAATACCCGTACTTGATGAAACAGCCATATTGGAGGATACAGTTAAATATTTTTTAAAGATTTCTCGGGTTTTTAAAGGTTCTAAAATAATTATTATTACTACAGAAAAGGAGTATCGATTTAATCACTCTGGAAGTAAGAATGATACTGTTGCTTTATCAAAATCATTAGAGGGGCAATTTAAGGATGTAGTACATGTGCATTATCCGGATGTTGATGGCAAAATGGCACATCAGGTAAATTACGCTGTTAATTTCGTAAAAAATAACTTAGATAAAAAGGACTTTTTTGCTCTTTATAATGCAGACTCTAGGCCTGATATTAGAACATTTAGCTGGATTAATAATTTCCAACTCAATAAACGGCATGGCAATTCTTCAGAAGTATTTCAACAGTATGGGAATTACCTTGGAAACTATTTAAAAATTGTGTCTATGCCCAATTTTTTTGAGAAAGCAATTTTAGTCTCTGCATCATTGTGGCAAAATAGATGGAGCATTGGTTTTGAAATACCACATTCCTTGAATCAACTCAAAAAAAGAGAGAGGGGCAATTTTTTCTCCTTTCCAATGAATTATTGTATTGGGCACGGACTCTTTTTCTCGTGCAGAATTTACGATAAGGTTAGGGGTTTTTCTGAGAATATGCACAATGAAGATGCTATTTTTGGTCTGAAGTTAAGTTATTATCAAGATACCATTGTCCCAATTCCATTTTTTGATGAAGCCTTCTCCCCGGAGAGTGTAAAGAGTTTATTTTTCCAAAAAGTCAACTGGTTTTTTGGACCACTGCAATCTTTTGAATACTATTCCCAAATAATAAAAGATGATCATTCGGTGAGAAAGAGTCGTTTGTTAGTGCTTACTTTAAAACTATTTAGCCATGCTGTTTATTGGATTTTCGGGCCGCTTATGATGATGTTTCTTTTTATCTATGCATTATTGTCAGAAACAGCGGCAATTTGGCTTTTCTTTAATTTAACTTTTATTTCCTTTTTTATAATTCCAAATTTCTTTTCTTGGTTAATTACGCGGAATAGAATAATTGCCAGTGAGATACCAGCAATTATTTTTTATTTATTTGTGGGGAGCCTTTTTTTCTATGCGTTGCACGGTCTCGCCGGATGTTTATCCCTATGGCGCTATCTCGGTCACATAATGTTTGGGCAACCACTTATTCAAAAGAATAAAACTGCGTTGTACAAGTAATTATTTTTGGCTGTAACCTACTAAATGGTGACTATTTTTTTTGAGGATAGCGAAAAGGCTAGGAAGATATTCAACAGTTTTTATGTTGATAGGTATTTTATCTATAGATACCCATTGATGCTGGTCGTGATCTTCTTTATTTAAGAGTATATTAGTCTCATTGCATACGCCAATAAATATAAGACGAATAAATTGTTTGTTCTTTTTTCTATCGATATTTGATGTGTAATGAAACAGGCTAAGGTTTTGAATATCAATCCCTGTTTCTTCTTTGGTTTCTCGAATAGCTCCTTCTTCTGGATCTTCCCCGTCGTCAAGTGTTCCTCCTGGGATATCCCAAAGACCAGGTAGAGTGTCCTCGCTAAGTGATCTCCGAATAAGGAGCACCTCTCGGTTCCCATTGAAGAGAACAGCATGTACAATTATTCCTTTGTCCATATTAGTTAAAATTATTTTTATTACACTATTAATTCATTGACTTTATTCATAAACTATAGCATAGTGTAGAGTATCCTGGAATAAACCAAATGGATATTGATTTAGCAAGAAATTTTTGTAAGGAGGCATTTATAAAATTTGAATTGTGGGGCTTTTTCGACAGAAGTGGTAATGTCAAAAAGTTTTCAAATGATGTACACAAAGAAGTTGTCTATGGATGTGAACAGCGACGGCCCTTAGAAAGGATGCATATAAATTTTAAGGGAGATGTTATTTTGTGCTGTATGGATTGGAAATGGCAGCATAAATTAGGAAATGTGAACGAGAGGTCTTTAGAAGAAATATGGAATTCTGAGATTTATAATGAATATCGTAAGTCTATTTACAATAATGGATCAGGAACACGAACAGGTCTATGTAAGAAATGCAAGTTATCGTTATGATGATTTCATTTGATGGCAATGTTTATGTGGGAAAAACGACTTTAATTAAGTCATTATCTCAGAGATATGGTTTTTCTACCATTGATGAACACTCTTTTTTTATTAATGATATTCAACAGAAAGATTATTATGAGAATGAGTATGTTAACACGCAGGCACGATATCTTGATGTAGATATCCAGAGAGGAAAACTTCTTAGAAATGGCATCAATCTTTTAGACAGGAGTTTTGTTTCTGTAAGTGCCCATGTTTATGCTATTTATAAATTGGGGTTGGTTGATATAAGAAGTTCATATCTTGAACTCTTGGTATCTAAGGTGGGGGAAATATTAATACCAGACATATTCGTTTTTGTAAGTTGTGAGTATGAGACTTCGCGTGCAAGATGTTTTGAGAGTGGTAATAGAAAACAAACGGGGGATTTATATCTTTCCGAACAATATTTCAGGTTCGTGAAAATATTTAATGTTAATTTTATCTCGATGGTTAATGGCCATGTTATTGATACAGAGAGCATCTTTACGGATACATCGTGTGTTGATATGTACAATCGAATTGTTCTCAATTCAAGAAATAAAAAAATAACAAAAGACACAGTAGCGATGATTGATAACATTCGAAACTGTCTTGATCTATAAGGATTTATAATAGAAACTGTTGCTATTATAATGCTTTTGTGATATAAATGTATGTTACCAAGTTTGAAGTAACAATTGAACTTTACCAATTGAATGAAGGAGAAAATCATGAGTATAACCTTTGGACTTGATTTTGGAACTACGAACTCTGTTTTGGCAATTTTGCAAAATGGCCAAGTAAAAGTTGCGAGTATTGATCCGAGCGGGGCTGTAGAAGAAACCCTGAAATCAGTTCTTTTCTTCGACGAAGAAAATTATGTGGCCGTTGGTCAAGAGGCTATCAACCAATACGTTGGTTACGGTGGTGTGTACGGTCGCTTCATGCAGTCGATTAAGGCGTTTTTGCCAAACAAAAGTTTCACTGAGACATATGTTTTTGGTAAGCGTTACGAGATTGAAGATCTGATAGCCTTAATTTTGAAAGCTATCAAACATCATGGTGAGCTTTATGTCGGTCACGTTGTGGACACAGTAATGATGGGACGTCCTGTTATTTTTTCGGAGGACAAGGAGTTAGATCTTTTGGCCGAAGAAAGATTGCGAGCCGCCGCCCTGCGTTCTGGGTTTACGAATATCCATTTCGTATATGAGCCTATTGCTGCTACGCTTGCTTACGAATCACAACTCAAGTCAGGTGAGGAAAAACTTGTTCTTATGGGTGATTTTGGTGGTGGCACCTCGGATTTTGTTGTTATGCGTCTTTGCGGCCGTGACACGCCGAAAAACAATCGGAAGGATGATATTCTCTCCATTGGGGGGGTGTATATTGCTGGTGATGCTTTCGATGCTTCTATCATGTGGCACAAAATAGCTAAACACTTCGGCAAAGGGGCAAAAGTCTATGGTGCCTCGAATCGTCAAATTCTTGATATGCCGATTTGGATTCCGCAGACACTTTGTCGGTGGCATATGATTCCGCAGCTTCGTAGCAAGAAAACACTTCAGATTATCCAATCTCTTCATGGTGTATCTGACGAAGATCGGAAGGCTTTGGAGAATCTGCGTACGCTCATTATGGAAAATCTTGGGTACTTGCTGTTTAGGGCCATTGAAAAAGCGAAGCGGGAGTTGTCTGATAACGAATCTGCCATTATTGAATTTTCCGAGAAGGGGGTTGTAATTCACGAGGAAATTACAAGGGAGGAATTTGAAATCATGGCTGACGATAACTTTCAGAAGATTAACGCTTGTGTAGATGAAACATTGGTTCGCGCAGGCGTGTCTTTGTCAGATATCGATACCGTCCTGTTGACCGGCGGGTCATCGTTTATTCCAAGAATCCGAAGAATTTTTTCGAGTAAATTCGGAGAGGAAAAAATAATATCGATTGATGCGTTTATGAGCGTAGCCTATGGGCTCGGCCTCTGCGCATCATAGTGCTGATTTCTGTTTGAGTCTTGGTTGTTGTAATAATGACCAAGACTTTTTTTATGATTTGAGTTATGGTAGAATGATATATTATTGATTCGTTGTTTTTAATTTAATCGTATGAAAGATGGATCGTATCATCGTCATCGAAGATGGAAAAATTGTCGAGTCTGGTTCACACAAAGAACTCATTGCCAAACAAGGAAGTTATTGTCATTTCTGGCAACAGCAAACTGACGGATTTATTGAATAAAAATAGGATGCTTGTTTTTCGGAAGCCTTTTTGTTATGATAAAGTTATATTTAAGCCATTGTCATAACATCTATGGAAGCCAAGAAACGTGTTCTCATCGCTGAAGCATCAAAATATATTGGAAAAGAGGTGAAACTGTCTGGTTGGATAGATGTACGCCGTGATCATGGTAAACTCATCTTTCTCGATTTGCGCGATATGAGCGGTAAAGTGCAGATGGTAGTCCTCCCGAATCATCCAGAGGCCATAGCAGTCGCACAGACCCTCCGTTCTGAGTGGGTGGTGGAAATAGTAGGGAGTGTGAATCCTCGCCCAGAGAAACTTGTGAATAGCGAGCAGGAGAATGGTGCTATCGAAATAGAAGTGCTCTCGGTGACTGTTCTCAATACTGCCGAGACACCAGCATTCGATGTGTCTTCTGATGGCAAAGAAATCAGTGAAGAACTCCGTCTCAAATATCGCTATCTCGATTTGCGTCGTGATCGGATGCAGAAGAATATGCGGAACCGTCATCTCGTGACGAATTTCGTCCGCAATTTCTATACCCAAGAAGGATTCGTAGAAATCGAAACGCCCAATATGACCAAGTCGACTCCGGAAGGATCACGTGACTATATCGTTCCTTCTCGTATTGATAAAGGAAAATTCTATGCCTTGCCACAATCCCCACAACAGTACAAGCAACTGCTGATGGCCGCTGGTTTCGAGAGATATTTCCAAGTGGCTCGCTGTTTCCGTGATGAAGATACCCGCGGTGATCGTCAGCCAGAGTTCACGCAGATTGATATGGAAATGAGTTTCGTCACGCAGGAGGATGTGATGCAGATCAACGAAAAACTCATCACAGAATTGGTACAAAAAATCTATCCCGAGAAAAAAATCCAGGAACTTCCTTTTCCACGTTTGACATACCAAGAAGCAATGGAGAAATATGGCTCAGACAAACCAGATATCCGTACCGATAAGAATGATCCAAATCTTCTTGCTTTTTGTTGGGTGATAGACTTTCCTTTTTTTGAGAAAGATGATAAAGGTGGCTGGACATTTACACACAATCCATTCTCCGCTCCGAAACCTGAGTTTATGAATGACTTGATGGAGAAGAAAAACATCGAAAGTATCGGAGCAGCACAATATGATATGGTACTCAATGGCTACGAAATCGGTGGTGGAGGAATACGAAATCATAACCCGGAAGCTCTCAAAAAAGTGTTTGAAGTGATGGGATATTCCGCCGAAAGAATTGAGAAAAATTTTCATCATATGCTCGAGGCTCTCGCTTCGGGGACACCACCGCACGGAGGACTGGCATTCGGATTTGATCGATTGATGATGCTCCTTCAGAATGAACCGAACATTCGTGAAGTTATTCCTTTTGCAAAAACTGGTGAAGGACGTGATCCAATGATGGAATCACCATCCGAAGTCTCTCTTGACCAGCTCATCGAACTCGGCCTCCGTATCACGAAAGAAGAGAAGTAGTTTCGGCTCTTAAAGAGAATCTTTATGAAGACTATCGTCGCTATTGGAGGAGGGGAAATAGGAGAATTGGAAACTCTCTCTATTGATCGTGCGATTGTGAAACTTACAAAAAAGGATCATCCGAATGTGCTTTTCATCCCAACGGCGAGTAGCGATTCTACTGGATATGCAGAAACTTTTCAGAAAGTGTACGGGAAGAAACTCGGTTGCGATATCGATGTCCTCTATCTTTTGAAAGAAAAACTTTCTAAAAAAGAAATTGAGAAGAAAATTCTCTCAGCTGATATTATTTATGTCGGCGGTGGAAACACGCTCCGGATGATGAAAGCTTGGCGAAAAAATGGTGTGGATGGATTGCTCAGAAAAGCTCATAAAAAAGGGATAATTTTGGCAGGTCTCAGTGCAGGATCCATTTGTTGGTTCCGTTATGGATCGAGCGATGCTCGGAGATTTGCAAATCCGAAAGATACTTCTTTTATGCGGGTACGTGGTCTTGGTATCATTCCACTGACTGTCAGCCCACACCATATTCGCGAGAAAAAACTCCGAGATGCTGGATTGGTAAAATTGATAAAGAGAACTCCTGGTATCGGACTTGCTCTTGATGATTATACAGCGATTCTTATTCAAGATGATCGATACGAGATATTGAAATCAAAAAAAGATGTTGGAATCGTCAAAGTGTTCCGGAATAAGGGAAAGATAGAACAGATTCCTCTCAAATCATCAGGAACACTCGTGGAATTATTGGAGAAGAAATAAATATATGAATATCGAATATGAAGCGACGTTTCCTGATATTGAGAAGGAAGAGATGCGTCTTATATTAGAAAAATCAGGGGCGACGCTGATACGACCAGAGTTTCTTCAGAAGCGAGTCGTATTTGCTCTCCCGACAGGACATGAAATCACAGGTGGGTGGGCGCGTGTACGTAATGAGGGAAACAAAATAACGATGAGTCTCAAAATAGTCGATGGAGACAAGATCGAGAATCAACGAGAGATCTGTCTGACTGTCGATAGTTTCGAGCAAGCAGAACTGTTTCTCACCACTATCGGATGCAGGAAGAAGTCATACCAAGAAACCAAGAGAGAATTGTGGATGATGGGTGACACCGAAATCACTATCGATGAATGGCCTTTTCTCCGACCGTTTCTGGAAATTGAAGGGAAGTCTGAGGAGGTTGTGAAACAAGTGACAGAGAAACTTGGTTTGGATTATAGAGAGGCGCTTTTTGGCGCAGTCGATATCATCTACATACATCAGTATCCCCATCTCACTTTTGATCGTATCAACAAGACGCCTCGTATCGTATTTGAAGGTGAGAATCCTTTTTTATGAAAAACTATGCGACGAAATTCATCGGGAGTATAGTTGATATACAAATCGACAGACCTCTGGGTTCGAAACATCCAAAACACGGATTTGTGTACGAAGTGAATTACGGATTTGTTCCTGATACTCTGGCACCAGATGGAGAAGAAATCGACGCGTATTTCCTCGGAATAAACGAACCCGTAGAGAAACAGAAGGGGAAATGTATCGCTGTTATCCATCGGACCAATGATGACGATGATAAACTCGTCATGATCCCTCAGTCGATGAATGATATGAGTGATGAAGATATCGAAAAGCTCACCCATTTCCAAGAGCAGTTTTTCACATCAGAAATAGTGAGGAAATAAATCTCAGTGAATCTATCGATAATTATGAATAATTCAGATTTTCAGACAAGACTGTGTGGTCGTATTGAAGAGAAACTTAAAATACGAATTGTCGATATGCACATTCCTCCACAAGGAATGTCGAGCAAAGTATTTTTTGTGAAATCTGATACAGAGAAGAAATACGCTATTAAATACGGCAATGACGTAACGAAAGATGTTTCTGCTTTGAAATTGATTATGAAGGAGGGTATTGATATCCCTGTTCCACGATTGTATGCGTCATTCCTTTTTGAAGAAACTCCCATAATTATTCTAGAAAAAATAAACTTTCCTTTGCTAGAATCGGTCTCAAAAGATCAAATGCCAAAGTACATTCCATCGATGATTGGAAACTTGAGGAAATTGCATTCAATAAAATTTGATAGATCAGGGTCGCTCATTGATTCAAAAAGTGAAAAATCGTGGAAGGAGATGTTGTCCGCGATATTTGATGGTGATGAATTTGATTGGAATGAAATTGCCAAGCGAGAAGGGCTCGATACGGAGTTGGTCCTGTCATCAGTGGAAAAAATAAGAGAAAAAATAAACAACACGGTTTTTGAAGAAGGAAATTATTCTCTTCTTCATACGGATTTTAATCAGAGAAATTTATTTGTTGATCCGAAAAGTGATGAAATAACAGGAATTATTGATTGGGAGGAGGCTTTATTTGGTGACCCTCTCTATGATTTTGCTCGAGTACGTATGTTTATGTGGCATTTTGGCTTTGATAACTCGTCTATTCAAGCCTACTATGATTTGATGAACTATACAGATGAACAGAAAGCGCTCGAAAATCTATATCGGCTTGTCCTGGTTATTCAGTATCTCGCATGGTATTCTGAAGATCTAAGTGAGTTTGCTCGAGGAAGAATCAAATTGCATCAGGATTATTTGCGGACGTATAATTGGGAAAAATAGAAATGGAAAATATGATTATTTTTGTAAATGGATCAATAAATTCTGGGAAAAGTACGGTGGCAAAGTTACTTGCTTTGAAATTGCCTAGAACAGCTTTGCTCGAGATTGATGCATTATGTGAATGTATCGCATGGATGCCTCTTGCAGAGGCGATTCCTATCAATTTAGAAAATGCCATTTCTGTGATTAAAAATTTTGTAAAAAGGGATATAAATGTTGTTGTTCCTTATCCTCTTTCACAAAAGAATTATGATTTTCTTATTCAGGAATTGAAATTATTGAATCAAGATATTTTTGTTTTTACTCTGAATCCGCCACTAGAAATAGCTTTAACGAACAGAGGAGAACGAGAACTGACCGTAGAAGAGCAAGAAAGAATCAAATATCATTATGAAATCGGAATCAATAAGCCAAACTTTGGTACAATTATTGATAACTCCAAACAAACACCAGAAGAAACAGTTGGAATAATTATGAAATCTATTGTATGAAAAAGTATCCAGAAGTGACACTTGTGATTGATGTAGAAAAAGATATTGAGAACGCTACTTATTTTCTGAAGTATGAAAAGAATCAATTCTTTCGAGACTGCTTTTTTCGTGGCGATTTGAATTTTATTTTGAGTGAAAAGTTTTCGAAGAAGGAACAGGGAAAAGTTATCGAAGCATACGTACGAAATTTCTTCAAAGAACATAAGAAAGAAATCGAAAAAGGACTACTTCTCGTAAAGCGAGACTGGAAAAAGAAAGAAAAGAAATATCTCGCGCTTATCGAGAAGATGTTCCGTGGACGTAAATGGCTAGAAGGGGAATATAGAGGTATTGTAAGTATTTTCAGGATGTATCCCAGGTGGATAGAACAAAAAACATTTTTCTTTCCTTATGCCCACCAGAAACCAGGATTTGCAAACGGTGTCATCGCGCACGAGATGCTTCATTTTTTCTTCTTTGATTATATCTTTGAGAAGTATGGCCTCAAAGAGGGTTCAAAAATAAAAGGAAAAGAATCAGACTATATCTGGAAAGTTTCAGAAGTATTCAATGTTGTGATGGAAAATTGGAAGCCGTATACGGATATCATCGGACGTGCAGGGAAGCCGTATCCTGGACAAGAGAAAATGTATAAAAAAATGCAGAAGCAATGGTTTAAAAATCAGGATATTGATTGGTTACTCGATCAGTGGCTTCAGAAATAGAAAAAAATCCCTCGGTACAGTTTTGTACACGAGGGATGTTTCTTGATGGAGGTGAAACGAGATCAATGGCTCAGATGTATCTGAACGGGAATGAATTGATCAGCCCCTTTACGCTTGATCGTTGTTGCGGTGAGCCTCTCGAAATATTCTTTTCCAAATATCTTGTCGAGCCGTTCTTCCAGGTAGACCTTGCGAATGGTCGCAAATACCTTTCGGAACCCACCCGTTTTGGCGTAGGTGTATACGGCCAAGTGAAGGGCGAAGAACACGAGCTTACTCCCAGATGTATTGATCATCCGAGAAATTTCGATGGCATCCCGAGGGATGGCTATCTGCTCAAATTGACTCAATCCTTCTTCCATAGGGAGGGGATTGCCGAGCAAGAGTTTTTTGTGGATGATACGACATCCAGCCACCGCTCGATCACCCTTCATCACAACAATGAAGATTGATGCGAGGTCGTAGCGATCCCGCTCCTCACCCCGTGGTTCTTCCCAATGATGCTTCTTGGCGAAGACATCATCACGAAGCTCATAAAAGAGCTTTGCTAGTTTCCGATCCCTTGGTGCGACCGGATTGACACGGATGATCCTCATTCCCAAAAGGACGAGAATCATAGCCAGTATCTTGCTGATAGTCACAAATGACCCAATGAAGAATTTCACGATTTCACCTCCAGGTTGTTAAAGTACTAAACCATACATTATACACCAAAAACGCATAAAAGTCAAGTCTTTTTTCATGCGGAAAGAAGGGAAAATATGACACATAAACGTTCTTTTTCTGTAGGGGGTTGCTTAAATATCGTGTTTGAGATAAGATAATTCAAGTACCGAAGAGGCATATAATAGATTAGAAGATTAGCGTTATGAAAGTGATACTTTTGCAGGATGTAGAAAAATTGGGAAAAGCAGGGGAAATCAAAGAAGTGCGTAGTGGATACGGATTCAATTTCTTGTTGCCTGAGGGACTGGCAGAGTTTGCTACCCCAACAGCTATCAAAGAAACGGAAAAAATGGTCGCAAGACAGAAGAAAGAGACTGAATCAATGCTCGCAGTGTCCAAAGAAACTGCGGGAGCATTGGCAGGCAAGAAAATAACTATCAAGACCAAGGCAGAAAATGGAAAACTGTTTGGTTCTATTGGTCGTGAAGAAATCGCTTTGGCACTGGAAGCAGCTGGTACAAAGATCGATGCCAAGCACATCGTTCTCGAAAAAGGTTTCAAGGAAGTTGGTGTATTTACTGTCGAAGCTCATTTCGGACATGGAGTGAAAGCTTCTTTTGAAGTGACGATCAAGTCAGAATAGAACATCCCCGTGTTACTTCACAAGAGCCGCTCCCAGTTCATCACCGGTAGCGGCTCTTTCTCTATAAAATAATTTTTTCCTTTCTCTTTTATTATGGCAAAACAAACAAAGAAGACGAAGTATATTTTTGTGGTAGGTGGAGTGATGAGTGGTGTCGGAAAAGGTATTACCACTTCTTCTATCGGAAAAATCTTGCAGTCGCGTGGTCTCTCTGTAACAGCATTCAAGATCGATCCGTATATCAATGTCGATGCTGGAACGATGAATCCAACAGAGCACGGTGAAGTGTTCGTCCTCAAAGATGGCTATGAAACGGATCAGGATATGGGGAATTATGAGCGTTTCCTCAATATTGAGCTGAACCGAGACCACTATATGACGACAGGAATGGTCTACAAGTCAGTGATCGAACGTGAACGCAATCTCGAATACGCTGGCAAATGTGTCCAGGTCGTGCCTCATATCCCTCTCGAAGTCATATCTCGTATCAAGAAAACCGCCAAGAAAGACAATGCTGATGTGGCTATCATCGAAATCGGAGGGACAGTTGGAGAATACGAAAACATTCTATTTTTAGAGGCAATTCGGATGATGAAAATCGCCAGTCCGAAAGATGTTGCAACAGTGATGGTGAGTTTCATACCGACTCCATCGACGATTGGTGAAATGAAGACCAAGCCGACACAGCACGCCGTTCGGACGCTCAACGGTGCTGGTGTACAGGCAGATATCATCGTGGCTCGTGCCAGTCGACCGCTCGATGAGAAGCGCAAAGAAAAAATCGCTGTTTTCTGCAGTGTCCGGAAGGAGGATGTCATCAGTGCTCCAGATATAGAGAGTATTTATGACGTGCCACTCAATTTTGAAAAAGACCATCTCGGTATTATTCTTCTCGCAAAACTCGGACTGAAAACGAAGAAGCGAACACAAGATTTGAAAGAATGGGAGAAGGTGGTAGAGCGTATCCATCATGCGACTGACGCAGTCCATATTGGTGTCGTAGGGAAATATTTCAAGACAGGGGACTATGTACTGAGTGATGCCTATATCAGCGTCATCGAATCACTGAAACATGCTGCCTGCCAGATCGGCAAGAAAGCAGTACTTACGTGGATCGACAGTACCGATTTCGAAGAAAATGCTGGGGCTTTGTCAGGACTGAAACAGTATGATGGCATTATCATCCCGGGAGGTTTTGGTACACGTGGTGTCGAAGGAAAAATCGCGGTAGTAGAATATTGTCGCGAAAACAAAATCCCATATTTTGGGTTGTGTTATGGTATGCAACTCCTCGTGGTGGAATATGCTCGTCATATCCTCGATCTTGCAGATGCACACACGACCGAAGTCGCACCACAGACCAAGAATCCTGTTGTCGACATCATGCCCGAGCAGAAAGAGAATATGCGAAAGAAAAACTATGGTGCGACGATGCGTCTCGGACAGTATCTGGCGCATATCGTTCCGAAAACTATTGCGAGAGAGTCCTACGGTACCGATATGATACTTGAGCGTCATCGTCATCGCTATGAGGTCAATCCTGCTTATGTGGCGTCACTTCAAGAAGCAGGGCTCATCTTCTCTGCGACGTCTCCAGACGGTGTGCTGATGGAAATAGCAGAACTTCCCAAGAAGCAACATCCATTTTTCCTCGCCACGCAGTTTCATCCAGAGTTCCAGTCTTCTCTCCTCCATCCTCATCCTTTGTTTGTTGCTTTTCTCAAAGCATGTATCAAGAAGAAATAAAAAAATATACAATCCATATATGTCAAAAAACATACGGAATTTTATCGGAGTATTGTTCCTGAGTTTTTTCATCTTCTCGCCGTCAGTACAGGCACGAGAGAATGTGACGGATTGGTATGTGAAAGATTTTCGGGAAGAATTTGTCCTTTCGACTGATTCTACAATGACGGTGACAGAATGGATTACGGCAGATTGTGGTCAGGCAATCGGAAAACATGGTATTTTTCGTGTGGTTCCGACGAAAACAACACTCGTTTCAGGAGAGATCATCGATCATCCTGTGACACTTATCGGTATCACGGATTTCCAGGGACATCCTTACAAATTTGAGACCACAAACGATCGAAGCAACGGAACGGTTACCTGGAAGATTGGTGACAAAGAAAGAACGGTTACTGGAGAGAATACATACAAAATTGTTTATACAGTAGAAAATATCATTCGATTTTCGAATCAGGCATTCGACGAATTCTACTGGAATGTTGTCGGAAATTTCTGGGTCATGGATATCGATGCTTTCGAGGCAACGATCATTTTTCCTGAAACAATCAAACAAGATGTTATTAATCTCTCATATTATACCGGAATGCGTGGATCCAAAGATTCTCGTCTCGTACGGTCTTCTTGGAAAAATGACCACTCACTTTCTCTGATAGCGAACCAATCATTTGCCCCGGGCAACGGTGTCACTCTCTCTGCGAGCGTACCAAAGAATCTTTTTGTTCCGTACCAGTTTGGTTTCTGGAAATTGTACGGTGAATATTTCTGGCTTTTCCTCCCTCTTTCTGTTTTTCTTTTCTGTTACCGTCTTTGGAGAAAGTATGGCGATGATCCGACGTGGAATAAGGTTGTCATACCGGAATATGAAATGCCAGAAAATTTGGGCGTGTTTGAGATGGGGATGCTTATGGATAATGGCATTTTCGATAATAAGTTCGTAACAGCAAGTATCATCGAACTTGCAGTGAAGGGGGCTCTCAAAATACAAGAACAAGAGAATAAGATTCTTTTCTTTACAATAAAAGAGTTCGTGTTGGAGAAACAACCAACAGCAGGAATCACTCTTCATTCGTATCAAAAAATTCTTTTTGATACACTCTTCAAATCTGGTGATCAAGTGAAGCTTTCATCGCTCAAAAATACATTTTATCAAGCACTGGATATTCTGCAAAAAACAGTGATTCATTCACTGACAACAAAAGGACTTATCGAGAAGAAAGGACTTTCATATCGGACATGGTTCGTGATGGGAGGAGCATTTCTTTTTGTAATTTTTTATGGAGCGTTTTCTGGTCTAGCTCTTTTTTCTGGAATTGCAAGTGGTGTTCTTTTGATTTTTTTTGCAAGAATTATGCCGAAGCGAACAGAAAAAGGAGTGGAAGTAAACTGGAGGATCCAAGGTCTGAAATTGTACATGAACACAGCAGAGAAACATCGACAACAATTTTACGAAAAAGAAAATATCTTTGAAACACTGCTTCCATGTGCCATCGCTTTCGGTATGACCAAAGAGTGGGTCAAAAAAATGCAAGATATCTATGGTGAAACATATTTCTCAGAGTATCATCCGGCATGGTTTGTTTCGAGTACTATCGGAAATTTTGATGTAGAGAGTTTTCATTCCTCTCTCGCAACACTCTCATCGAGTATCGCTTCGAATACAGGCGGTTCTTCGGGATCAGGGGGATCGGGTTCTTCAGGCGGAGGAAGTGGTGGTGGAGGCGGTGGAGGATGGTAAGAATCTGAACCCCCTTTCTCTTTTTTCTTTTGAACAATATCAAAAAACTCTCCTTTCGGAGAGTTTTTATTCTTTTTCAGATCGAAATGATATCTATTTCTTGGCCGCTTCTTTCTTTACAGTCTTTGTCGGAAGTACATGAACGAATGTGCGGGCGACAAGTTTTCCAGTGAAATCCTTCACTTTTTTGGCTTGGAATTCGACAACTCCGCTGATCAGAGCGAAAAGAGTATCGTCTTCACCTTGCGCAACATTTTTCCCTGCATGGAATTTGGTACCACGTTGACGGATGATGATATTTGCTGTTTCGACCATCTGACCACCAAAAATCTTGACGCCGAGGCGTTTGGAAATCGAATCACGACCGAGGGCGGTAGTCCCGCCTGCTTTTTTATGTGCCATACAAGAAGAGCTTACAAATTATTTGATGATTTGATATACTGCATATCATAGCAATGATAACTGTCTTTGTCAACCGAATCGATACTCTTATGCTCGATACTCTCCGCCAATGGTTCGTGAATCATAAGCAGAATATTGCCCTTTTTGGAGGGATTTTGCTTGTGGGCGTACTCAGTTTTGAGGGAGGGTTCCTCCGTGGTCAGATTTCTCAATCAGCACCGATGATCATCTCTCTTCCTGCAAATGTCGAATCAGCAATTCCTGTTGTTTCCGCGGGTACAGATGATGCTACACGTCAGACGATATCTGATGGAACAATATCTACCAAGGAAATCGAGGGGAATTGTCCGTTGGTAGGGAGTCGGAATTCTGATAAATACCATCTCTTTACGTGTGCGGTGGTCAAGAGAATCAAGACAGAGAACAGAGTTTGTTTCTTGTCAAAAGAAGATGCAGAGAAACGGGGCTATGTAGCTGGTTGTACGAAATAACAGAATAGTACTCGTCAAAAGAAAGTAAATGTGGCATACTAAAAGAAAAATGCACAAAGAAAATTTCAATCCCAAAAAAATATTCTATCTCAGCCTCGTTTCGTTTGTGCTTGGTTTTGTCGACGCTTTCTGGATCTATACTATCTCGACCTATTTTGCAGAAATATCTGGGACGAATAATGTCGGTATTTTTTATCTTGTAGCCTTTACCAGCGTACTCATTTCTCTTTTTTACGTACAGTCAATCGTGAGTCGTATAGGGAGATCGAGATTGCTTTATTTCTCACTCGGACTTTCTATCCTTCTCCTGACCTTATTGACACATGTTTCTCCTTCTTGGTTTTCTATCGGTCTCTTTCTGCTTTTTATGGTGATGAATAGTATCGTCTGGGTAGCTCTCGATATCCTTATTGAGGGTTTCTCATCTGATACGATGGCTGGGAGGATTCGAGGATTACATCTCACTATTATGAATAGCGGTGTTCTTGTAGCGCCTTTCTTGGCTTCCAAGGTACTCGATCTCTTTCATTTCGAAGGGATATTTTTTATCCTCGGTATCGGATATATGATTGTTTTCCTTATAGCACTTCTAGCCTTTCGTAATGACAATGCTACTTTTCACGAGCATCTAAAACCCTGGCAGACCATACGAAGAATGATACACGAGAAGAACATCTTTTTTATTTATGTGATATCGTTCGCATTGGACTTTTTTTATGCCATGATGATCGTCTATACTTCGCTCTATCTCTTGAGTATAGGGTTTTTGTGGACTGAAATCGGTATTATTTTTACTGTCATGCTTGTTCCTTTTGTATTGTTGCAATATCCTCTCGGTATCATCGCTGACAAGAGACTTGGAGAAAAAGAACTGCTCATCGTGAGTATTATGATCATTATTTTTTCTACAGGGAGTCTGCCGTTCATTCATACACACAGTATATGGGTCTGGAGTGCCATACTTTTTCTGACACGTGTCGGAGCAGCTGGTATCGAAGTACTGCGTGATGCCTATTTCTATAAACAAATTGATGGAAACAACCCTGATCTCATCGCTTTTTTCCGAACATCGCGACCAATCGGAAATATCTTTGGAGCTGGTATCGCGAGTCTTTTACTTATTTTTTTGCCTCTCCAGAGTGTTTTCTTCGCTGTTGTCCTAGTGATGGTGATAGCTCTTATTGCTACCCTCTTTCTTGAAGATACCAAGGGTGAATCCGAAGAATGCTCTGCCTAGGTATTACAAAGAGGTTGTTTGGAAGATTTCTCGAAAAATGGTACACTAATGAGGAAAAGAAGGCCTTTTTTCCTTGTGTTATTTGTGGAAAAAGACAATGGCTGGAGATTGATTATTTTCGTGAAAAAAATGGCGTATCAGATACATCTTGATCAATTCGAAGGTCCGCTCGACCTTTTGCTTTCTCTCATCGAGAAAGAAAAACTTGATATTACTATAGTAAGTCTTTCTCGCGTGACCGATCAGTATCTCGAATATCTCAAGAGTGAAGAATCTGTCTCGCTCGCGGACCTTTCTTCTTTCCTTTCTGTTGCTGTGAGACTTCTCCTTATTAAATCGCGTGCACTTTTACCTGTTCTCGAATTTACCGAAGAGGAAGAAGAGTCGATGGACGATCTCGAAATACGACTCAAAGAATACAAGCGATTTCGTGAAGGAGCTGTTCGACTCGGGACGTTGATCGATCAAGGAAAGAGCATCTCTATACGTGAGAGTTTTCTCGGGACACGTATCGTGTTCTATCCACCGAGCGGACTCACTGTCGACGACATACAGCTTCATTTTTCCAATGTCCTAGGTGAGATCCCTCTTGTCGAAGTATTGCCGGAGAAAGAACTTTTGGCCGTCATTACATTGGAAGAGAAAATAAATGAGCTCAAGCGTACGCTTCGAGAACGAGCGGAATCTTCTTTCACTGATCTTGTGCAGTCCGGATCTTCACGTGTCGAAATCATTGTTTCTTTCTTGGCTCTGCTCGAAATGGTCAAACAGCGTATTGTCTCTGTTGATCAAGAAAAGTTTTTTAGTAATATTCGTATCAATCGTATTGCTCCATAATATATCGTTCTATGTCATCACTTCATATTCTCTCATCACTAGAATCCCTCCTTTTTATCAGTGGAGAACCTATTTCGTTTGCTCGTCTTGCCAAAATACTCGAAGTTGATGAAGAAACTATCAAACAATCCCTCGAGACACTCGCTTTGAAATATTCAGAAGATGCTTCGAGCGGACTCATGCTCGTGATGAAGGAAAAAGAAGTTGTCATGGGTACGAAACCAGAAAATGCGACACTGGTCGAATTGTTGACCAAGAGTTCTATGCAGGAAAATCTCAGTCGAGTCGCACTTGAAGTACTTTCTATTGTTGCGTATCGGGCGCCGATTTCTCGAGTAGCTATAGAAGCGATTCGCGGTGTGAATTGTAGTTTTACTTTGCGTAATCTCCTTCTCCGTGATTTGATCGAGAGACAAACCAATCCGACAGATACTCGTGAATATGTTTATTCCCCGACGTTTCGTTTTCTGCAGTTACTCGGACTACATAGTGTGCAAGAACTCCCTGATTACGAGACGATGTCTGTCGATGGACGATTGAAAACGCTTATTGATTTTCCTCTCGAACAAGAAACACCAGATCCATCTGATATCAATACACAAAAAACGTCTGAATAAAATATGCACAAAGCTATCGTCTTTCTCACTTCTGTAATCATTATTCTCTTCCTCACCATTTCTGATGGAGAACATTTCTTGGCTCGAGGAGAGAGCTTTCTTGGTTTGTTTCGTATGGAAGATACACGTTTTTCTGATACTTCTTTCGAATCGCGTCAAATAGCCGATACTGTTTATGTGACAGAGGATCGAAGTTTTGCGTGTGGCTTTGTCCCTGAACTCAAGACGTATGCACCGAACCTGAGTATTGTTTCTGCTCATGCCTCAGTCATTCTCGACGTCGATTCTGGAAATGTATTGTATGAGAAAAATGCAAATGAAGAACGGCAAATAGCATCACTTACGAAACTTTTTACAGCGACAATAGTAATGGAACGGGTGAAGAATCTCGATGAACTCGTAACTATCGACGAAGAAGCGGTCTATGCTGAAGGGACTCGTATCGGTTGCCCTCGTTCGGGTTTCTGTAATAGTGTACGTCTCAAAGTGGGGGAGAAAATTTCTGTCAAAAATCTTTTGAAAGCAGCGCTCATGAATAGTGCCAATGATTCTGCCATCGCACTCGGAAAACATATCGGAAAAACACAAGCAGGATTTGCGAATATCATGAATGCACGAGCCAAAGAACTCGGGTTGGAACATTCTCATTTTTGCACACCATCCGGTCTCGAACTCGATGGACGTGAGGCTGAGTGTTATTCTTCTGCTCTTGATATGGCCAAAATTACTGTACACGCTCTTTCTTTTCCAGAGATTTGGGAGATAATGCGTATAGAAAAGGATTTCATTGCCTCTTCTGATGGAGTGTATGAACACGAGATTTTCAACACCAATAAGTTACTTGGTCAATTGCCAAATCTGGTTGGAACAAAGACTGGATTTACTCCGCTCGCAGGATATTCTTTGTTGGCAGTTGCTACTGATGAGAGTCGATCACATAGAGTAGTAGCAGTACTTCTCGATGATCCTAATCGTTGGCAAAGTATTCGATCGATGTTTGATTGGAGTTTCCAATCGGTGAGCTGGAGATAATAATTATGTAATTTTTCTATGGATATCCAAATTGCTCAAGTGCAGAATATTCCGATGGTGATCAATGTGCTCAAAGTTCTTTTTACCGGATTTTTAGCATTTCTTTTGGCATTTTTTCTCACACCGATCTGGACACATATCCTCTATAAATATAAAATTGGTATCAAAATAAAATCGAAATCAGTCGACGGGGAAACATTGACATTTGTCGGTAAACTCCATGCCAAAAAACAGGGGACACCAACCATGGGTGGAGTGATTATTTGGGTAACGGTATTGATGTTGGCGTATCTTTCGCATTATCTGTTTCCACTTATTGCAGAATGGCTCGGTATCAATTTCATCGCTCGATTGGATTTTCTCAGTCATTCACAGGTATGGTTGCCTCTTTTTGTACTGGTAACTGCTGGTATACTCGGATTGTTTGATGATTATATGAGTATCCGTGGATGTGGCACAAACAAGGGTGGAGGAATGCGATTTGCTTTACGTTTTTGGTGGCTTTTCACTATTGCAGGCATAGGTGCTTGGTGGTTTTATTCCAAACTCGGATGGGATGAGATACATATCCCTGCTCTGGGTGATTTTTCGATGGGGCTTTGGTATATCCCACTTTTTATCTTTGTCATTCTTTTTTCGGCTATTTCATCCAATGAAACAGATGGTCTCGATGGTCTGAATGGAGGAGTGCTCCTTATCGCTTTCAGTTCTTTCACGCTCATTGCTTTTATGCAAAACAGTTTGGACCTCGCATCTTTTTGTGCAGCCCTCTCAGGAGCCCTCCTTGCTTTTTTGTGGTTCAATATTCCTCCCGCGAGATTTTTTATGGGTGATACTGGTGCTATTTCACTCGGTACGACACTCGGCGTCGTAGCGATGCTCACGAATTCGTCTTTGATTCTTTTCTTTATTGTTTTTATCTATATCTTGGAATCAGGAAGTGCTGCTCTCCAACTGTTGAGTAAACGATTTTTGAAACGAAAAATATTTTTGTCAGCACCGCTCCATCATCATTTTGAAGCCAAAGGTTGGGAAGAACCAAAAATAGTGATGCGAGCATGGATATTTACTGCACTCACGGCGCTTATTGGTCTCATGATCGGTATTCTCGGCATGGGAAAAATACATTTGTAAATCACTAAGAGGAAATGATATATGATTTTAAAAAGTATCGAAGAAGCATCGCTGGAGAACGCTCGAGTGCTCGTACGAGTGGATTTTAATGTCGAATTCAAGAACGTGTCTGAAGTGGCAGAACATTTCCGTTTTGATATCGTGAAAAAAACCATTGATTTTCTTGCGCAATTTCCTGGTGTGAAAATAGCTTTGCTCACTCATCTGGGTCGTCCCGAAGCTCAGGATAAGATGTTTTCTACAGAACGCATCATCTCTGCTGTAGAGCAATCTCTCAAGCGTAAAGTAGTATTTGTCCCAGACTGTATCGGAGACAAGGTGTCTCAGGCTCTTGATACGTTACCATCGGATGCGGTACTCCTTTTGGAGAATGTCCGGTTCTATGCTGAGGAAGAATCCAATGATATACTCTTCACACAGAAATTGGCAGAACCATTCAGTGTCTTTGTCAATGAGGCGTTTAGTGCATGTCACCGGGAACACGCTTCTATTGTCGGTATTCCACAACTGCTTCCTGCGTATGCCGGTTTCCGACTGATCGAAGAAGTGGAAACGCTCGATCGAGTGAAATATGAACCGAAACATCCAGCTATTGCCGTGATTGGTGGTGCCAAAATAGAGACCAAGTTGCCTCTTATTCATGCATTTGAAGAAAATTACGATGCTATTTTGGTGGGAGGGAAGATCGCCAATGAAGCTCTTGATCAGAACATCGTTTTTTCTGAAAAAGTATTGCTTCCACAAGATTTCGGCTCTCCTGATCGATTCGATATCGGACCAAAAACGATTGCATTTTTTATACAAATGATCAAATTAGCCAAGACTGTAATATGGAATGGGCCAATGGGAAAGTTTGAAGAAAAACCATACGATATGGGAACGGACGCTATCCTCCATGCTCTTCTCGAGAGTTCCGCGTACGTCGTTATTGGAGGAGGAGAATCACTCTCTGTATTGGAGAAAGCGGATGCGATGAACAAAATCGGATTTGTTTCTTCGGGTGGCGGAGCGATGCTCGAGTTTCTCGGTGGAAACACTTTGCCAGGACTCGAAGTGCTCAAAAGCGAAGAATGAGAGAGTGTGGTATAATAAACCAGAAGATGATTGTGTATCAATCAAAGAAAAGTGACTTTGAAAAAAAGAAAATATCAAAAAATAATTTTCCTGGAACGTATGTTTTTCACTACTCCATCGTATAAAGTTATCTGTGTTGGTTCGACCTCCAAAGATGTTTTTTTCCCTACCGACGAAGGAATTATTATCGAAACACCGGAGGATATTCTCTCGAAAGAGAAGATTGCTTTTGAATTGGGTGGAAAAATCCGTGTCGAGAATCGTTTTGAAGCTGTCGGAGGTGTCGCTGCCAATGTCGCACACGGATTGACTCGTCTCGGGCATCGTGTCGGTTGTTATAGTAAGATAGGCAAGGACGAAACTGGAGACTGGATTTTAGATGAATTTCGGAGCGAGTCTGTACCGACCGATCTTTTGTCTATTGATGCAACCGCCAAGACAGATCTCTCTGCTATTATCGTGATGATGCAAAACGGAGAACGGACTATTTTTCATAATCGAGATGCCAATGAAAAATTGGAGATCAAAACTGAAAAACTGAAAAACACTGAATGGATTTTTGTCAGTGCTCTCAATGGTGATTGGGAGAACAATCTCAGTATCCTCACTGATTTCAAAGAAAAGAAGGGTCTTTCTCTGGCACTCAATCCAGGTCAACACAATATCAAAAGTAACGTCTCAGCTGTTCTCAAGGCCGTAGCGGTCAGTGATGTCTTGATGCTTAACAAAGATGAAGCGATCGAACTTGTGATACAAATCAAAAAAGATATACCTCGGGAAAAACTCGATGATGAATTTTTCCTTCTCGAAGCATTGCACCTTTTTGGCGCAAAAATTATCAGTATGACAGACGGAAAACGAGGTGCTTGGAGTTTTGATGGCACAGCGTATTGGTTTTGTCCGATACATACGAAATCAAGCGTGGTAGATAGTACTGGATGTGGTGATGCGTTTGCATCAGGCTTCTTTGGAGCTATTCTCGAAGGACATTCTATAGAAAAAGCCCTTTGTTATGGTACAGCGAATAGCGGAAGTGTGATTGGTGAGTATGGGGCAATCAGTGGTCTCTTGCACAAGGATATAATGGAACAGTCTCTCGGAGATATTCTCCCAGAACGTTTAAACTAAAAGCATCATTTATACAGTATGGGTATTTTTTCGAAACTTCCATGGGGCGGTGATTCAGATCTTTTTCTGGCACTGGATATAGGGACAGAAGTGGTAAAAGCCCTTATTTTTCGTATTGATAAACAAAAAAATCAGGGTATTATTATTGGGGTTGGTAGAGCACCTCAGAAAATCGGTAATATGCAAAGTGGTGCAGTATCGGATATTAGTCGCGTGATCGAGTCTTGTCGAGAGGCTATTGTTCTTGCCAAGGAGCAGGCTCATATCAAACATATCAAAAAAAGCATCATCGGTATCGCAGGAGAACTCGTGAAAGGCACAACAACGACGGTACATTATGAACGAGTCAATCCTGAAATGCATATCGGTGTTGCGGAATTGAAAACAATTATTCAGAAAGTACAGGATAAAGCATATCAGCGTATCAAAAAACAATTGGAATGGGAAACGGGACAAAGTGATATCGATGTCAAACTCATCAACGCAGCTATAGTCGATGTGCGCATCGATGGATACCATATTGCTACCCCTGTGAATTTTCAGGGAAGAGATGTTTCTATGAGTGTATTCAATGCTTACGCACCAATGATTCATCTCGGAGCTATCGAGACTATTGCGGACGAACTTGATCTCGATCTTCTTTCGGTTGCTGCTGAACCGTATGCTGTAGCACGTTCTGTCGAAGTGAAAGACATGATGGATTTCAACGCAATCTTTATTGATATCGGTGGTGGTACAACGGATATTGCCGTTGTCCGTAATGGTGGATTGGAGGGAACAAAGATGTTTGCTCTTGGTGGACGAGCTTTCACGAAACATCTGGCCCAAGAGTTCAATCTGAGTTTTGAGGTTGCAGAAAAAATGAAAATTGATTATACCAATGGACAAATACGGAAAGAAGATGCCGAGCGCCTTTCACTTTTGTTCGCCGATGACTGTCGTGTGTGGCTTGGTGGTGTAGAGTTATCACTCCTCGAATTTGCAGAAACAGATATCTTGCCATCGCGTATATTTCTTTGTGGTGGTGGATCGGCTTTGCCAGGAATTCAGAAGGCGTTACTCTCTCCAGATTGGTGGAAACAAAGTCTCCCATTTGCCAAACAGCCCCAAGTCGGATTTTTGCAACCGCGTGACATTGTGCACATTGTTGATGCAACCGGCGAATTGAACAATCCGCAAGACATCACTCCTATCGGATTGGCCAATCTCGCTCTCCTCAGTCATTTGGATGAAGAGAAAATGCTCTCCAGTATTTTACAGAGAAGTGTCGAAACTATAGAGAGACGATAAATCACAATACGTTCGATTTTTTACACACATTTTATTATTGCTTATGGCACAAACTTTTTATATCGAGTCAGACGAAGAAATTATTTCCGTGATCAGTCACTTACGGAAGTCTCTCGATGAAGAGAATATTTTTGTGTTTCCCAAACGTGCACTCGTACTACAAAGTATCATCAATTTGCGTCTTTTGGAACGAGAAGCGATAAAATGCAATAAAAAAATTATCATTGTGACACAAGATGAAGCAGGGAAGATGCTTGCTGAGAAGGCGGGTATCGAGACACAAGACTATCTGGAAGAGTCTCTGAAAAAAGAGACGCATATCGAGTTTTCATCGCGTAATTCTGAAGCAGCCGATATTTCCAGAGAACAATATGGTACATCATTCTCTGATGACGAAGAAGAATCTCATTCTCTTATTTCTGCTGATACCATAGGAAGTACTGCATTTAATATGAAAAAAGAACCGAACCTTGCTTCAAAAAATATTGCCGTTGCACCATTTTCTTCTTTTGCTTCCAATACTTCATCTCCTGTAGAGAAGAAAATATCTATACGCAACGCTTCCCCAGAGAAATTGACTTCCCTCAACTCAAAGCGTACAGATATGAGTGCTCCGAGAGTCTCTGTCCGTCCTACTTTACTGCAACCAATGCGTACCGCTCTTGTCGACAATACAAAAAAACCACTCTCACCGACTATGAGAACAACACAAGAGGAACAATTTCCTGCTCAGACACGAGAATATGGTGAACGATTGAAAAATTTTTATACACATACGGATACGAATCCACAGCCACAAAGAAAACAAGATACAAAGGAAAAAATACAATCTGCTACCGTCAATAAAAACGCCCGCGTTTTCTTTTTCGCGTTAGGAGGTATCTCCCTTCTTTCTGTCGTTTTTGTTGGCCTCTTCTTTCTTTTTCCGAAAGCGGATGTTCATGTGACGCCATTCAAAGATCTCCAATCTTTTGAGAAAGAATTCAACGGCAAGCTGGGTGATGATGCTCGTAATGACATAGCAATTCGTATGATCGAGAATGAGCAAGAAGTATCAGTGACCGTTGCGACGACTGGAAAATCAGGAGGAACAGACCAGAAGTCTCATGGCACAGTCACTCTCTATAATGCTTTCAGTACAGAGCCACAATCTCTTGTTGCTACGACGAGACTGGAAACTCCAGATGGGAAAATATTTCGATTGGAGAGTGGCATCACCCTTCCAGGGATGAAAGAAATAGATGGAAAACAAGTGCCAGGAGAAATAACCGTAGAGGTGACCGCTGATCGGGCCGGTGAAGAATATAATATTGAAGCCTCTCGTTTTTCCGTTCCTGGTTTCAAAGGAAGTCCAAAATATGAGAAATTTTCTGCTCAGTCTTCCAAAGCAATGACGGGAGGTGGAAAAAGTGGTATTTCTGATGTCTCTGTCGTGACCAAACTCGATCAGGATACTGCTTTGCGTGAGGCAAGTACGAAAGCGAAAGAAATGTTTTTAAATGACACCCGTGGAGAAATCGATGCTTCAGAAAAGATACTCCAAGAACAGATTGAGACAACTCCAACATTCACCCCCGTATTTCCTTCTGTCGGCACGGTCGCAAATATGATCGAATACAAAGGGGTTTTCAAAGTGAAAGCTATCGTATTTTCAGAAAAGACTGTACAGCAAAAAATAGAGGATATAGTCGTACAAAATAATGAAAACGTGAAATATCGAGTCGCATCATCCAATATCACGTATGATGACTCTCTTGTGGACTTTACCATTGGGACAGTGCGTATCAAAGCGAGTGCTCGTGTGACCAAAGAATCGGTTATTGATATCGAGAAATTGCGTTCGATGCTTGCTGGCAAAGATATGCCAAGTATCGAACAGTCACTGAAAGATTTTCCTGAACTGAAGAGTATTCGCATCACGTTTTATCCGAAATGGTTTGTCAGTCACATACCAAAATCTGAAGAAAAAATATCCCTTACTGTCGATCCAGCAGAAAATCGGTAGACTTGTCGGAAAGAAACATTTTTGTTAGAATACTTTTTTGATGAAGATACCCTATGTCCAATGATATAATGGCAGATAAATCCGATCGAGTACGAGCAGTGCGTGAAGCTCAGTTTAATCTTTTTGATCTGCAATCCAGCGAGAAGAAATTTGAACGATCATGTGCTGATTTGGAACAAGAAATACACAGAATAGAGATTCAGATGTCTCGACTCAAAGCAGAGCTCGAACACAAGCAGTCTCTTCTTAAATCAGCGAAACAGAAACTGCAGTCAGCCCAAGAAGCATCGGCGCAAGCGAAGAAAAAAATGAATAGTTTGTAACTGAGAGTATCAGAGAAATACCGTAATCAGAAAAAAAGGCTATGAAAGATATCCGTACAATTTATTTGGAATTTTTTGAATCGAAAAACCATAAACAAGTTCCTTCGTCACCACTCGTTCCAGAGAACGATCCGACGACACTTTTCACGGGTTCTGGTATGCAACCGATTCTCCCATATCTCCTCGGAGCAAAGCATCCGATGGGTTCTCGTATTACTGATGCTCAAAAATGTTTTCGTGCTCAGGATATTGAAGAAGCGGGGGATAATCGTCACACGACTTTTTTTGAAATGCTCGGAAATTGGTCATTTGGTGATCCGACTGCAACCGATGCTATTGGTGAACAGGGTTATTTCAAACAGGAGCAGATTACCTGGATGTGGCAATTTCTGACAGAAGGCATTGGTCTCGATCCGAAAAATCTCTACTTTACATGTTTTCGAGGAAACGAAGATCTCAATATTCCCAGGGATATAGAATCGGCTCTCCTCTGGCAGAAACTCTTTCGAGAAAAGGGTATTGAGGCAATGATAGGGGAAGATCCGGAAAAAAACGGAATACGAACAGGTGAAAAAATATTTTATTATTCTGAAAAGAAAAACTGGTGGAGTCGTGCGGGTGTACCAGGAAATATGCCGGTCGGTGAACCAGGAGGACCAGACACGGAAATGTTCTGGGATTTTGGTGAATCACAAGGGCTCCACGAACAATCCATTTGGAAAGATGAACCGTGTCATGTGAATTGCGATTGTGGTCGATTTATGGAAATCGGCAACAATGTGTTTATGGAGTACAAAAAAACGACGACTGGTTTCGAAAAACTCGCTCAGAAAAATGTCGATTTTGGTGGAGGTCTCGAACGGCTTGTCGCAGCGCAGGGGAATAATCCAGATATGTTTCTCGGATATATCTTTGATACGCTTCGTCAGACTATCGAAGAACTTTCTTCGAAGAAATATGGTGAAAATAAAGAATACACGTATGCTTTCCGCGTCGTGATGGATCATATTCGTGCTTCGATATTTCTCATTGCAGACGGAGTAGTGCCCTCCAACACTGATCAGGGATATGTTCTTCGCAGACTCTTGCGACGAGCGGTGCGGTATGCTGATATACTCGGAATTTCTCCTCAATCACTGTCACGATGTGTCCCGGCTATTATCAAAGAATATGCACAAGCATATGGATATCTGGAAGAGAAGAAAGGGTATATTGTTACCATCATAGATGGAGAAGAATCAAAATTTCGAGAAACGCTGACACGTGGTATGAGAGAGCTCGAAAAACGTCTCGAAAAAAAGAGTCTGACAGGAAAAGATGCTTTTGAACTTTTTTCAACATACGGATTCCCTCTCGAAATGACAGAAGAAATGGTGAATGAAAAAGGTGTGACTCTTAATCGAGAAGAATTCAAAAAAGAATTTACGAAACATCAAGAACTCTCACGTTCTGCAAGTGCCGGGAAGTTCAAGGGTGGACTTGCCGATCACAGTGAAATGTCAGTGAAATACCATACGGCGACACATCTCCTTCAGCAAGCATTGAGAACTGTCCTCGGCAATCATGTTACTCAGAAAGGAAGCAATATTACATCAGAACGTATGCGATTCGACTTTTCTCATCCTGAAAAAATGACTGATGAACAAAAAAAAGAAGTGGAGAATATTGTGAATGAAAAAATCGCCGAGAAACTTCTAGTGAGTTATGAAGATTTGCCAAAAGAAGAGGCAGAAAAACTCGGTGCCATCGGACTTTTTGAGGAGAAATATGGTGATAAAGTGCGTGTGTATAAAATAGGAGCATTCAGTCTTGAGTTTTGTGGTGGCCCTCACGTAGCCAATACGGGTGATTTGGGGCATTTCAAGATTATGAAAGAAGAGGCTTGCTCAGCTGGAGTACGTCGTATCAAAGCCATTCTTGAATAAGGAATATAACTTATCTGAAAAAGAAAAAACCCTACGATGCAGTTGCATAATAGGGTCTTGTTGTCTTAGGCCTTAGACCTTAGGCACACGAGTGAGAAAGGATACTGAACGCTTGTTGATATCCTTTGACTCCAATCCAAACGGGGAGAAAATATTCTTTATTCCCTGTCCGACTTGTTTTCTCGAGAGCCTTTCCAGGGAGTGTCTCATAGCAATCGAAACCGCTATGCCGATATCGCTCCAATAGACGTCGCCGTATGGTGACGTAAAAGCCTGTCACTCCTCGTTCATGAAGATACGTGAGGAGATGGCCGAGGAACTCGAGAGAATGCTTTGCAGACTCGGGAGTCCCTGTGATTCTGGAGATCTCGACGGAACCGAGTGGTACCGATTGAGAATTATCCAGGAGTTTGCTGATGGGCAAATCGAGTGTGGGTGTGCTCCAAATGAGACGACACCCAGCACCTACTTGCCCTAGAGCATTGGCGAGGAGAACATAATCGCATCGACCGAAACGGTCGTAGCCATCCTGTTCCATGCCATCAGCACGTACTTCTTCCCACCCGTATTTGATGGCGAATTGTTCGTGTCGACGCCGGTAGTGGTCCTCTACCAAACATGTTTCCCGATCGGTTTTGAGACCCGATCGGATGATGAATGGTGTATAGTGTGTTGCCACTATAGAAGGACCCTCGTTTTTTTCGTTTGTTTCTTTGAAACAATGCATGATATGACTCCAATGTAAGCTGTATGCCTTCCCCGGGTAAGGGGATACGAAAAAATATGGCTCACCGGGAGCAGTTTTGTTAAGAAACTGACTATACATCATACTCCTTTTATAGCGTTTTGTCAATAGGACAATACAAATATAACACATTTTTTGCCTTTTATAAAGGGAAATAATACGTATGATGTACAGTACTGTTCCAATGCTGGTTGACAGTTTTCGAGGAATAGCGTATAGTGGACAAGTAAACAAATGGCTTGTTAATAGTATTTATTTTTGGCATATGCTCGCGATTATCAGAACTGGCGGAAAGCAGTACAAAGTTTCCGAAGGACAGAAAGTGAAAATTGAAAAATTGGAAAAAGAAATCGGTGATACGATTGCTTTTGAAGTATTGTTTGTTGGTGATGAGAAGTCCGTACAGGTTGGTACTCCAGTTTTGGAAAAGGCTGTTGTCGAAGGAAAAGTGATCGATCAAGATCGTCATGACAAAGTAAAAGGTATCAAACACAAGGCCAAGAAGCGTTATCTCGTACGTTTTGGTCATCGTCAACCATATACCGAAGTAGAAATTACCAAGATTACTGCATAAAAGTTTCTCCTATAAAATTTCAAAGCCCGTCTGGATGTTACCTGACGGGCTTTTTTTTGAGTTTTCACTCACTATTTTTTTGTTCCTGTGAAGAATCACCTTGTGTAGGCTGTTGTTGCTGGTCATCATCACTGATGACAACCAGACCTTCTTCCACGGCTTCGTAGGGGACAAAGTGCCCCTCCATGCCTGGTTCAAACGGCACAAAAGCTGTCATTTTCTTGCTCCTCGGTTGGTTGAAAAAAAGAAAAACGGGTGATATTACTCGTTTTGAAAGTGCTCCTACTCACAATGATATTATACCAGTTCCTTGCGATTTGTCAAGGAGGCAGTAAGGGTCATTTCATCGGCATATTCGATATCGCCACCGGTCGCCATACCACGAGCGATACGGGTCACTTTGATATGGAGGGGCTCGAGCTTCTTCTTGAGGTAGAGAGCAGTCATATCGCCTTCGGTGGTAGGATTGGTAGCAAGGATCACTTCTGTGATGTGTTCGTCTGCGACACGATGGAGGAGTTCGCTGATACGGAGGTTGTTGCTGTTATCATTCTTCCCGCTTTCGATAAGTCCACCGAGTACGTGATAAAGACCGTTGTAGGTGCCGGTACGTTCGATGGCGATGACATCGAGTGGTTCTTCCACGAGACAGAGAACATCTGAGATACGCTTGGTATCAGCACAGATCATACAGAGATCGCTTTCGGCGATATGAAAACAACGAGTACAACTTTTCAGATGATGGAGTGCTTCGAGACTCTCTGCAAAACCCTGCAGCCGTTCCTCATCCTGTTTGAACAGATAGAGTACGATACGTTCGGCCATTTTCGGTCCCACGGAAGGAAGGGAAGAGAAGTGTGCGATGAGTGACTGAAAAACTTTTGGATAATGCATAAAAACAAGATGCTAGATAAGAGATAATGGATGTAAGATAAAAAAGAAAAGGGGAAAATAAGAATTTGACATCACTTATCAATTATCCCTCATCATTTATCTATCATCGTGTAGTTTCTCGAGTGATCGGAACGCAGCAGAATTGTCATCGAAGAAAAGTTGCACTTTACCGACTGGTCCATTACGGTGTTTGGCGATGATGATATCAGCAATATTTTTGTTTGGTGTATCTGGTTTCACGCGGTCTTCACGATAGAGGAAAAGTACGACGTCAGCATCCTGTTCGATAGAACCAGACTCACGCAAGTCAGACAGTTTTGGTATCTGATCAGGACGGGATTCGACCGCACGAGACAGCTGTGAGAGAGCGATGACCGGAATATTGAGTTCGCGTGCGAGTTGCTTGAGTCCGCGAGATATTTCTGAGATTTCTTGGACACGATTGTCGCCTTTGCTACTTCGTCCTTCCATCAGCTGGAGGTAGTCGATGATGATGAGTCCGAGATTGTGTTCTGCTTGGAGGCGTCTGGCCATTGTTCTCATTTCCATAATGTTGAGTGATCCAGAGTCATCGATGAAAATAGAGGCTTCAGAAAGCACTCCCATAGCATCCGAGATACGCTCGAAATCATTGTCAGGACCTTCGCTTGAGAGCTTGCCCGTACGGAGTTTCCAGAGATCGACACCGGCCTGTGAAGCGATCATACGATCGACGAGCTGGTCAGAACCCATTTCAAGAGAGAATATACCGACAGGAACTTTGGAGTGAATACCGACTTGACGGGCGATATCGAGCGCGAGAGATGTTTTTCCGACAGATGGACGGGCGGCGAGAATGATGAGATCGGATTTCTGGAGTCCTGCCAAAATATTATCGAGATCAGGGAAATGTGTCTGTACGCCACGAAAGGTATTGTCGCTTTTATGGAGTTCATCGATACGATTGAAAGCTACTTCAAGAATGGATTTGATTGGTATGAAATCCTGCTTGATATAATTCTGAGAGATGGCAAATATTTTTTGTTCAGCTTGATCGAGGAGTTTCTGAATATCTTCTGATTCATCATAACCGAGTTCCACGATGTCGTTTGCCGAACTGATGAGTCTACGAAGGAGAACCTTTTTCTGCACTACTTTGGCATAATGAACGACATTTGAAGACGAAGGAACAGAATTGACGAGACTGGCGAGATAGTTCGATCCACCAATTTCTTCGAGTTTGCTTTTTTCTTCGAGTTTGTTGGCAAGAGAGAGAACATCAATCGGCTCACGTTCTTCGTAGAGAGTGAGCATAGTCTCGTAGATGAGATTGTGAGCGTCCTTGTAGAAATCTCCGACCTTGAGAAGGTCTGCGATTTTGATCACAGCATCTTTGTCGAGCATAAGAGAACCGAGGACAGATGTCTCAGCTTCGAGGTTGTGAGGGGGAACTCGGAGATGTTCGGTCGTTTTTGCCATGAAAGTGAAGTATGTATTTAGAGCAGTTGTTTTAGTATACTCGAGTATTAGAGAGAATTCAACTTGACGAAAGTGATATTTTAGTATATATGTAAAGTGTGATGAAATGGTGTTTGTATTGTTCTTTAGGAGGTTTCAATGAGTAGTATAACGCTGAAGGGAACGGTGACTTCTGTCCAATTTGAATTCGCTCGTTGGATGGAAAAGGAGACAGAAGGATATGAGAAAGAAATCACAAATAGTCGATTGACTATTTTGTCAGGTGATACCATATCACTAGAAATTTTTTTTGAAACAAAGGAAAAGGAGAAGAAAAAAGTGTGTGAAGCAGAATAAAGGGGTGGTCGTGTGAATATACGACTACCCCTTTTCATTTTTTAGATTTTTTTGATCTGGTAGTTATCAGCGATATCTTCTATTTTGTATCCGTGAGCGAGGATGGTATCACGGAGACGATCGGATTCAGCAAAGTTTTTCTCTTTTCGTGCGTGCTTGCGTGCCTCGGCAAGAATAGTGACTTCTTCTGGTATAACGGTTATTTCCTGTTTCAGGCCGAAAAAGAAAAATATTTTTTCAAAAACGAGTAGAAGCGCAGACTGATTTACAGGTTCATTCCGATCCAGAATCGTATTTATTTGTTTGGTGAGTTCGAGTGCGAGAGAGAGTGCTTCTGGAGAATTGAGATCATCTTGCATGGAAAAACGTATGCGTTCGATCAGGTCTTGTCCATCAAATGCTGTGTCGATATTTTTTTCTTTTGGAAGAGCAGAGAGACGATCAAATGTCGTGAAGAGCGTTTCTCTATTTTTCTTGGCTTGTTCGAGGGATTCCCAGGTGAAGTTCATCTGACTGCGATAATGAGCACTGAGAAGAAGAATGCGAAAATCCATCGGAGAAAATCCTTTTTCAACGACATCTTCGAGCGTGTAGAAATTACCCTTGGATTTGGACATTTTCTCGCCACTTACGAGTATGTGACGCGTGTGCATCCAGTATCGTACGAAAGGTTGTTCGGTCACACCTTCTGATTGGACGATTTCTGCTTCGTGATGAGGGAAGATATTGTCTTCTCCGCCAGTGTGAATATCGATTGTATTACCGAGATATTCCATGCTCATCGCACTACACTCGATGTGCCATCCAGGATACCCTTCACTCCAAGGAGAGGTCCAGTGCATGAGATGTCCCTCTGGTGCTTTGAGCCAGAGAGCGAAATCCCATGGATTTTTCTTGTCAGGATGTTCTTCGAGACGTGCGCCGACTTTCAGATTGACCAGTGTGTTACCAGACAATTTACCGTAATCAGGGAATGTCGTCACATCGAGAAAAACATTACCATTTTTTTCATAGGCATGACCTTTTTTTATGAGTTCTTCGATGAGGTGAACCATCTGCTTTACATGAGCTGTCGCTCGAGGAAAATAGTGAGCAGGGAGGATATTCATTACATCTTCTGTTTGGTGAAAATATGCTTCGTAGAAAAGAGCTATTTCTCCAGGTGTTTTCTTTTCTGCGCGAGCTTTCTTCTCGATTTTGTCTTCACCACTGTCACCCTGAGCGACATCATCGGAAGTGAGGTGTCCGACGTCGGTGATGTTTTTGATCATTCGTACTTCATAGCCCGCATCTTCGAGCACACGACGCAGAGTATCTGAGAACGTATAAGCACGAATATTGCCAATATGAATATATCCGTAGACGGTTGGTCCACAGATGTACATCCCGACCTTTCCGGGATTGAGAGGTTCGAATTCTTCTTTGGATTTTGTGAGAGTATTGTAGAAACGCATAGCGATAGATTATCAACAAAAAGCCATTCCACAATAACACAAAAACAAACTCCGAGACAAATGAGCTGTTTTTTACTTTAGAGCCATTTTTTGAATTTGAAAATGGCGATAGTGATGACAGAGAGGAGTGCCATAAATCCTGAATGAATCCAAAAGGCAAAAGGACTGTGTCCGAATGGGATTTGCGCACTCATCGCGAGCATATTGGAATAGACGCTCATCGGCAGAAGAACAGCAGAAAAAATAGTGAGCACTTTCATCGTTAGATCGAGCTTGTTGGACAGAAGAGAATTATTGGTTGCTTCGAGTGCCTCGATAGTTTCTTTCTGACTTTCGAGAATGTTCCAGAGACGGATGTTCGTACCGATGAGATCTTGGAAATAAATTTTTATCTCAGTCGGTATGAAAGGATGATTTTTCTGAATCATTGATTCGAGAATAGAGCGTTGTGGTTTGAGTGTTCGACGAAAATTGAGAATATCTCGTTTGAGGACAGAAATTTCAAATACCATTTCTTTTTCTTGACCCGCAAAAACCTGTGTTTCGACAGAATCGAGTTTTTTCCCGATATGATTGAGTCGAGGAAAACAGGAATCGAGCAAGATCTCTATGAGATTATGAAGAAGATAGGTAGGGGTTTTTCCGAGAGAGATTCGTTTCTTCCCCTCATGTTGTTCGAGGTCTTCGAAAAATTTGTTGATTTGATAGATGCTTTGTTTGTGACTGGTGATGAGGTGATGTTCGGTAAGGATAATATCGAGTTCTCCTGGATATGTGGTCCGATGTTCTACGTCGAAGAGAGGAATATGAATAGACAAAAAGAGACAACTGTCATATTGGACGACTTTTGGTTGATAGGTTGGTGTGATGAGTTCTTCTATTGCAAGGGGATGAATGTTGAAATTTTCTTGCAAGTAAGTGATATCATCCGTTCCTGGATCTTCGAAATCTATCCAGGTTATTTCTTTGTATTTGAGAGTTTTCATTTTTTTGTCATCGTCGCTTGCTTGTCATATCGTTTCGCGAACGACAATGATGAGCAATAGGATGTTTCTATTTATTTTCTTTCCCTCAGTATACCAAGCAAAAAGAAAATTGACAAAGTTGTTCTCCTGATACTATGCTGTCGATATGATAAAAAAAATATTACTAGCATCGATTCGACTCTATCAGAAAACCCTTTCGCTCGAACATGGGTTTATGGGGAGGGTATTTGGTGAACGGTTTTGTCGATTTTATCCGACGTGTAGTGCTTATACGTACGAAGCCATAGAACGATATGGTGTTCCGCGTGGAGGTTTTATGGGACTGAAACGTATCCTTCGTTGTCATCCGTGGAACGATGGAGGATATGACCCTGTGAGAAAGAAGTCGTCACAAGCGACTGAAGTCGTGCCAAAGGCGTGATGTTCTTGTCCTATAGAAGAGAGTGAGTAAGGGTAGTTTGTTTAACAACGGAAAAGGAGATTGAAAAATGACAGCTAAGAAAAAGCCTGATGGGAAACAGCTAAAGGTTGTTCCATCCAAGCCATCGACACACATCGTGTGTCACATCTTTTTATCGACTCTCGGTTTGAATCCTGAAGAGGGAAAAAACCGGACTATTCCCGTCCTTTGGGCGAGACGTGATCACTTCTGCAAAGGGAATCGTGTCTGTGAACAGAATTGTCGCAATCAGTGTCAATGAAGAATTTATAAAGCGCGTTCAGGTGAACGCTTGTGGTATTGCCACACAAGAATAGGAGGTCTGAAATAAGCCTCCTTTTTCATTGTCTTTTTTGAATTGGCACTCTACTTGACAGAGTGCCAATTCGTATTTATAATGTATATAAGAGTTATTTATCTCTTATCAATTATCACTTATCTTTTTCTGAAATGAACAATCGTCAAGAAAAAATTCTCTCAGCTATCGTCGATATCTATACGAGGACAGCATTGCCAGTAGGATCGCAAGCTCTCCTTGAAGAATATGATTTTGGTGTGAGCTCTGCGACACTGCGAAGTGATATGGTAATCCTCGAGGAAGAAGGATATCTCTATCAACCACATGTCTCTGCTGGACGTATCCCGACCGATGTAGGGTATCGGAAATATGTCGAAGAGATGATGGGGGAAAAAACGCTCTCACATAAAGATCAAGAACGGTTACAAACAGAACTCCTCATGCTCAAGGCCAAACATCTTCGTCTCGGTCGTACGACAGCCAAACTTCTTTCGGCACTCTCTGGCAATCTCGCCGTTTCGGGTGTGTGGAAAAAGCCTGCCCGCCACACTTCTGATTCCGCTGAAACGGGAGAGGATGTGGGAGGGGATGAATTCTATGATTTCGGGATGAAGGAGATGATCGAGAAACCGGAATTCAAAGAAATCGATGAACTCTGTCGTCTCGTAGAAACACTCGATTCGCTCGACGAGAAACTCGATGGCATTATGCTCAAACTGAAAGACGGAGAGACACAGATATTTATCGGCAATGAAAATCCGATTCGTGGTATAGACAACTGTTCGATGGTCGTCGCCCCGTATCAGAACAAAGAAGGGGAACGAGGAATGCTCGCTATCATCGGTCCGAAACGAATGGATTATGCGAAGAATAAATCCCTCATCGAATATATGAAAAAATTGTTGTCTTCCTCGCTCGTCGTCATCGTCTTTATTTCTCTCTCATAAACGAAACAAATATGACGATGGAAAAGAATTCATCACCGTCGCTCGCCACCGTCGTTTCGCGAACGACGTGGCAAGCGAGCGACGTGACAAGAGAAAAAGAAGAAGAGAGAAAGAATAAGGAACTCTCAGAAGCAGAAAAACAAGAACAATTCGAACTCGCAAAAAATAGACTAACCCGTTCATCGTAATAAAAATATGACGAATAAAAAAAAGAATTCATCACCATCGCTCGCGAGCGACGTGACAAGAGAACAGGAAGAAATAAACAAGGATCAAGAACCAACAGAGATCACTGAAGAAATGGAAGAGAAATCAGAATGGCAAGTGAAGGCAGAGGAATACCTCGAAGACCTGAAAAGAACGCAAGCAGACTTCGAAAACTACAAGAAACGACAGGTAGAATCACAGAAGGAGTTGCGCGGGATGCTCATAGAAAAACTGGTACTCGATATTGTCCCTGTTCTCGATAATTTCCGTTCTGCGACATCTCATGTACCACCTGAACAGTCGAGTAGTCCGTGGGTCGTCGGTATCCAATATATCGAGAAACAACTCGAAACAGTACTGACCGATAATGGAATGCAAGTGATGGAAACGAAAGAAGGAGATGTATTTGATCCGAGTATCCACGAAGCGATTGATACAGAAAAAAATACTGAAGAAAATGTAGAAAGCGATGAGGCAAAGAAGAATGATGAACAGCACACGGTAGCCAAAGTTATTCAGAAAGGATACAAGTTTGGAGAAAGAGTCGTGAGGCCAGCGAAGGTAATCGTTAAATAAGAAGATGTATTATGTATTAAGTATAACGTATACTGTATGGAAATACATGATACAGAATACGTGATACGGTATACGACCAGTTAAATTAATTAAGTAAATATATTGTAACAAATTAACATTAATATTATGAGCAAGATATTAGGTATCGATCTCGGAACAACCAATTCAGCAATGGCATTTGTCGAAGGTGGTACTCCGTCGATCATCGAAAATAAAGAAGGGAATCGTACGACACCATCGATGGTAGCCGTATCAAAGACAGGAGAACGCCTCGTCGGACTCCTCGCCAAGCGTCAGGGAGTGACCAATCCGGAAAATACACTCTACTCAGTGAAGCGTCTCATCGGACGACATTTCAACGATGACGAAGTGAAGCGTGATATGAAAACGCTTCCGTACAAAGTCATTCAGTCAGGTGAAGGTGTGAAAATTGTGATGAGTGGCAAAGAATACACGCCACAAGAAGTGAGTGCAATGATCCTCTCCAAGCTCAAGGCTGATGCCGAAGAAAAACTTGGTGAGAAAATTACCGATGCAGTCATCACAGTGCCTGCGTACTTCGATGATTCTCAACGCAAAGCGACCAAAGAAGCTGGAGAAATCGCTGGATTCAATGTTCGTCGTATTATCAACGAACCAACAGCAGCCGCTCTCGCCTACGGATTCAATAAAAAGAAAGATGAGAAAATCGCTGTCTATGACCTTGGTGGTGGAACATTCGATATTTCCATTCTCGAAGTTGCAGAAGATACTGTCGAAGTGAAATCAACGAATGGTGATACACACCTCGGAGGTGATGATTTTGATCAACGCATCATCCACTGGATTTTGGATGAATTCAAGAAACAAGAAGGCATCGATCTTTCCAAAGATCCTCTCTCACTCCAGCGTATCAAAGAAGCTGCTGAGAAGGCCAAGATTGAGCTCTCAACTGCCAACGAAACAGAAATCAATCAACCGTTCATCACGGCTGATGCGTCTGGACCAAAACACATGCTCATCAAGCTTTCTCGATCCAAGCTCGAAGAACTCGTCGGCGATCTTGTGACCGCATCATTCGAACCAGTCAAGAAAGCTCTCGCTGATGCAAAACTTGATGTGAAAGACATCAGTGAGGTCGTGCTTGTTGGTGGTATGACTCGTATGCCACTCGTCCTCGCTGAAGTAGAGAAATTCTTCGGTAAGAAACCAAACATTACGGTGAACCCTGATGAAGTAGTAGCACTCGGTGCTGCTATCCAGGGAGGTGTGCTCGAAGGATCAGTGAAAGACGTGCTTCTCCTCGATGTCACTCCACTGACATTCGGTATTGAAACAATGGGAGGTGTCCGTACGCCACTTATTGATCGCAATACGACCGTTCCAGTTTCTCGATCACAAGTGTTCTCGACCGCTGCTGACAATCAGCCATCTGTCCAGATTCATGTCCTCCAAGGGGAGCGTGAAATGGCCGGAGATAACAAATCACTCGGACAGTTTATTCTCGATGGTATTATGCCGGCACCACGTGGTATCCCACAGATCGAAGTGACTTTTGATATCGATGCCTCTGGTATTCTCACGGTATCTGCCAAGGACAAGGCGACGGGCAAGAGTCAGAATATCCGTATCGAATCATCGACAGGACTTTCCAAAGATGAAATCGAACGTATGAAGAAAGATGCTGAGATGCATGCCGATGAAGACAAACGAAAGAAAGAACTCATCGAGGCACGCAATATGGCAGACAGTCTTTCTTACACGACTGAAAAGTCGATGAAAGATGCAGGGGACAAACTCACCGCTGAAGAGAAGAAACCAGTTGAAGAAGCCATCACTGAACTCAACAAAGTGAAGAACGGTGATGACCTCGAAGCCATCAAGAAAGCAACTGAAACACTTTCTCAGTCAGCTCAAAAGATTGGTGAGAAACTCTACAAGGCCGCACAAGAGGCTGAAGCAGCTAAGGCGAGTGCTACAGGCGCACAGCCAGGTGCTGAAGGCGCTACTGGTACGACCGAAGCTCCAAAAGAAGCCGAGACCGAACCTGTTTCAGAAGAAACCAAGCCTGAAGAAGAAAAGAAGTAAGGAAAAATGTAGTATAATAAAAGCGGGACAGAATGTCCCGCTTTTATGGTAAATACGCATTGAAAATTCTATGGAAAAATTTTTTGAACAAGAGAGACCGAAGATTATTGATACACTCGAGATCGCTTCTGGGAATATTTCTTTGATACATGAAATGGATAGGGTAGCTACTTTGGAGGGAAAAGAAATAAACTGGGGTGATGCTGTCGTCATTTCCGATATCTCACAGAGAGACCTCGTTGATGAAAAAACCGCTTTATCTCGAGAAGCTGTCCGTGAAGGAAAGACTCCTTCAAAAGAAATGTACGTTGCTTTTGACAATATCTCGATGCCATTTTCTGATAATTCTGTAAAGAGAATCATTTGTCGAAATTTCTTTAGCTCCTTCTCTGATATGAGTACGAACGATGGGAGTCAGATAGATACTGAAAAAGTAAAGAAATATAGAGATGAAATATACAGAGTGCTTGTACCAGGCGGATATCTTTTTATCCACGATACCCTGAGTCCCAAAGTGTCAGATCAGATTTTCGATGAAAAACTTTTTAATGATCGATTTGATGAAGTTTCCGTCGATGCTACGAATGATCTCAATATTTCTGTTGATTTTGTTTCAAAGATAGAGAATAAATTTGGAGAAAAAGGTGATCGTGGCATGAGAATCTTTAGGAAGAGGTAGCTATAAAATCCTTACAGATCAGAGTGAATTTCTCTGTTGGATTTTTCATTAAAAATATCAATAACTTCTATTTGGAAGCAAGGTTTCTAAGTATTTTCGAAGAATATATTTGATCAAATTATTTATTATGAAAGTAACTATTATTGGGACTGGATTTCTCGGAGAGGCTATCTATCAAGTTCTGAAGAAACAAGATATTGATATTGTCACGACATATCATACGCACAAGAAATTTGATACTTCTCTCGAGTATGATTTTTTGAATGATGATCCAGAGAAAGTATTTTCAGAGAACAAAGGAGATGTGGTTATTATGACCGCTATGGTTGAATTCACTGATGACTCAGCACTGCTTCAGAAATCGATGGAGCGTTTCGTGCAGTTCTTCCATCATTCGAGAATCATCTATATATCGAGTGATGGTATTTTTGATGGAGAACGTGGGGAATATACAGAGAATGATATCCCTCACCCAGTCACTTTGTATGGAAAGAATCTGCGCATTTGTGAAGAAGCGGTACGAAAGTATTCAAAAGATTATTGTATCGTCCGTCCCAGTTATATGTATGGTTTCGTGAATAACGTTCTTGATAATCGACTCAAAACAGCAAAAGAACTGCTCGAGAGAGGTGAAACCGTATCTCGATTTACTGATATGTATAAGTCGCCACTCAGTTATGCTGAGGCTGCTCAGGTCATCGATGTATTGATATCTTCTGGCTATATTGGAATTGTACATATTTCTGGAGAAAGGATGAGCGTGTATGATTTCACGAAAAATGGTATGAAATCGCTCGGTATATCAACAAGCACTCTCATAGGTGAACCTATGCCGATACCCAGACCAGTTGGACTTCTTCCAGACACTTCGCTTCGTTATGATTTGATGGAGCAATTGACACACATAAAACCAAAAAGCATACAGGATGAATTGCAGGTATAAAATTTCAAATTTTGAAATATATCGACAAAAAGAAAAAAGCCCGACGAATGTTATCGTGCGGGCTTTCTGCATATCAAGGGAGAGTCATATTCCATAGGACGTATTCATCAATTCATTGAAGCTCTTTTGCCCAACGATAGGAATGTTACTCGGCGCAAAGAGATATTCCTGGCGACATGTTTCGCAGTATGGGACGCTATAAATGTAGTCAAAGGATGTTGCTCCACGAATCCGTTTGACGATATGTCCATTGCATCCTTCCTTTATGCATTTCCCGTCTTTCCCGGATCTTTCGAGTAAATATCTTGCAATGAATGCTTTCTTCTCAGGGTTTTCAGTGAAAGCTTTTACTCGAGCAATCAAGTCTTCTAACGGCAGTTGACTCGCCATGATGTTTACCTCAGTTGTTAAAGATACTCAAAGAGTATAAGATATAGAATTTTTGGTCAAGAATCAGTGATCTTCTTCGTATATTGCATTGAAAGGAAAGAAAAAGCCCAGACGAATGTTATCGTGTGGGCTTTTTTTGTAGAGGGGAGCAGTGGCTCATTTGTGTGGTGGCGACTGGTGTTACACTGTTATGGCAATGTATTGCCACGAAGGAATGAGATAACTCCATGGTTTGAGAGACCATATCTGAAGCAATTTCTCGCCACTCACCGCCCGATTGCCGACAGGAAGTGTCGTATCTGAATCAGCGAGCACACTCGGATCATAGAGACAATACATATCCTTGTTTCGGCCACACAGTACTACCCAATGTGGGAAGAGTCGACCTCTCACAAAGAGCACTACTGGTCTATGGGTTTTCAAGAGAAGATTGACTCCGCGCAATAGCTGAACCTTGTCCCCGTACATTTGTATGAAACGGGGAGAAAAACCGTGAGCTACGAAAATTTTGAGCATCGAAGATGGAGATACTGATTTGTGCTCCAATCCGTCATCTTCCTTATACGTAAGACCGATGGCGTTGATCGCCCATCGGGCACTATGCGGACCACACGCCTTTCTTGGCATACGTGAAAAGTTTGTTGGATTTTTCACCAGATATCCCTCCTGTAGCAATTTCAGTAGTAACTGAGGCAGTTGTGAAACTCTATTTTTTGGTGGTTAGTACGATCACCAGAAACAGGCTTCGTTTCAAAAGGGACTGAAGCGTCTTCCTCATCCCGTAGGCGCTGATTTTCTTTCTTCAGCACCAGGTAGTACTTGTTGTACGCCTGAGCCACGCGCTCCTGATGATTCACGCTGGAACCACCGAAACGACGAAGGAATTCCTCCCAGTGCATCTGGTGAGAAGATTCGGCGTATTTCAGAAACTCGCTACCTGGATCTTTCAAAACGAGCTTTTTCGCTTCATCAAAAGCCAGATTTTTGGTCACAATAATTTGTGGATCATGCATGTCATACTCCTGTTGTTAAAGAAACTTATTTATAGCACTTTTTTGTGTTTTTGTCAAGTACAAAAAATACATTGGAAAAGAAAAAAGCCCGAGCGAATGCTATCGTGTGGGCTTTCTGGTAGAGGAGGAGAGAACGAATGGGTTCTTCAGTATGAGTCGACGTCGTCGTGCACCAGTATCTTTTCTGATGTTTCGAGCGACTGAACAGCGCGATGAAGAGCGAAATAGTACTCGTTGTACGCTTCAAGTGCGATGCCGTTGTCGGTAATCGACGTTTTGCCGAAACGTGAGAGGAATTCGTTCCAGAGACTATCATTCTGGGCGCTGAGCAGGTATTTCAGAAGCTCGTGTTTTGGATCATGAGCGTGAAGAAGTCCAGCCTCTTCAGTAATCAGGCTCGAGATATCGGTGATTTCAGTTGCATTTAACATTTTTTCTCCTGTTGGATTGTGAAAGAATATATCCGTTGTAGAATTTTTTACTCATTTTGTCAAGAGAAATCTTTGCATATTGGCTGATATACTTTATACTGAGAGTAGGATTTTTTAATTATTTATTTCGAAAATTTATGGAATTTTTACGGATACTCCGACAGAGTATTTTTGATAGAGATTTTTATATGAAAGCAAAAGATACTCATTTTAGCGGAGCATTGAAGCAGTATACACTGTTTATAGTGTGTATCGCTTGTATTACTGCAATATTTTTCTTTTCTTTCCTTTTTGTTTCTTTGTCACAAATGAGAGAAATGGGGGATGTTCGCGCTCAAGCACTGTCTCTCTATCCTGATGAACTCGTGCTCCGTTTCGAGAATGGTCAAGCGACTTCCAATGTCGCAGAACCGTATGTGATCCCGGTACCAGCATCGTTTGGTATACAAAATTCTGACAATCTGCTTGTTATCAATACTCAGGGGACAGTGACGCCAGCTGATTTCGATCTCTATAATACATCCGCCATTCTCGGAGGTGACGCCGTGTGGGTCTATGATCGAAAGAAAGAGAAGATTGAGATTCAGAAATTTGATATGTTTGGAAAAGAAGCTGTTGTCGTGAATGAACAGAAAGTAGGAGAGTGGATAGATATCGCTTGGAACATAGGGAAGAAAGTGTTGGTTGCTTCCTTCATATTCGTACCGTTTTTCATTTTCTCTTTTCTCTGGTTCAGTTATCTGACATACCTCCTCTTTGGCGCAGTCATTATTTGGGTTGTTGCCAAGGTACGTAAAGCCGATCTCTCGTACAGCCAGTCATACAAAATCGGTCTCTATCTTATTACGCTTCCAATTCTCTACAATACATTGACAGTTGCTTCTCTCTCCTCCCTTCGTTTTCCTTTTGCATTTACGATTATTCTCGCTATCGTAGCGTATGCAAATCTGACCCCGACAAGCACCATTTCAATCAGTGAAGAAAAAACAGACACACCCAAAGAAGACGAAGGAGTGATCAAAATTGAAAACATCGAAGAAAAAAAGGATCTGAATATTGAATCAAATAAAGAATTATAAGAAAATCAGGAATATTCAAATTATTTTTTATCTTTATGAAAGAACAAGTGAAGAATCAAATTCAGATCAAGGCAACGGACGAAGTATTGCGCGGGGTGTATGCGAATGCGATGCAGGTGCTTCATACCAAACAAGAATTTGTTCTGGATTTTATGAACATGTTTCCGCCGACAGGGACACTCAATGCACGAGTCATTGTTTCACCTGCTCATTTGAAACAAATTATTACCGTACTTTCTGACAATTTGAATAAATACGAAACGAGTTTTGGAACAGTGGAAGCTTCGGATGCTTCATCAAAAACTATTGGTTTTCAAGCATAACGTACAGACATATGTATGAAGGATTTTTGCAGGAAAGAGATGAGTCAGACGCAAAAAATGATATTGCAGAAGAGACGATAATCCATGTCCAGGAATTATTGGACGATGGATTGTACGATGAGGATGCTCGAAACAGAGCTATTATTATGCTCGAAGAAGCGAGATTGTCAACAAAAGATGAACGCGCAATAGAACAAATAGACATGCTTCTCGAAGATATCGAAACTCGCTACGGAGATGTTTAAGAAAACAACATTTGTTTTTTTCTTTGAAGTAGGATAAGGTGCGATACGACCTATGGATATACATTCGGTACAATTTGTGAAAGGAGTCATTGGTTCCGAAGGACTGCCACAGCCATCACTGCCTGTTGTGGCTTTTTTCGGGCGTTCGAATGTGGGAAAATCGAGCGTGATCAATTCACTCGTAAAACAGAAAGGTATGGCACGATCAAGTTCTTCTGCAGGACGGACGACAGAGATCAATTACTACCTCGTGAATGACGCATGGTATTTGGTCGATCTCCCTGGCTATGGGTATGCTAATCGTCCAGCAGTCGTACGAGCGAAACTTGAGAAACATCTTTCCTGGTATGCAAGTACTGATGAAGTCAATTTTCTTTGGACAGCACTCATCGTCGATGCGGAGATAGGTGCCAAAGATTCCGATAAAAAAACTTTTGAACTCCTCCGAGAATATGGGAGAAGAGTGATCATCATCGCGAATAAATGTGACAAGGGTGGTCGGAACGATATGACCAAGAGTTTGCAGAAAATTCGTACGACCTTCCCTGATTGCCCTGTGATTCGCTATTCCGCCAAGACAGGTGAGGGGAGAATAGAGCTTCTCCAAACTCTTTTTCCGAAAGAGAAGAAATAGACAGCACACAATTGAGTATCACTTTTTTCACCCATCAACATCTCTTGACTGATGGGTATTTTTGTGTCAAAATATTGTGTTGACATTGTCAACAGTTTTTTCACAACTAGTAGGAGTAAGAGATGAAGAATGTGTATTCTTTTGTGCTTTGTGGCGGTCGAGGCATTCGTCTCGGCGCGCTTACCGATACTCGGGCCAAGCCCGCAGTACCGTTTGGCGGGAAATACCGTATTGTCGATTTCGTGATGTCGAATCTGTTTAACAGCGGGTTCCACACTATTGGGGCACTCGTCCAATATCGGAGTCAGTTTCTGATGGACTATCTGTCCAACAATTGGAGCTCAGTCCCGAAAATGGGGTTCAATGTCTATACCATCGCACCTCAACAGGTGTTTGGTGAAGAATGGTATCGTGGTACGGCCGATGCGGTGTATCAGAATCTGGACACCGTGCGTGAGCATGGGTCTTTCGATACCGTGTGCATCATGAGTGGTGATCATATCACCGCGATCAATCTCTCTCAGATGTATCGGTACCATCAGGCACGGGAATCAGTGTTTACTGTCTGTGCGATGTCTGTGCCATCGGGCGAAGCATCAGAACGCTTTGGCGTGATCGAAGTCGATGAAAACAGTCGAATCATTGGTTTTGAAGAAAAGCCGAAGTTCCCGAAAGAAATTCCTGGGAAGCCTGGGTGGAGCTATATCTCCCTCGGGAACTACTTTGCGAATTTTCATCGTCTCTCGAGTTATCTTGGTGAAGATGCGAATGATGCTGAAAGTGATCACGACTTCGGCAAAGACATCATCCCTCAGATGGTGAGTGCCAGAGAAGCAGTGTTCGCTTATGACTATCGGGATAACCATATCACTGGTCAGAAAGAACACTACTGGCGTGACGTTGGTACGGTGAGTGGGTATCATGAGGCCAATATGGACCTCGTCCAGTACGAGCCACAGATCAACCTCTACAACGAAGAATGGCCTATTTGGACGCCGGCGGACAACCTGCCGGGCGCCAAGTTCGTCAAACCGCATCATCGGCTGGGTAGCGGTGAACGTTTCATTGTGAGTGGTGGATGCATCGTGGAAGATGCTTACCTTTGTGAGACGATTCTCGGACGCAATGTCCGCGTGTATGGATCCAAAGTATGTCAGTCAGTGATCTGTGCTGGTGTGCGAATTGGATCTGGATGTTCACTCAGTCGTGTGATTATCGACGAAGGTGTTCATATTCCACCGAAAACGAAAATCGGCTTTGATGCCGAACACGATAAAGCTCGTGGCTTCTTCGTTGATGACAGTGGTATTGTCATCGTTCCTCAAGGATATGTCTTCAAGTAAGGTCATATCAAAAAGTAGAATCACCCCGTTTTCCGAACCAGGAAGCGGGGGATTTTTTTATTAGGAAATACTTTTGAGATCCGAATGCTTTTTCTTAGGTTTTTTATATTGACTTCTTTTATTCTTTGAGGATATACTCTATGGAAGTTTGATCATGCTTACCTAGGGATCCAAATGAAAGGGTTCTTGTGGTAGAGCGGGATCGTCCTGTTTTATCCTGCTGGGCGACTGGCGGGCTGGTGAGCGATCACCTTCAGTTCTTTTACAACCGGAGTATTTTTATCATGAAAACCTTTGAAATTGGCAAGTTGTTTCACGAAGGGAATGTCCAGACCTCCGTCACTTTGATGGATTTCCCTTATCTGATCCCTGATGCGTTTTATGAGACACGAGAGGGGAAGAAGCTTTCTATCCCTCTGTTACGCTCGATACTGAGCGAGTATTCCAAGAACTATATCCTCCTTAAAAAAGAAAGTGGCAAGGAAGAACGTCTTTTGGAACGAGCCTTGAAAACGCTGGAAACAGCGAATCACTATGAGTCGGCCTGCCCGAATGGCTTTTTCGGTCTTGACGGACTCGAACAGTCATTGAAAGATTTGGACGATCCCACAAAACATGTCATGATCTCGGCTGGTATGAGCAATGTCACATTCAAACTTTTGCGTTTGGGTGACTGTATTGCCATGTTACCAACTGACTCACGAGGAGAAAATCATCAGGATGCAATCGGTATCCTCGACGACATAATGGAAAGAACAAATGGAGTGATGAATCTCATACATTTCGTTCGGCAATATGGATTTTCTATTGTTCCAAACTATGCCCCAGATGGGAACAATGGCGGTATCTTTGATGTGGCCGACGAAATAGCGAAATGGCGTGTACATGCGCCTCTGATCAATTGGGTGGACGCGGAAGTTTTTACCCAGAGCCTGTCGGAAGATTTCATATCGAGTTCTGATAATGATGACGGTGGTGTCGTCATCGGATCGTACGGAGATATGGACGTTTTGATGAGAATCAAGTCCGCGAAAAACTCAAAAGACGACATGGCCTGGCGACGTGGATATATCCGGAGCCAGACGGCTACGAGAATCGTTTTCGAGTCGAATCATCGGTACATGATCGAAGTGGAGTATTTCTTGAGAGTCAAGAATCTTCGGCCTTGTTGGCTTACCGCTGTCTCGCTGAAACACAGTCTTGATTACGGTACAGAACAACACTGCATGGCAGCCGTTGCACGAATGATGTATGCTGGACTTTATAGCCGTTCTTTTGAACAAACAATGAGTCACAATTCCCATCTTCGTTCATTCGTCATTTGTACTGTCTGTCGATAAGTAGGTGGCTTTGGTCACTACTGAATACAGTAAGGCCATATCAATAAAGTAGAATCACCCCGTTTTCCGAACCAGGAAGCGGGGGATTTTTTTATAAAAAAGAGGAGAAATGAAGAATCGTATTTTTTAAGCAATAAAAAAGCTCCTCCAATAAGAAGAGCTTTTTCAGTTGTCCGAATATATCGTTTAGCGTAAAGCTTTCACGATATAAATCAGCACTACAGCGCCGATAAGGGCGACGACGAAGCTGTAGAGATCGAACCCAGACACTCCGGCCTGACCAAAAAAGGTCATGATCCAACCACCGACGACAGCGCCGACAATACCTACAATAATATTGAGGAGAATGCCTTGCTGACTGTCTGTGTGCATGAGAAGTGATGCGACCCAACCGACGAGACCACCAAAGATGATCCAAATAAGAAAACTCATAGAATTTAATGTTAATGAATTAAGAGGTTATCAATCTTGTCGATCAAGTTTTACGGCTGCTTCAGGAGTAGAGACTGTCTTCCCCATGACAAGGAGCTTGATAATACCCCATGCAAAGAGAAAATAGACGAACATAGCGAGAATGGTGGTCCATTCAAAAATACTCCCTTCCACTCGTGATATTCTGAAAACAGAAGTGAACGGTGCTACGAAGATACCAGTGGCGGTGTAGATGAAATCTGTGAATCCTGCTCCAGCATTGGCGCCGAAAAGCTTGAGGATGAGACGAAACGCGAGGAGCGTTTCGAGAAGCCCGAGGAGATACCAGATGACCTGTGTTCCGCGATAGAGTGGTTTTGTGCTGCCTGATGACATTGCGTCCATAAGATTTTTCGTTACGGATTAAGGCATTTTTTCTATCTTTCTAGGTAACCACGTGGTTACATGAATAATGAAGAAGAACTTTCATATCTCTATTGTACTCCTTATAGTTTAAATTAGCCAATGTTTTTTGAAAAAAGTCAAGAGGATAGAGGTGTCTTGTTGTTGATTTCCTTGCCAATTGCAGGTATACTCTATGCACACTTATGGAAGAAACAACATTACAATCATCGCTCTCTATCAAAGATATCCTTCCGGAGAAACAGGGGAAATGCCAAGCAACGATCAAGGTCTGTCTGCACGATAAATGTTGTCGAAAGGGAGCGGAAGATATCTATAAAAATCTCAAAGAAGGACTCTCGAAAGAAGAAGCTCTTGTTTTGCCTATCCACGAATGTTTCGGATTCTGCAAAGACGGTCCGAATATCTCTTTGAATGACAATATTATCAAAGGTGTTCGTCCTTTCTCAGCTGTGGAGCTCGTCAGAAGAGAACTCGAGAACCCATCCTGCAAGGCCGATGGACTCGGATCAAAAAGCATTGAGACACTTGACGATGTCTTGGAAAATATCGAAAAACTCTAGAGTGAAATAAGAATCCGCCCACATCGTTCTATGAAGTGTTTCGGGCAGGCCCGCCTGCAACGCTATGCGTAGCATTACGGGCAGGGTTGTAAAAAAAAGGTCTTTGTGATAGCTTGTTATATCAATAAATAACGAGCTTTTTTTGTAAAGACAAGGTCATGAAACGAAGCAAAGCTTTTTTCAAGTCAGTACTCAAAGCGAATAAAGAGAGGATGCTCGCTACTTTTGATCGAGCGAAGAAACATACCCAATCGATGATGCAAAGAAACGTGAAACGAAATGAGAAGTCACTTCTGATAATTCTCTGGAACATCTATTATCAGAAAATACGTACTGTCCTGTACTCTGCCTCTGCGAAATCAAGGACATACATCCGCCAATTTTCTTTACGAGATACTTATCGGAATATATCTGTTTTTTTCACCAAGACATTGAATCGCATGAAAGACACTTCTTTCGCGATATATGAGAATGTTATTCTGCGAGGAAAATATACGCATAAAATGTTTATGATACTTTTTCTGGTAGCTATTGTTTTTGGAATAGGAGTGAAATCTCTTGCTGTGAATATCGGTATGACGATGGGCTTTGATGATTACCTGGTTATTTCAGAGGATGTTCGTTATGATATCGGCCTTTTGCAAGAGAAAAATATGAACCAAACAAAAGAAGATTCAGAAAGTAACGAACGACAGGGCGATGTCTGTTCGGATTTGGAGATATAATTCCCTATTTTTTTTAGATGATTTTTATGGATACTTTTTACCCGAAGAACGAAGTGACGCAAGAGAAAAGTGTCGTTCAGATAAAAAACCTGATTGCACTGGGTGTTGTCTTGACAGGGCTTTTTATCGGAAGTTTGTTCGTGGACTTTGCACAACTGATGACGGGAAGTGGTTTTTCTCGGAGTATCGTTCGAGAGTATGATCTTCTTCAATCAGGAGGCAAGACATGGGTAGCTTACAAAGAACCAAAAGTGACTGTCCATATCATCACTGATGAAGATTGTACGAATTGTGATCCTCGCGAGGCCCTCGTATGGCTCCGACGTGTGATGCCGACGATAGAAGCTTCTGCTGTAGAGAGTACTTCTCCTCTCGGAAGAGAGCTTATCGAGCAAATGCGCATCGTGTCTCTCCCAGCATTTATTTTCTCTCGAGATGTGACAGCGACAGATTTCTATTCTCAGGCATCGAGTCTCTTTATCGAGGAGGAAAAAGGATATTTTTTTGATATGGGAAAAATTGGTTTGTCTATCGGGAAATATCTGACACTTCCAGAAGTGCGTGACGGTGACAGTATGAGTGGACCACGAGATGCTCGAGTGACCATTATCGAATTCTCAGATTTCCAGTGTGTCTATTGCAAGACATTTCAATCCGATCTGAATACAGTGCTGAAAGAATATGCTGGTAAGGTATTGTTCGTTTATAAGCATCTTCCGCTCTCTTCACATACTCAAGCGGAGAACGCATCACTTGCTTCGCTCTGTGCCAATGAGCAGGGGAAGTTTCAGGTGTATGCTGATTATCTTTACACAAAACAAGACGTGTGGGGAAAAACAATTGGTACACAGAAATTCAAGGACTATGCTTGGTGGCTCGGTCTCGATGGTCGAAAATTCACGACCTGTCTCGATACCAAAAAATATCAAAACCAGGTACTCGCTGATAAAACAGAAGCGAATAAATTCTCTCTTACAGGAACGCCGAGCACTTTCATTAACGGCGTCTTCTTATCTGGTGCTGTGACAAAAGATGTCTTGAGACAAGTGATTGACGAAGAGCTTGCTCGATAAACATGAGACATGAGTCTTGCTGTTTGGTTATTTTTCCTGTAAAATGGAAAAAGTTTTGCATTTGCCAAGATAGCTCATCCGCCATCCGCCATCTGGCGGAGGCGGAGGCAGAGCGGCACATTCGCTCGCCCCGTCACACAATGAAGTTTCAGAAAATACGATATTACGCCATCTTAGCTCAGTTGGTAGAGCGGCACACTCGTAACGTGCAGGTCCGCGGTTCAATCCCGCGAGATGGCTCCAAGATTAATGTGTGACTGGGGTAAATGCAGGTCCCGGGTTCGATTCCCGGTCTTGGCTCCATAAATAAGTTCTCCAGTTTTCCCTGCCCTCCGCCAGCTGGTGGATTGGAGGGGATTCTGATCATCGGCTCAAGAAGAATAAAGCAGGTTTCGATAGACCTGTTTTTCTTTTTGTGAAATGAGAAATATGGTATACTAAAATATATGAGTACTATGAAAGAAAAAATAGCAGTTCTTCAACAAAAACTCCTGCAGTTGCAGGAATGTCTTTGACTTCGAGAAAAAAGATATTCGTAGAAAGGAGCTCCGTCTGCAGAGCGAAGCGCCAGGATTCTGGAACGATCCTCAGTCGGCTGGTCTCGTGATGCAAGAACTCGAATCCCTCGAGAAAGAACGTTCTTCTTTTGCACAGTTTGAAAAAACTGTCGGAGAGACGAATGACATTGCATCCCTCGAGAATCTCTCTTCGGAAGATGAAAAAACGCTTGAGGAGGAATATCTCTCGATAGAACAGACATTCGCAGAGTGGGAGCTCAAAACCTTGCTCGGAGGAGAATATGACGATAAAGACGCTCTCCTGACTGTCCGGAGTGGGGCAGGCGGTGTCGATGCCCAGGACTGGGCTGAGATGCTGTTTCGTATGTACTCTGCGTATGCGAGCAAACAGGGATGGAAGACACGTCTCCTCGATGAATCTCGTGGCACTGAAGCAGGGATTAAAAGCGCCACTATGGAAATAAGCGGGAGATATGCATACGGATATCTCCATGGAGAAGCAGGCATTCACCGTCTCGTGAGACTCTCGCCATTTAATGCGAATAGTCTGAGACAAACATCGTTTGCCTCCATCGAAGTGATGCCGATCATCGATGAGAAAGGAATGATCCCGATCAAGTCCGATGAACTCCGTATTGATACGTATCGATCCTCAGGTGCTGGTGGACAGAATGTCAACAAGACAGAGAGTGCTGTCCGTATCACTCATATCCCGACAGGTCTCGTCGCTGCATGTCAGAGCGAGCGTTCTCAGCTCCAGAACAAAGAAGAAGCGATGAAGATGCTTCGTTCAAAAATGGTACAAAAACACATTGAAGAACAAGCGGAAGCAAAACGGAAACTCCGAGGTGATTTCAAGAGTGCTGGCTGGAGCAATCAGATCCGCTCATATGTCATCCATCCCTATACCCTCGTCAAGGATCATCGTACCGATACAGAAACGAGCGATACGACCAGAGTGCTCGGTGGTGATCTGCAGATGTTTATCGAAAGCGAACTCCGTTACTTACAACTGTATTAAATTAAAAAAAAGACATTTCATAAATATAAAAAATATGTCCGATCAAGAGCCTATTATTCGTTTCGAAAATGTGACCAAGGTATTTTCTGATGGTATTACTGTGCTCGATAATATCAATCTGTCATTCCGACCAGGAGAATTTGTTTCTCTCGTGGGATCGAGTGGTGCTGGAAAATCGACTCTTCTCAAACTCATTTACGCTGAAGAAGTTCCGACTCAGGGAGAGGTCTATTTTCGAGGACGATCTATCAGTGGTATCAATCGCAAACATCTTCCATTTTTCCGTCGCGATATCGGAACTGTTTTTCAGGATTATAAACTTCTCCCCGCGAGAACTGCATTCGAGAACGTTGCATACGCACTCGAAGTTGATGGTAGGAGTACGGCAGAGATCAATATCGAAGTGCCGGAGATTCTCGAAATCGTTGGTCTCGGAGACAAAATGCACAAATTTCCGAAGCAACTTTCTGGAGGTGAACAACAGCGTGTTTCTCTCGCGAGAGCCCTCATCCATCGCCCGAGAGTGATCATCGCCGATGAACCGACAGGGAATCTCGATCCTGTTTCAGCTGATGAAATTATTCAACTTCTTCTCGAAATCAATTCATTTGGTACGACTGTTCTCCTCGCGACACATAACAAAGGCATTGTCGACAAAATAGGAAAACGCGTTGTCCTTATCAATAAAGGGCAGGTCATCCACGATGCAGACAAAGGAAAATACATTCTGAGTTGAAGATACAGGATAGGTGATGCAGAACAAAAGAGAAAAAGCACCTATCAATTCCTTCATTCTTGTTCTCAATATCTCTCATCTCTTATCTCTTATCTTTTATCATCAACATATGAAAATGCTCAAGCTCTGGCGCACCTTCAAAGAAGGAAAAAATAATTTCTTTCGTAATGGTTGGCTGACATTTGCGACAGTGAGTATTCTGACTTTCTCGCTTTTTATCGTCGGACTTTCTCTCTTGCTCGGTATCACATCGCAATATATTTTGCAGAATATGCGAGAGAAAGTGAGTATCAATGTTTCTTTCAATCCTGATGTGAGTGAAGAACGGATACTCGCCATCAGAGAGAAACTCGCACAAGCCACCAAAGAAATTGCCTCTGTCGAATATATTTCTCGCGATGCAGCACTCGAACAGTTTCTCGAGGAGAGTGGCAACGACCCGACTATTGTCCAAGCACTGAAAGAAATCGGGGAGAATCCGCTCTTTGCTTCTCTCGTGATCAAAGCGGTACAACCTGATCAGTATGCACTCATCGTCAGTGAGATGCAGAAATCGACATTCCAGAATGATATCAGTCGTATCAATTACGAAAAAAACAAAAAAATATTTGAGCGTCTCGATCGTATGGGAACGATGACGAGCAAGGCTGGTCTGGCACTCGGAGCAATATTTATTTTCATTGCCATTCTGATCACGTTCAATGCTATCCGTATCACCATCTATTCTCATCGTCAGGAGTTTGAAGTGATGCGTCTCGTCGGTGCTTCGAATATCTATGTCCGTATGCCGTTTGTTTTCGAAGGAGCACTCTACGGTTTTGTTGCGAGTGTTCTCTCGATTATTACGCTCTACGGTATGGCCTACTATATCGCTCCATTTACTGATGGTTCTATGAATATGGGAAATATGCTAGATGTTTTTCTTGGGTATTTTTGGTACCTTTTTGTAGGATTGATAGTACTCGGTATCACACTCGGTGTTGTGAGTAGCACCCTCGCTATCCGTCGTTATCTCAAAGCATAATATTTTTCCCTTCTTCCGATACGCCGATAGGACCACTCTTGACGAAAGGGTGGTTTTATTGTATTTTGAACTGTCCTGTTGTTTAACAATTTCTTTTGAAAGGAGATTACTATGCTTACCTGTGTAATAGATATACTCAGACAGCATCAGGAAGATCCTGGGCTGTTTGAAAAGGTTGTCCGTGGTACATTTGCATATGGCAGTCCGCAGATGCAATTGATGGCAGATGCGCGACTCATCGCTACTGAGGCACATCGTTTCGATACGCGCTACAGCGGTGAAGCCTACGTCCGTCACGCTGAGCTGGTAACGGTCATCGATATGGAGTATCTCGGATGTACCGATCCCGTTGAGCTTGCCAGCGATCTCACTCACGATGTCGGCGAAGATCATGGAGAACAATGGCCGATCTATCGGATCGGCGAAAGACTTGGCAAAGAAGTCGCGGAAACTGATGACTGGGTCAACCGGCGACGGTTTGATTATGTGAGGGATGTATCGGAAGCCAAACGGCTTTTCTTTCATAACCTGCTGTTCGTAGCACCGCTACGTCCCATCCGGGTTAAGCTATGTGATCAGCTGCACAATGGATTGACCCCATGGAACCTTGATGACGAGGCCTGGGTTGGACGAAAAGTCCATGACCTTCGGGAATATTACATTCCTATGGCCAAGAAGGTTGGTGTTCTCTATCGAGAGCTCATAGAAGTGACCAGGGCCTTGGAAAATGGTATCTGTCTCTTACCACCGGTTTCAATACCGCAGAATGTCAGTTCGACTCACAGTGCCGGTCTCGGATGAACCGGAAAAATGAAAAAGACCGCGGATTATCCTGATACAGGTGTCCGCGGTTTTCTCTTGAAAAAAAAATCGTTTTAGCGTAGAATAGGAAAACATTCGAAATGAAGACCCTTCTCTTCATTTTTTTGTAGCCCATTGGGGTGTGGCCAAGCGGTAAGGCAATGGGTTCTGGTCCCATGATCCTAGGTTCGAATCCTAGCACCCCAGCATTGTTGAACGATGAGAGGCGAGAGCCTCTTTTTTCGTTTCTATAGCGAGGGAATTCAGTTCGAAGGTACGTTTTCTCTCTGTCAGAGTCTCCACATCTTCACGAAGCCATAAGAAAGGATCATTAAGGTCGAAATACGCTAGCTTGCGGTCTTTCACGCCAATGTTCGAAGTGAAAACTTCTACGATATCTCGTTTCATTTCTTTCGTGCCGAGATTGAAGAGATTATGCGCTGTTTTTATGAAACGAACAGCCTGCTCGATCTCGTCTCCAAGTTCTGCAGTAGTATGTTTTGCGTTAGAGAGCTTCTCTTCGATATTTGCTTCTTCCATTGTGATTTCTGAATACTTTCTATCGTATATTTCTTTCGGCAGAGCATTATCGATAAACTTCTCGACCAGCGACTCTTTGCGTCGGCGTGTGTCTTCGAGTATATGGAGTAATCGCGCCTCCGTTTCTTTCGCGAGATTGTCTTCGCTTCTCAATTTCTCTTTCGATGCATCCACGATCAAATCCAGTATCTCATCATCGAAATGAATCTTTTTCAATTCTTCTGCAATATGTTTCTCCAAATCTTCCTCTCGTGTGTATGGCTGAGAACATTGTCTCACGCCTTTGGACTTGGTACACCGATAATATGTGTGGCCTTTTTGTATTTCTGCCGTCACCTTGAGTCCACATTCACCGCATACGAGAAAGCCTCGATAGGTGAACAATCGTTTCGTATGTTGCGTTTGCCATTTCTTTGGTTCGAGTCGTTTCGTCGCTTCTTCGAAAGTAGCGAGTGAAATGATTGGTTCGTGAACACCGTTATATACCTGTCCTTTCCATTTGAAGAGCCCAGCATAGACTGGATTCGTGAGGATTCTATACACAGTGCTTTTGCCGACCCTGTTGCCGAGACGTGAACGGAATCCCTCTTCGTAGAGGGTATTCGCGATACTCTCAACAGAGAGATTATCCGAAATATAGAGATCAAAGACACGTAAAACAAAAGGGACGGCTTGTGGATCCTGAATCATCGCTTTTGTCTTATAGTCCGACATATAGCCGAAAGGACGTGGCCCAGGATATTCGCCTCGACGTACTTTCTCTGCCAATCCTCGTCTGACATTCTTACTCAAATCACGGATGTACTGAGTCGCCATAGAAAACTCGATACTTGCCATCACGACGTTATCTTCTGGATTGTACTCTCGATCAAATGTTCGTATCTGTTTGATTGTCTCATTCTGTAACATCCATTTCACCATTCCCTCATCGACAGGATTGCGCGCCAAGCGATCGATTTTCCAACAGAGTACTCCTTGTGCTTTCCCTTGTTGAATGAATTTCATCATCTCTGCAAAGACTGGTCGTCCGGGAGCTTTCGCAGATTTTGATTCTTGAAAAATTTTGATGACACTCAGACCTTCGCGTCTTGCGATTTCTTGCATTTCAATAATCTGAGATTGAATAGACAAAGATTGTCGATCTTCACTCTCAGTAGATTTTCTGGCGTAGATGATGTAGTGCATATTCATCAATTGAAAATATATCCGATGAGGAGGAATGTACCAAGACAAAGAAAGTACACAACGATTTCCATTGGACGCCATTTTGAAAAAGGAGGAGCTCCTTTGTAGCGGAAGTTTTTATGAGATAAATACATATTGCGCAAAACAAAAGGGCACCCTTCGTTGCACACAGATCCTTTCGGACACTGTACGAAGGAATGCCCTTTCGTCGGAACAACTAAGAATAGTTGCTCCATGTGTCCGAAATATAAATCTGTGTGCATATACATAGTACAGTATTTTTAGTATTTTCTCCAAATCCAAACTCTTTTTTCTCTGCCTCTTCATCGCCCGCGTCGCTTCCGCTCCTTCTTCGCTTCGCTCACTGCCCTGAGCAGGGCAGGCGGGCTTCGTCTCTGCCAGCTCTCCTCTCTCTACCTCTTCAAACTTCTCCCGACGCCCCCAACAAATGTCAGAGCTCGATTCGGTTTCTGCTTCTCACATCACCTCAGTCTCGCTCCGTCTTTCTTTCACCCATTATCGTTGTGCTCGGAACCATTCGAACATCGACTGGAATCAGGAGTGCCTCTTGTCCCTCTCCGCAGAAGACTCCTCTTCCTGACAGTAAGAGGAGACATCTGCTTCGTAATGGTGGACGAGACTGGCACTCCCGACCCATCCGACGTTCGCCTGCCGAGCACAGCAGATTTTATTGCGCGGAAAAATGAATGACACTCTTTCTCTTCCGACCCGTGTCCTCGTCGATATCAGGGTGGATACCCCCCGGCCACCCTTCCCTGATAGACGAAGGACAAAACCGCACTCCCGACAAGCATCGCATAAGTGCAACCCCTATTATGCAACTCTCATCCCAGAGATGAGGTCGCATAATTGGCACTTATGCCGACGCGTATCGGAGAGGCGGTGGCGGGTCGGTGATGCCCTGTCATACTTTTCGGAGTACTTTCCGCGCACCCGAGACACCGAGCACTTGCATCTTCGCGTCGTTTCTATTGCTTCCTTTTTGGTGAGAGGAGTGGCTCCTTGCCAAATACCACCACGCCTCACCCGTTCCATTTTTTCCGCCCAGCAGATTTTTCATCCTCTCCATTTTTTCGCATCTCTTTGTGTTTTTCATTCTTCTTACTTCTTATATTGAAAAAGATTCTTTCTTTTTCGATTCGATCGATTTTTCTTTGTTTCGATGTCGTCCTTGTCGAACGACAACAGAAAAATCATGTGTCGTTCTCTTTTTTCGTTTCTTCTTTTTCGTATTTCTTCTTTTTCGATTCGATCGATTTTTCTTTAAATTAAAAATTAGAATTACTTTTATTATTTAATTTTTCTTTTTAAATGCTTATTTTTTGTGCTCATTCTTGATACCATTTATTGGTGCAAGATATGCTCTCCGGTCGGTGTAATTGTTACACCTACCCCTATCTTTTCCTTTGTTTGATAAGAAGGATATATCTGTTTACCTTCCGTGAGTTTTTTGATGATCGTTCTACGCGAAGATACCCGATTTCTTCTAATTCCCCAATAGCTTTAATGACAGTATTCTTCGCACAATTAGTTTCTGACGCGATTGTTCTTTGTGATGGATGACAATCTTCTTTTCCAGCGAATGTATGCATGACCAAATTACAATATACCAGTTTCGCTGGTCTAGTGAGCCGTTTGTCCAGAAGCACTTTATGTGGAATCATTGAAAACCCGATTTCTCTCCATTTGTCACGAGAGTTTTTGATGTATCCTTCCATGCGATTTCCTCGATTGATTATGTTCTTTATCTCCATAGTGTTATGTTACTTTATTGATTATTTTTTTGCTTATATATTTCCAAAAGCTCCAGCGCTATATTGCTGATTTTGGCAAATTGATCAAGAAATATTTCAGCTTGATCCTCAGTAATACTGAAACCAGCGCGTTTCGACATTACACGTTGGCATCGCTTGATTAATCTATCGGAATATTTTCGTTGCATATTGATGGTGAAATCTTATACAACTATTATTACAAACCCAATTTTTCAATTAATGAAAGTGTGTGTCGGTGGGATTTTGTGTTTTTTCAAGGCTATTTTTGGCATAATAAAAGGACTTTTTGAAAAAAGTCCCACTAGATCCTGAAATACAATTTTTTAAATCCCACTTGCTACCTGAAAGTCATGAATATAATATTTTGTTTCTTATCAATCTTAAATTGAAAGTCTTTCAATTTTTTATCTCTCTGCAGTTCACCACGGGTATTTTTTACAAAATTAAACCTTTCTGTGTGATTTAATTGCTTGCCAAAATTCACAGTGCTTATATTTAATGGCTCTTTACGAATATCTACATAGACTGCGTCTATATTTCTCCCATCTCCAAAATTTTTGACAAGACACTCGAGAAGTTTGAATTTTTGTGTATCTTTGCCACCAATTTTTATAGCAACTTCTCCTGCTATCTGAAGAAAGCCGATCTTTTCCTTTATAAAACACGTTGGCGCCACCTTCCTTTTTACCGCTTTCATTCCAATCTTTTTGAGGAATTTTTTCTGTAAATCAATGCTAACGAAAAAGCGCGATTCATCACGAGCGTTCTTTTCACTGCCGAGGCTATTGATTTTTACATCACTGTTTTCTTCAAGCGCTAACATACAATCCAGCAGTCGAAAGTCCTCTCCAAACTCAAAATCTTTTAGTACCAGTCCCTCCCCGTATTTCTCATAGTCCGTCCGCGCTCTCTTTTCGAAGATTGCCTCATGGTCTGAAAAGTTGAGATATGCAATGTTTACTTTTTGCAGATTGTCTTCAGAAAACGCTTTGGCGTAGCTCTTAATAAAACTGTGGAGACCGTTTCTTGCTTTCTCTGTCATTGTAATTTTGAAATTAACACCACTAAATAACACGGCGGAAATTTTTTCTTGCTTTTGGAACACTTCTTCTAAATCTGTAAGTGTAAATTTATTTTCAATGATTCTTTTTACAGACGTATATTTTTGTAATGGATCAGGATGGCACATTTGATAGAGATGCTCTTTTATTCCTTTTTTATCAGCATAGAAAAGTCCATATCGGTCAAATTCAAATTGCTTCAATTGTATTCCATAAGCGCTGTTTATTTGCGAGATTGTTTGAAAGACATAGAGCAGTGCGGGTTTTTTAAAATTAAAGAATTGTATTTCTTCAAAATCAAAACTCTTTTGTTCCCCGTATGGATAGTCGATCAATTTCAAGATAAGAAATAAAATATCCTCATCAATATAGGCTAATTTTTTTGTTTCTTTGGTGGCGCTTTTCATACTTGCTTATTCGTGGGGAAGTTGTAGACTAATAGTAAGTCAAAAACTATGAAGACGCAACAGAAGAAAATTGAAGAATATCCTGAAATTCTCACACTTGCAGAGGCGTGTGAGTTGTTAAATTGCCACCCGAACACACTCCGCAATTGGGACAATAAAGGAATCCTGAAAGCGATCCGATTTGGGACGCGCGGTGATCGACGATACAAAAAAGAGGATGTGTTAAAAATTATCAATAAGGATTAGTAAGATTATGGCACTATTCAAGATCAGCGGCTCTGTCGTCAAGAAGATAATCGTAAAGGATGCAGATTTAGAAAAAAATCTACAATCTCTATTTGAACAAAACTTAGAAGAGATCTTGAATATTAATTTTCTTGCTCATGAATATTCCACGAGTTTTGGTGGAAGAATGGATACTTTGGGTATAGACAAAAATGGCTCACCCTGCATTATCGAGTATAAGAAAAGTCAGAACGATAATGTTATCAATCAAGGTCTTTCATATTTGCGCTGGCTTTTGGATCACAAGGCTGATTTTGAAATTTTATGCAAAAATAAAAATATCAACATTGATATTGATTGGGATTCACCACGAGTAATTTGTGTTGCGGAAAGTTATAACAAATTTGATATAGATACGGCGGATATTTTACCAATCAATATTGAGCTTTTGAGATACAGGATTTATGAAAACGATATTCTTTATCTTGAACCGGAGAGCTACCAAAAAATAAAAATTTCTACTTCTGGAATTATCAAGAAATCAAAAAATAACAATAAAGAAAAAACGGAACTTTTGCAAAAAGATTATTCTGTGGAGGATCATTTAAAAAAGGCTGACCAAAAAACAAATGATCTGTTTCACAAATTACGCGAAAAAATTATTTCCATCGATGAAGAAATAAGAGAGGAACCAAAGAAATTTTATATAGCCTACAAGACAGCAACCAACTTCGCCGACTTGATTATCTATAAGAATGAAATCAGAATTACGCTCAATGTAAAAAGCGGAAAATTAATTGATGTATTCGACATGGCGACAGATTTTACAAAACCCAAGAAAGGCCACTGGGGTAATGGAGACTATGAGGTGAAATTAAGGGAAGAGAAAGATCTTGAGTCAGTTTTTCTTTTAATCAAGCAAAGTTATGATTTGAATAAGTAGTTTATGGAAAAGAAATCATCATCAAACAACAATTTACATAAGGCCAGCAAGGAAAAAAAGGATGAGTTTTATACTCAGCTTGTTGATATTGAAAAGGAGCTGAAACACTACAAAAGCCAATTTCGTGGCAAAGTGGTATATTGCAATTGCGACGATCCATTTGAGAGTAACTTTTTCAAATATTTTGCTAGCAATTTTAAAGAACTTGGATTGAAAAGACTTATCGCTACGAGCTACAAGCCGTCTCCTATTGCCAATACGGAACTTGTATTGCAGCCATCCCTTCTTCTCGGTTATGAAGATAAGATTGTGAGACAGCCAGTAGAACCAAAAGGCCGTCCAAAGGTAACGGCAAATAAATTCATTATCAACGAGGTTGATGATATAGATGGCGATGGTGCATTTGATTTGCGTGATATTGCCGAACAACTCAAGGTCAATAAAAACAACGAATGGCTACCGCTTAAAGGCGAGGGGGACTTTAGAAGCAAGGAAAGCATAGAGTTGCTAAAGCAGGCTGATATTGTGGTAACAAACCCACCTTTCTCGCTCTTTCGTGAATATATTTCTCAGCTTGTTGAATATAACAAGAAGTTCTTAATTATTGGTAATGTTAATTCAATTACTTACAAAGAATGTTTCAAACTTATAAAGGATAACAAACTGTGGCTTGGAGCAAGTATTCATAGTGGTGATCGTGAATTTCAAGTACCAGATGATTATCCCTTAAATGCTGCTAGTTCTAGGATTGATAGTGATGGAAAAAAATATATTCGTGTCAAAGGCGTACGTTGGTTTACAAATCTAGACTATGAAGAGCGCCATGAAAATTTAGTATTGTACAAAACATATATCCCAAAAGAATATCCCAAATATGATAATTATGACGGAATAAACGTTGATAAAACCGCTGATATTCCAGTTGATTACAACGGTGCCATCGGTGTACCGATTACTTTTTTAGATAAATACAATCCAGAACAATTTGAGATTGTAAAATTTAGAAAAGGCGACAATGATAAGGATTTAGTAATAAATGGGAAATCGCCGTATTTTAGAATAATAATAAAGAAAAGATAATATGAAAATTGATCTACACAGAATCAAAGTACGCGAAGTGATCGACGGCTACAAAGACAGCGCCGAAGAAGGTGTTGTTGCGTATGGTGGCAAGCTCGATGTTCGCCCCAAGTATCAACGTGAATTCGTCTATAAAGACAAACAACGTGATGCGGTCATTGATACAGTCAAGAAAGGATTTCCGCTCAATGTGATGTATTGGGTAAAGACTGGTGCGGACAGTTTTGAGGTGCTGGATGGACAACAAAGAACAATTAGTATCGGACAATATGCAAATGGTGATTTCTCGGTGGACTTTAACGGTCGTACGGCCATGTTCCATAATCTCACCAAGGAGGAAAAAGACCAGATCCTTGATTATGAATTGATGGTTTATTTCTGCGAGGGTACTGATAAGGAAAAACTTGATTGGTTTAAAATTATCAACATTGCTGGTGAAAAATTGACTGACCAAGAGCTACGCAATGCCGTTTATACTGGCTCGTGGCTTTCTGACGTAAAACTCAAATTCAGTAAATCAAATTGCGCCGCGTATCTTTTGGCGAATGACGGCGGTGCATTGCTTACCGGTTCACCGATACGCCAAGAATATTTGGAAACTGCGCTCTCGTGGATAAATAACGGCGAAGTAGCGGAATACATGGCAAAGCATCAGCACGACAAAAACGCTAATGAATTGTGGGAGTATTTTCAAAATGTTATTGCATGGGTGCGCAAAGCATTCCCTAATCACCGCAAAGAAATGGCGAATGTGAATTGGGGCGAGCTGTACAACCAGTTCGAAGATGAGAAATTGGACGCCAAAAAACTAGAAGCCGAAGTTACAAAGTTGATGCAGGACGAAGACGTAACGAAAAAATCTGGTATCTACCCCTATCTTCTCACGAGTCAAGAAAGACATCTCTCAATACGCGCCTTTAACGACAAGATGAAGCGCGAAGCTTACGAGCGACAGAAAGGTGTTTGCGTAAAGTGTAGGAAAGAGTTTGCACTCGAAGAAATGGAAGCCGATCACATTACCCCTTGGCACGAGGGTGGTAAAACGACTGCGAAAAATTGTCAGATGTTGTGCAAACAAGATAACCGCACTAAATCTGGGAAATAAGAGAAATGACAACTCAAAATACAACTGATGGTGGATACTACGCAATAAAAGGATTTGCTTATCAAATAGACAAAGCTATTTTAGAGCTTTTAAATACTGACGATAATAATGCAAATATAAATATTGAGCAAATCCAAGACATTGACTCAAATAGTTATGTTATACAAGTTAAGTATAAAGAAAATGCAAAATTAGTGCCTTCACAAGTTAATAAACCAATATCTCAACTTATCGAGGAATTTAAAAAAGATAATAAAAAAAGTTATATCTTATATGTCTTTTTTTCGGATTTAAATGGATATGCTGATAAGGTTGATAAAGATAAAAAAATTTCAAAAGAAACATTGGACGAGCTTTTGGGAACTCAAAAAGATATATTCACAAATCAGGAAAAAAAGAATTTTGCTAATAATTTTTACTTATTTCTTTCTCCTGAATTTCAAGCCCAATTCAATAGTATAATTTTAAAATTAAAAGAAGCAGGATTTGGAGATACTGATGAAGAGACAATATTTTACTATGCAAATATTTCGGACTATCTTTATAAAAAAGTTTGTAATAATTCAATAGCACAAGTCCGGAAGAGAACCTGTACTCAAAAAGAAATTTTTGATTATTTAAAAAATGGTAAAAAGTTAATTTCAAACTCTTCTTTTAGAGAGTATCAAGGAGATCAAAAATACTTTAATTTTAATAAGAAACAATTCTTTAGTCAGAGAAATATTGATTATTTTGAAAGATTTATTGTAGTGGAATTGAACGGAGATGAAGACGTGGCGGAACTAAAGGAAATCTTATATAAAATAAAAAATAAATTCTACAACATTTCAGGGGATTGGACTTTTAAAAGAATAAAATCTCCCGCACCATACGTATTCCTAAAAAATATCTCGGAAGAAAAATTAATATTATTAAAAACCCAAATCTTAAAAGAGGGAATGGTTTTTAAAGATGGTTTTGATTTTCATGGCGCTCTCTTTTCTTTAACTTCAATAAAAGCAGATTCTACAACTCATAATAACCTTTGTTTGAAATTAATAAACAATGAAGAAAATTTTCAAAGTTTAATTGGTGAAGATTTTAAGAAAACAAAAGAAGTTTATCAGTTTTATATAAATGAAAGTATACCAATTGAATCTGATATAAAAAATATAAGTATAAAAATTAAAAATATTTTAGATATTAAATTTATTCTTTAATTTTAAATATTATGACAAGTTCAACAGGTGAAAAACTTGCTTTTGTGACCTCTGTATTTCCAAATAAAGTAAGAATTGAAGTCGTAAACCTAACAGCTTTCAAAGCCAATATTGATGACGCTCTGGGAGATTTGAAGATAGGCTCTTATCTTGAAATTTCCGATAATGATGGCTGTAGGCTGATAGCTATAATTGAAAGCTATCAAATAGAATTAAAAGAAAGAATTATTGAAAACGAACAAGGCGGAAAAGAAAAAGAAATTTACAATGCTTATGTTTTAGAGGCTAGTCCTCTTGGAACGATAAAGGATGGAAAATTTATAAGAGGTGGCGATGCATTGACCATTCCACCAACAGAAGTAAGGCCTGCTAACGCAGCCGATATTAAACTTATTTATGAGACAGGTTTCGATGTCGCAGAAAAATTCTGTTTTGCAAAACTATCACAAGATGAAAACATATGTGTCCCCGTGAATGGAAACAAATTTTTTAATAAACATTTTGCGGTGGTCGGTTCAAGTGGTTCTGGAAAATCACACACTATAGCAAAAATTTTACAAAATACTATTGATATAGAAAAAGGAACAAGAGCTTTTGATTTAAACAATTCACACATTATAATTTTCGATATTCACAATGAGTATAAAACAGCTTTCCCGGATGCAAATTTTTTGAACGTTGAAAATCTTATTTTGCCGTACTGGCTTTTGAATAGTGAGGAGCTAGAGGAATTATTTTTAGACACTGAAGCAAATGATCATAATCAAAGAAATATATTTAAGGAAGCAATTATAAATGAAAAAATTTCAAATGTAGTTAAAATGGAAAATGAAGATGCTACCGAATTTGAAAAAAGAAAGCAAAAAATTCACTATGACTCACCAGTGCTATTTGATATTGGAAAAGTTTTAGAGATAGCAAATAATAAAAATGATGAAATGATAGATACTGGTGAAGTATATGCAAGTGGTGCAAAAAAAGGACAACCAAAAATGAATCAAGGATCTCTATTCGGTAAATTAACTAATTTTGTGAGTAGACTAGAAAATAAAGTTAACGATAAAAGATTTGATTTTTTACTAGGAGACAATTCCAAAGCTGTGTCATTTGAAGATACAATCAAACAATTTGTCGGCTATAATAAGCGTAAGAAAAAAAATGAGAGCGGAGAGGAAGTAGAAATAGACAAATCAAACGTCACCATAATTGATTTAAGTGGGGTGCCCTTTGAAGTATTAAGTATTACCGTGTCCCTAATTTCCAGAATTTTGTTTGATTATGGTTATTTTTATAAAAAATACTTAAACGACGGAGTTGATTTAGAAACACCCCTTTTACTGGTCTATGAAGAAGCTCATAAATACGTACCAAAAAGTGATTCTGAAAAATTTAAAGCGTCAAGAAATGCAATTGAAAGAATTGCAAAGGAGGGTAGAAAATATGGTGTTACATTGGGCATAGTGAGTCAGAGACCATCAGAGATATCAGAAACAATATTTTCTCAGTGTAATAATTTTATTGCTATGAGATTAACCAATCCAAGTGATCAAAACTACGTAAGAAGGCTATTACCAGATACCTTGGGAAATCTAATTGAAGCCCTTCCATCCTTACAGTCGGGTGAAGGATTGCTTTTAGGTGAAGCAGTAGCGATGCCATCTTTAGTAAAAATTGATAAATGTGAAGCTGATAAACAACCCTCTTCTAATGATGTGAAATATTTAGAAATTTGGAAGGATGAATGGAAAGATGTGAATTTTGAAAATATAATAGCAGAATGGAAAAAATAAAAGATTTGGAAATGTAAAATTAACTTAGATGAATCATTATGAATGCAATTATATGTCCACACTGCAAGAAAGCTTTTAAGGTCGATGAGGCGGGATTTGCCGATATTGATGAATGGACAAGTTACCGTTAAATATAACAAATATGGATCCACTCAAAACAAATGGTTTAATAATACAGAATTTTCCACAAGAGAAATATGAATCTATTCACCATATTTTGAGTAGCAAATATGCAGAAAAGAAAGAGTATGAACATTTTTCAGGAGCGTGGAATGCTACAGCTTATCGATACAAAGCTACAATTGACCATGGAAGTGACTTCATCAAATTATTAAAATTATATGGAACGGCACCACAGCCAGAAAAAAGATATTTACAAGAACAAGCGCTTTTTAATCATTTCAGTTCGTGCTTTTCAGTTTTTGAATCAATGTGTTATGGATTTTATGCGATAGGATCAATTGTTAGTCCAGAATTTTTTTCTATTAACGACACAGCAGATCAACGAAAAATATCTCCAGAAACAACAAAAAGAACTTTTCAAAAGGCATTTCCTGATGAACAAATCACTAAAACATTAATTGAGTTAATTGCCGATTCAGAATTTGAAAATATTAGAAATACTAGGAATATTCTTACTCATCGAACAGCACCAGGAAGAAAGATTTATCTACACATAGGAGAAGATGAATCACTCCCAACAGAATGGAAATTGAACAATAAACCCTTAAATGAATTGATAGTCAAATCAAACGAGGATAATATGAAAAGGCTTTTAAATAATTTACTAACTGCAGGAGAAATGTTTTGCATATCACATTTATAATTATATGGCACGTAAAAATATTTTAAAAATACCAGCTAAGATAAAGAAGCAAATAGAAACATTTAGTCAGGATGATGTTGTTGTGGCTTGTGTAAAATATATTCCAAATGAAGAAATTCATAAATACAAACACTTAAACATGCGCTATATCAACGGCGAGCTAGTTCTTCCACCTTCAAAAACTCCAAATCACAATACCGGAAAATTTTCTCGGGCAAACCTAGAAGGTTTGGAGAAAAAAAGAACTGATTTACCAAAAATCTCAAAAGAATTTAGCTCTGAAGCTCCAAATTGGAATGGAAATGGCACACATGCTGTTTCTTATTCGCGGGATGTATATCAAAAGGATTTCTACCCACCCAAAGAAGTTGAATTAAAAATTGAGCAAATAGAAAAAAGAGAACATGGTTTCAAAATAAAATTTTTAATTGATCAAGTAATTAATCGAAATACTCTAAATTTTGAAAAAGAATTATTATATAACTTAAATTTATTACAAGAAAACGTTGGAATGATAGATGTCTTTCCGAGCATTGCAACTTTGGCAGATTATGCAAAAACCGTTTATATTGATTGGGAAATATTACCACCAGGAACTGTTGATGAGATTGTAGAGGCTTTGTTAAAAAACCAAAAAACAGGAAGTATTACTCCGGATCAAGTAAAAGTAATGCGGGAAAGAATAGGTGTCATGTCAAAATTGAAGCCCGTTGTGTATATAAAAGGGACAAGTGGTTTTTTAAGATATTTTGGGGCAAAGTTCGGAGACGATTTTGTTGTTTTTGAAAATATAAAATATGGAAACGCCCTGTATGTAATGTATGATTTATGGGTGGAGCTAAGTAAAAAAAGTAGGACAGAATTACTAAATGGATCAAGAGAAGATTTTGAACGCATAGAGCATAGAGATGGATGGGGAGATGTTTTACAAAAATTTGTCAGAGAATATAGGCGTAAAAATAAAAATTAAACTATGAATGAAGAGACATTTGAAAAAAGAGGAGAAAAGCTTAATATTAAATAGTCCCGCCGTCCCGCCGAAAATTTTTGGGGGCGAAGCCCAAGCAGGCGGGCAAAAAGGAAGGGGGTTGGGGGGAAGGAATTTTTGCCCGCTTGCTTCCGTTCCTGTTCCGTTTGAGAAAAGGAAAAGTGGATAAATGTCTTTTTTGAAGAAAATATTTTTTAGATTTGATTATTGCAATATAAAGCATGGGGCTGATTTGTTTTCACTCATCCACAAACATATGGCGAACGTAAGTAGTGAGTTTATCTTAGAACTTCAAACAATTATCAAGGAAGACTACGACAAGGAACTGTCTACTGCAGAGGTGTCTCAAATAGCCAATGATCTGGTCTGTTACTTCGACCTACTGGGAAAGATATACCATCAGAATATAAACCACTCCCAAGAGCCAGAAACTAGCGCGTAGCAAGCTTCTCTATCCGAAGTAATATCAATTCAAGTCCCTTCCTCTTTTCAATCAAATGTGCAAGAATTGAAGGGTAAAATCCGTTCACAACCGCATCCCTCCACCCCAGCATTGAACAAAAATACATCCTTTACTAGGATGTATTTTTGTTTTAATATAGGTGCCAGGAGTCGAAGTTTATGCCCTTTAGGGTAAATCCTAGCACCTCAGCCACGAAAAGTGGCTTCGCCACCTCGTGGCCTTAGGCCAATAAAATGGCTTTTCAGGCCTCTTAAAGTGAGCAGTGAGTATTCCTAGTACCTCAGAAAAAAAATTTATGATTTCATACAAACACACCCAAATTGGATATCTGATGCTGGTTGTTACGATGGTGGTGCTGGTATTTTTCGCATGGACTCAAATTACGGCCAGACTCGAATCTCCTTCGTACTACTCCGGCACGAATTTTGCCGTTACTGCCCTAATGGCATTCATTCTGTTTGTTCTTGCATCGTTTGCCACGCTGACATCATCGATTGATGAAAACTATCTTCGAATCAAGCTTGGTTATGGACTTTTCGCCAGGAAGTTTGCTTTGAATCAGATAGCTTCAGTGCAAGTAGTAAAGAATCGCTGGTATTATGGATGGGGGATAAGATTGTGGCTGTGGCCAAAAATGTGGATATATAATGTTTCAGGTTTTGATGCGGTTGAGATAACTATGAAAAATGGGAAAATCTATCGCATAGGAACAGATACTCCTGAAGAACTTGAAACTGCGATTAAGCAATCTATAAATTCTTAATCGAAAATGTACGCCGCCAAAGAAAAACCTGGAATTGTTCTCTCTGCTATTAAAATTGATTTGAATTCTTAATAAAGGTTCCCACTTTACCCCAGAGCCCCAACTGACAAATTATGAACTACTCAGCTATCATAGAAATTCCTAAAGGATCTGATCGCCGAATACATATGTCTTATGACATGAGTGGCTTTGTAGACCTTGGAGCCATAAAGGAACAAATTCCAGTGAATAATGGCATTATGCCAGTTGCTTATGGATACTTACCTTCTTTTATAAATAAAGCTGAGGGTGACCCAGTTGATATTCTTGTTTTTTCTTGTGAAGAATACGTCACCGGAGATACAACTAATGTTGAAATATTAGGAATGTTCACGCGAGAAGATGGAGATCACAAAATTCTTGCTAAAGACAGCTCTATAAATTATGAAAGTTTCATGGATGTACCTGGCCTGGAAAGAAAGCTTCTCTTAGAGTACTTTGGATATAAGTCCGAAATTACCGCTGTAGATGACGCTAATAAGGCTAAAGACTACCTAAATAACTCAGAAATGGTTTCGATAGCTTAACCCAAATAAATTCCCACTTCGTCCCACAGGTTCAGCATATACAATCTATGAATGAATTCACATTTAAATCTGTAGAACTGTGGCTTTATCCTGGACAGGCGGGGAATTGGCATTTTGTCTCTCTTCCGAAGAAAGAGTCAGGGGAAATCAAGAAGAAATTTGGTGAGAGGAGTAAAGGTTGGGGATCTCTTCCTGTTTTGGTTACTATCGGAAAAACAAGCTGGAAAACTTCCATATTTCCTGATAAAAAATCGGGCGGATACCTTTTACCTATCAAAGCCGTTGTACGAAAGAAAGAATGTCTCCTGGTAGGCGAGAAAATTTCTTTTTCGATTAAGATATAAAAAATATCGTCCTACAGATTTAACACTGTGATATACTTCTTTTATGGCTCACTTGAATTATTATGTCGACCTTTGTGCTGAGGCATATATCGTGAACGATGGTGCGGTACTTTTACGTTTGCATGAAAAGTATAACTTCTGGATAGCTCCAGGTGGTCATGTGGATCCAGGAGAAGATATCAACCAAGCAGTACTCCGAGAAGTGTGGGAAGAAGTAGGGTTGAAAGTAGAACTGATTGGACCAAGTACGTGGACCAAACAGGACTTTGATACCAATAAAGATTTGGTACCTCCAGTCTTCGTCAACCGACATTCGATCAATGAACACCATGATCACTCTTCTTTTGTTTTTGTTGCAAAGTCGAATAGTCGTGAGATAAATCCCCAAGAAGAAGCGAGCAAAAATGTCGAGTGTGTTTGGGTGACTCAGGAAGAACTCGATCAGATGCACAGAAATGACAATCGTCTTCGCAAGGACATATACCGTTACGCGTCTACGGCTCTCAAACTCATTCAATAAGTTCAGTCACGAAAATTTATGAAACTCTATCTATCATCATATAAAATTGGAGATCAGCCAGAAAAACTTCTGGCATTATTTTCAGGCAATAAAAAAGTAGGCTACATACCAAATGCCTTAGATTTTACTAACGCTAATCCAGTAAGAAGGGAGAATCACATCGAAAGTGATATACAAAGTCTAACTGATAACGGTCTCCAAGTAGAATTACTTGATTTGAAAAATTATTTCGAAAAAGAAAATGATTTAAGAGAAAAATTGCAAGGCTTAGGAGGAATCTTTATTAGCGGTGGAAATACTTTTATACTTCGCCAAGCAATGAGACTTTGCGGACTTGATACTGTATTGCAAGGATACAATAAAACTCGTGAAGATTTTGTCTACGCTGGTTACAGTGCTGCGGGGTGTGTTCTTTCTTCGTCTTTGAAGGGATACTCTATTGTAGATGATCCAACGGATTTTCCATATGCGAATCAAAAAGAAACTCTTTGGGAAGGACTTGGCATGATTGATTATACTTTCTTACCACACTTTGACTCCGACCACCCTGAATCTGCCGACATTAACAAAGAAGTAAAGTATTGTATTGAAAACAAAATTCCTTATAAGACTCTACGGGATGGCGAGGTCTTGATTATTGAGTAGAAAGGTCCTAGTTTCGTCCCGCAAGTCCAGTTAATAAAACTACATCAGTTTCACTTTCGTGATTTGAGAAATACAGACAGAATAAAACAGTTGAATTAAAACTTAGAATACAAGGATCCTCGTTATGCGAAAAATACAGAAAATATTCATTACGCAGCCTACTATAGAGGGTGCTGGAGTGTATTTGAAGCGAGGCTTCAGTAATCGTGAAGCAGAACTATTTGACCCGTTTTTGCTTTTTGATGATTTCTCAAATATTGATAGTAATTTATACAAAAATGGTTTTCCTTTGCATCCCCATCGAGGCATAGAAACGGTGACATATATTTTGAAGGGCGCTGTAGCTCATAGAGATAGCTTGGGAAGCGAAGGAACTATTGGAGCTGGTGATGTGCAATGGATGACGGCAGGAAGTGGTATTATGCACGAAGAAATGCCGGTAGCACATACTGAAGGGATTCAGGGTTTCCAGTTATGGGTGAATTTGCCACGAGCAAATAAAATGATGAATCCTCGATATCAAGAAATTAAAAGCAATGATATTCCAACGTTCAATGAGAACGGGACGGAGGTGAAAATTATTGCTGGGCAGTATCGAGATATACAAGGTCCTGTAAAAGATTTGATGGTGTCAACAACATACCTTGATGTGACGCTCTCACCACTCATGTCTTTTTCTTTGATGACTCATCCTGAAGATAATTTCTTTGTGTATGTGATACATGGAAGACTCATGGTGAGTGATGATCGAGGTGAGATTTGGGTAGAAGAGGGGAGTATCGGTCTTCTCTCATATGATACTCAATTTTCCTGCACTGCAGGTAAGGAGGGAGTACGATTCTTGCTTATTGGCGGTAAACCAATCAGGGAAGAGATGATTGGACATGGTCCAATTGTGATGAATACTCGAGAAGAAATTGAAACAGCACTTACGGAGCTGAATTCAGGAACTTTTATAAAATAACCCTAGTAAATAAAACCATGCAAACTTCAACAGAAAATATCAAATTTTTTGTTTTGAAAAATAGAGGATGGAATTATTCGTGGTATAATCAAAAAGAAGAAATTTAATATAAAAAAATATGAACAAGGTACTAAAAATCAGTGGGTTGGTTTTGCTTGGACTTTTTGTGGTGAGCGCGATAGTTGCAATTTTCACTTCGACGTATAGAGGATCGATGATGAGAGCATCTCAGACGTCGACTGGAATGTCTTTCGCTAATTCTCTCTCTGTATCATCGCCAAAATCATTTGGTGGATTGCGAAACGAGATGATGGAAGTCGCTCCTATGACGTCTCGGATGAACGGAAATACTATCGACAGTGTTACAGTTTCAGACGAAGCTCTGTCAGTGGACAAGAAAATAATCAAAAATGGCAACCTTAGTTTGAAAGTCGATGATACCGATGTATCGAGTACGAAAATCAGTGCTATTGCAAGAAATAATAGTGGAGAAGTGTTCGCCTCCAATTTCTATCAGAGTGGAAACAACGTGAAGAGTGGTACGATCACTGTGAAAGTCCCAGTAGCGTTTTTCGAAAAGACGTTTGGAGAGATCAAAGAGGTTGCTTCTCTCGTCATATCAGAATCGACGACAGGACAGGATGTGACCGAACAATATACTGATCTCAAAGCGCAACTGAGCAATGCACAAGCAGAAGAACAATCATTTATCAAGATCCTCGATCAAGCCGTCAAAATAGATGATGTCCTCGCAGTCACGAGAGAACTCGCTCGCGTCAGAGGCACGATAGAGAGACTAGAGGGGAGCATGAAGTATCTCGAATCGCAAACGGATATGTCGACAATCGCGATCAGCTTGACGGAGAATCAAAACATCACCGTTTCAGACTCTTGGCGACCGTTTCAAGTGATGAAAGATGCTGTGAATTCTCTCATCGAGAATCTTCAAGGCTTTGTAGATTTTGTGATTCGTTTCATCGTTACAGTCCTTCCATTTCTTATCATCTGGGGCGTCATCATCTGGGGTGTATACAAGATAGGAAGAAAAATATATCAGAAAATAATGGCAAAGAACGAGAACGTATAAGAAAATTAATGTATAAACTCTATGAACTTCGATATCCCGACGCCACCAGCTGAAAAAGGACGACAGATTCTCACTGCCGAAGAAGTAAAAGCAAAGATTGAAAAATTGAGTGGGAAAGAAAACCAAGAAGTGATCAGAATGTTGGAAGACGAAAAGGGCGTCTATCTGTATGAAGTCGTCGCCGTAGATGACAAGGGAGATGCCTCACTGTTTTCTTATAGGCGATCAGGAAACTTTCAGGAAACAAAAAGAGCCTCCACTGGAGTTGATGTTGCATATTTCATCGGTCCTATCGAAGATGATATGTGTGTCGGCGGTGATACTCTGTCCAATTATGACGAGACCTCTGGCACGTGGATTGATACGAAATAAATTCTCGTTTTTCTTAATCCTCAGTTTCAAGAATACATCTGACTTGCAGATGTATTTTTATTTTTACGAGAAAAAAACAGAATAAAGCGTTGTCTTGACATATACCCTGTGGGGGTATATTATAAGGGTGTACTCTCGAAAGAGGGGACACTAATAAATATATTGTAGTACACTTATGTCACACACACTTGTAGACAAAAAAGTCCCGTCAGTCGTTTTCAAGACCAGGGTTCGTGATGAATCTCTCGGAGGAGAGAATCCGTTCCGTTGGCAAGACCTCACGTCTGAGGAAATATTCTCAGGAAAAAAAGTAGTGATTTTCGCTCTTCCTGGAGCATTCACTCCTACGTGCTCGACGACACACGCCCCAGGCTACGAAGCCAAATATGCAGAGTTTCAGAAGCTCGGCATCGATCAGGTGATCTGCCTCTCGGTAAACGATGCTTTCGTGATGAAGCAGTGGGCAGACAAGCTCGGTATCAAGCAGGTGTTTATGCTTCCTGATGGCAATGCAGAATTCACCAGAAAGATGGGGATGCTCGTCCGAAAAGAAAATCTCGGATTTGGAGAACGCTCTTGGCGTTACAGTATGTATGTCGAGGATGGTACGATACAGCAGATGTTCATCGAAGAAGGATTCTCTGATGATTACTCCGAAGACCCATTCGAAGTATCTGATGCAGATCATATGCTCGCGTATCTCCAAGCCAAGAAGTAAGGTAAAGAAACAAAGCAGAAAAGAAAGGCACTCATATTCGTGGGTGTCTTTTTTGTGGTGTATAATGAAAGTATTATTATGAAAAAAATGTTTTATGCACTATACACTCGAACTCAATGACCGACCGTTCCAAGCTATCAAATCTGGAACAAAAAAAATCGAAGGAAGAACTCCGAAAGATGTCGATGACAAACGATATGAGACGATGAAGAGGGGAGACACCATTGCTTTCACGAACAATGTCACTCTGGAAAAGATGCAGTGTGAAGTATTGTCTGTGACTCATTATAGAGATGTGCGAACGATGCTTGAAACAGAGGGGACGGCGAATGTGCTCTCGAGCGGACTCGACATCGAAGGAGGAATAAGAAGTTATAATAGTTTGGAGGGATATGAAGATCGCATACAACAGTATGGTATCTATGCGATTGGTATCAGATTGCTTACTGGACAGGATAACAAAAATGTGCTATAATACTGTCTTAGTACATTTTTCTAAAAGGTCACACAACGAACAATCAAGGATGGTACAGGAAACACTGCACCATCCTTTTTTATTTTTCCAGTCATACTCTACCGAGCAGTCTTTTCTATTTTACAAAGATTTATTTTTGTGTTATTCTTTATGTAAATATTGTAAACATTAAAAAAAGACTTATGAAAAAACAAGAAATGAAAAAACAGGCAGTCATTTATCAGGCGAAATCAGGAGCAGTTGAGCTTCAGGGTGATTTTCAGCATGAAACAATTTGGGCGACACAGGCTCAAATTGCAGATATTTTTGGAACACAAAGACCAGCTATTACGAAACATCTGCGTAATATTTTTGTGGACGGTGAGCTAAAAGAAAAATCAGTTAGTTCCATTTTGGAACATACTGCCGCAGATGGAAAAAACTATAAAACTCAATTTTATAACCTCGATGCGGTTATCTCGATTGGATATCGGGTGAATAGTAAACAAGCAACGCTTTTTCGCATTTGGGCGACGCAGACTTTGCGGACGCATATTGTCGATGGATACACTATTAATCGTTCGCGGATAGGCAAGAATTATGATGCTTTTATGCAAGCCGTGACCGATGTGAAGTCACTTCTACCGAAAGGAATGAAGAGTGATACCGGAAGTATCCTCGAGCTCGTGCGCTTGTTCGCAGACACGTGGATGTCTCTCGATGCGTACGACAGAGAAGCATTTGATATCAAGAAACCCACCAAGAAGAAAGTGGCACTCACGGGAGCCAGACTCACTGCAAGCGTCGCTGTTCTCAAAACCGAGCTCATGACCAAGGGCGAGGCGACAGAACTCTTTGCATCCGAGCGTACACACGATGCTCTCGAAGGGATAGTGGGCAACGTGATGCAGGCATTTGGTGGTACTGATGTTTATCCAAGTATCGAGTCCAAGGCAGCTCATCTCCTCTATTTCATCGTGAAAAATCATCCATTTGTCGATGGGAACAAGAGAACGGGTGCATACTCATTTGTTTGGTTTCTGAACTGGGCCAAAGTACTCGATACCACACGTCTCACTCCTGAAGCTCTGACGGCTATCACGCTCCTTATCGCAGAGAGCGATCCGAAAGACAAGGACAAACTCGTAAAACTCGTAATCATGCTCATCAGCAAGAAATAGGGAGATTGTTCTCGGTATCATGATTATTCGATGATTGACAGAAATATTTATTCTCTCCGTCTTTTTTGGTATACTGTTTTCAAAAGAGTATAGAGGGAATATAACAGGATACAAAAAGAAAAGAGTATGATTGATTCTATAGAACTGGGTAGTTTTTTTGCAAATATATTTATTGGTTTTTTATTATTTCTGGTTTCAATAGAATTTATTATTTTGAGGAAATATAACAAATATATTGTTTGGATTTGGCTTTCTTGTTCGTTAAACATTATCTCTATTCTCTACTTTTTAGGTGACACATCGTATGTTATCCCTGTAGTGAATGTTTTCATTTGGCCAGTCATAAATATTATTCTCATTATCTGGTATGTTAAGAATAAAAAACACTAAGCGATATTTTCTCGTTTTTTTTCTTGCATCTTCACTTGTTTTTTCGCCTCTCCATTTTCAATTTTTCATCAGTACTCCCTCTGTAGGTGCTGTCGATATTATTATCGATTCAAATACAGAGTGGTCTGGACTTCAAACGATATCAGGATACGCTATAGTAGAGAATAGAGCGACACTCACGATCAAGCCTGGCACTATCATAGAGTTTGAAGGACAATCAAGCTTCGATATACAAGGCATCCTCAGAGTAGAGGGCACGACGAGCGAACCTGTTATCTTCCGAAAAAAGAACGCCTCAAATGTCGATGATCATTATGCTATTGTTGTTTCTGGCAGTGTATATGCGCGGAATATAGATGTGTCTGGAGGAGGGAGTATTTTTGAATCCTTTATGGTTCAGAAGAACAAAAATGATTCCCTTTTTCAGTATGCCAATGCCGCATGGTTCTATAGCGGAGCATTTACAGCGTATGACACGGGAAAACTCGATATTGAAGGAGCGAACTTTCATGATAATGCACTTGCAATATACACTGTTCAGAGTTCATCTTTTGGTACGAAAATCTGGCGATCGAAATTTTCACAAAATGAGATTGATATTGTTGATCAAAATCAGTTCGGATTCCTGGATGTAAGACATAATTGGTGGGACAATGTGAATGGTCCTATTGCTTGTACTGTAAATTGCGGTGAGTATTATCCACGACCGTATCAGAAAATTATTGGAACGATCAATTTTTTGCCTTGGCTCGATAACCCTGCATCTGCACAAGCGTCAGATGGAGTATGTACAGAGAACTGTTTCTCCAATGTTCTGTTTTTGCCAGGACTTGAAGCGAGCAGGCTCTATGTGCAAGATGATCCAGGCTGTCTCCTCCTCAACTGTGAGAACCAACTCTGGGAACCAAATAGGAATGCAGATGCGGAAAAATTGTTTCTTGATGAGGATGGAAAAAGTATCAATCCTGATGTGTATACGAAAGATGTGCTAGATGAAGTGAACGTGTCGCAAGCAGGACAAAAAAATATCTATAAATCATTCCTTGCTGATTTGGATAAATGGAAGAACGACGAGAAGATTATTGTCGATTATTCCGCTATCCCTTATGATTGGCGTTTGTCACTCGAAGATATCCTTGCTGGCGGTGCAGTATTAGATAGAGAGAAAATTTTCTATACCGAGAAATCCATTGCACCATATATTGTGCGTGAATTACGACGTCTCGCAAGCACTTCAAAAACAGGCAAAGTGACGATCATCGCTCATTCCAATGGAGGGCTCGTTGCCAAGGCGCTCACACAGACACTCGGAGTAGAAGCTGAAAAATTAATCGATAACATCGTGCTCGTAGCAGTGCCACAAGTCGGTACACCTCAATCTATTGGAGCTATTCTCCATGGGTATGATCAGGGACTGCCTACAGACTGGCTTCCATGGGTTCTTTCACCAAAAACTGCTCGTACATTGGCGCAGAATATGCCGAGTGCATACAATCTCCTTCCATCGAAAGCATATTTCAGTGGAAATGGAAGTACGACGAGTACGCCTGTTATCTCCTTTCGAGATGGACTCCTTACGAATCCATTTATCAGCAAATATGGCAATGAGATTTCTACAGAAGAATCCTTGCGAAGTTTTCTTCTCGATTCTGAAGGCAAGGTTTCTGCTGATTCAGGTGATGTCATCCGTCCGAGCAGAGTCAATACGAAACTTTTCAATCTTGCCGAAGACGTTCACAACACACTCGATGATTTCACTGTCCCTGCATCCATTTCTGTTTATCAGATTGCTGGTTTTGGTGAAGAAACACTTGGAACAATCAAATATTGGACAGGGGAAATCTGTACGAAGAGTTTCCGTGGTTGGTGTCTCGAATCAGGACCGAAACTTGAGTATTCTCCAGAGATGGTGATCGATGGTGATGGTACAGTAGTGACGCCGAGTGCTTTATCGATGGATACAAAACGGTATTGGGTGGATCTGTTTAATTTTAACGATGTGAACTTCAATAGAAAACACGCAGACATTCTCGAAGTTCCTACATTGAGAGATTTCATCAAGAATAAGGTCGTGATGAAATTGTCAAACGATCTCCCTGAATACATCTCTCCTTCCGTACCATCTATTTCTTCAGAGAAACGATTGCAATATATTTTGCATTCACCACTCACACTTTCAGTTCGTGATACTGTTGGTAATGAAATCAGTGCCTCAGTTTCGATTATTTCAGGAGCAACGTACAAGCGTTTCGGTGAAGTGCAGTATATTTCTCTCCCAGCTTCGACAGTACATACAGTGATACTCGATGGACTAGCAGAGGGATCTTTTACACTGGAAATGCGAGAAATGGAGAATGGTACAGCGATTGCAGAGACGATTTTCTCTGGTATTCCGAATTCAGCTGAGACGACAGCGACTCTCGAGGTGACAGATGGCACCATCGGAGGTGCTTCACCGCTGATCATTGATACCGACGGTGATGGTGTTTCTGATTTCTTTCTTCAGCCGAAAGTAGGGGAAAAGGTGATGCTTCCTCCACTCGATCAGACTCCGCCAGAAGTGAAACTTTTCTTCGATACCAAGACGAATAAAATGGGAGTAGATATCATCGATGAAAGCAGAACCACAACGACGTATACTACAATGCTTAGAGAATCAGAAAAGGATCGAAATCATGAAGAGCGAGAAGAAAAGAAAGAAAAACAACAAAAACAGATACTGACCGTTATTGATCGTGCGGGAAATAGTACGATACTTACTTACACCGAGAAATACACGGAGAAAGATCAGAAACTCACTTTCGAACTCGATTCGATATGTTACAATGGTGTTACGACTTCTTTTGAGAATACAAAGGCAGAATATCACTTCAGTCAGACGAAGAAGAGTGTCGGACGATACACTTCGTTTGTGACAGACATCCGCACTGCATCTCGCACACTGAAATCACATTATATACCCAAACAAGATACCACTATCATCATTGATAAGTTACGAGAATCGGATGAAGATGAAAATGATGAAGATGATAATGAGGAAGAAGATATGAAGCAGAAGCAGAAACGCTCAGGACTGATCATTCCTATGCTTATGACTCATCAGGGAAATATTGAGATAGGGTATTAATTTATTAGAATAACAAGAGATATGAATAAAAGAAATGTTTTGTGGGCTGGACTTATTAGTACAGGATTTTTTTTCTTAGCAATGTATCCAGCAATATTTGGTATCTGTGAAATGAACAATTATGATTGTAGAAAAACTTCAGATTTAATACAAATAATATTTGGTATATTTCCTGTTGTATTTTTCCTCTCCCTCATCACCTACAAAATGCGAGACGAAGTATTTGAAGCCTGGTGGAAACCTGCTCGCTTTTTCATACCGATCATCATGCTGGTAACCCTCCTCGTCAATTCCAAAACCAGAAGTGGTGGAATGGGCATCAGTGGTGCTATAGCAGGAGGTTTTGATATTTTTCTCATCGGCATCTTCTATTTCATCTTCATTGTCATCTCTCTTGTGAGAATTGTTTCAGTCTATCGCAAGTAATGATTTGGAAGCAAGGCTTCCAAATGAATACAAATTGACTCATTAGAAACAGGAAGAAAGAAGTGCTATACTGTAGAGGTAAATCGTAACAACAAAACTATGATGTTATTGAAATGGCTCGTGAGTGCAATGGCATTTCTCGTGCTTCCATATCTCGTCTCAGGAATCAGCGTGAAGGGGATAGGTACCGCGCTTATCCTCGCTCTCGTGTGGGGACTGATCAATGTGACGATCAAACCAATTCTTCTTATCTTGACCCTGCCGATTAACCTTCTCACATTTGGTATCTTCACCTTCATTATCAACGGATTCCTCCTCTGGCTCCTCGGAGGACTGATTCAGGGATTCGCAGTCCGTGGATTCCTTGCAGCCGTGCTCGGCGCTCTCATCCTTTCGGCTATTGGCACTATCACCCACTGGGCCATGCACAAGACTGAAATATAGACAAAAATATATCCTGTTATCTTTGCGCGATACATTGCGCGATTATTGCGCGATTATCATTTATGTGCTATACTGTAGGCATATAAACGGAACAGGGAAAAACTATGTTCAACCCAAAATATACGTTAACAGACAGTATTGTTTCGATGCTTACTTCTATTGCTGAAGTGAAGTCTGTTATTGAACATGCCCGAATCTTACCAAAGAATGAGCTGATGCTACGTCGGCAGGCTCTAGTACGATCGGTACATCATTCGACCGCCATCGAAGGGAATCAGTTGAATGTTTATGATGTCGAGGCGCTGGTAGGAAAGAGAAAAATAGATGCGCCGAATCGTGATATTTTTGAGGTACAGAATTATTTAAATGCTTTGAAATATATTGAAGAAATCGTTCAGGAAAAGAAAGTTATAACGGAAAAAGTATTATTGAAGATTCACAAGCTTGTGACTCATAAAACTTTACCAGAAGAACAGTCTGGTCATTATAGAAAAAGCCCTGTCTATGTTGTGAGGCGGAAATTGGGGATGCCGACAGAAGTTATGTACACTGGTCCAGATGCAGAAAAAGTCCCGACTCTCTGTGCGAATCTGATGGCATGGATAATGAAGAGTGAAACAGAAATCAATCCTGTGATTGTAGCAGGCATCGTACACCAAGAGATTGCAGCTATTCATCCTTTTGCTGATGGAAATGGACGTACCGCGAGAGCTATGGCGACGCTTATTCTTTACAAGCGAGGATACGATTTTCGAAAACTCTTTGCATTGGAGGATTATTACAACAGAGAACGGCAAGATTATTATAAGGCAATAAATATAGGGGAGACCTATTCTGAGAGAAAAGTAGATTTCACGCCATGGCTTGAATACTTCACACTTGGTTTCAAAGAAGAAATCGATGATGTGAAAAATAAAATTTTGTTATTATCTGCACGAAGAGTAAATAGCGACATCAATTCCCAGATATATTTAGCAGAGGATCAGATGAAAATTCTTGATTTCATTGATAAGATGGGGAGGATCAATGTATCTGATATTGTTGATATTCTTGGTTGTCCAAAAAGAACTGCACAGTTTCATCTATTGAGACTGAAGAAGATAGGAACCATCAAACAGGTTGGCAAAGGTCCAGCATCAGCTTATATTTTGAAATAAGCTCTAAAAATAAAAAATCCCCGCCTAACGATGTTGAGTGTTACCTCTTGGCCGGGATCTTTAATGTCATTGTAGCAGAAAATGCTGATTTGTCTATGTCTGAATCGTCTAAAATACATCTATTAATCGTATATAAAATTATATAATTAATCTTAAAAGTAGTGAATGGATGGTTGTTTTTGGTGTCTATTCACTACTAATTGACAAAAAGTAGTGAATGAGTGAGATTTTCTTTGAGGGAAGGGGTGTGGTATAATAGGCGTATTATGATGAAAGCACATGAAAACTATCGTGAGCTCATTTGGATGCTTGCCAAGACTGATTTAACAGAGGAAAAATAAACTATGAATATAAAATTTCGTGATTTGTATGTGACCAAGATAAAGAAATATATTCCAAAAAGAATATTTCTTTTTTATAATGCATTCAAACAACGCCTCCATATCAAGTTCCCAGAAAGCAGACTCGCCCACAAATACCTCGATGGATTGAAGGGTTTGGAAATAGGAGGTTCTGTCCATAATCCATTTGGCCTCGATACGAAGAACGTTGATTATACTGTTGAAGAAAATCAGTATAAGAAGCTTGAAAAGAAGTTTACTGGAGAATCATTGAAAGTAGACATTGTCGCTCCTGGCGATGAAATACCTCTCCCTGATGAGAGTCAGGATTTCGTCTTGAGCGCACATGTCATCGAACATTTCCCAAATCCGATCAAAACACTAAAAGAATGGTATAGGCTCATTCGCAAGGGAGGATATATTTTCATGATTGTTCCTCACAAAGAAAGAACTTTTGACAAAGGACGAGAACGAACAAAACTTCAAGAGCTCATTGATTGCTATGAAGGACGCATTGTGAGGAATCCAAATCCAGATGATCATTATTCTGTCTGGATTACCGAGGATATGGTAGAGATAGTAAAATATCTCGGCTGGAATATCGTCGAGGTTCAGAACGTCGATGACAAAGTAGGGAATGGATTTACTATTGTGATTCAAAAGTAACAAGCTTGAGATTTTAGAAAAGCCATTCATATTTAGAATGGCTTTTTATTATTCCTCTTCTTTTTTGAAAACGAGTAAATAAACAGGCCCTAGAGTGCCAATAAAGAAGAGAGAAAATATGAGAGTAAGACTGGTTCCTTTGAGGAATTCTGGCTTGTACTGTGACAATCGGTTATTGAGTTGCCCGAGGTCGCCCAAGAAACTTCCAGTACCGTAAGCAGGACGCATCTGGAGTGTCCTATTTTCGTATATGAGATAACTTCCTATATTGGTATATGACCAGCCGAGAAACTGTTCTCCTTTGCTTGCACCGAGGTATGGGCGATCACCCTTGCGATTGACCAGTGAGTAGTACGTCGTTTTGAAACAGTACGTTTGTCCGAATGAATGAGTCAGAGGAGGAAATGTGAAATGATAATAGGTAGAAGGAGACAGATCATAAGAATGATATGTGCTCTGTGCAAGTATTTTCTCACAAGTAGCATCAGCAAGTTCGAAAACTATTTTTTCTCTGAATTCGAGATCTGAATTGCCGAGAACAATTTTTATCTGATTAAGATTGTTTTCTTTCGCAATGAATGTTTGTGTCACTGGTTTCTCCGGATCGAGTTTTACTTGATGTGTTCTTCCGGGGAAAGTGTAGCTGGAATCAGGAAAACTCAAATTTGCAAAAAATGAACCGAAAATCCAAATAAGCCAACTCACAAAAAGCGTAACAAGGATTTTTCTTTTCTGTTCTTCTATGAACTCAATTATTTTCATACCGTTATGCATAATACAAGATACTTGATACTGTTCTAGAGATAATAACGAGGGATAATAACATCGATCATCGCATGCAAGGAGAGTAAAATCATTGAAACAAGAAGTGTTTTGATGAGAATATCGAATTGTTTCTTGCTTCGAGTGAAAAAGCCCAAACCAACTGCCATAACTATGATATGAGGAATGATAGTTGGTAAGAAGTAGCGTCCTGGTTGGCCGATGAGAATTTGTTTGTATGCATCAAATATACGCCAATCGAAGAATCGAATAGCGAGCTGAAGTGCTATCATAATACCGAAAAAGAACAGAATATATTTTTTTTCAGGGAGATAACTTTTTTCCGTCCCCATTCTTATTTTTTTGAGAAATCTTTTTGGAACAAAAAACAATACGATACCGAATAACGCTATGATTTCGAGTATCCAAATACCTTGTATGATGTTTCCAGACAGAGGTGTGTCGAGCCAGCCGAAATTACCCCAATAAGATTTTTCTGTACGGAGAACGGAGGTCATATTGATAGTCTTATCAATATATTTCGTCAGAGATTCGACTGGAGAATCAAATTTCGAGGTTGCATTGAAATTTGTGATACTGACGAAATAGCTTTTTGGAACAGAGAGGGTGATAACGGCAACGAGTATAAATATTGCAATACTTACATACAAAGAAAACTTTTTCAATGAAATGTTGAATCGTTTGTAAATCAGATAACCAAGGAGGAATGGAGTAATGGCAAATAAGACGATTCCAGGGCCTTTGGAATAAAATGCGAGAGGCAAGGAAAGAATCAGAAGGAGGATATCTTTCCAGTGCATTCCACTATGGAGCAGGGAAACAGATGCATAAATATAAAATGAAAATGCGAGGATGAGAGCAATATCGATGTTTACCTGTGAAGCAGAGGCCGAAAACATCGGTTGAAAAGCGACAAGAGCAGTAATGATGAGACTGTTTTGTTTGGAAAATCCGATTTTCTGTGAAATGAGATAGGCAAGAAACACGATGAGTACTCCCATGACAACCGAGAGGAGACGCATCGAGAAGAGGCGAGTCAGGATAGATTGATCAGAGAGTATCTGTTCGACTTTTGCTCCGAGAGAATAATAGAAAGATATTGTCCCAGAAATATTCGCAGGGTAGGTATCTATATATCTTTTCCAGTTATTACTCATGATCTCATCTTCATGTAATCCTCTATCAGACTGAGAAAATTCCTGAGTATTTTCTTTTTGAAACTTCACATCATCGAATTGCAATTTTTGAGCAGTTTGGATGGTTTCTTCTGAAAAATGATACGTAGAGATATCGATACCATTTGAACTATCTTTCCCTTGTTTTATTGTCCATGTTTTTTCATTTGGCTCAGCTCGTTGTTGGATAGTGGCATAGTGAGTCTGTTCATCAGGAGCCTGGAAAAAAGGAAAAAGAACGCTCAAAAAAACACCCTTGAAGAAAAAAACAACAAGAATGAGAGTTAAGATAAATTCAGGAGCTTTGATAAAAGCCAGAAACCTCTGTTTATTCATATTTCCAGTATATCACATCCAAAAAATGACGTATCAAATGCTATTTGGAAAGAAAAAAGAATGAGCGTATAATAAGGGGGTTATCAGAAGTCTTTTTTAATTTTTTTCACACGAGAAGATATGAAAATCTTGATTGTCGGAGGAGCAGGGTTTGTCGGGACACATATGCAGAAATTTCTTGCTGATAAAAAAGAAATTACTTTTCAAGTATATGACCAAGTAAATGGAGATGATACCAGAGATCGATTTAAACTCGACAGATTGTTCGAGAGTGAAGGATTTGACGCTATTATCAACCTCGCCGCACGCGCCGGCGTACGTAGAGGTGAAAGTTTTCCAGAAGAATATTTCAGTACCAATGTTATTGGTCTCGTGAATTTGATCGAAATGGCAGAAAAATGGGGGGTGAAGAAACTCGTACACTATTCATCGAGTTCAGTATTTGGAAATGATGAGCAGGTAGCGACAGATGAGAATTATCCCAAGAAACCAAAATCTATCTACGGTATTACGAAACTTGCTGGTGAACTCCTTCTCCAGAAATCAAAACTCGACTATACCATCATCCGACCGTTCACTATTGTCGGAGAGAACGGTAGAAAAGAAATGGTTGTGTACAAATGGTTGAATCAGATCAAGGCAGGGCGAAAGGCTACATTCTACGGAGACGGCACTACATACAGAGGTTATACGTATATAGAGGATATGCTTCGTGGCACTATCGAATGTCTGACTAATTCAAAAGCGAGTAGACAGGATTTCAATCTCGGAGGTGATCAGATCATCACTCTCGAAGATTTGTGGAATATATTCAAAGAAGCCTATCCACAGGCAGAGCGAGAAATGCTCCCGATGCCAAATACCGATCAGATGTTCAGTCTGGCCAATGTCAGCAAAGCAAAAGAACTCCTCGGCTGGGAACACAAGACTGATATTAAGAAGAAGATACAGGAGATGATAGCGTTGTAATTAGAATGTTAAGGGATTGCTTTTATTTCAATAAATATCTGTAAAAAATTCTAGCAATTGAATGCTGTATTAGATATATCTTTTCAGGCGGTACTTGACAAAATTTATCAGTATAGTAAACTAAAGGTAAGAATAATTCATACCTTTAGACTATAATAATGATATGGAAAGCTTTCTGACAACTATCTATGGATCGAAACAAACGGTTTTCACAAGTAGGGAAATCGCTCTTTTGACTGGCACAAAGAATGCTAATAACCTCAAATCCAAGCTTTCGTATTATGTGAAAACAGGGGGATTGATCCGACTGCGAAGAGGTATTTTTGTCAAAAACAAAGACTATGACAAAAATGAATTGATCGTACGGATATATACACCGGCATATTTGAGTTTTGAAACGGTGCTTGCCAGGGAAGGTATGATATTTCAATATTATGAATCCTTGTTCGTCGCGAGTTATCTCTCGCGTGATATCTTTGTCGGTGGAACCAAGATTATTTATAAGAAGCTCAAGAATGAAGTATTGACAAACAAAAAAGGACTCATTAATCGTGGATATTATTTCGAAGCGACAAAGGAGCGAGCGTTTTTGGATAGGCTATACCTCTTCCCTCGTTATGCCTTTGATAACCTTCGTGGAATAGATTGGAGTGTGTGTCAGGATATTGTTCCAATATACAAGAGCAAGAAACTTCAAAAAACATTAGAAAAATATCAGAAAGAATATGCCAATTAATAAGAAAAAATATGTTTAACAAAGACAAACACAAGCTGATAATGACCCGGATATTGAAGGATATCTATTCTGATGTGACTATTTCATCGCTTCTCGGTTTCAAGGGTGGAACAGCGGCTTATTTATTTTATGAATTACCGAGGTTTTCTGTCGATTTGGATTTTGATTTGTTGGAAAATTCTCAGAGTAATAGAGATCTCGTCTTTGAGAGAATTCACGATATATTGTCGAAATACGGAGAAGTCAAAGATGAACAAGAGAAATTTTTCACCGTATTTTTTTCGCTTTCTTATGAAGCAGGTGAACATCAGATCAAGGTTGAAATAAATACAAGAAAGACGGGAGCTCGTTATGAAATGAAGAGTTATCTCGGTATCCCTATGTTGGTCACAACGAAAGAGTCTATGTTCGCAGGGAAGCTCGTCGCGATGACACAGAGGAAAGAATTTGTTTCTCGTGATCTCTATGATACTCATTTTTTTCTGACACAGATGTGGGATATAGATAGAGATGTCCTGACTTCTTATCAAATCGAATCTTTGAAGACATATCTTGAGACTTGTATTGCATTCATAGAGGATATTCCTGATAATGTACTATTGGCTGGTCTAGGGGAATTGATCGATGAAAAAGCGAAAGTATTTGTAAAGAATAAATTGAAAAATGATACCATTTTTCTCTTGAAAGTTCGATCAGATATCCTCAAATAAGAATATCTGCATTCTGTATCTCCTGTCACTTATCTTCACTCAGTGTAATTGTTTACTCTAGTAAAACAGGATTACACAGGGTGAATTCATTATTATCTGCGTTCTTTTCAACTATCTCTTATCCCTTATTTAGCATCTATTATCCCTCCATACCCCTCTGTGGCATGGGTTGTGGTAGTCTCGGAATTGGCGTATAATAAGGGGGTTGTATAGAGCCTTTTTATGATTTCATCTGTAGGAATAAAGCAGAAACTGTTTCAGATTGCGGAGATCATCCATCTCCGTATTTTTGGGCATGAAATGGGGGAGGAAATGAGAAAATTTATCGGAAATCTCTCCTGGTCATTCTTTGGAGGGATAATTGCTTCGGTACTGATGTTTGGAGTAAATGTTGGTATGGGACGGTATTTTGGACCCGAAGAGTATGGGAAATATAATTTTGTATTGATTCTGAGTCAATTTCTATTAATTTTTATATATCTAGGAACAGATGTTTCAAGTGTGAAATTTCTTTCTAGCGAGAAAGAAATGTCGGACAGGAAATCGTTTTTTTCGAGTTCGTATTATTTCGTTTTTGTGATGATTCTCTTGTCTTGGTGTGTATATTATTTCGTTCATCAGAAGATTGAGAGTTATTTCCATATAGATAGTCAATATCTATTTCTCGCCCTCATCTTAGGATCAGTTCTTGGTATGAAGGGTGTGGTCGATGGATATTTGAGAGCATTCTCTCTCTTTCGTTTTCAGGCATTTTTGCGTGTTATTGAGGCGACTTTGGTCATTATTTTCCTTTTTTTAATTTTAAAAGTGTTTGGCATAAGGGAATATCAATACTATGTGTATGCGATTGTAGGAGGAGCCGTCTTGTTTTCGCTTATAACTTTATTTCGATTGAAAGAGAATTTTGGAGTGTTTCGATGGACGTCTTTAAAATTGATGTTGTCTTATGGAAAAGTTGTTCTTATGGGCGTGGTTTTGGGCGCGGTATTTAATTCGCTTGATAAGATAATTGTTGCAAAATATCTTGGCGTGACACAATTAGGGGTTTATTCAGCGTATTTTATGACTTCGACTAATCTTATTGCACAAATGACGCAAGTATTCAATAATGTCTTTTTTCCAGCTATCTCTCGAGTAGATAATATAGCGTATGTGGCGAAAATAAACACATTAATGAAACAGTTTTTTGTTCCTGGTGGAATTATTTTTTCTTTAGTTTTATATGGGATACTGCTTATTTTTGGGAAAGCCTATAAGCCAGATGTCTTTTTGGCAATCGGATTTGGATTCTTATCTATTCTTCAAATTATTTTCACCATAAATGCATCAATAATTATGGCTCTTTCAAAAGAACTACTCAAGAGATACTATTTTTGGTTGTACAGTGTAAGTTTCCTTCATATTGCTTTCTATGGAATTTTTATATATTTCAAATTTGTTACGATACCGATTTTGCTCCTATTATTTTTCATAAATTTTTCAGTGATAATATTTATTCAAAAAAATCTTATAAATACCTTTATCAAAGCAAAAAAAAATCCTCATTCCCAGTTTATTTCTGATATGGTAGAATGAGCTTGTTATTTATTATAAACATAAATGAATATGATAAAGAAAAACGTTGAATTGATTCTCAGTGAAATAAAGACTGTTTTTGAATCATTAGATGAAAATCAGGCTATATTGCTTCGAGATGAAATTTTGAATGCGAATACGATAGTAGTTTGTGGGGCTGGTCGGGTAGGTATGGCGATACGTGGCTTTGGGATGCGATTAGGACATCTTGGAATGAAAGCCTTTACTCTCGGTGATTCGGTGGTTCCCGGAATCAGCAAAGGTGATTTGCTGATTGTTGCATCCGGATCAGGAGAAACTCAAACTATATTTGACCTTGTTGAAATTGGGAAAAAAAATGGTGTACGCATTGCTTTGATAACTGGTAATCCTGAATCAAGAATGGGGAAACTTGCAGATATTGTAGTGAAAATTACAGCTCCATCAAAAACAAAAGCAGTTGAGGGGTTTATATCGATTCAACCGATGACAACCTTAAACGAACAAAGTCTCGGAATATTTTTTGATGCTCTTGTATTAGATCTTATGGAAAAAATGAGAGAAACCCATGATACTATGTGGGCGAGGCATTCTAATTTGGAATAAATGTATACTATGCACGATCACAAACACTGTCAGTTAGCTGCATCAATAATTTGTGGCAATTCTTTCAATCTTGAGTCGGATTTGGCTGCTCTTGAAAAAGGGGGAATTGATTATATTCATTTTGATGTGATGGATGGAGTATTTGTTCCACGCTTTGGATTGTTTCCTGAATATTTGAAAGCTATTCGCTCCAAGACAAATCTTCCGATAGAGGTTCATATGATGGTGCAGGATCCGGAGCCGTATATTCAGGACTTCGTGAATGCTGGAGCGACAATGCTTACTCCGCACATAGAGCCGCTTATGCATGTTCATCGCACGGTAATGAAGATTAAGAGTGCAGGCGTTCAGGCTGGGTTGGCACTTAATCCCGGAACACCACTTTCATCGCTTGATTCTATTTTGGAAGATTTGGATTTGGTAATGCTGATGGCTATCAATCCTGGTATTGTGGGTCACAAACTTATCCCAAGAACCATGGGGAAAATTGCGGAGTTGCGAAAAAAAATCGATGAAACAGGCAAGGATATTATGATAGAAATTGATGGTGGTGTCACGCCTACGAGTGGGATTGAAATGGTCAGGGCGGGTGCAAATATGTTGGTGTGTGGTACAGGGACAATTTTTCAGCCACCAGCAAAACTGGATGACAAGATACGAGAATTTCGATTGACATTATAATTACTAGAAATATTGATATGGCAGGTGATATGGCATATAAGGTTTTGATTACAACATCTGGTACAGGATCGAGACTCGGTGATATAACAAAATATACGAATAAATCTCTCGTGAAAGTCGGTAAAAAACCGGCTATTTCGTACATCATTGAAGCATATCCAAAGAATACTGAATTTGTTATCACCGTCGGATATTTTGGAAATCAGGTCCGAGATTTTTTGAAACTTGTCTATCCGGAAAAAAACTTCAAATTTGTTGAAGTTGATAAATATGAAGGGAAAGGAAGTAGTTTGGGATATTCTATGTTGCAAGCGGCATCTCAATTGCAATGTCCATTTATTTACCATGCTTGCGATACAATTATATCTGGAAAAATACTAAAACCAAAAAAGAATTGGATAGGGGGATTTCTCGGGGAGGGTTCCTCTCATTACGCTTCATTTGATGTTGTTGATGGGAAAGTGCAACAGATGTATGACAAAGGAATGATAGATCCTGATTTTTTGCATATCGGGTTGATAGGTGTACAAGAATATAAATCTTTTTGGGAAAATTTGAAAGAATTGCATAGGAAAAATCCAACCAACGGTGCTCTCAATGACGTTGAAGTAATTAGTAAGATGATAGGACAAGGGAGTGAATTTGGAGTCGTTCCGTTTGAGGAATGGTACGACATCGGCAATGTCGAGAGCTTGCATAAGGCGCGGGTTGAGATCGAAGATTCGTTTAGGATTCTTGACAAATCAGATGAATCGATTTTTATTTTTGATAAGTTTGTAGTGAAGTTTTTTTATGATGAGAAAACTGTTGCGCAGCGCGTTGAAAGAGGGAGGCTTCTTAGAGGACTTGCGCCTGAAATTGAGGGATCAACAAAGAATTTTTATCGTTATAAGTATGCAAACGGAAAATTGTATTCGAAGGTCGCCACCCCGATAGATTTTGGTACATTTTTGCGTTGGTCAAAGAAAAATCTTTGGAAGCCGAATCGGGAGGTTTCCGATCAAGAATTTAAAAAAATCTGTTATGATTTTTATTATAAAAAAACAGTGGAGCGAGTAGAAAAGTTTTTAGTTTCACGCAAGGTGAAGGACGCGGAGATTGTCATCAATGGTGAAAAAGTTCCTACTATCAAAAAAATGCTCAAGATGATTGATTTTGATTGGCTATGTAATGCAAAGCAAAGTGGGTTTCATGGAGATTTCATCCTTGATAATCTTTTGAAAAAAGGTAAGTCAGGGTATGTGCTTTTGGATTGGCGTCAGAACTTCGGAGGGCTTCTGAAGTCGGGGGATATGTATTATGATCTTTCGAAGTTAAATCACAATTTGACGGTGAATCATGAAATCGTGAATAATGATTTGTTCAAAATTGAGATAGAAAAGGACGAAGTGACTTGTGATATTCATCGGAAAGAGAACCTTGTCCAGTGTCAGAAAGCATTATTTGAGTTTCTTCAAAAAAACGGATATGATACAAAGAAGGTGAAAATATTGACTGCATTGATTTGGCTCAATATGTCACCGCTTCATCATCATCCTTTTGATCTTTTTTTGTTTTATTTCGGGAAATTAAATCTCTGGCGCGCGCTCAACGAAAAATAGGAACTATGAAAAAGAAAACAATCAAAAATTTCATATTGGATGTCGATGGCGTTTTCACTGATGGTAAATTCTATTACACCATCGATGGTAAGGTGATGAAAAAATTTGGTCCAGAAGACAATGACGCTCTTTCTCTTTTGAAAGACAGGTTGCATCTCCATGCTATTTCAGGCGATAAGAATGGATTTGCTATTACTAAAAGAAGGATTGCTGATGATATGAAACTCCCACTAGATCAGGTGAGCACATTTGAACGTATGGAATGGATTCGTGAGCGATTCGACCCAGAGGAGACTATTTACATGGGGGATGGTATATTCGATCCGCTCGTTTTTAAATATGTTGCATATAGCATTGCACCAGCTAACGCATTCTATAAGACGAAGGAACAAGCAGACTTTGTCACCGAGGCAAGAGGAGGAGAAGGCGCAGTTGCGGAAGCGTGCCTCCATATATTGGAAAAGTTTTTTGATGAATCATTCGATATACATTCGCTCGACCTCAAGAATGGATCGGGCGCGTGGACAAATAAAAAGTCAGTATAGGTTTTTTATAAATAAAATTTATTGTATGGAATACATTGAAAGAAAGAAAAGTATAATAACAGGAAAAGAAAATCTGGAGCAATTGCATACATTTAAGGATTTTCCGGTTTTCTTTGGTTGTGTTGAATATGGCCCAGAGAAAGACATTAAGGCTGATATGAGTTGGGCAATATGCCCGGAATCGGGTGTGATTCAGCTGGATAAGCTCATCCCACTTGATATCCTCTATCAGGAGCAACATGTTGACGGAACTGGTCCGACATGGGAACGGTATTACCATGATTTTGCCGATTATATAAAGAAGCAACCTTCGACGAATATCCTTGAGATCGGGGGCGGTGCAGGGAAGCTTGCCGACATTTTCACCGGCATTACTAAAGAAACGTCTTGGACACTCGTTGAACCCAATCCGTTGCACCCGGGGAATGATCGGGTCAAGATTACACGCGCTTTTTTTGATGAAAATTTCAAGTATGAGGGCGATGTGGATACGGTGGTTTTTTCACAGGTGATGGAACATGCCTACGATCCGAATCAATTCGTGGAATCCATAGCGAAATTCCTGAAACCAGGTCAAAAACTCATTTGTGCCTATCCGAATTTGAAGTTGTGGCTTGAAAATAAATACACGAACGCTATAAACTTCGAACACACTATGTTTTTGACGGACTACTTCGTCGATTATCTCTTTGTTAAGCACGGATTTGTCATAAAGGACAAGTACTTCTACAAGGATCACAGTATATTCTATGTCGCGGAAAAGCTGGGACAGCCGGCAGTCGCAACCTTCGAAAATCAATACATGGAGTACAAAAAAATATTTAATGATTTCATTCAATATCACCAGGATATCGTGAGGAATTTGAACGAGAAAATATCCGATTTTGACGGTGAAGTGTATCTCTTTGGTGCACACATTTTTGCACAGTACCTTTTTGAGTTTGGATTAGACCAAACAAAAATTGTTTCACTGCTTGATAATTCTGGTTTGAAAAAAGAAAAACGCCTTTACGGTACAAATTTGATTGTTCATGGACCGGAGATTCTTCAAGGTAAAGGGAAAGTCGGTGTGGTTTTGAAAGTCGGTATATATCGGGATGAAATATTGAAACAACTGAAGGAAATAAATCCTGAAGTTATTATTTTTGAATAGTGCTATGGTAACTGCAATCTGTAATATCTTTATAAACTCGGATTTTAAGCTCAGATTGTTTAAAGAAACGTTTCCGCGTGTATATGATGTTTCTGATAATTGGCTTGTAAATATTCGAGGGAAGTATCGCGAGGATGTCATAAAATATATCCAGGAAACTTTTGAGGATTCTGGAGAAAATTGTATTTTTTTCTCTGGACTTGATAACGGTGATTGGGCGAGAAGTACCAGTAAAATGCTTGAGAGATCAAGATATGACTACGTTTATGTCTTTCTCGAGGATCATTTTCTCCTGAAATCACTTGATCATTTCAAAGATGTTATCCGAGATATGGAAGATAGTGATATAGATTATTTCCAATATTCATTTTTTAACGTTGGGTTACACACGAACAGTATAGAAAAAATCTACCCGGATTTTACTGATTTCTTTTGTTCATTTATCTTGGAGCCGAAACAGCTTCGTGAAATTAGAAAGAATCATAAATATTTTTTTCCCTATTCTCTTGCTAGTGTAGCTTCTAAGCGTTATTTTCTGAAGTTGTTAGAGCTAGAAAGAAAAAAAATAGTAAAAGTACCTTCTATTCTTCAAGAAATTCTAGGGAAGATATTTCTTCGTCATCCAAAAAACAGATTGCTTTGGTTTGTTCTTAATAAAATGATTACGAAAATTGGTTTTCGTCTCGCAATTTATTCTCCTGCTACGCCGTTTAATTTGGAGAAGTCTCTTTTTGATTTTGACGAGGAATTAATGTCAATTAAAGTTGGTGTTCTAACGGAAGAACTTTTTGCGAATTGGGATGATGACAATGGTGTATCTGACACATCTCTTATGAAGCGTGGGTTGTACCCATTATCTTTTGTGGTTAATGATGTTAATTATGAACCATCTATTTTAAAAAAATATAACCAATCAAAAGAAAGGAGTTTAAAGTTTCAATATTATGCGGATAAGTCACGTATTACTACTGTTCCATTGAAATATATTTCTGTTGAAAGTGGGTCATTGAAAATTGTGTCATCTTTGGAAACGGTAAATTTAAATGCTGGAGAATACGTGTGGGTTGCTGCAAATATCCCACATATGATTACGGCAATAGAAGATTGCTGGTATAATGTATATATACGAGATTAATTTTAAAAAAAATCTATGCACATCTATAACAAGGAGTTTTATGAAGATCAGCAGAATGGTTCATATATTTCAGCGAAGGAAATATTGCCTATAATTTTTGACTTGATTAATCCGAAATCAATTGTTGATGTAGGATGCGGTGTTGGGACATGGCTTAGTGTATGTCAGGAACTAGGTGTTGATGATGTGTTGGGATTGGATGGCCCATATGTTTTAGAAGAAATGCTTAAAATATCGGCTACAAAATTTAAAAAAACTGACTTATCAAAACCGGTAAATATTTCACGTAAATTTGATTTAGCAATGTCGTTAGAAGTAGCCGAGCATTTATCTGAATCAAGTGCTGATTGTTTTGTTGAATCACTTACAAATCTGAGTCCTTTTGTGTTTTTTTCTGCAGCTATTCCGTTGCAAGGGGGGCATAATCATGTTAATGAACAATGGCAAGGATATTGGGCTGATCGATTTTTTAAAAAAGGATATATAGCTATTGATTGTATTCGCCCTGCTGTTTGGGGGAATGATGCTGTTGAATGGTGGTATGCCCAGAACGCACTACTTTTTGTAAAAAAAGAAGTACTTGATAGCCGAACAGATCTCCAACTATTGCATCAGAATACTCATAAAAATCAACTTAACTTAGTGCATCCTAAAAATCATATAAGATTTTTTGATGCCACTCGCGTTTCTTTGTTTTCTGTTTTGAAGTCTCTTCCGAAGCGCGTTCTGAGTTCTTTTAAGTGAATGATATATGTCTGAGCATATTTATAATCCCATACTTTCTGTTGTTGTGGCTGTGTTTAACGGGGAAAGATTTCTTTCGGAAGCAATCGATAGTATTTTGAGTCAAACATATGATAATTTTGAGCTTCTCATCATTAATGATGGGTCTACTGATGACACGGAAAAAATCATTCAAAATTATACAGAAAAAGATGGGCGAATTGTATATATAAAAAATAATGTTAATTTGAGGCAATCAAGAAGTTGGAATAGAGGTATAAAAATCGCAAAGGGACAATTTATTATCAGGATGGATGCTGATGATATTTGCCTTCCGGATCGATTTGAGAAACAGTATCAATATATGCTGTTACATCCTAATATCGGGGTTCTCGGGTCTCATTATTATATATTTTCCAACAATAAAGAAAAAAAAGCTAAAAACGCCCCTTTTTTTAGTATAATTGATGGGCGACCGCCAGTTCATCATCCAACTTGTTGTATCCGTAAAGAATTATTTGAAAAGTTCGGATATTATGATTCGCGATATGATAACGCTGAAGATACAGAACTTTGGTATAGATTTTATTCGAGAGGGGTTGAATTTTCTAACTTAGATGATTATCTTTTATTATATAGAGTACATGAGAATAATGTGAGTATAAAAAAACAAAAAAAACAAGTTTATTTGCAGTTAAAAATAAACCTTCTCGCTGTATTCAAATATAGGATTAAGTTTTCTTTGAAGGGATATCTTCGTATATTAGAGCAATTTTTTTATCTTATATATCTTTCGTTTGGATTGGATAAAATTTACCAGAGAGGCAATACAAGTTTAAAATGAAATGAAAAAGATTTGCATAGTAAATTTTAATGTTTATTGTCTATTCAATCCAGAGAGTTCTGCTCCTATGGGTGGAGCAGAGTTGGATATGTATACCGTTGCTAAGGGATTGGAGAGTGCGTATGATGTAACGGTAATTACGGGGGATTGGGGGCAGAAAGAAGATGAAATCTTTGGAAAAATTCATGTTTTTCGTTCCTTCGAGCTAGGTAAGAAGGGAATGCTTCGATTTTTTCGTGGAGTTTTTTTATTTTGGAATAATCTTTCTCAAGTAGATGCAGATGTCTATATTTCTTCTGGAGCGGGTCCAGAAATTGGTATAATTGCATTTTTCTGTAAGTTAAAAAAGAAAAAATTTATATATCGTACAGCATCTGAGATTGATTGTAATAAAAAATATATCAACTTAAATGGCATCAAAGGATTGATATATAAATACGGCCTTGAGAATTCCCATCGTATTGTAACGACGGTGCGACAACATAAAAATTTATTAGCATGCTCTCATTCAAATACTGAGAATAAGGTTTTGCATATCAATCTCGGTATATTTTCGGGAAATAAGCAGGAGCAGGGAAAAGATAGTGTTTTATGGGTTGGTCGCTGTGATTCGTTGAAAAATCCAGACGCCTATATAGATATAGCGAAATATATTTCCGATTATAAGTTTGTTATGATTTGCCCGAGGCAAAAGCATAACTCGGATTATTTTGAAGAAATAAAAAGAAAAGCTGAATCCTTGCCGAATATGACGTTTATTGACTTCGTTCCGTTCAAAGACATACAGCCCTACTTTGATAAATCGAAAATATTTGTAAATACCTCTGATTTCGAAGGATTTACGTATACTCTAATACAAAGCGGATTGGCACGAACACCAGTAGTCTATCTGAATGTCAATCCCGATGAGGTTATTACGAAGCATAATATTGGATATGTTGCGGATGGCGACAAAGAAAAAATGGCTGAACAGATAAGTATGCTTTTGAACGATGAGAAAGACTGGAAAGAAAAATCAGAAAATGCTTTCCGATATGTAAAAGAAAACCACGATATAAATATCGTGGGAGAGCAATGGAAAAATCTTCTAGAAGAAATTTAAATATTATTCTTCTTAAAAAGAAATTCGTTGCAACCAATGCTTCGTGCTGGATTGGTTTTTTCACATTCGAATCCTCGCTCTTTGAAATAGGAGATAATTTTTTCTTCTGATGCGTATTCGTATGGGTATCCGCCGAGCCAATCCTTGATATCAGTCATAAAGCTCATTCCTCGCAGAGAGTGATAGTTTTTTATGTACGCGATAGGATTTACAAGATTCAGAGCGAGTCCGATGATGTAATATGTCGTGTAAATAGCTTCGATGATGTGCTTCTCAACACTGCTACTTTTATTGTAGATTTTTTTAACTTTGAACCAGAAATTTGAGGTTCCTTCCATAAACCGTTGGTTGTCGTTGTAGAGTGCGACATAGAGTTTTCCCTCAGGATTGATGAGCACGGTAACGTTCTGGAGCGCCTGATACATATCACCAGTGTGGTGGAGTACCCCCCAGGAATAGACAATATCGAATGCACCAAGCGAATTGATAAAGTTTTGATCGAGTGCTGACCCTGTTTTTATCTGCCAATGCTCTGGTTTCCCATTCTTTTCATAAAGATATTTGGCACACGCTACCGAAGCATCATCGATATCGATACTCAGGATACTTTTCGCTCCGAGCCGGTACGCCGCCAATGAAAAGAGTCCGCTACCACAACCAATATCAATAAAAGATTTTCCGGTAATATTTTCCTTGCCACCAAGGAAATCAATAAGTGATTTTTCAGCTTCTTGTATCCTTCTCTCGGTAAGGCTTTTTAGGAAATTTTGCCAATTTTTTCCAAAGCTGAAATGTTTAATATTTTTATAGCTTTCTTCGTACAGTTCATTTTCCATAAAGTATTCTATTTGATTGTCTTTATTAGAGTATTTTCCCATTTTTTTGCTATTTTTTCAAGTGAAAAAGAGTTTTTAATGGTCTTCTTGGCCTCTTTGGATAACTGACTTCTTACTGTTTCGCTTTTTTGTATCTGTTTGATTGCTTGAACGATATCTGAACTATTTTTTGCAGGGACGAGCAATCCTGTTTTTCCATTTTCTATTAGAACTCTATTTTCCGGGATATCGGTAGTGATGACTGGAATTCCTGAAGCCATAGCCTCCATGATAGCGTTTGACTGCCCTTCAAAGAGGGTTGGTAGAACGAAAAGATCAGATATTTTGAGGAGTTGTGGCACATCGATTCGACGACCGAGAAAAGAGATGTTGTTTTTAGATTGATAGTTTTGAATCTGGTGTTTCAGATTTTCTTTTTCTATGCCTTCTCCAACAATGAAGAGCTTGAGATTTCTTGCGTTCTCTGGATTCCCGCTTTCGCGAGAATGACAGAATAGTGATTCGAATGCTTCGAGGAGATAGTAATGTCCTTTATTGATATGAAGATTGGCAACGCAGATAATCACGAAATCATCTGGTGCGATGCCGAGAGATTTTTTCAATTCTGAATCAGAGGTGATGGCATCAAAGTATTCGACATCGATGCCATTGGGAATGACAGTGATTTTGTTAGGATCTACACCGAGGTGCTCGATGTAGAAATCTTTGACTGCCTCAGAATTGGCGAGATAGTCTCTTACAAGAGATTTCGTGAGCCATTCAAAGATACGTGCGATGAGATATTTCGGATGATTGTATGTGGTACGGAGGAAGGGAATAATAGTTGCTTTAGCCGTATTGTAGAGTGCGAGGCGACCAAGTATATCAGCATGGAAAAGATATGTGAGAATGATATCAGGATTTTCTTTTGTGACGATTTTACGGAGACGAAGAATACCAGGAATATCGAAAAGACTCTTGCAGTGAATCGCTTCGACAGTGATGCCAGTAGTGGCGAACTTTGGAGCGAGTTCATCGAGTTCTTTTAAAGTGATAATTTTATGCTCAAAATCATCGAGGAGAGGAAGTGTACGAAGAAGCATATTCTCGCATCCACCGTTACCAAGAGATTGGATAATATGGAGAATTTTTTTCTTTGGCATACTTAGTGCGTACCGACGCAGGTGATACCAGCCTCGGGGTGTTCAAATGATTGTACGTCCTCTAACTTGCTATCGCTGAACCATTTTTCGATTTCTTCAACATAGTAATAGTTACTTTTTGGAGTCGCGAGAACATCGAAAGCATCGTTGAGCTTCATATTGAAAGGAAAATTCTCGTAGTAGGCAAAGGGGAGTTTCGTAGCAAGCGATTTGAATCCTATCATCTTGAGGAGTTTCCCGAAAAGATTGATGAGATGAACAATAAATCCAGGAATGTAGCAAAGTTTGAAGAGAATCGGCTTAGGGAGTTTTTTCAAGAAATCACGAAGCGGTTCATAGAAATAGAGGGCACGAGCATTGTTCCGTCTGTTGTAAACCCAAATAAGCATCTTTCCACCTGCTCTAAGAGTTTTTGGAAGACGGGAAAATCCATCTTGCGGTTTGGGGAGGTGGTGAAGCACTCCGATCGAATAGGCAATATCGAAAGTATCAGTAAACGGCATATGATAGATGTCGGCCTGGACAATACAGATGTTCGGAATATCTTTGGTCATTTCGTAGGCGACTCCGACAGTTTCTCCGAGATCTGTTCCAAATGAAATCTCGGTTTCTGAGAGTCCTGCCCACTTCGTGAAGCGCCCAGACCCGCATCCTATATCAAGTGTCTTTTTTCCTCTCAGATTCTCTTCTTTCAAAAATGGTGAGAGAAAATGAAAGAAATTGCTTTTCTCGTAATTATTCTCTTTATAGATGTACTTCCATTCGTAGGCGAAACTTTCAGCTGTTTTCTTCTGGTGCTTCCAGAAAGCGTCAAGGTCAGGAATATTGTCGATAGCTTTCTGCCACTCAGCGTGTATATTTTCGGGTAATTTTTCTTTCCAAGTTTTGAAAAAGTCTTGATGAGTTTGGAGGAGGTTCGTCTTCAGCTCGTCTATGAGTATTCTAGGAATACCGTTTATGATCGGATACCAAGAACCTGCTGTTGTGACGAGGCCGGAAATTACGTGCGATCCTGCTTCTTCGAAGACAATAATGTCGAATGGATTATTTGAGACCGGATCAGAGAGATACGAGAGATGATTTCGTCGCATGGTTTCTAAATTTATTGATTAATTTAATTATTATATCATGCCGGAAAGTATTCCTCAAACCAGAGTTCGAGGGTGAGAAGTGCCCAAATATGAGGTGAGAAGTTTATATTCGTATTGCAGTGTTGGTCGAGAATGTGTTGGATGTATTCTTTTTTGAGAAGACCGTCTTTTACGAGACGACCATCAAGAAGTTTCTCTCTCGTATAGTCTTTGAGTTCATTGCGAAACCAATGGGCAATCGGAATACCAAATCCCATCTTTGGTCGAAACATCACCTCATCGGGGATGAGGCCTCGTAACGCTTCTTTGAGAATATACTTTTTGTTATTGAGACCCTTGAGCTTCAAGTGAAATGGTATTTGTGCTGTAAGTTCGAGGAATTCATGATCCAAAAAAGGGGAGCGTCCTTCGAGAGATACTGCCATTGTGGCAATATCGACTTTTGTCATAAGATCTTCTGGAAGATATGTTATAAAATCAGCATAGACAGCTTGTTCTGTCCGATTTTTCGAACCTGATTTTCTGAATTCTCGAGCAATGATGTCGTATGTATCCTGATCCCAGACTTTTTTCTTGAACTCATCCGTATAAAGCGCGGACTTTTGTTCGTTTGTGAAATAGGCCGTGTAAGAAAGGTAGCGCCTGCGATAATCATCAGAAATACTTTTTGAGAAACGATGGAGTCGATCGAAAAATGTATTTTTTATACTGTTTTTGAGAAAGCGTGTTATCGGTTCTCCAAATAATTTATTGAGAATATTAAAGTGATCTAGGAGAGTGGATATTTGAAAAGCACTATACCTACTATACCCAGCAAAGTTTTCATCGCCCCCATCACCATTGAGAGCGACTGTGACGTGTGCTCGGGTAAGCTTGGCAACATAATAGGTCGGAAGAGCGCTGGAATCGGCATAAGGTTCCTCGTATTGCTTGACGAGCATCGGAAGGAGATGGATAGCATCAGGCTTTACGATGAATTCGGTATGATCCGTTTTGAACTTGTCCGCAATTATTTTTGCGTATTTCAGTTCGTTGAATTTTTCTTCATCAAAGCCTATGGAAAATGTTTTTATCGGAGTAGGGGAATTCTTGGCCATCAGGGCAACGATGGCACTGGAATCAATACCGCCAGAGAGGAATGCACCGATAGGAACATCAGAAATCATACGAAGTCTGACAGACTCATCGAGTTTATCAATGACGCGTTTCTTCCATTCTTCTTCAGAAAGATCAAGTTTTTTGGAATAGTCGAGTTTCCAGTATGACTCGTTCTCTACTTTTTTTGTTTTGAGATCGATGAAGAGATAGTGGGCTGGCTGGAGCTTCTTGATACCGACGAATCCAGTGAGTGGTGCTGGAACGTACTGAAGCGTCAAATAATGATGTATAGCGACGTAGTCAGGCTCCTTGTGGTATTCGGGCTGAGTCAGGATGGCTTTGAGCTCTGAAGCGAATAGAAAGACATTCTCGTCTATGTAATATTTGAAGGGCTTTTTGCCAACTCGGTCCCGAGTACAAAAGAGTGTTTGTTCTTGTTCATCGTAGATAGCAAAAGCAAACATACCTCTCAGATGCTTCACACATTCTTTTCCGTATTTGTCATAGAGAGCGAGAATCACTTCTGTATCGGAATGAGAAACAAAAGTGTACCCTTCTTTTTCAAGTAAATCTCTCTTTTCTTGGAAGTTATAGATTTCTCCATTGAAAACAATTTCGTACCGATCCATATAGCGCATCGGCTGATGACCGAGTGGAGAGAGGTCGATGATAGAGAGTCTCCTATGACCGAGACCTACTTTGTTATCAGGAGAAATATATGCACCGCCATCATCGGGACCACGATGTTTGATAGCATTATTCATCGTCTCAATTTCTTGAGGCGTGATGTCTTTTTTGTTGAATGAGATTTTACCAGTGATTCCGCACATAAGACAGTCAACAAATAACAATTAACAGAAAGTAATCAAAAAAGTACGTTATTTCTTATTATCGAGGAGTTTGGAGAAAATTTCAAGGTATTGATTGATTGCGTGGTCCCAAGAAAATTTATTTTTTACTTCTTGGTAAGCATTTTGACCAAAGAGGATTCGTTTCTCAGGATGATCGATCAAGTCAGTAAGTTTTTCTCTGAGTTGCTCGATATTCTTTGGTTCGATAAGATAACCATCGCCGTTTCCAGAAATAACTTCTGACGTACCACCCACATTGGTAGCGATTATAGCTTTCTGGCAAAGCGCTGATTCAGTGACAGATGTCGGGAGGCCTTCGGTATAGCTTGGATTGACGACGATATCGGCAGTTTTCAGAACACTAATAGCTTCATCAAAGGGGAGGTTGCCGAAAAAAACTATTTGATCTTCGAGATTATAGGTAGTTGCCATTTTTTTTAATCTCATTTCTTCTGGGCCACCGCCAATAATGAAGGTGACGATGTTATTTCGCTTCATTTGAGCGATGGCGGTGATGAGATCATGTGCCCCTTTGCCATCGATCAGTCGTCCGATAAATGCGATGATGGTTTTGTCTTGATATTTTTCCTTCAAGTCTCGGTGAAGTATGCATTTTTCTATTCCTGCGATATTAGCACCGCGATAAATCACACTACAATCATTTCTTCCAGAAAGTTTCCGTACGAAATCAGCTGAAGCAGAGGAATTGCCAATGACACAATTGGCCGATCGGAGAATACAACGTCCGAATGTCCAATCGTAGAATTTGGCAAGTAGAGTTTTTATACTTCCATTGAATTGAGCAAAATCGGAACCATGCTCGATGTGGACAAGGGGAATATTATTTTTCCGTGCGTATCGAAGAGCCATCAGAGAAGGGAAAAAGAATCGGGTACGAGAAATGATGATATCGTAATTTTCATCAGAAAGAGAATTCCATCTTTGCCAAAAATTCGTTTGCCAGAATTTTGGTATCGGATAATTGTGAATGGGTTCGAAAGCGGAGAAACGGATTATTTTGACATCGTTATGATGAATTTCGGTTTCTGGAGCATCCTCTGGCAGACGTGGGGTGAAAACAGAAAGAGTCACATTTCTTTGTGAAAGATGTTTGTTAAATTCATCGCTATGACTCTCGAGTCCACCGATATGTGGTGGATAGAATGGCGAGAAGATAAGGATTTTTTTTACTGGATAATTTTCCATATATAAATATGATTTGCTTCATCAGAATAGACTTTTTCGAAATAATCAGATTGTTGATTAAAAATAATATGTTTTTCTTTGTTTTCGAATTTTTTCATATATGGGCGATCGACATAGGGATTTTTTTCACTCGGAGCGGCATAGTAAATATAGTAGGATTTATTCTTACTTACCATTTCTTCTGTCGTGTTTTTTGCTTGTTCTATCAGTTCTATCTGACTGAGAATATTTCGTGCCACTTGGACGTTTGATGTCACGTTTTCTGTGTCGATATTTTCGACGGTTGTCTTGAGTGATTCAATAGCTTTCTTCTGATCCGCTTCAGAAAACGGAATTTGTCGACTTTTAAATTCACTCTCGAATACCGTCTCATCGAATAAGAAATTTGGGTCCCCGACTTTGATAACTGATGATCCTGAGAAAAAACTCAGCAATCGGCCACTTTCGACGGTGAAGATGGTTCGATTATTGGGAAGATTTGTATTGATCCACTCAGCAGAAACGAGCTGTGGTTCGGTAATCATATATTTTTTGAGTGTATTGATATATATGGCCGCAGCGATATTGGCAGAAAATCCGAGAATGATAATCCAGAGAAAAAATTGATTTTTTCCTATAGGAAGAGAGAATAAAGGAATCAGAAAAAAGAGCGCTATCGTTCCGGCGAATACCCAAGCCCGATCCGGAAGGAGAGCGATACCTGTAAGACGTGGGAGAATCTCTGCGATGATGAAAAAAACGAGAAATATGCATGTGAGTACCTTACCTTCTTGAGAAAAAAGAAATGATCGTACAATTTTGTTTTTGATAAAATAGAGTAGTGTCACAAAGGTAAGAAGAAGGGGTGGTCCGATGTAAAAAAGATAATATTTGGCGACACCGAAGAAATCGCCCCAGCCCATCTGATTGCCATCGATATTCACATAATACTGCGGGAAAAGGAGATTCGGTTGTGAATTCAGGAGAGCAGAGAGTAGTGATTCGATGTGAGAAAAGATGAAAAGAATCGGGCTGTAAAAAGCTGGCAAAGTGATAAAGAGAAGCAGGAATGTGGTGAGTCTGTTTTCTCTGACTTTCTGAAAGATTTCTCGTCGGTAATTCCAGAGAGAAAAAAGAATCCAGAGAGCAAGTGGAATAGCGAGTGCTTCGTGGTAAAAAAAACTGAAAAAAAGAACGGCACCGCCAAGAAAGTAAAAGAAGGTATTTCCAGTAATCAGCGAGTACGTAAGAAAAGCAAAAAAGAAAAATAGTCCAATATTCGCGAGAGCTTGCGGAATAGGGAGAGTGAGATAAATAACGGTAATGCCGCTTGCAAAAGGAAAGAAAAAAACGATTACTTTTTGTAATGGATGTGAGAATTTTTGTGCAAGTAGCGCTGTAGGGAAGATGAGAAAGAGAAGAAGTGCTGGAAGAACATATTTGAAATAAGCATAAAAATCAATATGCGCTCCTTGGGTGAAGATGTGTGTGAGAGATGAGAAAAGCGGACGATGTCCATTGAGTGTTGTTATGGTTTCTGTCTGAAGTTGTGTGCGATATTCAGTTATCCAATAATAGGGGTCGAGGTCTGGAAGTGGATAATAGGCGGTGATAATGCTGATAACGACGGTAATGTAGAGAATGAATGGTGGGAGAAAATTCTTCGAGAAAAATGTGCCCAACAAATCCTTATTATTCAATGGAAATTCTTGGATACTTTCGAGATTTCTTTTTTTATGAAAAAAATATATTCTAGCAATGATGATGAAGATAAGCAAAGCAGTAATGAAAGGGAGATAAGGAATTAGTGTCTTCAATTCCGTGTATTCGATCGTGAGCAGGAAAGGGAGTAAAAAGAGGGAAAAAACGAGAGCGATATTTATAAATTCGAGAAGAGAAAACTTTTTTTTCAAGAAATATTGAATGAGAAATGCTAAATTTATTCCTGGGAGAAAAAGAATAAAAGAAAGTTCTATGAAAGATCGAATAATCCTTGTCGCTGTGAAAGTATCAAGTGGGAGAAAAAAAATAACACAAAAAAGAAAAAGAAAAACAAGATTTATTCGAATAATCCAAGGCATAATTTAGTTCTCTGTTTTTTGAATTCCTTCGTCTGACAAGGCGCGATTGCGTGTAACGACAGAAATCTGCTGTTCGAGATGTTCGATGGCGGAGAGGAGTTTGAACATCATAAGGAAAACAAGGATAAATCCAGTGAGAATAACGGCATTGATATTGCCTTCGATACCGATGATATTGGCCAATGTATTACTGAAAGTAGGAAAAAGAACGATAAATACCATACCTCCCCAGACAATAAGTCTCGTCCCTACTTTGAGAAGCGTTTGATTGCCTTTTCCTCGAAGAAAATTGCTTACTCCCTGATAGATCATCACTCCAGAGATGATGAGGATGATGATTTGATAAAACTGAAGACTATTGAAATCCATAGTTGTGTATATTAAGAGATAATATTCCAAATGATTTTGTAGAGTGTCTTGATACCGTTTATGAAGCCTTGTTTTTGAATTTTTCCCATCGAATACTCCGTATAGCGGACTTCGATAGGCACCTCTGTATATTTTAGCTTATAAATGTAGATTTCGCGAATAACTTCGCTGTCGTACTCATAACGGTCGGTTTTCGTATTGATGAGTTCGGAAGCGTGACGAGAATAGGCTCGAAATCCTGATTGACTATCTGAAACCCAGAGGCCGTAGAAGTACCAAGTAACAGCATTGCCAATATGGTTGGCGAGTATTTTGTACCAGGGCATTCCTTGGGGATTCCGGAGTCGTGTACCGAGGACGACGTCACAATGTTTTTTCTGTAGAGGTTCTATAAGTCTGGCAATATCATTTGGATTGTGCTGACCATCACCATCGAGCGTGACAATAATATCAGCATTGAGAAGTTTCGCTCCTTCAATGCCGGTTTTAGTCGCGGCACCCTTGCCACGATTGATGAGGTGTTTCAGTACTATGACATCAGTGATAGTCCGAGCCCTCTCGTAGGTATCGTCAGTACTCCCATCATCGACGACAATAATGTTGTTATAGCCAGCGGACTGTATTTCACGGATGACGTCGCAGATCACGGTGGCTTCATTGTAGGCCGGAATGACGATGAAGATGGAAGGGGTAGACATAATGCACAAAGTAAGGAATTCTGGGAAAATTATATATTCAGTATAACATAAAATCGGATATGTACCGGTTTTTGTTTGATTTATTGATTTTTCTGTGTAATTTTTTTCATATTTTTTTCCCAATTCCAGGCGTCACGGAGAGCATCTGCGAGAGAAAGTTTTGATTGCCAACCGATGTCGTCTCGGATGCTCGTCGGATCAGCATAGCAGGTCATGATATCGCCCGGACGGCGTGCTCCGATGACGTAGGGGACTTTGGTTCCATTGACCTCCTCAAATGTTGCTATGAGCTGTTTCACACTCACTCCGATGCCCGTACCGACGTTGTAGGCACGATAGGTGAGGTTTTCATGTGTAGCGAGGTATTCGAGCGTTCTAATATGCGCCTGCGCCAGATCGACGACGTGGATATAGTCACGGATGCAGGTGCCGTCAGACGTCGGATAATCATCGCCGAAGATGGTGAGATGCTCTCTCTTGCCGATAGCCGTCTGGGTGACGTAGGGGACGAGGTTGTTTGGAATACCGAGAGGGAGTTCGCCGATGAGTCCTGATGGATGCGCTCCGATGGGATTGAAATAACGGAGGGCGATGATATGTATATCGCCATGGAGAGATGTCTCTGTATCTCGCAAAATATCTTCGCAGATGCGTTTGGTGTTGCCATACGGAGAGAGAGCTGTCTTGCGTTCTGCTGTTTCTCGGATAGGGACGCTGTCTGGTTCGCCATAGACAGTAGCTGATGATGAAAAAACGAAAAACTTCGTCCCATATTGTTTTGCACACTTGAGAATGGTAATGAGAGAATCGATATTGTTTCGATAATAACGGAGAGGATTGGCCACTGATTCGCCGACGGATTTCAGGCCTGCGAAATGGATGATGCCGTCAATGATGTTTTCTTCGAAGATGTTTTGTACAAATTCCTCATCACAACAATCACCTTCGTAGAGGTGAGGGCGAACAGAGGTGATCTGCTCTATGCCATCGAGTGATGATCGATCAGAATTAGAAAAATTGTCGAGAATGATGGCAGCATGACCTGCCGAGATGAGCTCGACGACAGTGTGTGATCCGATATATCCAGCACCACCTGTTACGAGAATGTTCATAGTTTTTTTTCAAAATAAAACCCTTGACGCTAGTATATCAAGAAACGGAGAAGAGTGAAAATATGTCTTTGAGATTGCCTAAATGCTGTTTTTTCGCTATTATTGAAAAGTATTATTTAACTGTTTTACCTACACTGGTATGCAAGAAAATCAGCCGTATTTGTCAGTAGTCGTCCCACTCTATAATGAAGAGGGGAATGTCGCAGAACTGCATCAGAAGATCGTCGAGTCGGTGCAGAAGATCGGCAAGCCCGCCCGCAACGATTCGCGTAGCGATTCGGGCAGGCCATTTGAAATCATTTTCATCGATGATGGGTCCAAGGACAAGACCGTGGAAATTGCGAGGAGTCTCTCTCCGCTCAAGCTCATTGTGTTTCGCAAGAACTTCGGTCAGACCGCCGCATTTGACGCGGGATTCAAATCTGCTACAGGAGAAGTGATCATCACCCTTGATGGCGATCTGCAGAATGACCCGGCCGATATCCCACTCCTGCTCGAAAAAATCAATGAAGGCTATGATGTTGTTTCTGGATGGCGTTTCAAGCGTCAGGATCCGTGGAGCAAGAAAATTCCTTCTCGTATTGCCAATCTCCTTCGCAAGATTCTCATCCAAGATACAATTCATGATTCTGGTTGCAGTCTGAAAGCCTATCGTCGTGAATGTTTCCAGAATGTTGATCTTTTCGGTGAAATGCATCGGTTCATCCCGGCTATTCTCGAGATGGACGGTTTCCGTGTGGCAGAGGTGAAAGTTTCTCATCATCCTCGTCTCCATGGAGTGACCAAATACAATTGGAAGCGTGGTATGAAAGGCTTCGTCGATATGATGTCGATCTGGTTCTGGCGGAAGTATTCGTATCGTCCACTCCATCTGTTTGGTGGTGGTGGAGTAATACTCTTTACGACGGGTGTCGGTATCTTGTTTTGGATGCTCGTTGAGAAACTCGTTTTTCATGCTTCACTCGCAGAGCGTCTCTGGCCTCTCGTAGGCATCTTTTTCGTGCTCATTGGTGTACAACTTTTCATCTCTGGACTACTCGCTGATATGGTAGTGCGAAACTACTATCAGGGTCGCAATCGAATGAACTATACCGTACGAGAAGTGCGGGAGCAGTGAAGCTGTATACCGTATACAGTATCGCGTATACTGTATAGAAGAAGACGAAGAATGTTAATAATTAAGCCGTGAATCTGATGTGTCATATGTCATACAGAATACGGTATACAATCCTATGAAAGTTACTTTTCTCGGTACTGGATATGTCGGACTCGTCTCGGGTGCTTGTCTCGCAGAGAGTGGACACGAAGTCATCTGTGCAGATATTGATAAGAAGAAGATAGCTATCTTGAAAAAGGGTGGTATCCCTATCTATGAAATCGGTCTCGAAGAAATCGTGAAGCGTAATGTTGAAGAAGGTCGCCTCTCGTTCACTTCCGATTTGAAGAAAGCCATCCAAGAATCCGAAGTGGTTTTCATGGCTGTTGGTACTCCAGAAGACAAAGTGACGGGTCAAGCAGATCTGCAGTACGTGTTTGCTGTTGCAGAGACCTTCGGAAAACATCTTAATGGATTCAAACTTTTTGTTGACAAATCGACTGTACCAGTCGGAACGGCCGAAAAAGTAGAGGCGATTATCAAGAAGGCTTCGAATGGAGCGCATCCATTCGAAGTGGTATCAAATCCTGAATTTCTCCGTGAAGGAGCTGCTGTGAAAGATTTCCTCAATCCTGATCGTGTCGTCGTCGGAACGAAGTCCGAGAAAGCTCGCAAGATGATGGAGCAGATTTATCGCCCTATCGCTCGCAATGGTCGCCCAGTGCTTTTCACTGATGTACGCAGTGCAGAAATCATCAAATACGCTGCCAACGCATTTCTCGCAATGAAGATTACCTTCATCAATGAAGTAGCAAACTTCTGTGACGTCTCTGGTGGTAATGTGAAAGAAGTCGCCAAAGGACTCGGTTATGATTCTCGTATTGGAGAACGATTTCTCTATGCTGGTATCGGTTATGGTGGATCGTGTTTTCCGAAAGATGTGAAGGCATTTCTCGAAACAGGACGTGAATACAATTCACCATTTCAGATTATCGAAACCGTAAACGATGTGAATGTTTCTCAACGTATCAAGCCATTCGTCAAACTCCAAGAAGTTTTCGGAAAGAAACTGAAAGATAAAACAATCGCTGTCTGGGGACTCGCTTTCAAACCGCGCACCGATGATATCCGTGAAGCTCCTGGTATCGAAAATATCAAACTGTTTCTCGAAGCAGGATGCAAAGTACGGACATTCGATCCTGTCGCAATGCCCAATACCAAGAAGGTACTCGCGCACAAGAATCTCACCTATACTAAGAAAGCGCTTGATGCATTGAAGGGTGTCGATGCACTCGTGATCGCTACCGAATGGGATGAATTCCGTGTAGTGGATTACAAGAATATGAAGAAATTGATGAAGGGCAATATCATCTATGATGGACGCAATGTCCTCGAACGATCCGAAGCCGAAGCTGCCGGATTCACGTATTTTGGTATTGGAGTTTAGGAAGTCTTGTATAGCGTATTGTGTATACTGTATACCGTATGGAAGAGGGGAAGGGAACAAGTATCACGTATAAAAAAGAAGTCATATTGCGTATGGAGACGGAGAAAATAAAATCGTTTACTGATTTGAATGCATGGAAAGAAGGGCATAAGCTAGTCCTCTCGGTTTATTCTCTAACGAAGAAATTTCCTAAAGAAGAAATTTTTGCTCTTTCGAATCAGATGCGACGGTGTGTTGTCTCAATTACTTCAAATATCGCAGAGGGTTTTAGTCGGCAGAGTGCGAAAGAAAAAGTTCAGTTTTACTGTATAGCACAAGGTTCTGTAACAGAGCTTCAGAACCAACTTCTCATTTCTCGAGATGTTGGATTTATCTCACAAGAAGAATTTTCTCGTTCGGCAAATATTTCCGTAGATGTACACAAGCTTATTTCCGGATTGATGCGAAGTGCACAGAACCGTGTTCGCAATACATGATACGGTATACATAATACAAAATACAGCCCTATGAAAATATTGTTTCTCAATTATGAATATCCTCCACTCGGAGGTGGAGCGGGCAATGCGACAGCGTATCTCTTCAAGGAATATGCTGGTATTCCAGACCTCGAGGTACATCTCGTGACCTCGTCTGCAGATGAGACTCTGCATCATATCTCTGTCGGAAAAAATATCACTGTGCATGCCATACCGATCGGTAAGAATGGCAAAAACATTCATCATCAATCAGAAAAAGATCTCCTCACATACGCGTGGAAAGGATATCGTTTCGCAGACACCCTCCTCGCAGAGGGTCATTTTGACGCTATTCATGCGTTTTTCACCGTACCATGTGGCTATATGGCGATGAAACTTTCGAAGAAGCATGGTGTTCCGTATATCGTGTCGCTTCGCGGGGCCGATGTGCCGGGATACAGTGAGCGTTTTACACTGCTCTATTCGCTTCTACGGCCACTGACGCGTACCATATGGGCTCGAGCCTCAAACGTCGTATCGAACAGCTCCGGACTCCGTACACTGGCTCTGGAAACGAATTCTTTCCAAGAAATATCTATCATCCCCAATGGTATCAATATCGCAGAGTTCAAGCCTGATACAGAAAAAGAAATTGATGGTTACGTGAGAATACTCTGTGTCTCGCGTCTCACTCCACGCAAGGGTATCAACTATCTCATCGAGGCGATGCAGATACTTCTCACAGAGGATAATGAAAGAAAAATCGAACTCTGGATTGCAGGGGAAGGTGATGCGACCGAATTACTCAAACAACAGGCGAAAGAATTGCGCATCGAAAAGAATGTGAAGTTTTTCGGTCTTGTGAAACATGATGATTTGGCAAGATATTACAAAATGGCTGATATATTCTGCCTGCCATCGCTCAATGAAGGGATGAGTAATACGATGCTCGAAGCCCTCGCCTCAGGGATGCCTATTGTCGCGACAGTGACAGGGGGAACAGAAGAATTGGTCGGAGACGGAGAGAATGGGTTTTATGTGGAACAAAAATCCTCGAAAGATTTGGCAGAAAAATTGGAAAAGCTCATAGGAAATGATGATATGCGAAAACGATTTGGTACGGCGAGCCGGGTGCGTGCCGAGCAGATGAGTTGGCAAAACGTCGCACAGGCATATTACGAGATGTATCAGAAAGCGAGAAAGGAATAAAAAGTATTGTGTATCACGCATACTGCATCGTGTATTTTGGAAAAACTTTGGAAAATTTAAAAGCCGGGGAACGTAGTTATCGTTCACCGGCTTTCGTTTAGGCGGTCAGTCTTCGTGACGATGCGCGAAGAACTCATCTAGGAGCTCGTTGTAGGAGATTTCCGGATAATGGAGCTTTACAAGATGCTCCATCATCATTGGTTGCCGGATAATCTTCTTCTGAAGTAACCGAGCCCGTTCTGTATTTGGGGCGAAATTGACGTCCCAGAGGAAAGGGTCGGCTCGTCCGACCATACCCCAGCGTGGCATCCGCTGTGTCTTCTTCGAGAAGCGGAGTGCCAGATCGAAGTCATCCATACCTGCCAGAGCCACTTGTCCTACAGCAGGCAATTCGATAGTTCTGTTATCGTTGCCATCGCAATTTTCCGGAGAGAATCCCTCCATTTTTTGCAATACTTCTATGGGATAGAGGCAGGCTGTATTCTGAGCGAGAGCCCATTGATACAGACGCCAATACCCCTGACGATACGCCCCGACGAAATCGAGTCCGTGTCGCTCCATATGAGCGAACATCCGTGCCAGAATACCGCTGGTCATTTCCAGTTCCGGGTTCCATGACAGAATGTGTGAAACGTTATTCGTCTCTATGGCAGACCGCCAACCGGTATTGAGCGCGTGCGCACTGCCGGCATTGTTACCCCATTCCTTGTCAACCACGACACGGAGGAATCCGTTTGTCATCTCGTTGGGGAAAGCCACGAAAAGCGCACGCTTGGTTGGTGTGCAACCGAACTCATCGGTTGCTTCGCCGAGACCGAATCGCAGATCGGCATTGGAAACAATAATGATCTGTTTCACTTCCGATCCAATGCTTCGCATGAAGCGACGTAGTGGGGCGGCGAGACGTTTCTCGAAATCTTCCTGATTGAAAGACTTGGTGACGCCTGCGCCGATTTGGAACCAACGGCAGATGACTGCCACGTTAGGTTGATAAAAAGAAACCATTTTTCTTCTCCTTTGCCATTTAATTGTTAACCTCCGTAGATATCTACGAAGTCACTTGTGTTACGTTCTGTATCGCAACAGCACATGATAGCACATTTTTTGCATTTTGTCAATGATAAAATGGCTTAGAGAGAGGAGGAAAGGATGATTTGTGCTATAATAAAGCAGAAATATCGTAATGTGAGTATTCATGAAAAAAAGACTTTTGTTTGTGCTGAAAATAGTAGTGACGGTTGGGCTGATATTCTGGCTTATTGAGCGTGTCGACTGGACGAGCGTGCTCGTGAAACTCCGAGAAGTCTCAGTACCTCTTCTTTTGCTTTATGTCATATTTCAATTGTCAGGGAATCTCATTTCTGCAAAAAAATGGCAGGTGATCGCTCGCTTCAAGGGGCTAACGCTCTCTCTCAAAGAATCGTTCTTCACCTATATGACAGGGACGTTTATCAATAATTTTTTGCCATCGACAATTGGTGGGGATACCTATCGAGCGTTGTGGCTTGCAGAAAAATCTGGTGCGAAAGCCGCTTCTGTTTCTACGGTGATATTTGATCGATTCATCGGTCTTTGGACGATAGCGCTCCTCGCACTCCTCTCGAGTCCAGTACTCTTGCCTTTTGCTTCCGAGAGTCCGTCGCTTGTCATCACTTATATCGCTCTTGTTGTTTTCTTTGCTGTCGATATTCTCATCACGTATATTTATTGCAAAGAGTGGTTCCACCTATTCGTGGAGCGTCTGCCATTTTTCAAAGTGCGTCGGTTTCTTCAGGAGATTATTTTCTATACCAAAAAACATATTTGGCTTCGTACGAGTCTCTGGTCGACACTCTTCATTTTTGTTGGACTCGTACTCTCAAACTTCACACTGTTTCATGCACTCGGGAGTGATGTCAACATCCTTCCTTTCGCAAGCGCGATGTTCCTCGTCGCTATCGTTGCATCCGTGCCACTCTCGATCAATAATATCGGTATCAAAGAATGGGCGTATATCACATTCTTTGGTCTCATCGGAGTGAGTATCGAAACAGCTGTGACGGTCGCTCTCCTCTCACGTTTCATCCAGATGATCCTCTCGTTTATCGCACTGCCACACTACCTCGCCAATCGTGAGAAGTAAGAATTTTGTTTATAAAAAAAGTAATCATAATTTCACGGTCGTGAAATTATGATATAATCTGAATTCGAGAAAAAAAAGGCGTAGTGAAGATTTGGAAGCCGAACTTCCAAATTTTTTTCTAGATTCCCGTCTTCACGGGAATGATAAAAAATCTCTCTAAAAAATGAAAAGCCCGAGGAATCCTGGATAGGTTTCTTCGGGCTGATTTTTGCACCCCTCATGGAAGAGAGGCTTATGCGGTGTGGAGATTCACCATGTACTCATTGTTCTGATAGGCGAATACGTAGTTGTCCTCGACGATTTCCCGACGAGCACCGATATCTGCCAGTTCCTGAAAAAGAAACATGAGTATCGTGTCGTCTTCACCATCGTAAATGCGACCGACGATTTTCCCCAATGCCTTGATAAGGCGATTGGCGAAGGAAAGTAAAAACGTCGGCTGGTGGTGGCCATAGGCCGTATCGTCCGACAGAGGAAAACTCACCAATCGACATCCGTTGCTGTTTTTGACAGCGCGGACTGTTGTCCGGATGACCAGGTGAACGGCTTCGTCCACCTCAGCACGAAAATCGTCAGGGTGACGAGCTCGCATTTCAGTTCGTGTGACTTTTCCGTTTCGGAGCTGAATCTCCGCCAACAGTTTTAGTAATTCATCGCTGGGAAATTTTCCAGCACGCGTAACTCGTTGTGTCATTTGCCACTCCTTGGGTTTGGGTTGTTAAGGAAACGTTCTACTTACTAACAAAAAAATATATCACAAATGGTGCTATTCGTCAAGAAGATCTTTCCATGAATGCATGTTTCTAATAGTTTCAGCTTGCCTTGTTTTCTGTGCTTCTATTTTTGAATCAATGCTGTAGAGGATGTTAATTTTTGGTTTCAAATAGATGACATTCATAATTCCAAAAGATTTAATTTCCATAACATCAAATAAATCAATAAATTGGGACAGGTCATTCTTTTTTTTATCCGTACTCATCTGTATTGAAAAATATTCCCCGTCTCTAGATAGTTGTTTCTTATCGAACTTGTTGAGGTAGTCGTATCCTTTTCCTTGAAGGAATATCCAATATGTCGGTTCATACTCAGATTCTGATGAAATGAAAATTTTTGCATCTTTATTCGGGACTTTCTGCTCTATATAATCTGTAATTTTCTGGTGTATGAAGAATGGGGTTCTATAATAATTCGGAAAAACATCCTCAGTTTCAACTTCGATCATTATTTCTTCTGAATTATTGAGTTGTAAGAAACTATCTGAAATTTTTGTTAAGTTTATTCCTACAATCAATAGCGTAGCAATAATAACAAGAGCACCGTTCAATATTTTCTTTTTGAAGTTTATTTGTTCAAATATCAGCCCTAAAAATATAAATGCAAGGGGGGCAAGTACGAGATAAAATCTTGGATATATGTAGAGTTTTTTTAATGTTAGAGATATAAAATAAAGACTTCCAATGAATAGCCACAGTCCAGAAATTATCAAAAAGTCTTTCTGTATAGATCTTTTTTTAATAAAAAAATTCCACACAATAAGCAAAATCGAAATCATGTAAAAAAGTAACGCAGAGAGTCTCCAGAAGAAATCTTCTTTACATGTTTTGCAAAACAGCCCAAGCGAATATCCATTTGGTCTACTTGTATTTATTCTATCTTCACCCGTTAGGATAAGAAAAAATTCTCCCGAATTATATCGGAAATTCTGTACTATTTTTTCAGAAATATTCTTTTTTTCTTTACTTGATCCAGAAATTTTTTCAATAAATAATTTTGAATTAGACCAATCATATTTAATTTCATGTACGATGAGAGGGGAGTAAATAAGAACTGAAAATAAAATCGCATATATTACCGTTCTTAATGGGAAATGAGGACGTTTAATCAAGAGAAAAAGGATATATGTTGGAACTATTATAAATAATCCATTGAAGTGCAGTTGACTTATTATTGAGAGAAGTACCAATGAAAGTATAAAAAAAATATTTCGATTTTTCTCTTCTACAGAAATACTCCTCAATAATAAATAAAACATTGCTAAAATAAAAAATGGCAAGACATTTGGGTTCCAAGAAAAACGAGCGTATTGGATCATGTAAAACGAAGTGGAATAGAGAGCTAATAGTGACAATGATATGAGGTGAGAAAAATATATACGTGCAAAAACGAAAAATAACGGCAAGGATGCAAGCGCAAGGATAAGGTTGGGCATCGCATGTCCTGATGGCGTATTTGCAAAAATTCTTCCACCAAGGTATTCAATGTAGTAATATGCTGGTCCTATACGCAGTTCCTCTGCCCCAGCTCTTGGTCCAAGGAGTTTTAAGTTCCCAATTCCACTTTGGACTGCTGGCGATGTAATGAGAAAATCATCGACCTGATCTGTCTCAAAATGAAGCCAATCTCCGAAATGATAGGTGCGTAAAAAAAATCCTATACCAAAAATAATAATCAGTGCGATATGAAATTTTCTTTTTTTACCAAACTCAATAATTTCTTTTGAAGTCATATACTGTGATTTGATCGCTTTAAATATCTACTTCGAGAAATCTATCATAGCTACGCCTTCTGTTATTGTTCAAAACGAAATACTTTGACAAATTGCGAGGGTCGATTGTTGATATCGATTTCAAAAATTGGATTTTTCTTCGTGTAGTATTGGTCGAAACGGATGAGACCTGGTTCGTTTGTTATGATATCACCACTCATCATCTTGGTCGTGCGACTCTGCCGACCCGAAGAAACAACAATGTAATCAAGCCCTTCTGTGTGGAGTCGGTCATAATTGAGACTGCTCATACAGCGACCAATGAAGAATTTGCAAACACCCTCCTTGTCGGTCCAGATAAGCATATTTTCAGCTTTGGGGAGTGTATTCAAATATCTGGCGACTTCATAGCTTCCTGCACCCATATCTTTCATATCCGTACTATACTTGTTCGGGAGGAACATTGATGCGTAACTGAGAGAGAACGGTGTTGTGAAAAGTGTCAGTCCTCCGAAGAAAAGAACAAAGGATGCGATGAAAACTGGTGTCGGCATTTCTTTCACAGAGAATCGCTTGTGGATGAGGATGAGGAAATGCTCGAGTGTGATACCCGCAATGATCGCCACGAGAGGGAAAATAATGATCTGATAACGGACGATAGCGGCGACGTGGTTGACAGTCGTACCGAAATAATAGAGTAAGACAAAAATGATGAGATAAAAAGAGGTGCGGAGAGCGACGGATTCTGTCCACTGTTTTTTCAGAAAAAAGAGTGGGGCAATGAGTAATGAAAGAAAAACAATCGGCGTGACACCAAAAATCATCGGGTAAAAATTCGTCAAAAAGGCACCAATAAGGTCACTTTTCCCAGAAATGGTCTTGGGTGAAGCGAGGAGATCCATAAAAGGGTAAAGCGTCATACCAGACCAGGTGTTCCAGAGGGTAGCAATGACAGAGAGGAAAAAAATTCCGCCGATGAAAAGTGCGAGTTCGTGTCTGATTCTTTTCAAGAAATCAAGAATGATACTGGTAAAACGAGATTTATTCAGCCATTGGTCGATCAGGATGAGAGCAATAAGAACGAGAAAAATAGGTGCAACTTTTTCGAAGGCCTGACTGAAGAGGGTCGAGGTGAGGAGTTTGCTTGGCTTGACCCAGACAGCAGGGAAGAGAATGAAGAAAGTAGTCAATGCTGAGAAGGTAAGAAGAGCAAAGTGACTGAGTGATTTCTTCAGGTACATGGCAAAGGGGATGAGAGTGTTTTTGGGATGATAGAGATAGTCGAGGAAGATGAGCCCAAGGAAAAAAACAAAGAGGATATTGGCGACGTATTTGGTGAGGAGTGCGAGACCGAGGAAGATGCCAGAAAAGATGAGGTAACGAAAAGACCCTCGTTTCAGGAAGACGAAATAGGAGAGGAGAGACAGTGGAGAGAAAACCCAGAGAAGCGAATCAGGATTCACTATTTTGGTCATCCCGACCAGAATAGGAGAAAGGGCGATGAAAACAAAACTAAAAAGTGCTCGTCTCCTCCCGAGGAGTCGCTCGAGAAAGAAATAAAAGAAGGGTAACATCAGTGTGACGAATAGGAGAATAGGGAAACGGAATGCGAAATAATAACTCTCGACACCTTTTTTGAGGTTGAATACTTCGCCTTCTGAATGAATGGTTTTGTATTCATTGGTAGATTTGAAAAGTGTGCCTGGTCCTGTAACGAGAGCTACAGTGATGCCTGGTTTGTCACTGATACCAGTACCTCTCCAGTCTCGTTCACCGATATTTTTCCAGTATTTAGCGATACGACCGTCGATCCAGAGCGGTTCATCGACTGCTGCGTACTGTGTCAATCGAGACAAACCGAAAACAAAAAACATCCCTGTAGCGATGATTATGAGAAGAAGTATTGGTAATCCTTGGGCAATGAACCATTGCTTGCACGAGAGAGCCTCTGTATCTCTGTCAGTACATGAAGAGTGTTCTTTGTTGATAAAAAAGGTAGATATCAGTATACCTGAAAGGATGCCATACGTACCGAGAGCAATATCGAATATATAATGGAAAGAACGTGACGTATTCATCCCGTAGAGAAGTGTCAGTACACCAGGAAGCCAGATAAGGAGAAAGGTAGTGAGTTGCTTCTTCCAATCGAGTTGAGAAGAAAAGTAAGCAATACCTCCAAGAGAAAGCACTGTCAAAGCTACGAAGCCGAAATAGAATGGATCATTGTTGGTAAAAAAAGAAAACGATATATTTTTTTTGGATTGCGCGATGATGAAGAGAAACATCCAGAATGCGCAGAGCGCAGATACACTACTGTAGAAACGATTTTCTCTGCCATTGAAAAGAGTGTACATAAGAGTTTTTCACGTTTGCTTTGAGATTTAAAATGGTTTAAAATAGAAGAAAGAACTCTCGCATCCTAGCATAAATCAGGGAGAATAGAAAGTGCACTTGATATGTTCCATTTTTCATCAAAACAGTGGGTAGTGGTTGGGCTTGTGGTTATTATGTCACTGGGATTTTTCTTGCGTGCGTATCATTTCTCGGACTGGTTACATTTTGAGCTTGATCAGGCTCGTGATTCCCGTGTCATCGACGATGCGCTCTCTGGCGGGCCCGGAGAACTTACTCTTCTCGGACCAAAAGCTGGCGGTACGTCACTTCGTTTGGCACCAGGATTCTATTATCTAGAGTATGTAAGTGCGCTCCTATTCGGTGGAACACCTGACGGTATGGCAGTTTTTGTGATGGTATTTTCTATTCTTTCATTACCGATCTTTTATCTCTTCATTCGGAGATTTTTTGTATGGAGAATAGCACTCGGACTCACGCTTCTTTTTTCTGTGTCAGCATACGCCGTGATGTATGGACGTTTCGCATGGAATCCGAATCTCATCCCGTTCTTTGTCTTGCTCGGATTCTATGCCCTCTTACGGTCAGTCGATCCTGAAGAATTACGGAGGGACAGGTGGTTTCTTGTTTCAGTGTTTTCACTCGCACTGGCAACACATTTTCATTTTCTTGCATTCCTCGCTCTTCCGATAATTCTCCTTCTTTTCCTCCTCATCAAACGACCAAAATTTACGTGGAAAATATGGCTACTAGCTTTTCTTATACCGATTTTCCTTTATATGCCGCTTCTTCTGAATGAAAGAGAAACAGGCGGAATCAATACACAAGAATTCTTCAAAGCGGTGACTGAAAAGTCAGATAATGAGAAGTATTCATGGCTTGAGAAGGCGATTCGTGACGTATCAGAACATGCACTAGCTGGAATGGTCATCACTACTGGTTTCGAAGGAGGAATGTTTCCGGCAATTATCATCCCCGGCGAGAATGAATGGGTGGGACACAATTGTGATAGTCGTTGTGACGAAGGAAAATGGCACGGAGTGGTAGCTGTTTCTGTCTTTCTTCTCAGTTTGCTCGCTCTCGGATGGTTCTGGTTTAAGAGTATAGAACAAAGAAAAAGTGATTTTCTCCTCTTATCGGGTATATGGTTCGGTGTGACATTCGTATTATTCTTACCTCTAGCATATGATATTGCTCCGAGGTTTTTCCTCCTTTCTCTTCCTCTCTTCTTTATCCTTCTTGGTCTTTTCCTCTTTGCTGTGAGAATAATTTTTAGAGAAAATAGAATTATTCGGAAAATAACCTGGTTTGTACTCCTGCTCTTTGTTTTACTGAACACATCTTTTTTGTTCGAACGTTTTGATGAACTGAGACAAGCTGGTACTGTCGCTATCGATAGTCCTCCAGATCGTATTTTGAAAGAACGCATCAGGGTAACATTGGAGCAACAAAATGCCATTGTTACTTTTCTTGGAGAACGTTCAGAAGAAAATGGCTATCCTGTCTATATGTGGAGCGAGCCCCAGTACCGTCGCGCACTCAAGTATCTGATGGAAAAACGAGGGATAGAGAATGCGGTTCTAGGATTTGATGGAATCTATCGAGAGGGTGTTTATTATCTCATCTTACGCGCTCAGTCCGACCTCGAGGATGCTTTGAAAAAATACAGGGTACACTATATCATCGGTGACACAACATCTTTCGGAACACTTGTCGCTATCGAACTCACACCGAAACCAGAATCTATCGAGAAAGAACGTCAGGATTTCTCAAAAACAGAAACAGTAGAAGTTAAAGCATCGCCCCGGTATACCTGGCGAGAACTCTGGGAGAGGAACTCTTCTCAATTACAGAGTACAGAGGAAGATAGAGAGGATACAGAAGATAATTAATATAAAGAACACATATCCTATGAGCTGGAAAAGTACGCTGAAGATTCTCATACTGATTCTCGTACTGGGCACTGCCGTACGTCTCTATAATCTCGATCAGAATTCATTCGTATCGGACGAGTTTCTCGATATGAATTCTTCGTATGGCTACACACAAACAGGAGAATGGAAAGCGTGGGATTTCAATTTCGGCAAAGTATCAGAAGTGAACAAAAACGTCCCACGTGATGAACGGGCAACCATCTACAAATGGCAAGTGGCGCAAGTGTTTCATCTCCTTGCACCGACAGAGAAGAATGCAAGGCTTGTGAGTGTCCTCTGGGGAGTCATTTCAATGGGCGTTATTTTCTGGTCTGCGTACGTTTTTACCAAACGGAAAGAAATCGGCCTTATCGCATCACTTCTTTTTGCGTTTTCGATGAGCGGTATCATATTCGATCGGACACTGCGTATGTACGCGATGTTCCTCCCAATGTATCTCGCTACTTCGACGTTTGCTTTCCTCGCACTAGAGAAAGAGTATCTCGGGAAAGTTTCTTTCTTCCGTCTCCTCTGGAAAAAATATGGTATCAATGCACCGTATATTCTTCTCGCTGGAATATTTTTTGTGCTTTCTCTTCTGACACATCAATTGACAGGGACATTCGTATTCTTCATCGCTGTGTATCTCGCAGTGAGGGCATTTCAAGAATGGAGACAGAGGAATGGATTGGTGAATAAATATGCTCTTCTATTCGGTTCTTTCGTCATCGCGCTTTTCCTTGTCGCAATTTTCTTGCCAAAATTCTTTCAATCGTATGCTGCTGGTCTCTTTTTCTTCGAGAATAACTATGGATATGTGAAATATATCTTAAGAGAATATTATCATCCGTTGCTTGGTGTAATTCTTCTCGGATTTGGATCATGGTGGCTCGCCAAACGTGAAAAATTGACGAAAGAGTCACTTTGGCTCACGCTTTCTCTCCTTATACCGCTCTCTATGGCGATATGGCTGTGGCGACGGAATATGGGTGCGCAGTATATCTATTTCGCGGAATCATTCGCCGGTATTCTGACAGCCGTCGGCATTTTCGGTCTCTGGAGATTGATGAGTGAGAAATATACTCTCACGACCAAGAGATCACTTCTTTTGTTGTCCCTCGTTATTGTACTCGTACCAAATTTCGGATACTTCTTCCTCGAGAACAATACGTATCACGAAACATCATCAGGAAGCAATCCGAACTATCGAAAAGTGCTCACCTATTTTAAGAAAAATCAGCTCGCTACTGATGTCCTCGTGACGCGCAATATGCGGAATTACTATTTTGCAGGTGCCAAGGTACCAGTATATGATCTTGGCGATGAGATTTCCAAAACGAAACTTTCACAACAAGATATAGAGAAACTGATGACAGAATACAAAACTGGATGGATCATCCTCTCTGATAATGACTATGATTACGTCGCCAAAGGTATGAAAGAATATTTCGCAAAAAATCTTGTGAAAGTGAGCAATGATCAGGTGCGTGGTTCTATTGATGTTTTTACTTGGGGACGATAAGATTTCCTCGAAAGAAAAACCAGCAGTATTATTGCTGGTTTTTTGTTTGAGACAGATATCTTTAAGAAAGCCCTAGTATTTTTCGGAAAGGCTGTAAATCTTCATTGGTGAGTACTTTACAAAGTCTGAGAAAGAGGAAGTAAGCAAAAAAGAGAATGGTTCCAGAGAGAAGGAAACTATAAGTACCATGAGGAAGAGCGTGACTGGCAAGAGAGATAAGTATAGCCCCGATATGAGAGAAGAAAAGAGTATGAAAAGAGAGTTTCGTGTGAAAATGTATCTTGGTATAGACAAGAATACTGACCATCAGAAAAAGAGAAACAAGAGTGGTTGAAAGAGATGCTCCGATAAGTCCAAACGTCGGTATAAGAAGAAAATTGAGTACGATCATACCGAGGAATCCGAAGAAAGCCAGCTTCATCGGAATTTTCACGAGACCGGCACCATTCAAAGCGAAAGAAAGAACATAGAAAACTGTGAGGAATCCGACACCAATAGTGAAAATACTCATCGGAACCACTGCTTCGAGATACTCTCTACCATAAAAAAGAGTGAGTATCTGCGTCGCATACGCAATGAGAAGCGTAATCATCGGGAACAAGAGGAATATGAGAAGACGCATCGATTTATTGACGAGATTCTCTGTTTCTACGGTATCACGCTCGGCGGTTGTTTTGGAAATAGCCGGGAGAAGGATGATCGTCAGTGCATAGAAGAGATAGTATGGTATACGTCCGACGGTAATGGCGGCATTGTATATACCGGTGAGGTAATCACTTTGGAGGAGGCTTTTGACAAAATAGAGATCAAACGTGAGAATAAATTCATAAAAAAGAAGGAATAAGGTAAGGGGACCGGCGTAGGCAAGAATGGTTCTTCCGGAAAAAGCAACCACCTCATCTTTCGTTTGTTTTGTTGAAGGAAAGTAGCGATGAGTGATGACGATATCACATACGAGAGCAATCAGGAAAATAAAAAGTGGGGCAGCGATGTAGCCCGAAACAGCACCCTCTACACCAAAACCTTTGGGCGTGAAAATAAAAGCAAAACCGATAATAAAAAGAATACGACCGAGAGCACGCATAGTTTTGAGGAATGCTTGCAAACGAAAGAAATGAAGTCCGGTGTAATAATAGAAATAAAATGACGCTGCAGCAAAAGCAGGAATGATGAGTGAGGACAATTGGAAGAGTGGAGTGAGTGTGACATCGTGAAGTGCCCAGGCGATGAGAGGTGACACAAAGAAAAACACCGCGGTCACAGACAGCATCAGTATCGCCTGAAGCTTCATCGCTTTGTATTTGATCCCGAGAATTTTTTCTGGGGCACTCTCGAAAATCTCTGCCAGATATTTCGACATCGCCGTCGGGATACCATTGCCGATGAGTATAATAACCATCGTGGTCAAAGTGACGATGAGACTGAAGCGACCATAGTCAGTCGGGCCCAGAATGCGTCCGACAGAAGAATGAATGATGTAGCCTGCGATATTGAAAATGATTTCTGACATCGTGAGCCAGATGAGTGCGGTAGAGAATTTTTTCATAATTGTTTTATGTAAGTATAACAATAGATTTGTTTCTCAAATTTTTTATAATCCCGATTGCTGTCCGAACTTTTCACGACTCATCAGAGAGAAAATCGTTGAGCCTCCTCGAGACAAGCTCGACTCTCAACGACTTTTCTTGCTCCGATTTCATTGTGAAAGTTACCGGTGCAGCAATCAATGGCTTTTAAAAAACCTGGGGAACAAATCTCTACGGAATATCTTCTTATATTTTATTCAAAATTTCTTGGAAAATTGTTTGCTGGTCTCTATCGGCATCGATAACCGTCATATTCCAGAGAGAAATTTTTTCTTTGAAAAGGTTTTGTTTTGTTCGGAGATATTCTCGTCCTTGTTCTGGTGGATTTTCACGAGACATGATGCGTTCTGGAGCAACATCAAAATAGAATGCCTTGTCTGGGTGAGGTAAGAGATATTTTACACACCATGTCATCCCCGTGTAGACAGGGATCCAGAAGAGGGTAGCAAGAAGAGATTCCCGCCTCCGTGGGAATGACACTTCCAGAAGATACTCCACATTAATAAGAGAATCATAGAAATATCGATCCGAGAGGAGATAGTCACAATTCTCTTTTTTCAATCTTCGCATAAGAAAACGAAAACGTAAGATATCGAGAAAAAGAAATTTCTGACGCACGATAAGAGAAAACCATGATGTATTTGTCACTGCTTTTTCTTTCCCTGCTTCAAACGTCTTCTGTCCCTTGAAAAAACGAGCTATCTTGTTTGCGAGGGAGAATTCGACAGCATGAAAATACGCTACGTTCCAATTCTCGCGTTCGAGTTTCTCTCGGAGGAGTTTCAGTTGTGTGGATTTCCCTGATCCGTCCACTCCGGACAATGTGATACACTTCATATACCGAAGAGTAGCAAAAAGTGCTATTCTAGGCAATGTATGAAGACAACAAGACTCATCACAACTTTCTTCCTCTTTTTTCTTTTTCTGATTCCATTGCAGACGATTTTTTTCTTGCGCGAGCCTTTTATTGGTGGAGAAAAATGGCAGTACGGAACGATTGGATTGTATGGTACGGATATTCTTCTTTTATTTTTAATTATTTTATCCGCCACTGCTTATTGGAAAAGGAATATTGATTTACGATTTATGATTTATAAATGGAGACCATCTTTTCAGTTTCTTATTCTTAAATCAAAAATCAAAAATCATATATCAGAAACATTACTTGGAATGTTTCTTCTGTGGGTGGGGCTCTCGATCTTCTGGGCGGGAGATCAGATACTTGCTCTGTACTTTTTCGTGAAGTTGCTACTAGCAGTGGGACTTTTTGCTTTTGTCCGATCGAGAGAGATAGATGTAAAGAAAATAGTATGGGTGCTCATACTTCTAGGTGTACTACAGAGCGGAATCGGCATAGCGCAGTTTCTTGGTCAAAAATCGATAGAATCATCAATTCTTGGTATGAGCAGTTACGATGCCTATCAGGCAGGCTCTTCAGTGCTTAAAATCGATTCAGGGAGGTTTTTACGTGCTTATGGCACTTTTCCTCATCCTAATATGCTTGGTGGGTTCCTTGGGGTGATTCTTGTGCTTGGTATAGCCTATTATGTGCTTTTTATACGCTACGTAAGATCGTGGGGAATGGCACGCGATATTCTCTTTCTTTTGACCAGTATCATCGTGATTTTCCTCGGACTTCTCCTCACTTTTTCGCGATCAGCGTGGCTCGGAGTGGGAGTGGGTATTTTCGTACTTGGCATCGTCGTGTTCCTTCAAAAAGAATGGGATGTCCGAATACGATTTTTCAAAATACTCATAGCGCTGGGACTCGCAGTCACTGTCTTTGGTTCTCTTCTCTCAGAACAAATCTTGCCGAGATTCGATACGGTAACGATAGAACGTGAGGGTTCGGTGACCGAACGAGTACAATCATTCCGTGATGCAAGCGTGGTCATCGGAGAAGGGAATGTCCTTCTTGGAACAGGAGCAGGAAATTTCACAGCACGCATGATCTCACTTCAGCCAGAGCGACCCATCTGGAGTATTCAGCCGGTTCACAATGTATTTGTACTGGTATTCACAGAACTCGGACTTGTTGGGTTTGTACTGTTTCTTTTCTTTTTATTTTCACTCATAAAAAATTTCATTGCCGGACTTGACTTGAGACTTCAGAGAGCGTCAAAAAGCCTAGATTCCCGACTACTCGGGGATGACACAAGCGAGAACCTTATTATAAAAAAAGAAAATATACTCTTTGGTATTGCATTACTTGTTCTTATTCCGAGTCTCTTCCTTGATCACTTCTTGTGGTCATCACATTTCGGACTTCTCTTTTTCTTTCTTCTTCTCGGTTTGTCACAAATGAAAGAGGAGAAAATTCTTTAGAAACCAGATTCGCTATAGAAGACGCCTCGTATTGAACATTCGATAGCTTGGCGAAGATAGGGAATAATATTTTTTGGAAGATCATTTAGAGGGAACCAAGAGAGATGATCGCATTTTTCGGGTTCTTTATTTTCGAGTGTCCCTTTCCATTCGTTTGCGCTGAAATAGACATCAACATATTCTCTTTCAGGTGTTTTTCGATGCATAATATGTGAGACTTTTAAGCGATCTTCTATGAGGGTTATGCCTGTTTCTTCTTCTACTTCTCGGATCAGTGCTTGAGTGAAAGTCTCATTGGGTTCGACATGTCCCGCGGGAACTGAATATTTTCCGTCTTCAAATCCAGTTTGAAATCGGCGAGAAAGGAGCACCTGTCCATCTTTTATAAGAAGGATGTACGAAGCAGTGAAAGTATGTGGGGTTCTTGACATAATGTTTCTCTTATTGCACCTTTTATCTTGTGTCTGTTCTAATACATAATCACCGATATTGGTTGCAGTTTGACAACGGGTTTCACGATATGATTTTCTGTGACACTTGCGATGACATCTTCTGCACGTTTGTAGTGTGATGAATCTTGTTCGATGACTTTGGATGAACGACCGTTATAAAGTTTCACGCCTTTGGTCGCGAGTTTTTTCTTGAGCTCTTCCTTGGTTTCAGGTACGACAGAATCAGTTTTTTCTGCTGATTTTCCTGCGCCATGATTGCAGGAATAGAAACTCGATTCATTGCCATCGGTACCGACACAGAGATAGGCCTCAGTACTCATCGATGTCGGGATGAATGCTGGCTCACCGGTCTCTCGGAAGAGGGGGTGGGAAGACATCTTGCTCGGGCCATAGGCACGGCTCGTACCGTTTCGATGCACCCAGAGATTCTTCCTGTAATGCTCTTCCTGTGAGACGAGGATATGTGGCATGTCGTAGAGAAGGTCCATCTCGATATCCCGTCCGAGTACACGTCGAGCTGTCTTTGCGACGTTGTGTGTGATGACGGCACGATTCGCATGGGCAAAGTTCGAGCAGGCGTTGCGAGCATCCATATAGAGCTTGCCATCCTCCCCATCTCCATCAAAAGTGATGAGTGGCTCTTGTTTCCCAAAATCAGAAGCGCGAATCTTATCAGCGATACGATTCACAATTTTCTTATATGGAGTCATCCAAAAGAAACGACCGATATTCATGAGAATAGCCGTCGAAAAATGTTCACGTTTTTTGGCAGTGTACATGTACATCGTGTATTGACCGAGGATACCGGATCCGCAGTGAATCATAAAAAGGTACTGACCTTTGCGAAGACCGAATTTTTGTGCGGTTTCTGGATCGAGTGTATCAGTCACTTTCATCAGATCGAGGAAATGATTGCCAGCTGCTCCGAGTACGCCTGATCGAAATTGAGCAAAGAAAAGAAAGAGTTTTGGGAGGATGTGAAAGATATCTTTTCGTGATTTTTCCTTTGTGAAAAAGTTTCCACGATCGAGAGAATTGAGTGCTTCATTCTTGGTCTCTATGCCAAGATACTCAATAAGCGGAGCGATACCTGACCTGCAAATATCGACGATGACACGGAATGGGAGATACGTACCGACAAGTTTTTTGGTTGGGACGGTTTCTGTGAGTGCTCGGAACAGTTTCTCGATTTCTTCGGGGGTGATGTTGGTATCATCGAAATTGGTACGGACGAGACGCATACCACAAGCTGGATCACTATCATTCAACTGTGGAAGAATATATTTTTCAGAAGTGACGGTCGTACCAGTGGCATTCTTGCGTCCCGGTTTGCTGTGGACATCAGCCATTGCAGCAATGTGATGAAATACAGCGTCGTTACTTGCGACGCTCTCGAGCTGTGTCTGAGTCGATACTTCAGGAAGGAGTGCGTCTTGCACATGGAACACGACAGGAACCTTCATCTTGTCTGTTTTGAATTCGCTTTTGTAAGGAGATATTTTAGTGATATTTTTTTCGAACATATTTTCTTTAAAACACAATTATCAAATCACAAAGGCCAAACAAAACACAAGGAGCAATCTATAAATCACAAACAAATGTATATTTTGAGTTTTGTACTCTGTGTTTTGTTTGGCCTTTGTGTTCTGAGTTTTGTGCTTCTTCGTCTATAACGAAGAGTAGATTTTTTCGTACTGTGTAGCAGTGTTTCGGAGGTCAAAATGCTCCTCGACAAACTTTCTGGCATTTACTCCAAGACGTTTTCTTTCTGCCTCATTGTCTCTCAAATAAGCCAAAGATTTCATCAATTCTTTTCCTGAATCTTTGGGAATAGTAACACAAATATCGTTGTTTGCAAACTCGAGAAACTGAGGAAGATCAGAAAGAATCACTGGTTTCGCACACGCGTATGCCTCGATAATGATGAGTGGCACATCAAATTTCCCTTGGAGATTCCCTACAGGGAAAACAATGACATCGCTCGAATTGTAGAGGCTCGGCATATCAGAAATCGTATCAGAGAAAGCGATGTAATCGAGGAGTCCTGCTTTCGCAAATCTTTGATGGATAGATTGCTTCTTTTCCGCATCAGATTCATTTTTCACACGACAAGCGAAAACGAATCGAATATCTGTTTCTCTGTTTTTTTCGAAGAAATCAAGAAGTGTCTCAGTCAGCATATCAGTTGCGCCAAGACGTGTGTACTCACCTGGATACATGACAACAAAATCTTTCATAGAAAGACCGAGCTCTGTCAGTATCGCTTCATTTTTCGTCTGTGGTTGGTAGCGGTTGAGATCGATGCCCGGATAGATACGTGTCACATTGTGAAATCCGAGCGCTGTCAATTTTGCTTTGGTACGATCCGTATAGACGACGAGCTGATCAGCAAAGAGCAGTTTCTTCAATTGACGAGGCGAATAGATGTCATCACGGAGCGTAGCAATCGTCTGAATGGTTTTCTTGGATGGTCTGGCGAACCATCGAATAAGACGTGTGTTTTGCATCGTAGGAGTGAAGAGATAGTGCGTGATATCAAATATCTTTCGAGTTTTACGAAGATAGGAAAAAAGATTCTTTTTGGCAGAAAAATCAAAGTGACCGCTCGTAAAAATTGGTTCCGTGTGGACACTATCAGGTAAATCAATAAGAGGGGTTTTTGTCGTAAGAAGGGTGAGGGTATGATTCTTTACTTCTTTACCGAGAAAATACGCAAAATTTTTGGAAGCCTCGTCCCATGGAGGAACGAGAGGACGAGTAGCGAGTAATACTTCTTTGGACATAAAATTTATTTTTTATTAAAACACGATAATCAATTCGCCATTCTTTACCGATAGATTTCTTTCGTTTCTGTACCATCAGTTACCATGATACGTACTCGCTCGGGTTGTTGTTTGATGGAGGGGATACGCACAATGGTTTTTTCTTTGAATTTTGCTGTAAAAGTATCTTTCAAAATAATTTCTTTGCCAACGCTCACTTCATACGAAAAATCTTTTTTATCACTGTGATTTTCTACAAAAAAATCAATTTTTTCATCCTGATCAAGTGATACAAAGGCCAGTACCCACCAATTTTTTTCTTCGTCAGGATCAAGTCCGCGCTGATTCTGTCCAAAAAGAAAGAGTGTGCTCAAAAAGAAGAGGGCAAGCGAAATGGAAAGTATTTTTTTCTGTGACATAGAGTTATTTACGTTCATAAATATGAATATCATCTGAAGCATATATTCGAGAGAATTCTGTTGACTTCTCAAATTGAGCAGTATCGAAACGAGGATTGATAACAACAAAACGTACAGAAAGATCGGAATAACATTTTTTCCCAGCTACTGTGTTTGGTACAGAGATCATCAGTGATGTGCATTGTTCACGATTGGGATTGTCTTCATAGCGTTTGAAATAACCGCGTGATAATGGATATGCATAGTCACGGACGAAAAAAAGCTTCATCCAAGAATCAGCGGTGATGTAGTTGTGATCTTTTACGACGATATCGTCAGCAGTACTATTGGTAGCGAGGAAGCGTGAAGCGTTGAATGTCTGAAGCACGCCCAATGCTTTGTCTTTCGGGAGAAGTGTTTGATTGTTATCAAAGGAGCCGTCTGCAGTCACGAAAACAAAAAATGTAGCGCTTATCAGAAGTATGAATATACTCGGAAGTCGAAAATGAGAAGTAGAACCTCGGAGCGTAGCAAAGAAAGCAACGGCAGAAAATGCTGTCAAAAGACCGAGAGGAAACGAAAGATATGTCACGATACGATTAGACGGAATATTGATAAAGAGCCATTCCGGATGAAAAGAAAGTATCAGAAGAATGGTAAACCATCCGAGAAGAAGTGCGAAAGCGTAGCGTCTGTATGCACGAAGAAGAATAAAAAGAAGAACGCCGGAAAAAGCGATTGCGACGCGTGCCTGACCAGTGGCGTTATCGATTTGGAGCAAGGATAATCCTGTTCGAGTGGATTTGGTAGGTGTCCCGAGTGCCGTGCCGACAGCGTTTGTCTCTATATATGTCGGCATCGCAATGCCAAAAAAGAAGATGATACAGAAAAGAAGTGTCAGTATCGGAGCTGGTTTTGCAAAGAGTCTCCACCAAGAAAAGAGTACGGCTGTTATCTTTTCATAATGAGCAATGCTATAGACAAAAAGAGCAGCGAAGAGACCGAAGAAAAGAATAAGTGTGCTCAAATGATGAGTGTACGCAAGTGTAAAAATCAAGAAAAGCGCAAGAGCGAGAAATGAAGATTGTTTTTCTTTTAGTGCTCGAAAGAGTGCGAGGAAAATAAGCGGAATAAAAAAGTTGCCAATGACGTTTCCTACAACACCACCTGAAACGAATTTGGCTTCAGGTGAAGCAAGTGTATAGAGCGGACCAAATAAGAAAAGTGTCATGAGAGCAATATTCTGAGGAGTGAAGACTTGGTGAGAAAGAAATGCGTTCTTCATTCCTGCTGAAAAACGTAGTGCGAGCATCACCAGAGTCAGTAGACTCAGTATGTTGATAAAAAAGAGAAAAAGCACAGGAAACGCTGAGAAAAAATCAAGTCCGACAAACATATTGATTGCTGAGAAAGGAAGATGTTCACCGATAATAAAATCTGCTATTGGTTGTGGGTCAGTCAGCATGTATGTACCGAGGACATTGGTTTCGATACCTTGTTTCGCATAAAACGGGAGAGATTCTGTAAGAGCGATAGACTGAGACCAATACATATGATGACCGAGATCGGTAGCTGTCGGTAATACCGCATCTGTCAAATAAATTGTTTTAATAAAAATCGTCAGTCCAAAAATAATCACGAAAAGCCATCCTTGTTGTTTGCTGAAAGAAGGAATTTTTTGTATTTTAGCTACGACATCTTGCTCACTCTTTCTGCTTCTTCGATTTATGAGACGGGATATACTCATCACAACACCAAGACAAACAAAGATACCAAGTAAAAGAGAAAATATATTGAGGTGAATATGCCAAGTACCAAGTGCAATCAAGAGGAAATCTATCATTCCTATGCTGATTCCAAAAGAAAAAAGAAGCGATTCAAGAGAAGTGTATATCGTTTTACCCCAGATGAGACGAAGAAGTATCCATCCTGGAAGAAAGAAGAGTATTCCTAGTGCAATAAAAAAAAGTAATGTATCACCCAAAGAAGTCATAATAAATCTTACTTACAAATAAACTGTTCCAATGCTTTCACATAAGAACGTGCGATGATATTCCAATGATAGTGTGTTTTTGTATACTGACGTGCACGCATACCTATATCTTGTCGTTTCTCTGGATGATCAATAAGATCAATAAGAACGTTCTGAAAAGCTTCAGCGTGACCTGATTCTACCAGTATACCATTTTCATTGTGCGCGATAGCATCTTTCAGTCCCTCGATATTGGAAGCAACGACAGGACGACCACAGGCCGTAGCTTCGATCACTGCAATGCCAAATCCTTCCATATCTCCATCAATATGAATATTGGGTTGGACAAAAATATCCACTGTATTCAAAAGAATATTGCGATCTGTATCAGAAACTCGTCCCAAAAGAAGTACGCGTCCCTCACTTTGTGTCTCTCGAATGGCACACTCAATATTTTCTCTCTCGATACCGTCACCGGAAACAACATAAAGAATAGAGGCGGGAAGTATCGGTATCACATTTCTTATGAACCATTCGACTCCTTTACGTTTCGCCAATCGTCCCGCAGTAAGAAGAACAGTAGTTTCTGAAATATCTTTTCCAAGAAGTGTAGCGAGATCAGCACGAGTATATTCTTTACTGACAGATTCTACATCGACACCGTTTGGTATGACCACTATTTTTGTATCAGGAATATTTCTTTCGAGAGCAAGCGCATGAGTTTCTTTGCTTACCGCGATAAGTCCGTCGAGTGAAGGGAGAAAAGAAGAGACCCACCATTTTTGATAGAAAGAATTCTTATAGGTGAGATCGAGTCCATGTACGATAGAAATAACCGTTTTCCTGGGAAAAAATTTCTTGATAATAAAACCAACAAGTGCCAAAACTCCATCACCAAGAAGAATAATATCGTAGCGATGAGCAATGATGAGGGTTCGAAGAATAATATACGGAAAGAAGATTGGAAGAAATTTTTTCCCATACCGATTGGCAATTGTTTTCGTGTGAGAAAATTTCTGAAGCCATACAGAAAGCTCGTAATTCTGGTTTTCGATACCGCCCGTCACTGGTGGATAGGCTCGTGAGATGAATAAAATTCGCATAGCGAACTCTTAATTTCTAATATCTAATTTCCAATTTCTAATGAATACTGAAAAAAATGGAGGTTTATTTAGATATTAGATATTAGAACTTAGAAATTTATTTACGATATTTTTCGACACGCATACGATAGAGGATTTCTTCGCTCAATATTCTCGATCCTTTGACCATATCAGCGATAAGACCAAAGATGACGAGTTGAAGTCCAATAAGAAAGAAGATAGCAGAAGCAAAAAGATAGTTTCTGTATGGAGCAATCTTCATATCTGGAAAATACAATCCAAGAAAAAGAACGAAAAGAATACATGCGAAAGTAATGAGTATTACTCCTGGAGTCGCGAAGAATTTCATTGGTCTTATATCGCGAAATGCCTTGATGATCACTCTCGTGCTGTTGTTGACATATTTCCAAATTGTTTTGACGACGCGTGATTTGCGATCTTCAAAATATGTCACTTCAACAGGTACCCAAAGCAATTTGAGATTTTTTCCTATAGCATCAATGATAGTTTCTTGAGTATAGGTAAATCCAGTAGGATCATTGAGTCGTAACAACGCTTCTCTATTGAGGGCACGAAATCCGCAGGTGAGATCTGTGACTGGTTTCCCGAGAGATTTACCAACAAGCCAAGAACCAAATCGATTCAATTTTTCTTTGATAAAAGGAATATTCTTGGCACTGATTTCTGAAAAACGATCGGCGATCACCATATCTGCCTTGTGAGCAAGGAGGGGATCAATCATTTTTTGAATATCATTGGGATCGAATTGTCCATCAGCATCAATATTAACCAAAATATCCGCGCCATTCTCAAGGGCGCTTTCACGTGCAGTACGAAACATTACTCCGAGACCATGATTGCCATCGTGAGAAACAATGATATCGGCATCAGCGAGACGAGCTTCTTCGACAGTACGATCAGTAGAACCATCATCGATTATTTGCACCAATACATCATCGATACCACGAAAAGTACGGGGAATTCTTTTGATAGTATTCCCTAATTTTATTTCTTCATTGAATGCCGGGAGATTAACGATAAGTCGCATAGATTCAATTTACAATTTAAAGTTTTTGAATTTCTTTTAAGTCTCGATCAGGAAGATACAGTACGATAAGACCTATTATGACACCTCCAAAAGCAGTGATCATTGTATTGCCATCCAATAAGTATTTATCGACACCGTCTAAAATATGCCACACACCACGCCATATCAGTACGAGACCGATGACTACTCCAAGGTTTTGGACGATATAGGACAATGTAAGTTTGTGTTCCATAAATTACTTGGTTTTTTCTGATTTATTGATGAGGAGCTTAGGATCAACACACTGGAAATCACATTTTTCTTTTGCTCCCTGGATACCGCTTTGGATGAGGTCTTTCTGACATTGATTCAATTTTTCTTGGCAAGCAACTTTACGTTCAGAGAAATAATTCTTATTCAATTCATATCCGACATAAGGCAATACAAAATACGCTATCGTAGCGACACCAGCCAACCAAATAATGAGTTTGATGAGTGAAAACATACGTTATCGGCCGATACCTTTATAAATAATCCCTGCTTTCTGAAATGCATTTCGATCGAGACAATTCTTTCCATCGATGATCACTTTTATCCCGTGTTTCTTGAGAAGTGTAGGGGTGATGGTTTCGATGAATACCTGATGATTGGTCGCTACGATGATTGCCTGAGACTTCTTGAGAATGGCTTCGAGTGATTTCATGCTCGAATCTGATTTCACATACGGATCAAATGTTTCTACTTTAGAATAATGCTTCTTCAGATGTTTGATGATCTCAAATGAAGGGGATTCACGGATATCTTCAACATTCGCTTTGTAAGAAAGACCGAGTACTCCGACAACCGTACCTTTCATCGGCATTTTGTTTTCATTCAAAGCATCTTGGAGACGTTCGACGGTATATTCCGGCATTTCGTTGTTTGTTTTGATAGCGAGCTTCAAAAATTCATGATCAAATCCTGATGCTTTGGCACGTTCGACGAGATAATGAGGATCAACAGGAATACAGTGTCCACCGATACCGCATGAGGGGTAATGTGCCATAAAAGCGAATGGTTTTGTAGCAGCGCCATTGATGACATCCTTTACATCGATATCGAGCTTGTCGAATGAACGAGCAATCTCATTGACAAAAGCGATGTTCACGTTACGGAAGGAATTTTCGAGGATTTTTACTGCCTCTGCCTCACGGATGGTTTTCATCGGTCGGATATCAGCATCGACGATACTGCGATAGAATTGAAGAGACATTTCGAGACCCTTCTTTTCGAATGAACCAACGACACGAGGGATATTGGTTACATTCCACTTCGGGTCTCCTGGATTGATGCGCTCTGGACAGTGTGAAATAAAAATATCTTTTCCAATGACGAAACCATGTTGCTCGAAAATTGGTCGCACGACTTCTTCGGATACGTATGGATTGACGGTGGATTCGAGAACGACGAGCGCTCCCTTTTTGGCCTGCGTAGCGACAATCTCACATGCACCGATCACCGGACCGAGATCAGGATGATGAGCGCTGTCAACCGGTGTCGGCACACAGATGATATGTATATCTGCTGGAGCAATATCAGATGGATCAGATGTTGCTCGAAAGGGGTACTTGGGAATATTTGCTTCGAGATATGCATCCTTCCAAATATGTTTACCAGACTGAAGAGTTTTTATCTTTTCTTTATTCAAATCAAAACCAATGACAGTATATCCTCTTTCTTGGGAACGTACCGCAAGAGGGAGTCCGACGTAACCAAGACCAATCACCGCAACAGTCTTCAAATCATAATTTGCCATAAAATATTCACAAGAGATAAATTTGATTACCACTTCATTATACGAGGAAAACTTTCTTTGAGCAAATATTTCTCTTTACACGAGAGTATGTCCTTTCATTTGCGATAATTGACTTTATATGAAAAATATGCTATAATAAAATGTTTACTTTTTGACAGTGTGTCGAATCGTAAGCAAAGAGCATTGTACATTTTCAATTTACAGGAAGAGAGGTGTCTCGTGACTATTTTTCATTTAGCCTTCTTTTTGGTGGTGTTCTTGTGGTGGTCGGGACTCTTTCAGCTGTTGATCTATTTGATACAGATGAAACGGGTGCCACGACCAGTGGTACCTCGACCGTTTTACAGCCCCAAGAAGATACTCATCTTGGGGGAATCTATAGCACTAGGGTATGGTGTGAAGCATTTCCGTAAGGGTTTTGCTGGATTGATTGAAGGAGCCTTTCCTGAATTTTCAGTAGAGGTGATCGCTCGTCCCTTCAAGGGGACAGGAGCACTTCTGTCTGTAGTTCCTCTCGAAAGGAAGTACGATATGGTCATTCTCACGACAAGTGGAAACGACCTTATGGTTTCTGATGCAGCGAAGGTTATGAACGATTTGAACAAGGTGCTTGACAAATGCGCTCATATCACTCGGAATGTCGTCATTCTCGGGAACTTCAACAATTTATACCGCGCCAAGTATTTCTCCGGTACCAAGTTTTACAAGTGCATCCCGTATTTGCTACAAAGGTTTTTTGAGAAGCAAGGAAAGATGGTGAAAGAAGCATACGAGACTACCGTTCTGCATCGACGGAACTTACGTGTCAAATTGGTTGAGGTTAGTATTCTGATACAAGACACTGCCGAAGACGGTGTTCATCCGAACGCACGTGGGCACACTGCCTTTTCCGAACCGATCATTCGGGCAGTTCGATCGATGCTGTAAGAAAAGTCGCAATTGATTGATGGGTAAGACAAAAGTCGAACCCATCTTTTTTTTATGAAAATGTGCCATTCTATCCGGCTGATGCCGAGAATTATCTGATATATGATTTTTTTCTGAAAAAGGCTATACTTGTGGTATATAATTTTACGCTTTTACATTCCGTATGTTTCTGACAAAAAAAATTGAACGTGCGATTGTACTTTCTACAGTGCTTCATAGCAATCAGAAGCGGAAAATAAGCGGAGTACCCTATATTATTCATCCGTATTCTGTTGCATTTCTTTTGGCTCATTATATCGATGATGAGGATGTTATTATTGCGGGACTGCTTCATGATACACTTGAAGACGTACCGACGTTTACCGAAAAGATGCTGGAGGAAGAATTTGGGAGTCGTGTCTGTGCCATCGTCAAAGAAGTGACAGAGAACTACACCCAGGAAGAAAAAGAAAATCCAAAAATGCGTCCGGCATCGTGGCAGTATCGAAAAGAAGGATATTTGAAAGGTCTCAAAGATGATAGTACCGAAGCCCTTCTTATCGCTTCGGCTGACAAAATTCATAATATGCGTTCGTTTCTTGATGAATATCCTCTCCACTTCGAAACTATTTGGGAGAGTTTTCATACAGATAAAGAGAAAATACTCTGGTTCTATAGTGAAGCAACACGTATTATCAAAGAAAGACTCGATCACCCACTCGCTCTAGAGCTCCAAAAAGTATTTGAAGAATTTGAAACAACATTAAGAAAATCATAGCTTCATAAAGTATGCGTATCGGCATCAATACTTCTTTTTTACGAAAACCAGGTACTGGTATCGGCCAGGTGACCACCAACTTTCTAAAAAAATTGGTGGAGTTAACAACGAACAATACACAGTTAACGGGATGCGAGTTCATACTTTATTGTGAGGAATCACCTCAGTTGGATTTTGTTTTGCCGGAAAATTTCCAGATTCGTGTTTTTTTGCCGTTCTGGAAACGTGATGATCTTTTCCGAAGAATGCTTTGGGAGAAACAGCTTGCACGAGAAGTAAGGCGTGATGCTTGTGATGTCTTGCTCAGCCTCTCTCAGAGTGCGACGGTGCTTTCCTGTAAAACATCTCTTCCTCTCTCGTCTCCTGTGCAACACATAATGATCGTACACGATATCATACCTGAGATTTTTCCTGAGTATAGAAGCAATATTCGTCAGAAAATTTATTGGCAACAAGTGAGACGGGGAATACGGCATGCGGATCATATTGTTGCTGTTTCCCAACATACAAAAAAAGATTTGATTCGGGAGTATATTCTTCCAGAAAAACAGATTTCGGTCATTTATCCGTCGGTCAATCCAAGATTTGCGCAATCAATCTCTCTCGAACAAAAACAATCTACACTCAGAAAATACCATCTCGAAGCAGGGTATATCTATCATGGTGGAGGACTCGAAATACGCAAAAATACCGAATCAGTACTTCGTGCCTATGCAGAATTGATCCAAGATAACACGTTGACATCTCAGATGACGGTACCGCCTCTCGTTATTTCTGGAAAGATATTTGATACAACAAACAAGCTCGCTACCGATGTACGAGGATTGATACGATCACTGCGAATTGAGGAACGCGTTATTCTTCTCGGATTTGTACCAGATGAAGATTTACCCGCTCTTTATTCTGGAGCACTCTTCTTTGTTTATCCATCCTTCTACGAAGGATTTGGACTGCCTGTTCTCGAAGCGATGTCTCTTGGTATACCCGTACTGACTTCTGATACGTCATCATTACCCGAAGTCGGTGGCACAGCAGTGCTCTATGCCCATCCAGATGATAGCGGAAATATACAACAACAAATGAAACAGCTTCTCATAGACGAAAACCTTCGTCAGACACTCAGTACACAAAGTGCGATTCAGAGAGTACAATTCAGTTGGGTTCAGTTTACAGAATCAGTTCTTGCTTTGTTAAAAAAATAATCTATGTTTTTTCAATTCTTCACTTCTCTCGGTTGGAGCAGCAACAAATGGTCACTTCTTTTCCTCAATACTTTCGCTGGGGCACTTTTGATTGTGCTCTCTCATAGCACAGCCTTTCCTCTTTCGGATGTCAATTTTTTCTTTTTTTCTTTTATCGGATTACTCTTTGCTCTCTATCGTCCTGCATGGGTATTCCTCTTGTTGGTAGGCATGTTGCCATACGAAATTATCGATCTCATGCCCCTTGGATATGGCAACTTTTCTCTTCGTCCCTATCAGTGGCTCGTTGTTCTCCTCTCGTTCTCTCTTGTTATTCGATATTTCTTGAAACGTTTCCCTGTAGAGAAATTCACACCTCGTATCTGGGATTTCAGTATTCTCGTCGTTGGTATGAGCGCGTTTTTATCAGCAAGCATGAGTACACAGCCCGCTACGGCATTCAAACTGTCTCTCATCTTGCTTTCATTTATTCTTTTTTATTTCATCACACGACTTTTCATCCGATCGCTCGATGATGGAACGACTCTCCTTCCATTCATTCTTTCTTCTTTCCTTGTCGTGAGTATCTATGCTCTCGTCCAAAACATTTTTTTCTTAAATGGTATTGAAAGTAATGAGGTGATGCCCGGTCGACCCAATGCTACGTTCTCTGAAGCAGATTGGCTCGGAGGATATCTCTCGACCCTTCTTGTACTTCTCTCCGCCCTCATTCTCTTTTTTGAAAATCGTTTATCAGATACTTCATTCCGAATTCTCAGATATATTTTTTCTTTTTTGCTTTTCATTGGTGCGATCGCACTTCTTCTCTCGGTCAGTCGTAGCGCATGGCTCGCCACTTTTGCTGGTATTAGTACTCTCGTGATCCTTTTTCTCAAACAAAACCAATTCTTTCAAGCAGTGAAGACGTATAATCGAGATATCCTCTTACGTTTGGCAAGAACAGGACTTTTGATTGTCCTTCCTTTTATCGTGGCACTCCTTATCATCTCTCTCCTCCGATTGAGTCCATTCGATCTCCTCGATCGTAGTAGAAGCACTGCTACTGGTGAACAGAAAATCACTGTAGCTTGTCCATCTGAGACGATACTCCCTGCAAAAATTGCCTCTACCGAAGAATTGATATCGTATGGTTGCGCGCATATTCGTCTCGAAGAAATCGAGTCAAAGAAGAATGCAGGGAAATACGTGACAGAAATTTTCCGCAATGATCCCAACGTCCATATCCGCGCCAGTATTTATGTTCGAGTTTTTCAAATACTCAAAGAACATCCTTACTTCGGTATCGGACTTGGAAACATCTCTTCTTTCCTTGGAACAGATGAGAGGGGTACAGGACTCAATGCGAGCAATATATTTCTCGAAATATGGCTTGGTACTGGAATAGTCGGATTCGTTGCTTTTTTGTTCTTCTGGTGTGGTTTGTTATGGCAAGGAATCCTGAGTCATTTTAGGAAAATATCGTCACTTCTTTTCTTCCTTCTGCCTCTCTGGGTTACACTAACCGTTTTTAATTTTTTCAATTCTGGACTCATGCTTGGTTTCTTTTTCTTTTTCCTCGCTCTCTTGCCAGTTCTTGATTCACGAACAGATAAAAATATATGATCATTGCCATCGATATCCGTCTTTTAGGAAAAAAACGCACTGGTGATGAAGCGGTCTTTTTTCATCTAACAAAAGAGTTGCTCAAGAAAGATGCTTTTGATGTGACCTCCTATCGACTCCTCACTGACGAAACAGACACCACAAAAATAGCGACTCTTTATGCTCGTCTCGAATGCATCGGACAAAAAAATGTCACTATCCTTTCATTGCCAACACCAAACCGTTTCACTTGGAATGCTTTCACACTTCCGAAATATCTCTTCCATAACAAGGTGGATGTTTTTCATACACAATATATCCTCCCGTATTTTGTTCCAAAAAGGACAAAAATCGTCACACACATCCATGATGTTTCGTTCTGTGTCTATCCAAAACTGATTGGATTCGTTGATCGATTTTTTCTTTCAATTCTCATTCCGCGATCACTTCGAAAGGCGACACATATCATCACGCCTTCACAGTTTACGAAAGACGAAGTCATAAAGTATTACGGCATAGAACCAGAAAAAATAACAATCATTCCGAATGGAATAGGAGCTGAATTTTTGGAAAAATCGTCTGATTCACTGCAAGAAAGAAATGAGACGTTACGAGAGAAATATCATCTTCCATCGACATTCATTCTTTCTGTCGGTACTTTGCAACCACGAAAAAATATACCCTTTCTTCTCGATGCTTTCACACACCTCAAGAAACGTCTTCCAGAAATCAAGCTGGTGATTGTGGGTAATAGAAATGCCCATCACACGGATATGCACATTGCAGAAAAAATTATTGAACATACACTAGAAGAAGACGTCATCTTCCCTGGTTTTATTGAAACAGAAGATCTTCCAGGAGTAGTACGACTCGCAACTGTTTTTGTATTTCCATCACTGTACGAAGGTTTTGGTATCCCGCTCCTCGAAGCAATGAGTCAATCAGTCCCCGTAGCATCTTCTGATATCCCGAGCCTTCGTGAAGTAGGGGGTGATGCTGCGCGCTATTTTGATCCGAAAGATGTTGCCTCATGTGAAGAAATATTGTATACTCTTTGTACTGATAACGTAGAACGACTACGGCTCAAACAAGCTGGAAACGAGAGAATAAAGCGTTTTTCTTGGGAAGAAAGCGCCTTATTGCTTATTCGTCTCTATCAAAAAATAGGTGTTTAGCGACAAAGAGTGTGTTTTAATATCTCGTAAACTATTGAAATTATGTCATTTTGGAATAAGAACAGAGAAAATACGTCAAGAGAAATAAGTATGAATCCAAATAAACACCGCGGATGGCGTATTTTTGGTTTTTTTCTTGTTCTTTTTCTCATTGCAGGAGGAGTCTTTGCTTGGAAAACAGGATTTGTGCTCAACAAAATTTCTCAAGGAAATGCAAATATTTTTGGAAGTATTGTAAAATCATTTCCCGGTGTCGAGAAAAAATTAGCTGGTGAGGATGCTGGACGTATCAATATTTTGCTTCTCGGAATGCGTGGTGAGGGCGTGACAGGGGGAGGACTCTTGGCTGATACGATTATGGTACTTTCCATCCACCCAAAACAAAACGAGCAAGATACGACACGAGCCTCTCTCGTATCTATCCCACGAGATTTGTATGTCAAAGTTCCAAATCGAGAAGAACAGCAAAAAATCAACGCTGTCTATGCTCTCGGTGAAGAACGTGCTCTCCATAAGGGAGGCATCGAAGATATGAGTACCATAGTAGGGGAAGTGTCTGGTCTCGATATTCCTTATGCCATGACGATCAATTTTCAAGGATTCAAAGATCTCGTCAATGCTGTCGGAGGTATTACGATCAACCTTGAAAAACCATTTGAAGAAGGATTGCAATTCCGTGGACTGAAAAAACGTTGTGATGCCGTGAAGTATACGGTGTTCTCAGGAGAATACGAGGAAAAACGCATACAAAGAAAAAATGGCACGTACTATGCAAACCCGAAACGTTATCCACTCTGTTTCGAAAAAATAAGTGAGCAAGCCATCGGAGAACTTGAATGTGACGGAAACTTCAAATTGCCAGCAGGACCCAATCTCCTTGATGGAGAAAAAGCTCTCTGTTATGCCCGTGCACGAGAAACATCGAGCGACTTTGCTCGCGCAGAACGTCAACAAGAAATCATCAATCTGATCAAAGAAAAGGCACTCAGTCTCGGAACGCTGACGGATTTCTCAAAAATCAGCGCTATGATAGATAGTCTTGGCAATAATGCCAGTACGAATATGGAAGCGTGGGAAATGAAGCGTCTGTTTGATTTGTATCAAAAAGCTGGTAATACGGGCAATATTAATCACAAAGTACTCAACACTTCCGATGAAGGGCTCCTCTATTTCCCTGACCGGAACAGATACCCAGGAGCAGGATCTATCATCTTGCCTACCGGTGATAATTACGATCGTATTCACGAACTTTTCACCAACTTACTCAACTAAATAAACAGTGGGCGTATGATACCTACTCGAGAACTCACCATTGCTATCAATGGCTACAAGACTCCAGAGCTTCTCAAACTTTGTCTCCGATCAATTTTCGAGAAACTCGCAAATTCTCCTCTCGATTTTGAAGTGATTGTCACTGACAGCGCTACTGAAGAAGATACAGAGATGCTTGTTCGGGAAGAATTTCCCGCAGTGCGATTCTTTCCTTTCGAAGAAAATGTGGGATTCAAAACACTCATCAATACGTCGCTCAAAGAAGCAAATGGGGCGTATATATTCCTTATCAATAGCGATATTGTGCTTTCTGACGATACGGTACCATTGATGCTTCAGTATATGAAGACGCATCCAGACATTGGGCTTCTGGCACCGAAACAACTCAATTTCAACGGAACATTTCAGCAAAGTTGTTATCGATTCTATCGCCCACAAACCATTCTCTATAGACGAACATGGTTTTCTCGATTTGCTTTTGCCAAGAAGCATCTTCGTTGGTTTACAATGAGTGATTGCGATTTGACGAAACCACTGAGTGTTGATTGGGTTATCGGCTCTGCAATGCTCGTCTCACGTCAAGCCGTCGAAAAAGTAGGCGAGATGGATGATCGATTTTTTATGTATATGGAAGACGTCGATTGGTGTCGTCGTTTCTGGGAGCAAGGACAGAAAGTCGTCTATTATCCAGATGCATTCGTGTATCATTACCATGCCAAAGGAAGCGCTCGCGGAGGATTCTTTTCATCTCTTCTCTTCAACAAGCTTACCTGGTATCATATCAAAAGTGCTCTGTATTATTTTTCTAAATACCGTGACAAGAAAATACCGCTCCATCATTCATAAAAAATAAACGTATGGAAGAAGTTTCAGAAGATATACGCTATACGAAAGGAAAACATCTTTTTCAGAAGGGAATTCGTTTTTTCTTTATTTTGTTTATCGTTGTCATTGTTTTCTCTCTTGGATATGAACGAGGTCACGACACTCCAGACACTATCGCACCATTGTCTCCGAATGAAGCACTTATCATCAACAAGAATAGCAAAGAAAAAACAATTGATTTCGCACTTTTCTGGAAGGTATGGGATCTCCTCAAGGAAAAATATGTAGACAGTGAAAATCTCAATGCACATACGCTTTTCTACGGTGCAATCAAGGGAATGCTCGCCGCAAGCGGTGATCCGTATACCACATTTTTTGATCCAAAAGAAAATAAAGCTTTTGAAGAGGATATTTCTGGAACATTCGATGGTATAGGTGCTGAAATGGGTATCAAGGATGATGTGCTCAGTATTATTGCACCGCTCGAAGGTATGCCAGCAGAGAAAGCTGGTCTGATTGCCGGGGATAAAGTTGTGAAAATCGACGAACAATCAACGGCAACAATGACACTCGAAGAAGCAGTCGATAAAATCCGCGGACCACGAGGAACAGAGGTCATACTCACTGTATTCCGATCAGGAGAAGAAGAATATCGGACCATCACCGTGAAGCGTGATATGATTCTTGTGAAAAGTGTCCGTTTTGAAATGAAAGAAGGAACTATTGCTTATATCCGCATCAATCGTTTCGGAGAAGATACAGAAAGAGAGTTTCGTGATGCTGTAAAACAGACGCTTGCGAACAAGCCAGCTGGACTTATTATCGATGTTCGTAATAATCCTGGTGGATTCCTCGAGACATCTCTCGATATTGCGAGCACAATGCTTCCTAAAGGAAAAATCATTGTAATGGAAGAGAACGGAAAGAAAGAACGGAAAGAATTATTGGCACATGGTGGCGATGTACTCAGTACTTTACCGACAATCGTACTTATCAATGAGGGGAGTGCGAGCGCATCTGAAATTCTCGCTGGAGCGCTCAAGGATAATCGCGACAATGTCACACTTGTCGGAGAAAAATCATTTGGAAAAGGATCTGTACAAGAACTCATCCCAGTAGGAAAAGATACCGCTGTCAAGATAACTGTCGCTCGTTGGCTGACCCCAAAGGGACAGCAAATAAACAACGAAGGTATTGCTCCTGATGTCGAAATCAAACTAAGTCTTGAGGACATGAAAGAGAAACGAGATACTCAACTCGACAAAGCAATAGAAATACTCAAAAAGAAAGAGTAACTATTCTATCAATTGACGAAAAGAATGAAAGTTTCTATACTGGAAAATACTGATTAATTCATAACAAGAATGAATGTATGAAAAAAAATACTATCAAACCACTTGGAGAAAACGTACTCATCAAACCACTTAAGGCTGAAACCAAGACCTCAGCCGGTATCTATCTCCCTGAATCAGCGACCAAGGAGCATTCTCAGCTCGGTACGGTTATTGCTATTGGTGAGAGCGATAAAATCAAAGTAAAAAGCAACGCAAAAGTTGTTTTCAGGCGCTATGGTGGCGAAGAAGTCAAGATAGAAGGTGAAGAATATCTTATTTCAAACTACAAGGATATTCTTGCTGTCATTGAATAAAGTAGAGAACCTCTTCCAATAAAAAGCCGGACAAGTGTCCGGCTTTTTCTTTTTTCTCTTGTTACTTCTCTTATGGTTCTAGTGTCAATCCTGATTCAGAAGAAAGATGTGTGTTCCCTATGAGTGTCTGGGCCGTGAAAACACCAAGATCAGCTAGTCGTACACCTCCTTGATACGAAATATCAGCATTTTCTCCATACACAACAATAATACGACCAAAAGGAACTTCTTCCACACGCCGTTCCAGCTCTGAGAGAGGAATATGGAACGCACCTGCTATATGTTTCTTCTGATAATTCTCATTTGTCTGGACATCGAAAAGAACCATTTTTGACGCATCCTCCTTCAACAATGTTTTGAGTGTTTTGAGTTCAATGTAATTCACTTTGGACTGATCAATGAGAGAATTCGGGTCGCCCATCGAAATGACCGGGGCACCGAAGTTTTTCCAAGCCTCTATACCACCTTTAAGAAAGAAAAACGGGGATGATTTTTGCTCTAAGATATTCTTGGAGGTTTCCATTTTTTGGAAATCAGATTCAGAAAGAACAATCACTAGTATTGTTTCTTTCTCGACAGAAAGAGCGCTGAGAGCACTCAGGGAAAGCGGTACGGAATGTGCGATATGAGCCTCTTCAAAAGCTGTTTCTGATCGAATATCAATGATATGTATCTTGTCACCATTCTGCATCTTTTTCCACAGGACATCAGAAGTGATAGTGGGAACATCTGTTTTTTTTGTATCAATAACGACAGACTGTATTTCCGTGATATCTTCTTTTTGAAAGATACTTCTACTGATGAAATAGGCACCGACAAATACTATCAGCACTGATCCGACGACGAGCGCTCTTTTGTCATGAATACTGGTTCTCGAATACGTCATAGTATTAACGCAAAAAACTTCCGATAATATCCTTGTTCCCCAATAAAAATTCTTGTATAGAGAGGCGATTTTTTCCTTCGAGCTGTACTTCTTCCAAGAAAACAACTCCTTCACTCGTCTGAACACCGATCTTTTCACCTGTTTCGAATATTTGACCAAGAGGATGATGGATTTGTGGAGATTGTTTCTGATAGGAAATACGGTGGAGTTTCAATCGTAAATAAGCGCTATCTTTCGTTAAGAAAGAAAAGATACCTGGCCATGGATACAATGCTCGATATCGATTGTAGATACTCTCCGCCGTATCTGTCCACATAATATGACCATCTTCTCGCTCAATGAGTTGGCACAGTGTCGCCTCATCATTTTTTTGTGGAATTGATTGGATAGTACGTTGTATGAAACGAGGGAGTGTTTCAAGAAGTAAGTCTGTTCCCGCTTGTGTCAGACGAATACTGAGAGATTCTCTCGTATCATCTGGTTCAATCACTATTTTCTTCTGAGTCAGGATATCGCCCGTATCCATACCCTGGTCCATGAGCATGACGGTCACACCGGTTTCTGTAGCACCAGAAAGAATCGCATTCTGGATAGGGGAGGCACCGCGCCACTTGGGAAGAAGTGAGGCGTGTACATTGATACAGCCAAATCCAGGAGTTTCAAGAATTGCTTTGGGCAATATTTTTCCGTAGGCAGCAACAATAATCAAATCTGGTTCTAATTTTTTTATACTTTCAATAGTTTGTTCATCGAATCGCTCTGGCTGGAGGAGAGGAAGATTATAAGCCTGAGCTGTCTTTTTTACAGCGCTCTCTGTTTCTTCTTGTTTACGACCTACAGGCTTATCTTGTTTGGTCACGACACTGATGATGTGATATTTTTCTTCAATAAGTGCTGATAAAATATGAGAAGCAAACTCAGGTGTTCCCATGAAAAGAGTACGGATTTTTGGAGCGCCAGTCCAGATTTCCTTCTCTGGTAAAGAATGCTGAGTAGCAGTTGCGGCAGGCGATATCTCTTTTTCCGAAGTATTTTTTTGAGAAGGAGTGCGTCGTATAAGATCAAAGAAAGCAGCCATATTTTTTTCTTAGAGAATTATCGAAGATTTTTTCTGTTGTTTTTTGTAACGATTGATAATAAGTATGCCATCGAGATGATCTACCTCATGCTGGATGACGATAGCAAGGAATCCTGTCGCGCGCATTTTCTTTGGCAATCCTTTTTCATTCTGATAGCGGAGGGTTATCTCTTCTGATCGAATAATAGGAAAGAACTGTCCAGGAAGACTGAGGCAACCTTCTTCGAAAACGATTTTTTCTTGAGAATGGGAAGTGATTTCTGGATTAATGAGATAATAAATTTTTCCATCTACTTCAGCCACCGCAAGACGAATCGACTGATCGATCTGCGGAGCCGCCAAACCTACTCCATTCTCCTGATGCATCGTCTCTACCATCTGAGGAAGGAGTGCTTGAATTTCAGGAGACAAAGGATCTTTGATTAATTCCGTTTTTTTTAAGAGGATTTCAGTTGTCTCACCGGTTATAAGTGTCAGCATATTTCAGAGGAATGAAAGTGGATCAATGTCTATAATAAAAGTCATGTCTATTTTTTCAAGAAAAACCTGGAGATCTTCTGGAAGGGATTTTTCTTTGGGTATACGTATAAGTGTTCTGCAAGTAAATATTTTCTTTCCGATATTCTTCTTTGCTTCATTTGGAATACTGAGACGATGGCGAATATGTCTTTCAGTCAGAAGTGTTTCGATATTCTGACCTATTTTCTTTGCATTTTTCAGAGATTCTTCTTCTGTTTTCCCTTGGGAAATGATAGAAATAAGTCTCGAGAACGGTGGATAGAAGAGGTCTTCACGCTCAGCAAGTATCCGTTCTCCAAAGGCTTTTGAATCGAGAGATCCAATTCTCTGAAAAAAAGTACTCTCTGGATGAAATGTCTGGACGATCACTCGCCTTTTCGAACACATTTCTTGTGATTTTGTGTCTTGTACCACAAACCGTGTCAACGTCTGAAAAAGCTTCTCATCAGCCCGAAAATCTGGAAAAGAGAGGAGGCTATCCGTATCAATCATACCAATCAAAGACAGTTTGGGCAAGGTTTGTCCTTTGATCACCATTTGTGTACCAATGAGAATATCGACATTTCCCGAAGAAACATCCGTATGAAATTTTTGTATGTTTTTTTCTGTACGCATAGTCGCACCATCTGCTCGAAAGACACGGGCACCAGGAAAAAGTTTTTTGATCTCTCGTTCGATTCGTTCGGTACCAAATCCGACATGACGAAACGTCAGGTGTCCACACTGTGGGCAACCCGGAAAAGAATCTGTCGTATAATGACAACCGAGACACTTGAACGTCCCTTCTTTCGTACTTGAGAGCACGTGTCCAGACTTGGGACAACGAAAAATATTTTTGCAATTTTCACAGACAGAAAAGGCATCCATTCCCTGACGATGGATATAGAGGAGGGCTTGTTCTTTGTGATTCATCGTTTCCTGTAACGCTGTGATCAGCTCTTGTGAGAGAGGGGAATAATTCTTTCGAAAACGTTCCAAGCGTAAATTCACTATCTGAAGCGACGCCAGGAGTGGAGGAGAAAGGGTCAGTGGATGAAGCAGGGAATACTCTTCTTTTTTGAGAGAAGAAAGACTCTCTATGCTCGGTATTCCTGAAGTAAAGATGAGTTTTACATGACTCTCTCTGACGAGCGCCTTCGCGACATTTCTTGCGTCATAGCGTGGACTCATCGTCCATTGTTTGTAACTCTCATCTTGTTCTTCGAGAACAATGACAGCTCCCAAATTCTGAAACGGAGCGAAAAGTCCTTGTCTCGTCGAAAGAACAATAGAAGCTTCTCCGCTTCGAATACGTTCCCAATTTTTCGAATAGAGACCATCGGATAATTTACTTTGTACAAGAGCGATTTTTTCTTGTGGAAAATATCGAGCAAACAATGTTTCGAGTGCTGGTAAGAGAATTATTTCAGGAACAATAACAAGTGTCTGCTCTTTTTTTGTTGCCAGTTTCTTCGTGAGTTTGACGAGAAAAGCATCAAAATCACTGAGAGAAGATGTCTGGAGATAGCTGATAGATCCTGATTTCATTGCAAGAAATGTTTCCAGTATTTCATTATCAGATTTTCCTAACCGAACAATTTCTGTCGATGTCGAAAGCGATGTTTCTTTTTTCTTTGGAAGAATATATTTCGGAAGAAAATGTTTGAGTACCTTCCCGAGTGAAGTAAAATATTCTTCACTCATGAATAATGCAAGAGCGAGCTGGGATGGAGTGAGTGATTTTTCTCGAACAATTTTGGAAATATACTTCATCCAAATTGGTGCTTTGCCAGGAAGCGGAGCAACACCAAAAACAACCCCTTCGAGAGATCGTTTCCCAAAGGAAATAGCAACAAGCGATCCAGGAGCTATCGGATCCTTCGAGAGATAGCTAAAAAGTGGAGATTTCCCGAGTGGCAGGATAAGAAGAGGGGCAACCTCGATTCGGTAGAGTTCAGATTTTTTCATATATCTATTCTAACACAGAAGAAGTGCTTATCTTAGTATTCAGCACCCTAAAGCCAATTTTTCATCATCGTTCCACCTCTCACAAGAGCTCTCAGTATTACGAAAAAAGCAGTCTCCAATCTACACAATCACAACTTCTTTTTTCGATCTGAGAGCTCTTGCTCAGTCAGTGTGGAAAGGATGATGAAAAATTCTTTTGGGTGTTGAATACATATACTTAATTCGACTGTCTCTTGATTTTTTGGCTCTTTTCCGCTACGCTCATAATACACTTATGAACAAAACACGTCGATTATTCGTCGGTATTCCGCTTTCTTCGCAACTTCGCAAGAGGCTTATGCAAGAAATGGAACTCTGGCCCAAAGAAGCTGTCCTGCGTACGACGGAAGAAAATCTTCACGTAACGCTTTTTTTCTTGGGATTTGTTCAAGAAGAAGAGGTGGGGGAAATGTGTCGAAGGGTTGGAGAAGTATGTAAAAACATTGAATCTTTCGAACTCTCGTTCACGAGCATGACTTTAATGGAGAATGCAGAAAATCCAAAAATGATTTGGTTGACAGGGGAACCGAGCGATGAACTTCGTTCCGTTTTAGAGAAGATTGAAAAAGCTTTTTCATCATTTATCAGTGAGAAAAAAATATACCGTCCTCACGTTACTCTGGCAAAGATAAAAAAGTCCAAATGGTTGAAGCTCGAAACAAAACCTGTTCTCAAAGAATCAGTATTACTCAATGAAACAGTAGAAGACATCGCAGTTTTTGAAAGTCTCTCTCTTGATGGGAAACGTCGTTATGACCCGATTGATACTTTTTCTCTTCTCTAGTTTCTGCCTCTTATCAACGCGTCTATGGAAATACTCGGGACCACTATCGACAATCTCACACGAGAAGAAATATTGGCACAAATAAAAATATTTTTGGATGAACCAAAATTTCATCAGATTGCCACTGTCAATCCAGAATTTCTCCTTGAGGCAAAGAAAAACAAAGCTTTTCATACGATATTGCAAAATTGTGATCTACGTATTGCAGATGGATTTGGTATCACTCTTACAATGCTTTTTCGAGGAGAGAGACTCAAATGCCGTTTCCCTGGTGCTGATCTGATGGAAGAAATATTGTCCATTGCCAATGAAAAAAAAATCAGTATATATCTTGCTATCAAAAAAGACGGGCTCAGTTCTTTCGATGAAGTAAGGCAAGCGCTTTTAGAAAGATATCCTACATTAGTGGTTGACGGAGATACTATTGATGTAAATGAGATTTACGATTTAAGATTTAAGATGTTAGAGTCCAAAATCAAAAATCTAAAATCTAAAATCATTCTTTGTAATTTCGGATCACCGACGCAAGAGATATTCCTTTCTCGTTTGCGTCAGCAGACACGATCAGTGCGTCTGGCTATGGGTGTCGGTGGCTCCTTCGACTACCTCACCAAGAAGCAAAAACGCGCACCGAGGTGGTTACAGAGCATTGGTCTCGAATGGTTATGGCGACTCATACAACAACCACAAAGATGGTACAGAATATGGAATGCCGTCGTTCTTTTCCCTTTTTATGTATTTTTCGCTACAATACAGAAACACGATCATAACACCTAACACATACCCTTATGTCTGAAACATCTCCAGTCCGCCTCCGTTTTGCTCCATCACCGACAGGTCAACTTCACGTCGGTGGTCTCCGTACTGCACTTTACAATTATTTTTTTGTAAGAAAAAATAAAGGGATTTTCATACTACGCATCGAAGATACTGATCAGAAACGCTTTGTTCCAGGAGCAGCCGAGAGTCTCGTTACCATCCTTGATACTATGGGGATGCATCAGGATGAGGGTGTTTTTATAGAAAATGGCACGCTCATACAAAAGGGTACATATGGTCCATACATCCAATCAGAACGACTCCCACTCTATCAGGAATATGTTCAGAAACTTATAGAATCTGAAAAAGCCTACTATTGTTTTTGTAGCGTCTCTCGACTATCAGCACTTCGTGAAGAACAAACTAAGGATAAACTCGCACCGAGATACGACAAACATTGCCTCGGACTTTCTACTGAAGAGATAGAAGAACGTCTCGAAGCGAAAGAACCCTATGTCATCCGTCTCAATGTTGATACGAATCGTGGCGATATCGTGTTCGATGATCTCGTACGAGGAAGAGTGTCTATCAACGCACGGGATGTCGACGATCATGTACTGATGAAATCAGACGGATTTCCGACCTATCATCTCGCCAACGTCGTCGACGACCATCTCATGCATATTACGCATGTTATACGTGCGGAAGAATGGATATCTAGCACACCGAAACATATTTTGATATATGAGGCTTTAGAATTCTCGATTCCACAGTTCGCCCATTTGCCACTCCTCCTCAATCCTGACAAAAGTAAACTTTCGAAGCGTCAAGGTGATGTCGCTGTCGAAGATTATTTGAAAAAAGGCTATCTCAAAGAAACCCTCATCAATTTTATCGCACTCCTCGGATGGAATCCTGGAGCAGGAAGTACGCAAGAAATATTTACTCTCGATGAACTCGTAGAAAAATTTGATCTCACACAAGTCCACAAAGCGGGGGCGGTGTTTGATCTGAAAAAGCTCGATTGGATGAATACAGAGTATATCAAGAAACTCAGTCTCGATGAGCTCTACGCTCGCGGACTCCCTTTTCTTTCAGAAAAAGAATTCTTCAAAGCGTGGGTAAGCCGACAAACAACATTAAGCGGAGAAGAAAAAGAATCCTTTGTAAAAAGAGTACTTCGTGTCGAACAAGACCGTCTGACGAAACTCTCCGACATCGGTGATAATAATCCTTTCTTTTTCGTAGACACATTGACGTACGAGACCTCAATGCTTCACTGGAAACAGAACACTCCTCTCCAAACGAAAGAAGCTCTCGATGGAGCTCTCGAAACACTTTCTGCACTGACTCTCGAAGAATGGGCACAGAAAGAAACCATAGAAAAAGTACTTATGGACAAGGCAGGAGAAAAAAGAGGGGACTTCCTCTGGCCGCTCCGTGTCGCTCTCACAGGAGCTGAGCGATCACCATCACCGTTTGATGTGGCATGGGTCTTGGGACAAGACGAAAGCCTCCGACGAATCGAATCTGCCCTCGCCAAACTGGCATAATTTTCAGGGTGTTCTTGTGGTATAATAAAAAGATGATTATACACACATCCAAAAAATATCAAAAATACTTCTTATTCTCTATACTTTGTTGCGGAAGCGTATTCTTTTCTTCCTTGGTTTTCGCTGAGAGCAATAGTATTACCGACCTCAATGCCGAACAGCAAAAAGATCTCAAAAAAAAACAAGATCAAATTGATGCGATCAATGCCAAGATAAAAGCCTACAAACAAATCGTATCACTCAAACAGCGTCAAGGATCAACGCTCACCGATCAGATCACTTCTCTTGAAGCACAGGAGAAAAAGTTGGAACTTGAGATCGGTACGAACAAAGAAAAAATCATGGGTCTCGCAACCGATATCGATTCTTTGTCGAAGAGAATTGTCGAACAAGAAAATCTCTTCGATCGACAGAAAAAGATGCTCTCAGAACTCATGCGCATATACCACAGTGATTATTCCAACGAAAAAGCGCTCATGCTTTTTTCTTCTGATGAGACACTCGCATTTCTCAATCAAGAAAACTGGACTTCTCAAATGGAGAGTAAAATCAGTGAATTGCTCGAATCTATAAAAATACTCAAAGAAAGTCTCTTGAGTGAACGTGTAGATATAGAAGAAAAGAAAAAAGAAGCAGATGATATTCATGCAAAACTTTCTGAACAAGATAGTTATCTCGAAAGTACCAAAAGTACCAAAGCCTCACTCCTTGCCAAGACTGTCGCTGAACAAAAAAAATATTCATCCCTCGTCAAATCACTTGAGGAGGAACAGAGTGATATCGAAGATGAAATCAATCGATTACAAGCAGGAACATCGGGCAGTTACGAAGATATGCCCGATGCCAAGAGAGGATTACTCGAATATCCTGTCAAAAAAATTATCATAACCCAAGGATATGGTATGACTGCTTATGCGAAAAAAGGTGCTTATGGCGGAGGACCTCACAACGGTGTAGACTTTGGTATTTCTTCTGGGACACCTATCTATGCTCCGATGAGTGGAAAAGTAGTCGGTGTCGGCAGTATGTACAAAAATGGTCGTTGGTACGGATATGGACGCTGGATCGCTATTGATCACGGAAACGGCATCGTCACACTCTATGGTCACCTCAGCTCTCAATCAGTAAAAAACGGACAAAAGGTATCGACGGGGGATAAAATTGGTTCATCTGGAAATACCGGTTATTCCACTGGACCACATCTCCATTTTTCTGTTTTCTCTGCACAATCCTATAAAGTCGTTGCGTCAACTTCAGTCAAGGGTATTTCCCTGCCATACGGCGCACACGTCAATCCGATGAAATATTTGCCCTAATCTTTATGCGTAAATGTCTCGACAGACCAATCCGCACATCTTTCCATAATGGGGAAATAATTGCTGATGTTTTCCTTCCTCTTCGTCAGACGGGGAGGATAGCCATATTGGCAGGGGGTTTACCCTCGTCTCCATCACAAAATGATACACTGAGATTTCTCACAACATTCGGTTATGTAGCCATCTTTTTTCGCTATAGAGGAACGTGGGAAAGCAGGGGAAATTTTCTCGAAAAATCTCCTGCTCGAGACATCGCGGATATTCTTTCTGATTTAAAGGGGAGTCGAAAAATACACAATATTTTTCTGGAGGAAGATATCCCCATCAAAGTATCGTCCGTCACTCTCTTTGGTTCATCATTCGGGGGACCAGCAGTTCTCCTCAATTCTACGAATCCCCTCGTCAAAAAAGTTATTGCACTCTCACCTGTCCTCGACTGGCAAACGATCGAACATGGGAGCGAACCATCATCAGACCATTTCCGATTCATCGAACAAGGATATCCCGAAGCATATCGGGTAAAGAAAAGACATGATTGGAAAAAGATTCACCGTCCTGATTTTTATAATCCACTCACCAATACATCTTTGATCGATGGTAGGAAGGTGTTCATTCTACATGCCACCGACGATACAATAGTGCCAGACACGACACTACCTCTGTTCACCGAAAAAACCGGTGCCACAGTATACCTCAAGCCACGTGGCGGACACTTCGGATTACGATACATCACCCATCAGTTTTTTTGGAAGAAAATACAAAACTTTTTGGAGCAATGATAGTCGTACAAAAGAACATTCGTTTTTTTGACTTGCGACTCCCCTCGAAAAAATGAAAAATTGTAGGGGAGAGAGGAAAAGAAAAAAAGGTATCAAAACGAGTGCCTACAGGTGTACATCTATGTATCCCCAAACCGATCAAAAACGAAGAGAAACAGACATACATCGATGACTCAAAAATTTGATCAAAAATGAGTGCTCAGAGGTATACATCTATGCCTCTCCAAATCACTCAAAATGAAAAGAAAAAAATCTATAAAGAATGAATGCCTAGGAGTATACATTGATGCCTCAGAAAACAGATGATTCCCCTCGCAAAAATGAAAAATAAAAGGGGAGAGAAAATGCTCCTGAAAACGAGCATCGGAGGGTATACATCAATGTATCTGAAATACAATACAAACCGGAGTGAAAAATGATTCTCTCGATATACGAGAATACGCGCTAGAGAAATGAGAAGGAAAAGAGGTATATACGTATCACTTTTTATTCCAAACACCGTATACGCGATTATACGCATTCGTTTTGAATCGATTCGAGGACATACAAGTATCAATTACTCATATTTGGCTTATATAAGCTATATAATGAATCAATACTTCTGTTCTCTTCCTATGCTATGTCGCATAAGTTACATAATGCGACGTTGTATAAGAAATAAAAAATACTCTCTCCATTCAATACTAAACTCTTCTTTCTTACACTGATTACTACTCTTTCATTTTCTTTTTCTTCCCTCCTCTTCTCTCTACGGATCAATTTATTGGTCAAAAAAATACTTACTTTTTCTTCTTTTTATTATTCTCTTTTTTTGTTTCATTCTTGTTTACTTTACTTACACCATAACGAAAAGAAAAAGAAAATAAAAAAACCGGAAATTTTGTTGTTACAAAAAAACCGGCTTTATAAGTGATCGGGTAAAGACAGATTACACGATCTTATTTTCAGAAAAGATAGACACAGCATCCTTTCCAGATTCTTTGGAGATATAGAGTGCTCGATCGGCACTCTCGAGAGACTCTCTGTAAAGCCTATCCATTTCATCAGGCGTGGAATTTTGTTCGATACCTGACGCAGCGATACCGATACTCACAGTCACAGGAAGACAATTTTCCAGCGAAAGTCGCGTATCGATTTTCATAATCCTTCTCAGTTCATTGGCACGTTCGATGATCTGCTCTCGCGACGCATTGGCGCACAGAACAAGGAATTCGTCTCCGCCGAAACGAGCAACAATATCGCTGTCCCGATGAAATATCTTCTGAAGCAACTCCCCAAATATCAGAAGAATGAAGTCCCCCATGGCATGACCCTTGATATCGTTCACTTGCTTGAAGTGATCGAGATCGATCGCCATCAAAAATGGAGCGAAAAACGGGAGGTCATTCGTCAGCGTATACCGCTGGATCAACCCCACTTGCCGATGCAAAGCCCTCTCGAATCCTCGTCGGTTCAAGAGTTTCGTCAAAGGATCTTGAAATGCCACTTCATGCAAATCTTTCATCAGTTCTTGCATTTCGGCGTTCTTTTTCAGAACCAACACATTGTGCTGATCGTATTCTTTCAAGATATCCAACAACTCCTGGATTGTTTGGTTTTGAATACGTGTTGAATCGGCGAGCTCTTGCCTGAGTCTTTCATTCTCTTTCTGAAGATCTTCTGTCGTTGTGTTACGAACGAGGTCGGAAGAACCGGTACCACCATCTTGATCTTGCGCATGAAACATGATTATCTCCTGATTTGGTTGTAAAAGTGCTACCATATTTTAATAGCACAAAACACTCGTGTTGTCAATAGTACACGAGAGGAACTTTTCTGTTAGAATAGAGATACTATAAACAAATCTCCTTCAATATAACCCTATGCGTATTTCTTATTCTACGCTCAACAATTATCAGACCTGTCCACTGAAATACAAGTTTCGTGAGATAGATAAAATCAAAGAGCCAAAGTCCAAAGAAGCAGTTTTCGGGACGCTGATTCATGCGGTGCTGAAATATATTCATACACCAGCTATCCTTTCCCCTACTCTTGATCAGGCTCTCGATTATTATTCCAAAGGTTGGAACAGCGAGGTCTATGATGATGAAATGGAAGAGAGATCGGCATTCACGCAGGGTGTCGCTATTATACAAAAATATCTCCAAAACAATAAGCCGAACGACTATACCATCATCGATCTCGAGAGTCGATTTGCTATTGAAATCGGCAATGAACAAGATGGCATTCACACCGTATCCGGTATCATCGATCGTATCGACAAGACTGAAGATGGATACGAAATTATCGATTATAAAACGACGCGCAAGATGCCATCCCAGGATAAAGTCGACAATGATCTCCAGCTCTCTATCTATCTCCGTGCCTTCCTCGAACGATATCCGAAAGAGAAAGAACATCTGGACAAAATAACCGTCAGTCTCTACTTCGTCAAACACGGTGTGAAACTTTCTTCCAAGCGAACTAAAGAACAACTCGAACACATTGAGGAAACATTCCTCGATGTTATAAAGTCAATCGAAGAAGAAAAATTTGATCCCATCCTCTCCCCTCTTTGTGACTGGTGTGGATACCAGAATATTTGTCCGATGTGGAAGCACAAATTCGCAGAGACTCACACGGTAAAGAATGAGGAAGCCGAAAAAGCTATCAGTGAGTATCTCGATCTGAAAGGAAAACTCAGTGAAGAAAAACTCCGTCTCGGAAAACTTCAATCACTCATCCTGCAGTATATGGAACAAGAAGGTATCGATCGAGTCTTCGACGACAATGGCATTATCGCCAAATCACTTCGCAAAACATACAAATACGATGCTGATCAATTGCGTGCCATTCTCGAACCACTCGACAAATGGGAATCAGTACTCAAAGTTGATGGTGTCGCTCTCCGAAATATTCTCGCCGTCCTCCCGACACCCATCAAACAATCCGTTGAAGGTGCCAAAGTCCTCGACAAAGAAAGCGTCAGTCTCTCGGTCAAGAAGAACAAAATAGAAGTCGATGACGAACTTTCTCTCTAGAAAAAATATCGGCACAAAAGAAAAAACGCTGTCTTACCTCTTTGACTTGACAGTATTTTTTTGTTCTTGTATTATACCTATACCATAGGTATACGTATATAATACATGTTTATAAAAAAATTATGCAAGAAGAAAAAAAGAAGATCGTCATTGCCCTTCGCAAGGCCAAGACGAGTATCGAAAAGATAATCGTTCGCATCGAAGAGGAGGAGGCAGAATGCTTTCCTGCCATCCAACAGACACTCTCTGCTATAGGACTCTTGCGATCGGTGAATATGCTGATGCTCGAAAACCATATGAAACAAGCAATGACAAAACATACAGGGACAAATATCTCTGGGAAACAAATGAAGGCGCTCCAGGAAGAAATCCTGAAGATTGTCAAAACGTCTCAAGATAAATAATCATCATTATCATTCTTTTTATGAAGAAAAAATATCTCCTTCTTTTCGCTGTTTCCATAATAGGAATACTCATATTTTTTGGCGTACGTTCTTCGGAGTCCGTCTCTCTCACTGAGATGTTAGATGTGCAATCGGTCAAAACGATGAGTACTGTTCTCTCACCATTCCAGGAATCAAGAGAATTTTCCGGATTCATCCGGGGTGTCAAACAGACAGATATTGCCTCGAGTATTCCGGGATCTCTCCTCAAATTGACAAAGGAGGAAGGTGATAGTGTGTATCAAGGTGAAATAATAGCCATCATCGATGGCAGAGAGTTCTCTGCCACTGAGAAAAGTGCTGCCTCCTCTCTCCAATCAATCGAAAAAACACTGAAAGAAACGAAGAAATATTACGATCAAAAAGTAGATGAAGCAAAAACAGCACTCGACAATACGACAGGAAAATCTGAAAAAGATTCCGCAGAAGAAGCTCTCAAAAGTGCCAAACGTCTCCGTGATGCACAGATAGCAACGCTTGATACACAAAAAGAAGCGGTTGCCGGATCTCTTGCGGTCTCGCAAGCCAGTGCGTCACAGACACTTATCCGAGCACCATTTTCTGGTATCATAACGAAAAAAAATACTTCTCTCGGATCCTATATCTCTCCTGGTATATCTTTGTATTCGATTGCTTCCGAAGATGCACTGGAAGTAGTTCTGTCGATTCCAACGTCTATCGCCACTCAGGTAAAAAAAGGATCCTTGGTCTCTGTATCTAATAGCAACACGACACTTGATGGATTTGTCTTTTCGATTTCTTCTTTGTCAGAAGAATCCTCTCAGCGTTCTTCGGCTCGCATTCGATTTGCTGATAGAAATCAAAGCAATGCATTTTCTTTGAGTGAATATGTACGAGTCACCATACCTCTCGGAGAAACACGCGACGCTATCCTTATACCGGAACAGGCACTCATTTCTAAATACGATGATACGTTCGTTTTCGTGATTGAAGACAACCAGACAAAGAAATATCCAGTCGTACTCGGGAGTACTGGAAATGGAACAAGAGAAATCATTACTGGAATCACGCCTGGAATGCATATTGTCATAGAAGGACAACATACACTCTCTCATAATCAAACGGTTATAGAAACATATGTCACAGAATAATCCTCCAGAGAAACTCGGACTGGCTGGAAAGATCACTCAGATATTTCTCAAAAATACGGAATTATCGATCTTGTCCATCATTCTTCTGGCAGTATGGGGCGCGCTCTCATTTTCTCTCATGCCCAAGCAATACAACCCAGAAATCGTCGCTCCAGCATTTACCATAACGACGGATTTTCCTGGAGCCAGTGCAAGCGAGATATACGAACTCATCACACGTCCCATCGAAGACAAGGTTTTCGAGTTATCCGATATTGATGAAGTATCATCGCAGAGTTTTCCTGGAGGAAAAAGTGTCGTCATGGTAAAATTTTTCGTCGGATCAAATCGTGAAGATGCAAAAATAACACTGAACCAGAAACTTCGTGACAACATAACCACCAAACCACAGGGTGTTTCGGACCCAATGATACAATCCATAGACCCTGATGATGTGCCGATTCTCGACATTGGTCTTTCTTCTGAGACATTCTCTCCGAGCTCACTTCGTAAACTCGCGATTGATATCTCTGATACTCTCAAGCTGACAAACGGTGTTTCAAAAGTAGAAATCAAGGGTGGCTATATCAATCATCTCGAAATTACCATAGATGGAGCAAAACTCTCAGCCCTTGATCTCACACTCGATGAGGTCCTGGGCTCTCTCTCACAAGCAAATGATATCTACACGTTTGATACACTCGAAACAGACGAGCGCCATTCTATTGTGAATATCATCGGTAATATACAAAATGAGGAATCACTCAATCAAATCATTGTACGAAACAACGGGCAAACAATCGTACGTATCAGTGATATAGCCGATGTCTCATACGGACCAGGTGAGATAACTCATTACGTCAGCCGGACAGAGAAAGATGCCGAGAATTCTCCCATCGTACATATCGCTCTTTCTAAACTCCGAGGAACGAACTCAACAGTCGTATCCGAAGCATCTCTCGATACACTGGACAATCTAAAAGGAAAGCTCATACCAAACGATGTTCGTGTCGATGTATTGAATGACGAAGGTGCAATAGCCAGTGGCGAAATTTCCAAACTCACCTTTGACCTCATTAAATCAATCATTATCGTCGGAATATTGCTCTTTATTTTTCTTGGTGCAAAAAATTCTCTTATTGCTACTATATCGATCCCTCTCGTGCTCTTGGCAGTCTTTGGCACAGGATTTTTAGCAGGACAGACGATCAATAGAATCACACTTTTCGCACTTATTCTCTCTCTGGGTCTTCTCGTCGATGATGCTATCGTGGTTGTAGAAAACATCGCTCGCTATTTCCGTCTCTATCCAAATGAAAACAAATTGAAACTCATCGTACGAGCAGTCGATGAAGTTGGTGGTGCACTCGCTCTTTCCACATTCACGATGGCAATCGCTTTCATTCCGATGGCATTTGTGACTGGTATGATGGGACCATATATGGGACCGATTCCTTTCTTTGTTCCTGTGGCACTCATCGCGTCACTCCTCTTCGCTGTCACTATCAATCCATTTTTGGCGCTCCTCTTTTCCAAAGAGAAGGATAAGAAACAGACAAACAAAACGCGTTCCTACGAGTCAGGAATATTTTTCCGTATCGTAAAAAAAATTGAAGGTATCTATGCAGAGTTTCTTTCTCGTCTCTTGAGAGAGAGAAAGCGTCGGAATGTTTTCCTCGGCGGGGTTTTGATTCTTCTTATTATCTCTCTTATACTTCCACTTACTCCCCTCGTGCCATTTCGGTTATTGCCCAAGGCGAATAAAGATCAATTCTCTCTCTATGTAGACCTTCCTTCTGGTACACACATCGAACACACGAGGAAAATCACCGAAAAAATTGAGAAAATTATCCTCGAAGAATCAGAAATCACTAGTGTCGAAAGTGCCATCGGCGAATCACTTGTGGTTGATTTCAACGGGCTCTTCAAGGGAAGCTCTGGTCGCAAAGGAAGCAATCAGGCGACACTCAAAATACACTTGACACCACATAAGGATCGATCACTCGTTTCTGAAGAAATAGCCTCTAGCATCCGTGCTTCTCTTTCTCTTTTCACGAAAGGAAATCCAGATGCAGTTATTCGACTTGTCGAAGATCCACCGGGACCACCAGTTCTCGCCACATTCCTTCTCAAAATAAAGGGTGGCGATGACAGAATGCGTGAACAGATCGCTTCTGATATGACAACAGAAATACGTTCTATTTCTGGTATCGTCGATATCGATACATCCGTACTCGAGCGTGGTGCGAATATCTCCTACCGTGTCAATCATGAAAAAGCCGGGTTGCTCGGTATAGCACCAAACGATATTGTACGAACACTTCACACGGCTCTCTCCGGATCATCTATTGGTCTTTATCATGAATCTTCACGTGAAGATGTGCGAAAAGCCGAACAAGAGTATATCACGATTCGCTTTGATAAAAAATCTCGCGATAACGAAAATGATCTCTCGCTCATTCGATTGATGAGCAAGAACGGTGTGACTATCCCGCTTACAGAATTGATCGAGAAAACAGAAGAAACAGTCGATACCGCTATACTTTCCGACGATCGAGAACAGACGATTTATCTCTCAGGGGAAATGGAGGGGCGAAGCATTATCTACGCCGTCATCGATCTTTTTCCAAAACTGCTCTCCTATGAAATACCCGGAACATCACTTAAACGTGTTTCTTGGTCACTTCTCGGTGCAGTGTATGAGGATACGGTCACCCACAAACACTATACGATCGAAATCGGTGGTGAATGGAAACTGACACTTGAAGTCTTCCGTGATCTCGGTATCGCTATGGGACTCGCTCTTTTTCTCATCTATTTCATTCTTGCTGCAAAAACCGAATCGTTGTTTATTCCTCTTCTTATCATGGTCAGTATCCCGCTTGCTCTCATCGGAGTCTTGCCTGGATTCGCTCTGCTTCAGTCTTTCAAGGGAACCTATTTCAACGCGACATCAATGATCGGCGTCATCGCTCTTGCTGGTCTCGCCGTGAAAAATGCTGTCATCTATCTCGAATATCTCGAACCACTCAAAAAATCAGGAAAGAAAATCGAGGAAGCGCTCGTGGAGACTGGACGAGTTCGGCTCCTCCCTATCGCCCTTACATCACTCGCTGCTATTCTCGGATCATTCACTATCGTCAGTGATCCAGTTTGGGAAGGTCTCGGATGGTCTATTATTTTTGGTCTCACAGCATCGACGTTCCTCACTCTTATCGTCTTCCCTCTGGTATATTTCATCTTCGCACGAAAAAAGTGGTATAATGAAACAAAAGAAGAATAATTCAATAAGCATGAATCTATGTCACTCTACAGAATGGATATATCCACATGGTCAGTCGAACGCACGATGTTTGCCTTCGGAGGATTACTCGTTATCATTTTTTCTCTCTTGGCACTCTCAGTAAACGATGCTTTTGTTTACGGGGCACTATTCATCGGTATAATGTTCAGCGTTTTCGCTCTCACTGGATATTGCCCAGGAGCCATTATTGTTGCCAAGATACTGAAAAAATAATAGAAATACTTTTTCTTTTCGGGCTCCGTATTCCACTCTTTCATCAAATTGTATGAAACAAATCTCTCTTGTCATTCCTGCCTATAATGAAGCGGACAATATCCGTCCCATGTATGATGCTCTACAAAAATCTCTCTCGTCTATCAAGGATCGATATGAATTTGAAATTCTTTTTATCAATGACGGAAGTAAAGATACGACGAGGGAAGAGGTAGCGAAGTTAGAGAACGAAAATACTCAAGTGAAATGTATTGATTTCTCACGAAACTTCGGTAAAGAAATAGCAACAACAGCCGGACTCAATCACTGTACCGGTGACGCGTGCATCATGATCGATGCTGATCTCCAGCATCCAGCAGAACGTATCCCTGATTTCATCACGAAATGGGAAGAGGGTTTCGATGTCGTCGTCGGTATACGAAAAGAAAACAAGAGTGATTCTTGGATCAAAAAAACAGGGAGCTTGATATTCTATACTCTCTTGAACAAAATATCTGATATAGAAATCATTCCCAATACAACCGACTTCCGACTCCTCGATCGAGCCGTCATAGATGCATTCAACTGTTTCACTGAAACCAAACGTCTCACCAGGGGTCTCATAGATTGGCTCGGGTTCAGACGCGCATACATCACCTTTGATGCTCACGAACGCTTGCACGGAACAGCCTCCTATAGCGTCTGGAAGCTTACCAAACTCGCTTTGCACAGTTTTATGTCTCTCAGCCTCTTTCCACTCAAAATGGCCGGGTATATCGGTATTATCATCACATTCATCTCTTTTGTTTCTGGTTCATATATCTTTCTGGGGAAATATTTTTTCGATTGGTATTGGGCGCTCACCTTTTCTGATTCTGAAGACCTCGCTATCTTCATTGTGTTCCTCGTAGGTATTCTCCTCATGTCTATCGGACTGATTTCTCTCTACGTTGCAAACATTCACGAGGAAGTCATCAAACGACCTCTCTATATAGTACGGAAAAATCGATCATAGAAAAGCAAGAGATACCGATTAATTCGATATTTCTTATTTCTAGACCTATTCCTTATCAGTAAATACAACCAATCGTTTTGAATAATTCTTCGAATCTTTATCCCATACCCCCTCACAAGTAATCAGATTCAGATGTGATTGTTCGTCATCTGAACTGAATATGTCGCTTGTATCAATGCTCGGATCATATATCCGCCATTCGCGCACGATAAAAGTGTTGATTGTTCCGGTTGCGTTTTCAACAGATACCGTATCTCCGATTTCAAGTGTGCTCAGATTATCAAACACTGAACCCTCCCCGTTTTTCCAAGTGCCGTAGTGTCCATCAATAACAGCGCTCCCGACATCTCCTGGACGTGGACCCTCACGAAACCATCCAACAGTATGTGGCCCATTTGGTACTGCCATTGTTCCGCTTTGCGTAACGCCCATCTGATCTATCATGGCATCGACACCGATCTTGGGAATTCGTAAACGCACTGGTAACGGAGACAGTGTTTCATCTTCTTGGTCAAGATCTGAAGAGATGATATTTGTTGTCTGAACAGCAACAGGGCTATTCTCTTTCTCAAAAAAAACAAGGGGAGAAAAGATACCTATTCCACAAACGAGACCACTCCCAAGAAGAAGCCAAAAGATTTTGTGTCGCACTGTCATCTTCATAGATATCGTTTTTATAAAGAGAGAGTCAAACCAGAATCGGAGTGGCTCTTTTTATTTCCTCTCAGACTGTCTCGCATCATTTCTCCTACTGACGAGCAGTCAATGATGCAGTACAAACCGGTTCAGTAATCTGGTTATTATCCATCGTCACCTGGGTATGTGCCCAAGCTCGCCCTTGCAGGCTCGCACCATTGGCAAGTGAAATAAGTCCTGTATTGGTGAGAATGCTTCCGACAATGGCTGAATTTGTGCCGATTGTCATAGAAGTAGGGATTTGCCAAAATACATTACACGGGGTAGCTCCATTGATTAAACGCACTTGTGCCGTACCCGATGTCGTGATGCTTGATGAACTACGAAAAATATAGACACCAGCACCATTCAGAGTCAGTGTGCCGTTGAGCGTCGTTGCTCCTATGGTATACACGCCAGGTGTCACAGTATTCGTACCAGCCAGATCGAGTGATCCTGTCGCTGATTCTCCTGCGAGATCACCATACGCGGAAGCGATAGCGTTCACGACAGCGACATTGCCGGCTCCATCTATCGTACCGGCTACTTGTGAACTGATGAGTCCAGGGTGGAGGAAGGCATTATCACCTACATCTCCCCAAACGTGTGTACCTGAACCAGTATTGGTGATTCCTGCATTACCAAAGACCGAATAGCCAGTAGCCACCCCGAGGTTTGGAGCAGTGGCCGCTTGTGCTCTCTGCTCTGAAAAGACGAAAGCACAGAGTGTGAAAGCAGTGACTATCAAAATTTTATTGGATAATTTCATTATTTTTTCATTATCAATTACAGAAACAAGTACAAAAAAACAGAGGTTTTCAGTCCTGTACTTTCAGCGCTCTATTCAATTATATTTGATTGTGTAGTTAGTATGACACGGCCACACGCAGAAGATTAGAAAAAATGTAAATAAAAAAAATGTAAGAAAAAGTAATGAACCTACTATCGACATATCCTTCTTTATGTCCACAGTAGCATAGTCTGAAAGAACCTCCTAACTTTCACCGACCTAGAAAGAAAGTTCCTTCAGAAGATCATTCAGATCAAGCGAGGCCATGCCGACGACCGTATCACCGCCACCATAGTAGATGACAAGTTTCTTACCCATGATGATCGATCCGCACGGGAAAACAACGTTTGGTACGATCCCCTCTTTTTCGTATGACATTTCTGGTTCGAAGAGTGGTGTACGCGATCGTCCGATCACTTTTTCTGGATGCTTCAGATCAAGCAGTGCTGCTCCGACTCGATAGGTATGGTCGACAGAAGAAACACCGTGGTAAATGAGGAGCCAGCCTTTCTTGGTTTTGAGAGGAGTCGACGAGAGACCAACTTTCAGATCATCCCACATGTTGATACGCGGAGAGAGGATAGGTCTCTTCACGAAGAAATGCTCTCCATCGAAATCATCGAGACTTTGAATATAATTCAGATGAATAGAAGGCTGGACACGGTGAATGAAAACATATTGACCATCGATCTTCTCTGGAAAAATAGCCGCATCTTTGTTATCAACTTCCGCACTCGAAAGAAGAATTGGTTTGGTAAATTTCTCGAATTTTCGATGGAGAAAATCTTTGACAGCAATACTCGTCATCGCCACTCTCGGTGGATTCACTGCATCGAAAGCCGTATAACACATATAGTACGTCGAACCGATTTTGGTAAATCGTGCATCTTCACAACCCGAATTGCCAGGATTTTTCTTTTGCTCAAAATCTTCACGCGGACTATAAATAGGAATCGGTAATCGCTCATCAATATGAACACCATCTTTGCTCACAGCATATCCAAAACGTGATGTCCCATCGAATCCTTGAGCACGATAGACAATATGCACCTTGCCATCCTCATACATCGCAGCGGGATTGTATACTGCCATCGCTTCCCATTCATGCTCTGGAATTGGAGAGAGGATCGGGTTTTCTTCCGCACGATCGAAACGAAGAGAGCTTTCCTTGGCAAGCATTTCCCGAAGCAGTCCCGAAAGCGAAACCGTCGCACGACAGACTGTCGTATCAGCTGCACCATAGTAGATATGCACTTCATCTTCTTCTATATACGCCCCGGAAGGGAAAACGATATCAGGAATCATTCCATAATGCTCGTATTCTTCCTGTGGCACCATGAGTGGTGTCGGTGTCCGTCCGATGATCTTGCGAGGATTATGGAGATCGAGGAGAACAGCTTCGATACCAAATACCTGATCTGATTTCCCATAGTGATAGATATGAGAATAGATAAGTAACCATCCTGCTTTTGTTTTGAGTGGCGGAGCTCCGATTTCGACGTGATCATCGAGTGTCTTATGGAGATCGAGAGCATGTTCTGGAAGTTCTTTGTACCATTTGTTCCAATATGCTTCCGACCACATATCTGATTCTTTTTCGAAACTTGCAAGAGCGATTGTCACAGGTGGCTGGTCAGTATTGGCACTGAGAAGCGCCATCATTTTCCCATCGATCTTCTCCGGAAAAAGCGTCATCGCTTTGGAATTGAAATTCGTCACATGATGCCTACTTTTTATTGTCTTCAAATCTTTGGTCGTGACGAGTCCTACTGTGATACCCGCTGGCGAAAAAGGATACGTCGCGAGTGCGGTATAGAAGATATAAAACGTATCACCGAGTTTCGTCACACGAGGATCTTCACAACCATATTGTTCCCACGGTTCTTCGGGGACGACAAACTGCGTGTAATCATTGAAATGTATCCCATCATCACTCACTGCGTGTCCGACGGTCGAGAGTGAGAGCATCGCTCCATGATGGAGTTCTGGTGTCGCGAGCGCTCGATAGAAAATATGAACTTTCTTCCCCTGTTTGATTGGTGAACCATTGAAAGCAGCGAGATTTTCCCACATATTTTGACTCATGGGGAGTACGACAGGATTTTCTGGAGAGCGAACGAGTGAGTACATAGGCTAATACAGACAAAAATTATGCATTGGTAAGTGTTTTCTTCAAAGTCGTCATCGTGACCTTTCCAGTGGTAGTGAGCTGATCCAAGAATTCTCCGAGCGGTGCGGTAGCGACAGCGACCGTCGTGTCAGCTCCACCATAATAGACAAAAAGTGTCTCATCTTTGATTACTGCTCCACAGACATACACGACACCAGATTTCAATCCTTCATTCTCATAATGTTCGTCTGGTTCGAGTATTGGTTCGACGCAACGAGCGAGGATTTTCTCAGGATCATTCTGATCGAGGAGCATCGCGCCTACCTTGTAACGATTCGGGTCATTCTGATCCATTGCGTGATAGAGTACGAGCCAGCCCTGATCCGTCTTGAGAGGAGTCGCACCGACACCTCGGACAATGTTATCCCACTGACTCTTGTCGGTATAGTGTTGCTTGGTATGATAGCTATCGATGAGAAGTGATTCGTCATCGAGAGAAGCGACATAGTCGATAGATATTTTGGGCGAAATACTGTGAAGTACAGCATAATGACCATTGATTTTTTCTGGGAAAATAACCCAGTTCTTCTGAATCTGCCCAGGACGAGAGATGAGTCGTGGCGCTTCCCATTCCCATACTTTGTTCACGAAATTCTCCGTAGTAATGGAAGTCAGTGCCACTCCTGGTGGATTGTATCCATTGAACGAAATGTAAATCATATAAATCTTGTCCTCGATTTGCGTCAAACGAGGATCCTCACAGCCACCCCATCCTCCACCAGAAATACACGGGAACGGATGCTTGTTTTTTTTGAAATCTTGATTGAGAAAATAGACAGGGTCTGTAGAACGTTCATCGATATGAACACCATCACTACTCCCTGCATAACCAAAGACGGAAATATTATCAAATCCTTGTGCCCGATAGATCAGATGCACCTTGTCATTCAAATAGAGTGCAGCAGGATTGAATGTTGCCATCGATTCCCATGCATTTTCTTTGTTTGGTTCGAGAATAGGATTCTTCGCAGACCGAGTGAGAGGCTTAGTCACACGAGGTTTCTTGGTAGTCTTCGTGAGTGGTTTTTTGACAGTTTTTCTTGGCAGTTTGTTGTCCAGATCGACATCATAGGCGAGTTTCTCGGAGAATACTTCACCTCGTCCGTGTTCGAAATAGGCAACAAAAGCATTTTTCGTCTGGATGATTCCAAGTACTTTAATTTTGTTGGTAATCCAATCAATAGGCTGTTCCCAGAGAGGGTGCGCAGATCGCCATACGATTCTTCCTGGAGCCTGCTTATCAAAAAGCACGACACCGAGACAGAGCTTCTTGCGTGCATTTTTGGCAGTATAGAACAGTGCGATATGTTCACCGACATTCAACACTCGAGCAACTCGGAGAGCACTGTGATCAAAACGATTCTTCCGTGGTCGCATGAGGGCATCCGGCATAATGTGCCACTGATTGAGATTGGCAGAAGTCGCAATTCTGATGGAGGTGTTTCCGAAATAAAGAATATGGTGTTTTTCGAAAAGATATTCCGGCACTACCATACCGAAAGAATTCACCCCAGTAATGAGGGACTGTTTCTGAAACTGAATACCTTTGTGAGAAGTCGCTCCGTAGAGATGTGTACGGAGATGATGATCTCGCTTGGTATAGGTCATGAAATAGCGATTCTCTGCTATTTTGGTCGTCGCCATTTCATCGATATGCAGAGAATCTTCACGATGACGGAAGAACGCAGTATCGATCTTGAGATGTTTGGGAGAGTCGACAAAAGAAGAACCATTGGAACTTTCTTTCATTCTGAAAAAATATTCTTTCTTTCCTGAAAAAGAATAAATCAAACGGAACAGTCCGTTTTTACTGTATAAATCGAGACCACGAATAGGTGGTGTTTGTTGCATATTTTTTTGTTTTTCTTCCACGTCGACAATACTGTTTTGATATTGAAATGAAATATACCCTATCTTTTGTACGGTTTCTTTCACACCCGTATCATACAATATTTTTTTCGAAAAATCAAAGGGTTCTGTACAAAAATAGAGTCAGAAAGATCTCCTAAGCGACCAACTGAGTACACTGCGAGCAACGCTTGGCAGACTTGGGTATTTCACTCAGACATTCAGGACATTTCATCGTCGCAGGATCTGCAGGCGCTCCTTTGTGAGAACGCGCAACCAGCATATTCATCGGTTTCACCACAAAGAAGAAGATAGCAGCAGAAATGAGAACGAATGAAATGAGCGCATTCAAGAAATGTCCGATAAGGAACTTGCTCCCATTCAAGGTAAATATGAGATTGGAGAAATCAGGTACCGTGACGATAGCAGCGATGAATGGTGTGAGAATATCTGCTACGAGAGCGGTCACGATAGTACCGAAGGCTGCACCAATGACGACACCGACAGCGAGATCGACGACATTGCCTCGGAGGAGAAATTGTTTGAATTCTTTGAACATGCTTTTTTGTCTTATAGGTCAATTATATTCAAGTAAATAATACAACAACCGTGGAAATATGTACAAAATCAATGAGAGAGAATATGAGTTTGTCTACTTCCAGATACTGATGACAAAAACAAGGATCATGGCGATACCGAGCAAGAGTTTGATGACGGTACCAGCGAGAAACCCAAGTATTGAACCCATGCCGGCTCGGAGAGAGGCTTGCGCATCCTGTTTGGCGACAAAGAATTCTCCGACGATAGCTCCGATAAAAATACCGAGGAGAAGTCCGATAAAATTGAGTACGATAAAACCGAGAATACCTCCGAATATCGCTCCGAGACTTCCCCATTTACTCGCACCATATCGCTTCGCACCGTACGCCGAAGCCAGATAATCGATAGCGATCGAGAAAACTGCCACGACACCGAGAACGCTGAGCGTCACCGCTCCGACCGTATCAATACCGAAATACAAAGCATAGAGAAGTATGCTCGTAAAAATAAGCCCTACCCCAGGAAGAGCTGGAAGAATGATACCAAAAAGCCCCACTGCAAAAAGTACAATAACAGCAATAATGATTCCTATATCCATATATCTATTCTATTACTTGAAGAAGAATGGATGAAAAGCAACTCCGAGATAGTACGGCCAGATGATGACAGCAAACACTCCCTGCAAAAATGTCAGGTGCAAAAAACCGATAGTGAATATCCACGCTGCTATCCACATTCCTCCTGAGAACGCATGATTTTCAATTTTGATCTTGTCCATACTTTTATACTAAATTTTACTGATTAAATATACGTGTTCTATTACTATGAGAGAATATTTTTTCTTCCATGAGAAAGCTCGGAAAACTTGGACGCCATAGTGGGATTGCCACGTGTCAATTTTTTGATAGTCAGGTCTTCTGCTTTGTTATTGGCGAGACGGAGATTATTCTCTGATGAGAGGAGGGCGTCTTTGGTTTTTTGGAGATGATCGATGGTCTTGTCGATTTCTTCTATCGCTACCTTGAAACGACTCGAGGCGAGCTGATAATTCTTCGCAAAACCTTCCTTGAACGTATTCATATTCTCCTCAAAGTTCGTGATGTCGATGTTCTGATTTCGCACGAGAGCAAGCTCGGCTTTGTACTGGAGAGAATTCATCGATGCATTGCGAAGCAGTGTGATGATAGGGATGAAAAACTGCGGACGCACGACATACATTTTCTCATATTTATGAGAAACATCGACGATACCCGTGTTGTAAAGCTCGTTCTCAGCTTCGAGGAGGGTCACGAGGACAGCGTACTCACATTTCTTCTCTGTGCGATCTTTATCGAGTTCACGAAAGAAGTCTTCGTTCTTGTGTTTAGTAGCCGTCTCATCCCCTTCATTTTTCATTTCGAACATGATAGAGATGATTTCATTCCCCATTTCATCAGCCTCACGATAGATATAGTCTCCCTTGCTTCCTGTTTTTGCATCATTGTCTTTCTCAAAATAGGCATGCTGGAAGCCCGTAGCACGGAGCTTGTTGAATTCCGTCTCACAGTGTTGCTCGAGCGTCTCACCGATCATTTTCGTACTGAGCTTCAGTTTCATATCTTTCAATCGTTCGATGGTCTCGTCTTTCAGTTTCAGGTCACCCTCATATTTTTCTTTGAGTGAGCTCGTGAGAAGTTGTTTCTCGGTCTCCTTGCTTTTCAATTTTCCTGCGAGTTCATCTCGTTCTTTTTCGATACTGTTGATTGCTTCAGTGACTGCGAGCTTCTTCTCGAGTTCTGCATTGCTCATTCTCGCTTTCATCTCTGCGAGCTCTGTTTCTTTCTCCGATGCGAGTAGAGCGAGTGCACGATCTTTCTCAGCTTTCACTGCAACGAGCTCTGCCTCTTTCCGAGCGAGGTCTCCCTGGAGAGCATTTTGGAGAGTAGCCTCAGCGAGTTTGATGGCACTTTCTTTTTCTTTCTCTGCGATACGCGATCGCTCATTCAATTCTTCCTCGAACTGATGGTCACGAATCTGTTTCAGAATATCGGCAAAGCCAGCCTCATCGACTTTGAACGTTTTCTTACAGTGTGGACAAACGATATCATTCATATTTTTTCTCATTTTTATCAAAATTTTCTCTCTTCAGATTATATCACAATTCCACGGCCGCCCGCCTAGACTCGCCTCGATTCAAATCGAAGTGGGCGTCGAGGCTGGTGAGATTATGAATGAAATCGGTATTATAGGTTTACGAGAAGTGACCTGACTTTTCTTCCTTCCTCTTTACATCTTCTCTATTGACAAAGGCTCATATTCTGCTATACTGTAATTATTCAGACGAAAAGGGATCCGAACGGCTAATTACCTAAGGAGCCCTTTTCTTTTTTTATGGCTATTTTCTCACGTACCCCGTCCAAATAATCGAAATATTCCGATCCCAACTTTTTGTACAACGAAGAAGCAAACTGTCGATTCGGAAAGAGTATTTTTCCAAATCGATTTTCCTCAATAAGGAAATCCACCAACATCTTGTAATCGCCATCACCGGACACGAGAAACACTCTCTGAAAATTCTCTTTTTTATAGAGTTTTTTCATAACAGTAAAAATGATGTCCGAATCAACATTTCCCTTTTTCTTCCCGAGCATTGCTGTATTGTGTTCACGGAAAACCAATACAAATCCAGCAGCCTGAATCTCCTCATACAACTCTTGCCGAGCCTCCTGAACACATCCGAGAAAATAGTAAGCCTTCGCCACTCCATACTTCTTCTCAAGATAAATACGAAAACGCATCAGATCTATCCGCCACGGGTCTTGATTACGCTTGGCTGTACCCATGTAGAGGTTCTGACCATCTATAAATGCAAGATTTTCTATTTTTTGCATAAAATTATTTCTTCGAAAAATATATCGAATTTTTCTTTTTCAGATTATTCATGAACAGTTTGTATTGTGATTGATTTTTATTGAAGTGTTGCATTTTATACGTTTACAATACTTACATATAGTATAATACATCACTCTTTCTTTTTTATCAATATACTCACGAGTATACTACGCATCAATAGACCTCGTTACTGCTCATAAAAGCCAAGATGTTGCTTACATACCCCCTTAATTTTTTTGACTCTTTTCTCTCAAAATCTCTTCCCTTCAGATTCATTCATAATCTCACGGCCGTGGAATTATGAATGAATTGGTTTTGAAAGGAGTTACATCTGACTAGGGATTTTCAGATAAGTATTATTCTTCGGGCAATCCAGGCATATGAGAAAATTGGTCTTTGAGAGTTGCATACGGTGGTGTTATGGGTTTGCAAAAAAAAATGTACCTGACTCCTTTTCTTCTCTAATATTTTTGGCTAACTTTTCATATGTTCATTATACACACAAACAAAAACCAGCCCGAAGGCTGGTGAAATTTATATCAAAAATGTACCTGGCTCCCTTTCTTTTCGGATGCCTCGGACCAATTGCAATGCGCTGTCGATCAAGAAGACCTCCGCCAGTTATTAGCTTAAAAATTAGGAGAAAGAACATCCAACGAAAAACCAGTATTCTCGATTACCTAAAAAGTATAATAGTATAGTTATTTATTATAATTTTTTTTAACAATATCAATAATTTTTGACGTATCTCTCTCTAATAAATAATAGCCACTCTTCAATAAATCATTATCAATATAATAAGGAAATATAAGTCCAAAAGCGTTCCCCGAATAAGGGGCATACCCAAGAGCTTCGTTTAATGAAATTTTTTGTTTTGTTTTATAAAGTAGTCCTCTATTCCATTTATTATCGATGTAATACTTTCCCTCTCTATATTTGTAAACCCCTATTGTCCAGTAATGCGGACAAAGATGACATTCGCCATTTACTAACTCAGGATGAGCAAAAATCAACTCTACACCATTCTCCCTGTCAATATCCAAAAATTCAACCAAATGATCCGTATTAGTAGAATTAAGGATTTTTCCGTTCATTTGTATTTGACCAGTATTGAAACCTTCCAATTCTCTATATTTTTCATTCTCTGTGACGGATTCAATATAATCATTATTTTTTCTAAATAACTGATCTTTAATATAGGAAATAATCGGCACACTTTCCATTGGAACAATATATCCTGAAGAATTATCAAAAACAATTTGTTGTAGCTCTGTCCCGCTCCCACAGACACTGCCCAACAACTTCACTATAATTTCTTCATCATGATCATTATCAAGATCAAAAAATTTCTTTTCATATAACCAAAAACCACCTTCTGATTGGGAAAAAATAAATTTTCGCTCCAACAAATACTTACTATTAAATAATATTTTTAACGGATTCTCATATTGCTCATAAACAAGCATCATTGGTGGTTTTAACTCGATTTTTTTATCTAAATCACATTGTTTTTTATATTGATTATCCTGCGCAAATACAACTAGAGATTGTTCCCCATAATTTCTTAATTCTACTTCAAATAGTTCAACTTCGTAACCATCACTTTCTAGATCGTGTGTAATATTTTCTGCAAAATTTTTATTAGAAAACAATGAAGGAACATTCCCAGTATTCCTATAGTAAACATACCCCCACATAACGATCATAATTAAAACCGCTAACACAGACATCACAAAATTCTCAATTAATCTTCCTATCATTTAATGTATGTACTAAACAATAAAACACCTTTCTTTCTCAGATTTACTCTGACTTGACATTTAGCTAAAAAAGGTGTAGTCTCAAACATAAGAAGTCGGTATATGTGCGGATAGCCATGGCCGACTTTTTTGTTACACAAGTACTTCAAAAATGCCCAAATCACCACTCATTTTTCTTTCTATAAGCCTTACCATCATTTTTTCAATCTTTGTTGTTTTTCTCAATCCACCTATTTTCATTTCATAAACTATACTCGCCATTATGGCTAAACTATCAGCTATTTGAATATCGTCATCCAAGTTTAACTTATTCACTAAACTTAATGACGTAATTTTTTCACGATAGTTTGAACCGGTTATACCTTCTGAGGGTATCCCCACCCCTTGCAACCTTGCATGAGCTTCAATCAGATACTTGTCCTGAGATGGATCTGACTCTACAACAATTTTTCCATTATCCGTATCAAGATGGTTCTTAACAAATTCTTCTAACATTTTATTATAAGCCTTCCTTAGTATTGCCACTTCATTCCACCCCAACTTTTTTGCTTTCATTTTGTCGGTTATAACAAAAGCCAGTGATATTTTTTCAGAATTTAATATAGTTGTAAACTCTGCCCAAAATCGCATTTCTTTTTCTAAATCTTCACGTAATAGAGCAAATGGGCCCTTTTTCCGAAGCATGTCCCGACAATGAAAAACAAGATCTTCATTACCAAAATATTTATTCTTCAATTTACACATCAATAATTTCAGTCTGGGCTTGTAACTTTCTGGAATTATAATGCCAGAAAGAATGAAGTTTTTAGAATGATGGCTTAGACTAGCTTTCCCAGTTTCATCTAAAGCTAAAATTTTATACCCTTTCATAATTTAAAAAATTATTCTATTATCTGAGTAATATTTTTAATGCAGACTCTACATCTTTATGTTTGTATGTATTACATAAATGATTTCAGTATAGATTGCTAAAAACCCTCTGTCAACTAATCTTAATTAAAAACACAAGAAACAAAAAAACCATTTTGCGATGAGTTTCAATGTCCCTTCACGGTTGGTGGGCTTACAGTACTACCGAAAAATTCCCCTCCACAGGTGGGCAAACTTTATCTTGGGGTACTATAATAATCCAGATTCACGTCTAAACTTTTATAAAAAATGTACCTGGCCTTTTTTCTATTTTTGACTCAACCTTATTTATGGCAAGAAAAATTAAAAAACAAGAACCATATATGCCTTAATCATAATGGGAAACAATCTTTTTACCACAACTCAAAAGGTAATCATAAGAAACTATTTGTATATGATTGAGGTTGGAATTCAGCATTCGCAAAGCTTCAAACTGCTCATTATTAAAATTATTCGTTCTGCCTGCGATAATTTTTATCCGAGGTCGTAAAATTTTCGCCTTATGCTCCTTTTCTAAAACAAGTTTTTGTTCATCCATCTTTTGTAAATAAAACAAACACTGGCCAATAACCTTTGAGAGATCTGGCGAAAGATAGTAACTCTTATGACTGGCATCATACTTGAAAATATCATACTCTAATTTTGGTCTTTTAAGCTCAATCAAATCCAAAAAACCGTCCATTGATTCCATCAACAAATCAGCTTCGCTAAATAATGCTATTTTCCTTGCATCATGCTTTTGTGTATATTCAACTCCAAATATCCAAAGATTTTTTTCAATCCAATTTTGAAAAATTTTTTCTGGTTGACCAGCGAAATATGCACTCAAATTATCATGCTTTTTTATTTCTTCAACTATACTGCCTCCCTCCTCTAATCCTAAAAGTTGCTCTAAGTTATTCAGTTCAATTTGATAAGATTTATGTTTGTGTGCCGCTGAAAGATTTTTTAATTCAATTTCGGATAATGATTCAAGAATAGTTTTAATCTTTTCATCACCAGAAAATTTATCCAAGATTAATTTTAAAATATCTAGGTCAATATTCTTTAAGCCATCAAGCATGCCAGCAAGCTCATCGGTTGTTTCAATAAATTTTCCAGAAACAATCTTCGAGTCATCCTTAATTATGGAAATTTTATTTAAATTCTCATACAATTTTTTAATTTCCTCAAAACAAAGTATCTCAGAAAATTTTGGCTGTCCAGTATTTTTATCATATGCATAAAAAGACATTCTTAAAGAATCAGTGCTTGTAACACCTTGTTTTATTCCTGAAAAATTTATATTCAGCACAACGTTATCGTTTGAGAATATTTCGTCATGAAATTGAACACTCATGTTAGATTTTTGCAAGTGGATTTTCATATCGGGCTGATTCGGGCAAATATCCATCTGCTTGTACAAACTGAGGCATATTATCAAGTATTTTCACGCTTGAGATATCATTAAGATTAAAAAATCTCCAGCTTGGTAATGGCTTCTCTATGGTCGTATCTGACTCACCACCAGTTTGAAATAAATCGACCTTCGTACTTTGTGCACCTAATTTTGCAGTAAAAACAAAAACCGCATGAGGATCACCTATTCTCTCTCCGCCAATTTGTCCTTGTTTATTGTATTCAAAAGAAACTGAGCAGCGCCTCTTAATTGCCTCTTTTAATATTTCTAGTGTATTCATTATTTTTTTGTAAAGAATTATAATTTATGAATAATGCCCCCAATCCCTTCTATATACCCAGCTTGTTTTCCACTTTACATAATCCCCTGGCTCAAATGTATCACCTGAAACCTCAATACTCACCATACGAGCTGGATCAATAGACACATTATGAAGCTCTCCCTCAGGACTTTCCAGGTCCCATACATGATACTTATCGGATTTATCAATGGCATTATCTTTTTGGGATGGCCCGAAATCGAATGGTATACATAGTCTTATTATCCGACCCTTGGACCGAGAATTCCATGTTATCCTCACCTTCAACTTCCCATCTATTGCCTTCAAGAAATTTTCTTTCATATTGTTTTTATATATTATTTATAGCTTAAAAAAACAAAAACCCCGGAAGACTGGGGTGTTGGAATAATCTTTCGAAAATAGCTCCTTTCTTTCTTCTTTTAATATTTGGAGTGCTTTTTATTTTTATCAACTCTTTTGTGCTTCTATTATAGCATACTTTCAGGAAAAAATCAATGGTCGTCTATTTTTTCTTACTTCACAAATCGTATTTGCAAATTATATTTGATTCTTTTCTCGCCATTCTCCGTATAGAAATCACCGAATTTATGTCTCGTCGTACTAGGAGTGTCTAGTTTTGTATTGTCATACAAATAATCCTCAAATTTATCTCGATTATAAATATGATAGCAGACAACATCACCATCTTCTTTGACGATAATATAACCGCCATGGGCGCTTGCATAACCGTCCCATTCCTTCTTCGGTGTCATACCTAAAGCGACATCAGATAAAAATCTCTTCATTTTAAATGCGAAATCTCTCTTGTTCAAATCAAGTTTCTTACAGAAATCTGCATCATCAGAAACAGAATCTACCAAATCTGAAATCTTAGAGGCTTTACCCTTATAGTAATGCTTCAAAATTTCAGCGATCATCTGAGGAAAATTCGAATCCACTTTTCTGAGATTTGTTCTGAATCCTTCATTATCCATGCTAACAAATTCCAGATGACCACCAGCATCATATACATGCTTGGATTTTTCCCTCACGGCAGAAATATTATTTTCAGAAGAAGCCTCGCTGAAACTCTCTACTACTTTATAAGTGAAATTCGTAGCACCAGATGCATTAAGGAGTGTCGAGGGTGAACCCAACATGGATTTGATACTGAAACCAAGTTCGGGAAATTCTGGTGATTTTTTATCATGCAAAACAATCGTAAGATCAGCCTTGTGTATATTGGAAGCTTTGATTTGAATACACCGTAAATCCTTCATCACACCTTCTGCTGATAAAACCTGAAAAGTGGTGCCATTTGAATTCTTCATTTCTTCAAAAATTTCTGCAACCTTCGATTTTATCTTATTTATCTCAACAATATTACAAAATTCACTTTTCTCATCCCTGATTACTACGTTTCCATCTTGCTTGGAAATATCATAAGATTTTCGGCTCTCTGTTTCTTCTCGGATGATCTTTAAGACAATATGAAAATTATCCTTTAAGATCTCAAGGTTTTTATCTGCAGTAAACATCTTTCCATCTGTAAGGATTTTCAGAAAAGCATAAAACTCACTCCATTCCCCTTTATTTCCTTTTATCATAAGTATTCAATGATTCTATAATTGCCTTAGCGACAGCTTGTATGGCAGGAACAGCTACAGCATTTCCAAGTTGCTTCATCGCCTGAGATTCTGATACTGGAAATTTATAACTACTTGGAAATCCCATCATTTTTTTACCTTCTATAGGAGTCAACTTTCTGACTTTTCCGTCCACAACATAAGAATCCCAATTTCTTCTGTCGTTTATACCCGAACCTCTGCCTCCAACTCTTAATGTATAACCAATTTCTTTTTCAACTTTTCCTCCGAATATATCAGACATTTTTTTCTTCAATTTCACTGGTTCAGGAAAAGAGAAAGGGATTTTCTTATTCTTAAAACCAACCATGAAAAGACGGGCTCTATGTTGAGGTAAATTAAAATCAGAGGCTTTAACTATTTTATAATGAAAGGAATACCCTAACTCTTCTTCTATCACTCTTTTTATTGTTGCGAACGTTTTACCATTATCGTGTTTCAACAAATGTCTTACATTCTCTATAAAAAATGCTTTCGGTTTTTTCTCTTTTATTATCCGAACAATGTTAAAAAAAAGTGTCCCTCTCGTATCTTCAAAACCTTTCTTGAATCCCGCTTGACTGAATGGCTGACAAGGAAAACCTCCTGTCAAAATATCAAAGTTTGGAATCTCTTTTGGTTTAACTTTTTCGATATCTCCTGCAAAATATCCTTTTTCAAACAATTCAGGTTCAACTTTCTTGAAGTTTGCTTCATAAGTCTTCCTTGCGGCATCATTCCATTCACTAGAAAAAACACATTTTGCACCTGAATTTTTAAAAGCAATATGAAAACCTCCAATTCCAGCGAACAGATCTATGAATGTAATTTCTTTTTGAGCCTTTTTTTTGTGCATGTTGATATTTTAAGCTTCCTAGATTATCGACAATATTATCACGATTCTTAACTCCAATCAAATGATTGATTTTCTAATTTGAACAGAGTTTTCATGCTTTGATATATATCTTTTGTTACTATGACATGGTCAAAAATCGGCATATCAAGTATCTTTCCTGCGTGCACCAATTTCTTCGTCATTTCCACATCTTCCGGGGAAGGTTCGAGGTCTCCTGATGGATGATTGTGAGCGATGATGATACTCGCAGAGTGGAGAGCGACTGCTGGTTCGAATACTTCTCTCGGATGGACGAGGCTCGCATTGAGCGTGCCGATAGAGATGATTTGTCGTTCGATGAGACGATTTTGTGTATCAAGATAAAACGCAACAAAATGTTCTTTCTTCGAATCACGAAAATCCATACATGATTTCCATACATCCTCCGGAGAGAGTATTTCTTGATTGCGATTCGATTGCAGACGCTTTCCTAATTCGATGACGGCAATTATTTGAGAGGCCTTCGCTTTTCCGAGTCCCCTTGTTTTGAGAAGTTCCTCAAAGGTTATTTTCTCTGCTCCGTCTCGTATGAGCATTTTGAGAATTCTCTTGGATAATTGGAGAACATTCAGCCCCTTCGTACCTGATCCGAGGAGAATGGCAAGGAGTTCATAATCTGCCAATTTCTCTGTACCATATCTTGCGAGCTTTTCTCTCGGCAGATCAACTTTCGGCAAATCTTTTATCTTCGACATATTTTTTGTCTCAATAACAGCAAAATACGGCATCTTCCAAATCTCCCCACCTCTCCAATCTACTCCTTTTTCTCTCTCTCGTAAACCCACCGTCTGAAAAAAATATTGTGGTGAGATAAGGAAAACAAGCCAAAATATGGCTTGTTTGGAAGTATCTGAGGAAAAGTGTCCGCCTCTCTACTTCTTACTGTTCTTGCGACGGCGAAGGAGAGCTCCAGCGGTCTTGAAACAGACGAGAATATCGAGCCAGAGCGACCAGTTCTCGATATAGAACACATCGAGATGGAACTCGTCTTCGAAAGCGAGATCAGAGCGTCCGGACACCTGTGCCATACCCGTCACGCCTGGTTTGATAGTGAGCAAGCGACGATGATACTCGGAATAGCGTGCGACTTCACGTTCCTGATGAGGTCGTGGACCAACGAGACTCATACTCCCCTCGAGAACATTGAAAAATTGTGGAAGCTCATCGAGTGAGAATCGTTCGATGAAGGCACCAACTCGCATCTTGCGTGGATCATCCTTGATCTTGTAGAGAACCCCTCCCTGACGTGTATTGCGTTCTACGATGAGTTTCTGCTCATACGCCATCGCTTCATCGAGATGCTTGTTCTCATCCGTGATGCAGTATTTCCAGAGCATATAACGGAATTTGTAGACAAGAAATTTCTTGCCATTTTCTCCGATACGTTCGTTCTTGTAAATGATGGGACCATCTGGGTCTTCGAGTTTGATAAGAAGAGCGATAATCGCCATAAACGGTGAAAAGAGCACGAGCAAAACAAATCCAGCAATGAGATCGTAAATGCGTTTCAGTACCCGTCCCCAACCATCGAGCGGTGTATGCTGAAACTCGATAATCGGTTCGCCATTGAATATCTGCATCGAAAAATTGGTTGTCTGGAGTACGGTCGGAAAATATCGATAGAGAATATTGTTGATCTGACAGTAGTCGAAGAGTTTTGCTTGTTCGTCGTCGGTAATGGACGTGTCACCGATGATGATTTCATCGATACCCTTCATCTGTCGAATGTCCTTGATATGAGAAACACTGGCATCATCAATATGGTCGACGACTCGATAACCGAGTTCTTTTTTCATTTGCAAGAAAGTTTTCATTTTTTCCATCTTGGCATTGAAGCCGATCAGAAGTACACGATGCATACCGATGCCTTTGTTCACGAGGAGCCACTTCTGGATACGCTGGATGACATATCGGGCGGAGACGACATAGATAACGGCAAAAAACCAACCAATGATAATGACGAAACGAGAAGAAAACCATTCCCTATTGAGAAACACAGCGACAATCAATATGATGAGTCCGAGCGTGATAGATTTGGCAACGCCATACGCTTCTTGCCAGAATCGTCGTGTCACTCGCATCCGATACAGACCCTCGAGAGCGAGGATAAAAATGAAGAAAGGCGCTACGGTAAATGCAAAGTCGAGATAATCATTGAACGTCAGGTTGAACACGCGAGAGACATAGCTCTCAAATATCGGTAGTCCACGAAGAAAATAGGCAGTAATAGCTGCCAAGACAATCATAGCGAAGTCCACAGGGACCTGAATACTACTGAAGAATATTTCTGAACGTTTCACCCTATTAGAATTAACAGATTATATATCACGAATACCCTGATAATAAACGTACCCTATTGAATAATCGACATTACATTTTATAGCCAAAAAATTCTAACAGGGCGAGTTTTCTGAAATAATATTTATCGTTCTTTTCCAAAACAGACCTATAAGCCGGATTCTGTCTCTCCTTTGCAGAAGAGGATCATCATTTCTCTTGGTATGCCGTTGCCGACACACTCTTGGCGGTTCTCTCCGATTGCTCAGAGCACGACCTTGCACTCGGGTAAGGATTTAGCTGTTGCATCCCCTATGTTTCCATAGGACTGAACCCTTGCAGGTCCTCTCCTCTCTTTCGGGAGGAGACATCTCTGTTCGCACCTCGCACCTCACGGTGTATGGGAATTACCCATTACCTGCTGTCAACCGAAGTTGGCGAGTGTCCGGACTTTCCTCACTCCTGTTCCTTGCGAAACAGGTCGCGCGATAATCCAATCTGTTCTGGAAAAGAACGACAAATCATTCAAAATAGGCACAATTACAATTATAGCACAAAAACTCATTTTTGTCCATAATAAAACTCGTTTAGAGGCGTAAACGAGCGTCAAATCGTTCACTGGCCAAAGCAACAATCCGGTCAAAAGCGTCGTCCATCTCCTGACTGGAGAGTGTCCGGTCAGAAGCGCCGAAAGAGAGATGGAATGCGAGACGCTTCTCATCATCTTGTTCGTACAAATCAAAAAGTTCACATTTCTGAAGCAGTGGCGATCCGACTTCTTCGAGAAATTGTCGCACTTCTGCTACCGTCACCTTCCGTCCACTGACAGATGGAAAGGTGAGCGAAATATCGCGAACAGCGTAAGGAAACTTCTGAAGTGGAGTAAAAATTCTTTCCTGATTCTGGAGTTGTCCGAGCGTGACGGTATCTATCTCTGCTACTGCGAGACGTGATTCGAGACCGTAGGCTTTCAGTGTTTTCGGATGGAGTTCGCCGACGATACCGCAGACCTTCCCCTGGGCGACGAGCACAGCGCTCCGTGTCGGATGGAACATCGCGAGTGTCGGCAACACGCTCATATATTTTTCTGGTACTTCCCAGAGTATGGCGCGATTATCGATATGGAGGGTCTCACAAAGCTGTTCAACATGTCCCTTCATGACAGAGAATGCATTTGTCTCAGAGTATCTTTTCTTGGAAAGCACGGTAACGAGGCCGAATGATTTGGTTTCAATCGGTATTTTTTTCTTGGTATCTTTGATAAAAATACTCCCTGATTCAAATATATCAAACGTATCGAATGATCGGAGATTTTCCTTGGTCTTGCGAAGTAAGAGCGGAAGAAGTGTCATACGGAGATACTTCTGATCAGGACTGAGTGGGTTCTCGAGTTCTAGGTGTTGTTCGAATGGAAGAGACGCTCCGACGATTTCTTTTTCTCCATAGAAAGAGTACGTCATGATTTCATCAAACGATGAATGAGCGAGACACTGCTTCATTTCTCGTTCCAGTGTTTTCAGTGGATTGTTCGGTATCGTCTCAAGAGGGAGGAGTGGTGCGACTGCGGGAACTTTGTCATACCCTCGCATACGGGCGATTTCTTCGACGAGGTCCCACTCATCACGCAGATCGGGACGACGAGTCGGGACTGTGACGTCGAGTGTGTCTTGATGCTGTATTTTCTTCACCGTCAATCCGAGTAATGCGAGATACTGAACAATCTCGAAAAGAGGTACAGAAGTTCCGAGTATGTTTGTGACGGTCGATATCGGAAGAAGAATCTTCCATGGTTTGGCAATTTTCGGATAGACATCTCGCATACCAATGAGCTTGCCTCCAGCAAGAGTCGAGACGAGAGCGACGACTTCGTGAGCCACTTCTCCAGGCAGGTTCGGATCGAGACCGCGTTCGTATCGATAACTCGCATCCGTCGAGAGATTGTGTCTCGTCTTGGTACGACGAATCGTCGATGCATCAAAAGTCGCGATTTCAACAAAGATATTTTTTGTCTCAGTCGTGATACCAGAATATTTACCTCCCATCACACCTGCGAGTGCGAGCACTTTTTTCGTATCGGTAATGACGAGATCATCAACGGTCAATTTCTTCACTTCACCAGTGAGAAGTGTCAGTTTTTCATTCTTCTTGGCCTTGCGAATGGTGATGGCAGGAGCGAGGGTATCCGTATCAAAGGCGTGTATCGGCTGACCAGTGAGAAGCATGATGTAGTTCGTCATATCGACGATGTTGTTTATCGGGCGGAGACCAGAGAGAATGAGTTTCACTTTGAGCCAGAGCGGTGATTCCCCTATCACGATATTGGTGAAAGCAAGTCCGAGATACCGTACGCATGCTTTCTTGTCATCGATAATCACTTTCGGTGAACGATTGTACGAAGGGATGCGGAGTGTGGTTTTCTTCTTCTCGACTACCTGTGGTGTGTGTCTATCGAGAGCAGAAATCTCGCGTGCGAATCCTCGGAAAGCAATCGCGTCCGATCCTCGATCAGGCAGTACTTTCGCTTCGATAATCGTATCATCGAGACCGACAAAGTTCACAAAAGACGCACCGACAGGAGCATCCTCTGGAAGAACGAGTATTCCTGCATGATCATCACCGAGACCGAGTTCCCGAGCAGAGCAGACCATTCCACTCGATTCGATACCACGGAGTTTCGCAACCGCAATATGGATACCTCCTGGGAGATCCGTCCCTGGGAGAGCGACGGCGACTTTCTGTCCTTCGGTAATATTGGGAGCACCACACACGATCGTGCGAATATCTTTCTTGCCAACCTGGATCTGTGTCACGTGCAATTTATCAGCATCAGGATGCTGTGCCACCGAGAGGACGTGTCCAATGATCACTCCTTCGATACCATGATTGAATTTCTCGATGCCCTCCACTTCAAAAGAATGCTTCAAAAGAAGTTTCGCGAGTTGGTCGGCATTTTTTTTGGTACCGGAGAGTTCTTTGATGAATCGATATGGATAATGCATACGTTTTTTCTTTTCTCATTACAAATAGCTTCCTCCTCTAAAAAAATCTAAAACTGACGAATAAGGCGGAGATCACCTGACATCAGGAGACGTATATCAGGAATCTTGTACTTCATCATCGCGAGACGAGTGAGACCGAATCCCCATGCGAATCCCTGATACTGTCCACGCTTGTATCCTACTGATTCAAACACGTGCTGATTCACCATACCAGCACCACCGATCTCGAGCCAGCCAGTCTGCTTGCACGTCGGACATCCTTTCGCATCACAGATGATACAGCTGATGTCAAATTCGAATGACGGTTCCGTAAAAGGAAAGAAACTTGGCCTGAGACGCACAGAAACGTCTTTGCCAAAAAATTTCCCAAAGAATGTTTCTGCAATGTATTTGAACGTCGCCACGGTCACTTTGCCCGGCTCATCTACCATGAGACATTCGAATTGATGAAAAGTAGACTCATGAGAGGCATCAGTTGCTTCATTGCGGAACACTTTTCCTGGAACAATAATCCGAAATGGCGGTTTATTTTCCTTCATAAAACGGACTTGTACAGCAGAGGTTTGTGTTCTCGGTAGATAACGACTTTCTATATTCTTTCCTTTTTTCAATCCACCCTTCGTCTGGGCAAGCCAAAAAGTATCCTGCATATCGCGTGCCGGATGATCAGTCGGAAAATTGAGGGAATCAAAATTATAGTGTTCTGTCTCTACTTCTGGTCCATCAGCGAGAGCAAAGCCCATCGAAGAAAAGATGTCCTGAACTTCGTTTTCGAGAATGGTGATCGGATGAAGATGTCCAGTAGACATAGCAACACCAGGAGTCGTCACATCGATACGCTCCCCTTCCCAATCAATACTCTTTTCTGCAATAATATTTTTCGCTTCTTCGAAAATGCGATACAGAGTTTGCTTGGTCTGATTGCCGAGTGGACCGATGATTTTCTTTTCTTCGGGAGTGAGATCCTTCAGTCCTTTCAGAATATCATTCAATTCGCTCTTGCGACCGAGATATTTCACCTCCCACGTTTCCAAAAGCACCATCGTAGACACTTCTGCGAGAGATAATTCCGCTTCTTCAGCAATTTTTTTGATTCGTTGTTGTAACATACTGGTATTCTATCAGCTTTTGCAGTTTATTCAAAAATAACGCGGACGAAATCTTTTTTTCCGACACGCAGAACCTGGCGATCAAAACGTTCATCAAGAATCGTATTCACATCACTGATTTTTTCTTGATTGAGAGAGACCGCTCCTTGATCGATCTTTCTCCGAGCATCTGATTTGCTCTCGGCGAGTCCGAATCCTGCCATCATATCAATCAGTTTCTCGCCCCGGTCAATCTTGATCTCGCGAACGTCTTCTGGAATGTGTCCTTTCGAGAATGTATCGATGAAATATTGTTTCGCTTTCTCTGCTTCTTCTTTTCCATGATAGAGTGTCACAATTTCTTCTGCGAGGCGAACTTTCGCATCGCGAGGATTGCCACCGGTCACGATTTCTTCGGCTCTCTTGGCAATCTCATCGAGCGAAACATACGTACAATCAACAAACATCTGTATAATCATTTCATCGGAGAGGGCCATGGTCTTGCCAAACATATCTTGAGGAGAATCATTGAGTGCGATGTAGTTTCCTTCGCTCTTGCTCATTATTTTCTTCTTCGTTATCGGATGTTCGAGAAGTGTCGTCGCCAAGACAAATTTTTCTTTTTGATGGAAAATTTTCTGGAGCGTCCTCCCTGCGAGCATATTAAACGTCTGATCCGTCCCTCCGACTTCGACATCGACATCCATAGCAACACTATCATACCCTTGAAGCAGTGGGTACAAAAATTCATTCAGATACACAGGATGACCGCTTTCTATTCGTTTCTCAAACATATCTCGTTCGAGCATTTGCTGTACGGTGAAATTCTGAGAAAGACCAATAACATCCCCGAGATTCATCTGTGCCAGCCACTCACTGTTTCTTTTGAGAAGTGCTGGATTTATCTTTGCATCAAAATCGAGTAATTTAGAAACCTGATCTTTCCAAGTCGCAATATTTTCTTCGACTTCTTCTTTGGTCAGTGCTCGTCTCTCAGTCGCACGTCCACTCGGATCCCCGAGCATCGCAGTGAAGTCACCAAACAGAACAATCACTTCGTGACCCAATTGTCGAAAACGTTCGAGCAACATAAAGTTAGTAGCGTGCCCCAAATGAAGTTGTGGCCCAGTAGCATCTGCTCCAATATAAATACGGAGCTTTTTATCACTCATCAAAACTTCTTTTAATTTTTCTTTGGACGGTAAAATATTTGCCACACTTCGTGTCAAAAGTTCTTCTATTTGTTGTTCTTTGTTCTCCATAAAGATTTTTTATTTCACCATTCGATTAACTCTGGATCATTTGAGACCGAGTTTGGCTTTGGTCAGACGATACTGATCATCAGAAATCTGTCTTGCTTTGCGCATCGATTCGAGCGAGGCAAGGATTTCTGTTTTGTTCTTTTCGATATTTTTCGGTGTCATTGCCTTCTTCATCATCTTCTCTCGTTCTGCTGGACTCATATTCATGAGACGCTTCATCGCAAAACGCTGAAACATATTCATATCTTTCATATCGGGCCAGCCCGCAGGAGCTACGCTTCCAGCGTTGCTGGCGGGCATCCCGGGGATAGTTGGGAGCTCTTCTTTGTTATCATCGTTCTTGCTGAAAGGATTCCATTTCATAAGTATGTAGATAGTTGATAAATGATAATTGATCTTGCGTTATCCTCGCATCTTCATCTTATACCGTGTCACGAGGAGTGCCGATGCTACATAGATAGAAGAGTAGGTTCCGAATGCGACACCGATGAGTATTGCCAGTGCGAAGTATTTGATACTTTCTCCTCCGAACAAGACAATCGCTAGGAGTGTAACGATAACCGTAAACGAAGTATTGAAAGATCGTCCGAGGGTTTCATTGATTGAACGATTGACCGTAATCTCAAAATCTTCTTTTTTGTTCGAGCGGAGGAGATTCTCACGGATACGATCATAGACGACAATGGTATCATTGACGGAATAACCGAGAATAGTGAGAAGTGCTGCCACAAAAGGAACACCGATTTCTACGCCATAAAATTCTCCCAAGAAAGAGAACACACCAATCGTAACGATAATATCATGCGCCAGTGCAATAATAGCACCCAATCCATATTCCCATGATCCTACGAGTCCAGACACACGACGGAAAGCCCAGGCAATATAGAGAGCGATACCGATGATAGAGAGGATGATACCGATGATTGCTTGTTTCTTGATTTGTTCGGAAACCGATCCGCCAATAAAGTCTGTGCGGAGAAGGAGAATATTTTCATCAAAACTCTGAAGCTTTTCCAATACCTGTTCATTCGCCACTTCATCAGATGCCAGATAGCGAAGAAAGAGAGACCTCTCTCCTGTCGGTTGTATCGTCAGACTTTGGAGGGAAAATGGGGCAAGCGATTCTGTGATCACACCTATAGCAGGCACTGTTTCAGAGAATTGCACTTCCATCAGCGTTCCTCCTTTGAAATCAATACCGAGGTTCAGTCCCCAGACAAAAAGCGCTCCAATGCTCAAGAAAACAGCTCCGAGTGAGAAAATGTACAGGTAAACTCTTTTTTGAATAATATTTATCATATTCTTTTATTCAGTAGTTGGTGGAAGCTTCTTCCGAGGAACAAACAGCCAGAGATGTCTCTCTGCCCAGCTCGTCACAAGGAATCGCAGTGTGACACGGACCAACACCACAGCTGTAAACATCGAGAGAAGGATACCGAGCGTCAGGATGAGAGCAAAGCCTTTTACAAAACCCGTTCCGGAACCGATAAGGATGAATGTCGTAATGAGTGTCGAATAATTGCCATCACGGATACTCGGCCACGCACGACGGAAACCTTCATCGAGAGCTTTGTAAATATTCTTGCCGTATCCGAGTTCTTCACGAGTACGTTCGAAAATAAGGACGTTCGCATCCACTGCCATACCGATAGAGAGGATAAATCCAGCAATACCAGATAACGTAACGGTAATCGAAAATGGAGTGAAGGTAGAGAGTTTGAAAATCGTGAGGAGCATCGCTGTGTACAGGATGAGTGCAAGCACCGCGATGACACCCAAGAAACGATAGTAAAAAATCATAAAGACAGCAACGACTCCGAGACCGATCATCCCAGCGAAGAGACTTTGCTTCAAGGCATTCTGTCCAAGCGATGCATCGACACTTTGTTGTCCGACGAGCGTAATCGGTACTGGGAGAGCTCCTTCATTTAAGCGTTTCACGAGATCATTAGCTTGTTGCATTGTGTAATTTCCAGTAATAACGGCTTGTCCAGCTGGTATTTCCGCTTGAATCGTCGGAGCATATGGTGGATCTGATTTATCAATAATTCCATCACCATTTGTATCAGTTATCGGAAGACCATCAAGAACAATCGCTAATCCTTTGCCAATATTACGTTTAGTGATATCTGCGAAAAGCTGTGTTCCTTCATCATCAAACTGAAGTGCGACCTGAGGAGAACCGACACCCTGACTCTGATAATCCACACTCGCATTTTTCAAATTTTTCCCTGACAGACCCGTAGCTACCCACTGTAGTTCTGGATACTGTTCGATGGAACGTTTCATAAACAAAATATGGGAAGCACGAACCTCTCGATCTTCACCCTCACCCCTTTCTTCTACTTTCCTTATGATGTGCCACCCGTACTGACTCTCGACGAGTGTCGGATAGATACTTCCTGATTGCAAAGATGCATCAAAAACAACAGAATCAAATTCTGGGACAAATGTCCCTTGTTTCACAAAATCGAGATCTCCACCTTTCTCTTTCGATCCTGGGTCTTGACTGAATTCTCCAGCAAGTGCAGAAAAATTTTCTCCTTTCTTCGCACGCTCGAGAACCTGTTCTGCTTGGACCTTCGTTTCTTGATTGAGGGTTACGAGTTGTTTCAGAGTATCAGAATCGGGATCAATCTGTTCACGAAACTCGAGAAATGGAGTTTCTTTGATCATTTTCTTGGCTTGTTCGATATCTTTGATGCCTGGAAGTTCCACGATAATACGCTCTTCGATACCTGATCGTGACAACTGTACCAGTGGTTCCCCGACACCAAATGCGTTCACTCGACGTTCGATCACTGCCTGGACAGCAGAAAGAGCTTCACTTACCTTGCCATCAGGGACTTGCGAGACATCAGCTTTGTATTCGAGATGAATGCCTCCTTGCAAATCGAGACCCTGATTGACCTTCCACGAATCGACAACATCAAAAACCGGTGGAGCAAATCTTACCAACGGTGGATAGGCAATAATACCTACGACGAGACTGAGAAATAAAACGAGAAGAAAATGCGTACGTCTTTTTTCAGATTGATTCATACGGTAATACGGATAACAAGAGAATAAGTAAAGCGTTGAGATTTGAGACAATTACTAAGAGCAGTATAACCGAAAGAAAAGAGCAAGGCAAGTGCCTTTTTCTTCATATTTTTTCTCAAATCACTCTACAAAACCTTACACTATCATTCTCTCATCGAGACGTTTCAAAAGGCGCTCGATATGAGGCAATGTTTTGGCAACATACGATTCGTAGTCAGCAATGGAAGTGAGTAGACCATTCTCGAGAACAAATGTCTGTGTCAGACGCACACGTTCCAAGAAACGACGGTCGTGTGTCACGAGAAGCAAAGTACCCGGGTAGGTGTCGAGCGCTTCTTCGAGTGCTTCGATAGCCTCAAGATCGAGATGATTCGTCGGCTCATCGAGCACGAGCACATTGGCACGCATCGCAGAAAGCAACGCAAGAATGAGACGTACACGTTCTCCAGGACTCAATGCATCAATCTTGTCATTCAATACATCTGGTGCGAATTGGAAAGAAGCAAGATGCGTCGCGATGACATCACGTTCTCTTATATCGAGACGGTCTCGAAAGAGTTCATACGGTGTACTACTTTTAGAAATATTTTCATATTCCTGCATCAAAAATCCAAAAATAAGTTTCTTTCCACAAATTCTCTTCCCACTTATCGGTGCAAGTGATCCTTCGATTACTCGGAGCAATGTCGACTTGCCTACACCGTTGTTTCCGAGAAGAGCGAGACGTGTTCCAAACGGAATCTTCATATCAATCGGTCCACCGGAAAAACCGTCAGGGTATCCAAAACATACTTTACGCAACACAATCGCACCCTCCTTCTCTACCGCAGGTGATTCGAATGACATCATAAGAGGATCGCGTATGAGCGGTTTTTCGACAGTATGGAGACGTTTCTGACGTTCTTCGAGCGCTTTGGCCGAAGCAGTAAATTTCCGCGTTGCACGCTCTTTTTTGAAATTTGCGGACATCGTATCCTTGTCTGGAGCTTTCTTATTCTTCACACGTTCTACCCAATCCATTTTCTGATCAACAGAGATGATGAGGCGTTCACGTTCTTCCTCCTGCATACGATACTGCTCTTTGTGTTTTCGGATACTGTGCGCTTTCATCTCTGCAAATGAACTCCAATTCCCTGTGTACATCGTCACGTCACGTTTGTACCAATCGATCTCCATAATTTTTTGCACAACATTGTCGAGAAAACGACGATCGTGTGAAGCGATGATGCATGTTGTCGAAGAACGGTTGAGGTATTTTTCCAACCATAAGAGCGATGGGAGATCGAGATTGTTCGTCGGTTCATCAAGAAGAAGCATATCCACACCACGGAGGAGCACTCCTGCCAAAGCGGCTTTGCGTTTTTCACCGCCCGAGAGTTCTGACAAGGGACGATTATTATCGATATGAGAGAGCATCAATCCTTCGAGGATCATTTTTGCTTTATACGGAAAATTGTATCCACCGAGACGTTCGTATTCTTGACGAAGCATCTCATATTTTTCGAGGAAGATAGGTTCTGCGATATGTGGTTCGAGAAGAGACATTTCTTTTTCGAGATCATACAGCCCTGCCATTCGTCGTAAATACGTGAGGAGCGTTTCTTCTGAATCAGCGAGAGTTTCCTGAGAGAGATATCCGGTCAAAACACGATTCGGTTTTTGTATCGTTCCTCTGTCTGGTGTCTCTATCCCAGCAATGATCTTGAGCAGAGTGGATTTTCCTGCGCCATTCTGTCCGACGAGAGCGACTTTCTGACCTTCGCCAATAGAAAAAGCCACCTTCTCGAGAACGCGGACGGTACCATATATTTTTCGAACATTTTTGAGAGTCAGCATAAGAGATGGCAACTTTTTTACTTAAAATAAGAGGCTTCTAGGCCCTGCAGACCGAATAAAAACAATACAATAAAAAATGACTTTTGTAAAGCCCAAAAACGTAAATTCTCTCGCAATGATGGTGATGTTTTTATCGGAGAAACAAACTTTTTAGATACTGTTTTTCTTTGTTATATATATTTCTGTTTCAGAAAGAATCCTCTTGGCATTGGCAAATGTCACCTTGTCGAGCGCTCGTTCGTATGGCAACCAGAGAAACCCTGTATGTTCGAAAGAAATATGCACATCAAATGTCTTTGTTTTGGCAGGATAAAAATGTACCTGTTTGAAAATCCAAATGCCTTTCTTGTTCCGTAGACGCTTGGCTCGTTCACTTCCTTTGGCAACATAGAAGAATCGTGTACTCAACCGAAAAGGAAAAGTCACGGTATCAGAAATCCCTGTCTCTTCCTCGGTCTCCCTACGGAGAGTCATTTCTTCGGTCTCATTTGCTTCGACGTGACCCTTCACAAAATCAAAATGTCCGCTCGGATAATGGAGCAAGAGATATTCTCGAACACCATTATTCATACGAAACAAAACAGCCCCGATAGAAGTTTCCCATATCACAGGGAAGCCACACCACTTGAGAAGAAAATACAACGGCTTGATCACTGGTACACGCATAGATGTTTTGAAAGACAATATAACTTCTTTAGAGTACAATAGAATTGTGAATTGACAAAATGATCTTTTAATGATTGAATATAATACTATCTTCTTGCTTTATTTAAAACATAACACATACCAGCAGATGAGACGAATGCTCTTGCGTGAAATTCTCTGGATTATTTTTCTTACCGTATTAGGAACTTCCATCGGTATCCTTGCTATTTATTTCTTTGGAACTCCGAGCGTCCAAGAAATCGCTCATTTTCCCCTTCATCAAAGCACGAGATTTTTTGATCGGACCGGCACAACCGAACTGTACCGCCTCTACGACGAAGAAAATCGTCTCGTTATCGCACACGATGCCATCCCCGATACTATCCGTCTCGCGACCATCGCATCCGAAGATGCTCATTTCTACGCTCATCAAGGTATTGATATTCTTGCTATACTCCGTGCGCTCATCGTTGACGTCAAAAGCGGAGAAATCAAACAAGGAGGGTCGACGATTACCCAACAACTGGCGCGCAGCCTCTACCTCACACGAGAACGTACTTTACAACGAAAAATCCGTGAACTTTTTCTCGCTGTCAAAATCGAAAATCATTTGAGTAAAGACGATATTCTTGATTTTTATCTCAATACCGTCCCCTATGGATCCAATGCGTATGGTATCGAGACAGCATCAGAAACATTCTTTGGGAAAAAAGCCACCGATCTCACGCTCGAAGAAGGCGCACTCCTCGCTACACTGCCAAACGCTCCAACACTCTTTTCTCCTTATGGAAAGAATGTTGAAGGACTTCGATCGAGACAGAGAGCTCTTTTGAATCGGATGTATGATCTCAGATTCATCACAGAGCAAGAGCTCGAACAGGCACTCTCGGTAGATATTATTTCCAGCATTCTTCCATTGAAACGAAATATCGTCGCACCACATTTTGTCTTTTATGTCATTGCTGAACTGGAAAAAAACTATTCGCGAGAACAACTGGAGACGGAAGGATTTTCGATCTACACAACCATCAATCTCGATCTCCAGAACGCTGGCGAAGAAGCTGTTTCGGATGGTGCAAAGAAAAATATTGCTAGAGGTGCAACTAATGCTGGACTCGTCGCTCTTGATGCAAAAACAGGTGAAGTTCTCGTAATGGTTGGCTCCAAAGATTATTTCGATGAAAGCGTCGATGGGAATGTGAATATTACGATACGGGAGCGACAACCTGGTTCTGCATTCAAGCCATTCGCCTATGCAAAAGCCTTTGAAAAAGGATTCCAACCAGAATCAATCGTCATCGATCGTCCTATCAATTTTGGTCCTGACGGTTCTGGACGTCCATATATTCCGAGGAATTACGATGGGAAATTTCATGGGGTACTGACGATGCGTCAGGCACTCGCAATGTCTCTCAATGTCCCCGCGGTGCAGACTCTCGCTCTCGCAGGTGTCATAGACACTATCGAACTCGCTACTCGCCTCGGTATCACGACACTGACCGATCCATCACGTTATGGTCTGGCGCTCGTACTTGGTGGAGCAGAAGTGAGACCGATAGATATGGCAAGTGCTTTTTCGGTATTCAGTCAAGAAGGCATGCGTCATCCTCTCAAATCGATACTGAAGATCGTCGATAAAAATAATGAGGAATATGTTCGGATCAAAGATACGGAAAGTACACGTGTTCTTGAAACAGATATTGCTCAGAAAATTAATTCCATTCTTTCGGATAATACGTCTCGTACACCTATATTCGGAGCTCGTAGCCCCCTCGCTTTCCCTTCTGGTGTATCAGTCGCCGCCAAAACAGGGACGACACAGAATTTTCGTGATGCCTGGACGGTCGGGTATACACCATCCATCGCTGTAGCAGTATGGGCCGGTAACAATGATAATCACCCTATGAAAGCTGGTGCGGATGGTATCTTTGTCGCTGCCCCGATATGGCGACAGTTTATGAATATTGCGCTCATTCATTTTCCAGAGACGGGTTTCACTGCGTACGAAAAAACAGCTCTCCCAGAAAAGAATATGCTTTCATCCAACACGCAAAAAACAATGTATTTTGATAAAAAAACTGGTCGAGAAATCTCTCCAGAGAAAGCCAGGAAACTGAAAAAGAATCGTGTCGAGACACGAGTGATCGATATTATTCCCGGAGAGATAGCTCTGATTCAAGAGACTCCGACTCCGAAGAAAAAGAAATAGGTATAGTCCTTTTACTCTCTACGTAGCGCTTCCATCGGGGAGAGCTTGGATGCACGGTAGGCTGGCGCAATACCGAAAATAAGACCGACTGCCATCGAGAATCCAGCTCCCAAGAAAAATGATGTGAGGGAAAATTGCAGAACAACATCATACCCGAGACGCTGAAAAAGAATACTCAAACCAAAAGAGAGGAGACTGCCAAGAATGATGCCGATAAGTCCACCCATAAAAGTAATGATGAGTGCCTCAAAAAGGAATTGTCTCAAAATACCCCCACTCGTTGCTCCCACTGCTTTACGAAGACCGATTTCACTTGTCCGTTCTGAAACAGAAACATACATCACGTTCATAATACCGACACCGCCAACAACGAGAGAAATAGAAGTCAAAGCAAGGAGAAGTATTGTCATCGATCCGAGGACATCACCGAGAGTTTGCTGAGCTTCCTTGGTCGAACTCACTGCAAAATCATCTTTATTCGGGTTATCAATATCGTGACGTTTACGAAGCAGTGCGACGATATCTGCGACTGTTTCTTTTTCATGCGAGACATCTTTCATCTGAACCGATATCATCTGGACATACTCCACACCAAGTATTTTTTTCTGAAGCGTCTGAATCGGTACATAGGTGAATGTATCAAAATTGAGAAATGCTACCGTACCTCGTGACGTCAACACTCCAATAACGCGATATTTCTCACCCTTGAGAGTAATCGATTGTCCAACCGCTTCACTTTCTCCAAAAAAAGTTTTCTTGGTTTCTGATCCAAGGACGACAACACGCGATAGACTCGCATCTTCTCCTTCAGTGAAGAATCTACCACTTGAGAGTTTCGCGTTCCGATCGACTTGTACGACATCAGCACCCGTACCAAAAAGCAGTATCCTTTTTTCCACAGAACCAGCAGTGGCTCGCTCTTGTCCTATCGTCCCTGCGTACACTGCTACGACATTGGGTAATTTGTGGATAGCTTCACCGTCTTTCACAGTCAGTGTCGTGATTTGTGTTCCTTGTGCTCTCCCTGTTGCATTGCCTGATGATTGCGTCCCTGTACCAGGAATTTTGACTTCTACTTGGATAAGATCAGCACCAAAACTCTCTACCTGACCCAATATAAAACCCTTCACACCATCACCGAGTGTCATCACAATTACTACGGCAAAGACACCGATCACAACACCAAGAAGCGCTAAAAATGTACGGGCTTTGTGAGTCCGAATTGTTTTGAGAGCAAAAGAAAATGCTGTCGTGATTTTTCGAAGAGAAAGATTATTCATATCGCAGTGCTTCCATAGGGCTTATACGCGAGGCTTTGATAGCGGGATAAAGTCCAAAAACAATACCGATAATAAAAGAAACTGAAAACCCAATCAGAAGAGACGAAAGAGGAACAAGGAATTGCCAATCATATTCAAGACTGATCAGGATAAGCGATACGAGATAGGCAACGAGCACCCCAAAGAGAATCCCGATGATACCCCCGGCAATCGTGATGAAAGATGCTTCAATGAGAAATTGGGCAATGATGTGTATTTTCTGCGCACCAACTGCTTTCCTGAGACCGACTTCACGCACGCGCTGAGAGACGGAAATAAGCATTGAGTTCATAATACCCACTCCTCCTACGAGAAGCGAAATGGAAGCGATGGCAAGGAGGAAATATTTCAAGACATCAGTAATCGTAGTCAGAATATCAAGAGCGGCAGCAGTACTCCGTACCGAGAAATCAGATTCTTCGTTATCTTTCATATCATGTCGTTTACGGAGCAAAATGTTTATATCAGCGACACTGCGTTCGATATTTATCGCGTCATCTATCTTGGCACGTGCGGAATTGAGATAATTGATACCGAGCAACAATTTCTGTGCTGTCCCGAGTGGTACATAGAGGAGAACATCTGGATTGGAAAACCCTGATGATCCACGCTCTTCGAGTACGCCAATCACTTTGAAAGGAATTTTTTTGAGTGTTACTGTCTCTCCGATAGGATTGCGATTCGCAAACAATTCTTTCGCTTGTGTCGCACCGAGCACCATCACGCGAGACAGATCCATCTCTTCTTCAGGGAAGAAAAAACGACCTGACGCGATACGAATATTCTCTATCTGTATAAGATCTGGTGATACTCCCTGAAAACTCGATTCGAGTGAGGTAGACTGAAACTCCGTCGTCCCCGTCCCGGTCACATACCCTGATACGGCATCGAGATGAGGCACATTTCTTCTTTCACGGAGCGCTTTCAGATCATCGTAAGTGAGAGAAGTGGTTACGATGCCGAGAGCAGAGGCAGGCGGGCCCTTCTCTTCAGAAGCACCAGGAAGAATAGCGACGAGATTCGAACCGACGTTCTCTATCTGTGAGAGGACGAGTTTCTGCGCACTCGCTCCGATCGCCATCACGAGAATGACCGACGCGACACCGATCACCACACCGAGTACTGTCAGAAAAAACCGCAATTTCGATGCCGTGAGCGTCCGATAGGATATTTTTATTGGATCTGATAATTTCATTTGAGAAATGTTTCCCCTGCCTTAGCGATACGACGATTGGTGACGAGTGTGTCTCCGATGATCTGACCATCTTTCATAGAGAGGATGCGTTTGGCATGTTCTGCGGTGTATGTCTCGTGAGTGACGAGGACGATCGTGCGTCCTTCGTCATTGAGTTTCTGGAGAATAGACATCACTTGAAGTCCTGCTTTGGAATCGAGATTTCCCGTCGGCTCATCAGCAAAAATAATTTCCGGATTGTTCACGAGTGCTCGAGCAATAGCCACACGTTGTTTCTCCCCTCCTGAGAGCTGACTCGAGAGATAGTCCTTGCGATGTGTCATATCGACAGCTGCTATAGCACCGAGTACCTTCTTTTCATTTTCCTCGATTTGTTTGTCATCATAGAGGAGAGGGAGTTCGACGTTTTCATACACACTCGTCTTTGGGAGGAGGTTGAATGCCTGAAAAACAAAACCTATGGTCCTGTTTCGGAGACGTGCCAATTCGTCATCAGTGAACTGCGTCACGTCTTTGTCCTCGAGGAGATATACTCCTCCTGTCGCCCGATCGAGAAGTCCGAGAATCTGCATCAGTGTCGATTTCCCTGATCCCGACGGACCCATAATGGATATGAATTCTCCTTTCTCTATACGAAAACTCGCAGAAAAAAGAGCTTTGGTTTCCACATCTTCATTCTTGTAAGTTTTCTCGAGGTTTGAAACAGTGATGAGACTCATATTTTCTTTCCGTTATTTGACTTGTACGGAACCAATCGTTACTTCGTTCCCTTCTTTGAGACCTGATTTTATTTCAATGGTCCCGTCATCTCCCTCGAGACCAGTAGTCACTTCTGTTTTCACAAATGTCCCGTCAGATTGTTTGAGTTCTGCATATGTTTTTCCGTTTTCTTTTGTCAATGCTCGAAACGGTACCGTCAAAACATTTTCTCGTTTTGCTGTTTCGATATCGATATTGGCGGTCATTCCCTCCTTCAAACGGGTATCCATTCTCTCTAAATGAAATTTGACAACATACGAAACAACATCCTGGATCACTGTTGCAGATTTGGCAACATCTTCCACTTGAGCCGAAAAAATTTCTTCTGTCGTAAATGCATCGAATGTTATCTGAGACTCCATACCGAGTGCGATTTTTATAATATCTGACTCAGGTACTCTCGATTCAATGACGAAACTTTCTGTTTTTGAAACACGTCCAATACTTTTCCCGAGGGTGACGATCTCACCGACACGAATATTGAGTTTCGTTATTTGTCCATCAAACGGAGCGAGAAGTACGTTTTGTTTCATTTGTGATTCGAGCATACGAACATTTTCTTGTGTCTGTTCGGTCTTCAGTGTGATTGCCGTACGTTCCTCTGGTTTGAGATCATCCCATCCTTTCCCGAGAGTGTTTTTTCGGTTACGAGATTGTTTCTCATTCTGTTCAGTAATCGATGCGGTAATACGTGCTTGCTTCAATTGAGAAAAAAGGATTGCACGATCGACAGAAGCGATACGTTGTCCAGCAACCACCATGTCTCCTTCTTTCACATTTACTTCGTCTACCATTCCAATACTCTGAAAAGAGAGGTCAGCATATTCTCTCGGTACTACCTCTCCTGTCACACTCACTGTCTCTGAGAGAGTGCTTCGTTTGACGGTTTCTGTTTGTACAGGAACAACCGTGTTCTTGTTCCGATAATAAGCAATGATGCCCCAAAGAGAGAGCAGGAGAAGAAGGCTTATGATGACTCTTTTTTTTGTAAACATGCTTTTACGATAACAAGTTATATTTCTCTTTATTAAAACAAATTGCTCTGCTTTGCTGCCTCATCCATAGCGCGGTTCGCTTCCGCATCAGCCACTGTGTTGTATTCTCTCATCACATGAACAAACTTCACTTCTCCAAAATCAAGCATGAGGTTCCATATTTCGAGAAAAAGTGGCTGTAGTTTTTCATTTTCTATCTTGTATTCATGATTCAGCTGTTTGCAGGCGAGTTCGCTATCCATACGGCATTCTATAGCTGCTTTTTTGGCTACGGCTTTTCCAATCAATGCTTTTATTTTCTTCAAACCAAAAAGAATAGCGGAATATTCCGCCTCGTTGTTTGTCTTTGTTCCGAGGAATTCTCCGTATTTCTTCTCCAGTGTTTCGATATATACACCAAGCGCTGCTGGACCAGGGTTTCCACGTGAACCTCCATCGCTATACATCACTATTTTTTCCATACTATTTTCATCATAATATTCCTCATTCATAGTACCATAACAGAAGAGAAATATCTACAATAAAAAAACAGCTGAGTGAATAAAGTTATTCATCAGCTGTTTACCAAAAGGTCTGCTTTCCGTGAGAGAAATACGAAGCACTTTGTTCAAATGCCGTACGGAAATCATTGGCAGTGGCACGACACAAGTATTTACACGCCACTCGTACGGGTCGCGTGCTCTTCTGCATCGTCACACTCGTTCGACTATTCAAAAGGCTAAAAAGAATCACTTCAGAGGGTATATCAAAAGGCAAAGGATCGAGAGATGACCACTCATCTTGCTTTTCATTCTGTCTCTTTTCTCCTGTAAAATGTTCGGGTATTTCATACACCCAAACATCTACGATCAACTCTTCGCGAGGTTTTACAGATGGCAATCCTGCTATCTCCCCCATATGCCACTTTTTGTCCATTGAGTTCTTGCCTATTTGCAAGAGAAAACACACTTTTTCCCCTATTTTCCAAACAGGGGGTGCCTTATGTTTAGAAAACAAACCCATTCAAGCCTCCAGTCTATAAATAAAAAGAACTTTGCTTCTGTTTACACATCTTTACGGTGCATATCGAGAAGTTTCAATTGAATAGCTGTAGAACCATTCCAAGTATTTTCGCTTATTTGAAACAAAATGTCAAGAATCTCACCTTTCTGTAAGTCGGGAAATGCCGTGCCAAGAGAAAATGCGATAGCGTCAAAACTCTTGGCACCACCCTCCGAATCAATCAGACGCAACTTGAGGTGCTTCTCTCCATTCCCGACAAAACGGACATCTTGAATCATCATATTCTCCAACACAAAAACTGGTTCTGGATTTCCTTCTCCAAAGGGAGCAAAGAGTTTCAGGTCTCGACAAAGCGCTGACGTGATATGTTCTGGACGGAGTTTCATATCTGCCCAAGTTTCGGGTTCTGTCACGACATCCGCCAAGACGGACGTGGCAAGAGCATCAAATTTTTCATAGAATGCGTCGATATTCTTATTCTCTATGGTCATCCCAGCTGCTTGTGCGTGGCCACCAAATTTTTTCAAAAGGTCACCACACTGTTCGATGATTTCTATCACATTGAGTTCTGGTATGCTCCGGAAAGACCCACGACTTTCTGTCTCTCCGCGCGTGAGCACACATGTCGGTTTGTGGAACTCGTGAGCGATACGTCCTGCTACGAGACCAATAATACCAAAAGGAAATCCTTCGTCTATAGCGAAAATAAATTTTCTCTTCTGATATTTTTCAAGAGCAATCGTTCTCACCTGATCCGTCGTCGTCGCACTGATTTTCTGACGAGCGACATTCCACGCATCGAGTTCGAGTGCCAATACTCTCGCGTGTGCACGATCTTTTTCGATAAGAAGGTTGTGGGCGAGCATCGCATGAGCCATACGTGAAGCAGCGTTGATTCGTGGAGCAATCTGAAATCCGATGGTATGCGCATCTGGTATGTTGTTTTCATCAATTTTTATTCTTCCGACGGAAAACATTTCTTCGAGACCAACACGACGCGTTTTTGAGAGAACAATGAGCCCATACTTCACAATGGCTCGGTTCTCCTCCACCAGAGGCATAACGTCAGCGACGGTTCCGATCGCTACCACATCGAGAATCCATTTCAATTGGTCGACTTGATCCGGGAGATATCTCTGAAATAATGCCTGGGCTATTTTGAAACTCGTACCTGCTCCGCACAATTCTCGAAAAGGATATTTCTCGTTCGCAATTTTTGGATTGATGATGGCGTATGCTTCTGGCAATATCTCTGGTACATGATGATGATCGACGACAATAGTAGATATACCTCGTTTTTTCGCTTCTGCAATCGCTTCATGATTTGTCATTCCGCAATCCAGTGTCAATATGAGTTTCACACCTTTACTCTCGAAGAAATCCACTGCAAGAATGTTGAATCCGTGCCCTTCGTTCATTTTTTCTGGAATATAGACTTCGAGGGAAACCTCGAGCGCGGTAAGTGCTTCGCGTATAATAACCGAAGAAGTCACGCCATCGGCATCAAAATCTCCGAAGATACCTATCGTTTCCTTGTTTTTCTTCGCCTGTCCGATACGAGTGACGACGCGATCCATTTGCAAAAACAAAAAAGGATCATGGATATCACGATCAAAATTGGGAAAAAGAAAACGTTGACGAGATTGTTCGTCGATATATCCTCGAGCAGTGAGCAATGTATCAATCACTGGATGATATGTCCCTTCCGGAATACCCGAAGGAGCTTCTGTATTTACCCTGTATTTCCAAACAGTCATAAGAAAAAGTAAATGAAAGGGAGACAAAAAAACCTCTCTCACGAAAAATCTCTAGAGAACACTCATAAAATAGGCTGGAAAGAATACGCTAAACACAGGTAATTTCAGCTTCGAAAAGATTGGGATTATCTTTTCGAGATCGTAATTTGAGAACGGTACGGCCAGTTTCTTTGTTTTCCTTGAAACAGACAAAATCCGTATTCAAATGAAAATCTTTGGCGAATCGGGCAGCATCAAAAGCAAAACTATCGACAGCAAGGACATAATCGCTCCGTACAAAATGCGCATTGATGAGCATGATCATATCATTCGGCGATGTCATATTTTGAATCAAGAAGTATTGCACACCGAGTTCTTTTGCTCGTCGTTCATCTTCTTCGCGACCCAAATGGGAGAAAAACATAATCGGTATTTGGTTCGTCGATACATTCTTCTTCAATGCTTCGACAAACTGAAATCCATCCATACGAGGCATGATAATACCCGTGACAATAATATCCGGAATGTTTTTATTCACTTGTTCCAATCCATCCAGACCATCATTAGATTCTACAACATCAAAATTCGCATTACGCATCGTCTCTGCATACAGACTTCTGGTTTCGACATCATCATCGACGATAAGCACTTTCAATGTTTTCTCCATAAAACGTATTATAAATAATCACGTTTGTAGTATACAGGAAAGAAGCTCTTTTTCAAAGAACAGCTAATCAATTTTTCCCAGCTTTTCAATGAGCGATTTTTGTTCACGAGAAATATGTTTCGGCACAAAAAGAGTGATTGTCACCAGGTGATCTCCTCGTCCGAAATGACCCAGATGGGGCACACCCTTTCCTCGAATACGGAATACTTCACCCGGTTGTGTTCCTGCGGGAATCTTCATTGTCATATCCCCATCAATCGTCATCACACTGACCTTGTCTCCGAGCACAGCCTGTGTAAAGGTAATCGTTAGTTCAGAAACGATATCATCGCCGTTTCGTTTCAACGTCTTATGCGGACGGATATGCACATTGACAAACAAATCTCCAGAAGGAGCACCGTCTTCACCTGCTGCTCCTTGTCCGCTAAGCGATACCGTCTGTTCATCATGGATACCGGCTGGTATTTCTATATCGATTTCATCCTCACGATTCATCCGTCCAGCGCCGTTACAATGGTGACATTTTTCCTTGTACATCTTGCCTCGCCCACGACAACGCTCACAAATTGCTGCCTGTGCAAAAGTACCAAAAACTGTCTGAACGGTACGACGCACTTGCCCGCTTCCATGACAATCAGAGCATTGTTCTTCCTTGGAGTGTGGCTCTCCTCCTGTACCAAAACACACCTCGCAACGTGACATCTTGCGTAATCGAACTGTTTTTTTCACACCTTGCACCATTTCCTCAAATGAAATTTCGATATCGACAACGATATCAGAACCGCTCCGAGTTCTTCCTCCATGTGAACGTCCTCCACCTCCTCCGAATATATCTGAAAAAATATCTTCGAAACCTGTACCGGAAAAATCGAAGCCAGAACCTCCACCCTGTTGTGAAAATCCTCCAAATCCCTGTCCACCACCCGATGAACCTTGGCTATGAAAATCCTGACCTGTCTGATCATACCGAGCGCGTTTTTCTTTGTCGGAAAGTACCTGATAAGCCTCATTGATTTCCTTGAACTTCTTCTCATCACCACCGCTCTTGTCCGGGTGATGTTGATGTGCGAGTTTTCGAAAAGCCTTCTTGATTTCATCGGAAGATGCATTTTTTGGTACTCCCAATGTCACATAATAATCTGCCATATTCATTCTTTTATTTCCTTATAAAAACACTTTACGCTTCATTGCTTACTCTTTTTTCTTCGTATTTCATTCTAGCGTACAATGAAAAAATTGGCAATCCTCTCTGGTGAGTGCCAATATTACACTCTTCATTCGTTATTCTACCAATCTTTGTTGTTCTACTGTTACTGTTTCGAGAGTCAAAAATCGCGCCATAAGTATCAGCCAAAAAATGAATTGGGCGAGGAATACACAGAGCGGATTCAGAACTGACGCAAGAGAAAGAAGCGTGATGAAGAGGAGTAATGTAATGAAAAATGGGATGGCCTGAGAAGGTATATGCTGTACGGTTTGTTCACCCTGAAGAAATGATGTCAGCTTATTTTGAACAATAAGAGACAGTATATCAGCAATCTTTTCAGAACCATCCACTGGACGACCGACAAACGAAGCGATTTGTGTACGACCTTCTTCAAGAAAAAGTTGTCGTGCTATAGCTGGCGAGATTTCAAGTGGCAAACCGACAGGTACTGGCATCATACGATCGGAAGTATTTTGTAGCGAAAATACTTTTTGAGATGATATATCTGATCCAACAATCTGTTGTTGTTTTTCAAGATTCAAAAGAAATTCATCTACTGTTACGTTTTCTTTTGTCAGTTGTGCAAAACTCGGATTGATAGTTCCTGCTATTTTGAAAATACTACTCGTCATTCCTTGACTGATCCGAAAACGCGGTATGAGATCTTCCCACACTGTCTCCTTCAAAGATGAATAGTACCCTGTCGAAAACAACAGTGCTATACCCAAGAAAAAAAGCATCGAACCAGACTTTACAGAGCGAAAGAAATGGAAACGTGTGCGTTCCTTCCCTTCTGCAAAAATGTTGGCACTACTCCGAAGAAAAATGAGAGATACTCCTACGCTCACAATGATATACTCCCATCCAAGGAAAAAGAAAATACCTGGAAGTATGATCAGCGCCGTAGCGATGAGACGTAAAGCGGTTTGTTTCCAGAGAACAGATCCGATAAAAAAACAGATTGCAAGCAATACCAAAAATAAAAGAGGCTGAGCAAGAGAAGATCCTTTCTCGAAAGAAATAACGACGACAAGCGTCCGCCACAAAAAAACAGACCATACCCCTATCAAAAAGAGGAGGAAAAGGCCAATCGTATCTCGCTTGGTGAGTGTAGAAAACATATGTATTCTCTCTTGTTACTGTACTCGATAATACTCCCTGTACCAATCAACAAAATTTTTCACTCCTTGCTTCACTTGTGTTGCTGGTTTCCAACCGAGTTTACGAAGTTTTTTGATGTCAGCCACTGTCGAAGCCATATCGCCTGGTTGCATCGGCATCATATTCTTCTTCGCTTCTTTTCCAGTATATTTTTCGACGGTAGCAATATAATCCATAAGAGCCACTTCATGATCCCCTCCGATATTCATCACTCCACATGGTAGATCGGCATCGAGAACAGTAATCACTCCAGAAACAATATCATCGATGTATGTGAAATTGCGTTTCATTTTTCCAAAATTATACACGTCTATCGTCTTTCCACAGATGATATTTTCAATAAACTTGAACACTCCCATATCGGGACGTCCCCATGGACCATACACCGTAAAGAATCGGAGTCCAGTCGTCTTCAGTCCGTGAATGTGACTGAAACAATGCGCGAGGAGCTCAGTCGCTTTCTTGGTCGCGGCATACGGAGAGATCGGGGTATCAGTCATATCACTCTCAGAAAATGGTGGTTTGTTCAGACCATAAATAGAAGATGATGAGGCATAGACAAAATTCTGAATCTTGTATCTCACAGCAATATCGAGAAGATTGGTCGTGCCGACAATATTCACATCAACATAGAGAAGTGGGTGCTCGATGGCATAACGTACACCAGCCATCGCTGCGAGGTGAATGATTTTATCTGGTTTCTCTTTTTTGAAAACTCGTTCCAGAAATTTCGTATCACGGATATCGCCCTTATGCACAGTGAACCCATGCTTACACTCTTTGAGAAAAATTTTGATACGATCACGTTTCAGTTTTGGATCGTAGTAATCATTGAAATTGTCAATAATCACAACAGTATCTCCGCGTTCTACGAGTTTCTTTGTCAGAGCCGAACCGATAAAACCAGCGCCTCCTGTTATGAGTATTTTCATATTTTTTTCGTTATTTTACTTCTTAAATAGTGATAATATTCTGATTCCAAATCCTTCCGTACAGTATAACGTTTCAAAACTGTTTGTCGAGCCCGTGTTCCGATTGTTTCACGTTCTTCTTTGTTTTCGATCAATCGTTCCAGTTTCTCCTGCCATTCCGCTTCAGTGGCCGCGACATATCCATCTCCCCCATCAGTGATCGCTTCTCGGAAGGGCTCTGTCGCAGATGCTACTGTCGGTACAGCGACAATACCTGCCTCAAACCATTTCAATTCTGATTTTGATTCACAAAAAGGATTGCCCATTTGGAGAGGAGCAAGATTGATATCGATACGAGCGATGTTTCTCAAATGCTCATTCCGTGGCGCAAAAGAAATCCGCTCTATCTGAGAAGAAAATGGATGAAGAATATTGTCCGTATCGAGCGGACCAGCGAGCACGAGCCTCACCTGTGGATAAGCAGTCAGAATACGGACTAGTACCGGAGTAATAACCGCAAAATCTTTGTTATGGCTCGGCGTACCAGAGAAATATGCGATACGGACAAGGTCATCTTCTCGTTTTTTCTCATGTATTATTTTCTCTACATCAGAAATATCTTTCTGTGAGAGTTTGTTTTTCACAACAAAAACTTGTTTCCCTTTTTCACGAAGTTTCTTGGCGAGATATTCTGTCGATGTCGTACACACTCGCACATACGGATCGGCGAGAATCTCTCCTCCGACACCATTTTCATAGAGTTTCTTTTCAAAACTATTCATCTTCTGAAAATAATCCATATGTTTCAAAAACTCCTTGTCGTAGACGAGGTCATCTGTTTCAAAAATGATTTCTTTTTTTTGTACTTTTATCTTTTCTATCAATCGAGCCACGCTCGGCGTGTAGAGTACTCGGTGAAAAACAAAGACAGAAAATTGATCTGCATACGAAACAAGAAACGGATTATCCTGTACCGTCACCGAAGAACGAAATCCTTGAAAAGAAAGTTCCTCCGCAATATGTTGCGTCCGGTACCTCGCGCTATCCCCCACTCCACCGGTGATGAACAGAATATCTCCTGGACGAACGCGACCAAAAAGTGCCAGAAAGGATGTCGTGATACGTCGTCCGCCACGTATGAGTCCATCGCGCTTGAGTGTCTGCCACGCTTTCCCTATTTTGATCAAAAGAAGTTTCATAAAAAATACATGTTAGACAATTTCTTGATACATTTTTTCGAGTTTCTCGGCAGACACTTCCCAACCGAATCGTTCTGCTCGTGCACGATTCGATGCGCCTTTCTCTTTTCGTAATGATTCAGAGGAAAGAAGTGTACCGAGAGCTTCTGCAAGACTTTCTTTTGTCACCTCGCGCGCATAGACACCACCATCTGCCAAATACTGACGATTATTTTCTGTGTCAAAACAGACAATCGGTAAGCCCGCTCCCATATACTGCAACATTTTTCCACTTGCTTGGTTGGTACTCGATTCTTTGGGATCGACACCGATATCACTTAAATGAAGAATTTTTGCCAAATCAAAATACGGTAATGGACTGATGACCGTCACATGTTCCTGGAAACTCTGCTCCTGCATATAAGAAGCTATCTGATCAACAGGAAAGCCAGCGATAACGAAATGAACCTGGGACTGTGTTTTACATACGAGTGGAATAGCCTCAAGAAGAAGCTTGATGCCCTTGTTCGGGATAAGTGCTCCCGTATACGTCACTATCACTTTGTTCTGTGGTATATGAAATATCTCTCTCAAAGAAGCACTTTCTGGTAACCGATCAAACATCGAGAGTCTCACGCCATCGAGAAGCAATTCTGCTTGATGCATTCGAGGTATTTCGTTGATACGCTTGACATTGTCCCACGAGCTGGCTACCGTCCGATCCCCCAACCCATCAATAGAGTGTTCGATCATTCGGAAAATTTTCTGCAATCCCATCGCTTTCAAATAACTGTGTGAAACCATTTCGTTCGTCAGACTTCCGTGAAAATCTGCTACCAATTTCAATTTTCTCCAAAAAAGAAATTTTTTCACGAGAGCACCAATCAATACTCCTTCATGCAGATGGCCATGAATGATATCTGGTCTCCATGTGCGAGCCAAATAAAATGTCTTGCGAAGCAACATCAAATCAAGGAGCAGTTTCTGCCAATCTGGTCCTGCTTCCAATTTTTTGTACCAAAAAAGAAGTCGTCTGATACGCCTGATATCGATATGACTTTCGAGACTCTTCGGAATATCCTGTCCGATATGATAGGTAGCAATCATCACTGTATGCCCTCGTTTTTCGAGAGCAAGCGCTTCTTCGAGAATACGAATGTGAGTACCACGATCAGAGAAAAATGGCGTTGGAGCAATAACAAGGATTTTCATACAAATACAAACAAAGAATCAACGTTCTTATACTCTATTGTAGACATATTCAAAATGCTTTGCAAATAGCGTTCTTGTTGTATACTATATATATGATGAAATTTCTTCCTTCTCCTAAAAAATCAGACAATCTCGTAATACTGTTCGGGCTTTGTTTTATCGTGTTTGGCTGGCTTGCACTCACCCTTACTTTGGGAAACATATTCTTTCCCTGGGCTCTCGCCTGTGGTGCATTTACTCTTTTTTCTCTCGCACTTTTTGTGGGAATAAAACTCCTCTCTCGATCATCGATTGATTTCAGAATCGCTTTCTTTCTTTCATTGTGCATTGCTTTTCTTATTGGTCTGTATACTGTCCCGACACTTTTCTCTGGACGTGATCAGGGATCTATTAGTGAAGCCGCTTATCGTCTGACGCAAAATGGTCAACTCACTTTTTCTACTGACGCAAGCAGAGCCTTCTTCGCCCTTCATGAAAAAGGAACTGCCCTCAATTTTCCTGGATTCGCCTACACAGAAACAGGCGAACTCATCACACAGTTCCCTCTTGCCTACACCTCTTGGCTCGCTTCTTTCGTATCCCTCTTCGGTATGTCTGGTTTCGCTCTTGCCAACAGCATTCTCTTTTTCCTTTCTCTTCTGATACTGTATGCTCTTTTGCGAATTTTTGTACATCCGTTTTATGCATTTTCTGGGCTTATTCTCATGATAGGATCATTTCTTCCTCTCTGGTTCGCTCGAGTAACACTCAGTGAAAATCTCGCTCTTTTCCTTTTCCTTTTCCTCACTTTCAGTCTCATTCTTTTTCTTCGAGAAGGAAAATTTATTTCTTACGTAGGGGTGTTGTTTGCTGGTGGATTATTTGCTTTCACTCGAATAGAGGGATTTGCTTTTCTTTTCTTTACCCTCGCAATACTTTTTTGTAGCAAATATGCTCGACACATCTGGATAACGTACCCTTGGAAAAGCATTCTTCTTCCTGGTCTTTTTTTCGCGATTATTCTCTGGCGAGACCTCATCGTTAATCTTCCTTACTATAGAATAATTGGAAAAGCTCTCGTAAAGTTTCTCCGCCAATTCACCGATGGACATATCGTAAATACTCTCGCTCCAGTGAGCGCTCCAGTCGTTCTCGAATCCGTCTTTTTTTGGTACGGACTTCTTATACTCTTCCTCCTTGGATTATTTTCACTCATTCTTCTTATCAAAAAAAGATATTTCCTTATTCTCTTACCGACGCTGATCGCTTTCCCTACGTTCATCTATCTTATTGATCCTAATATTTCTTCTGATCATCCTTGGATGCTTCGTCGATATCTCTTTTCTGTTTTTCCTACACTCCTTTTCTCTGCGATTGTCGGACTCGCTCTCCTCTTTGCCAAAAAAGAGCAATTCCCTCTCGAAAGACCCCATGGGAAACGACTCTTTTTTGTCAGCATTATTCTGATCGGACTCTTCACGTTACAATATCCCGCTTGGAGTCACAGTTTGTTCTTTGCAGAAAATCGAGGACTCCTCGAACAAACAATGACATTCAGTCAACAATTCTCAGGTACCGATCTTGTATTGATCGATCGTGGTGTGACTGGCGATGGATTTTCGATGATTACTGGACCAGCTCAATATTTGTCAGGAAAAAATATGGTATACTTCTTCAATCCTTACGACCTTACCTTGCTTGATACGACGCTCTTTTCACACATTTATCTCCTCACGCCTGACGATACCCTTTCCCGTTATCGAGACGTTTTTGGTGAGCGTATGACATTCCTTCATCCAGTAATTTTCTCGACAGAGAAATTTCAATCAAACATCTCGAAGAACAGTTTTTCTTCTTTTGGATTACCCGAGAAAAGTCTCATCGAAACTCATAATTCACTCTTTCAGATTTACTAGTATGTTTTCATTACCCCTTGTCATACCAGAGACAGTAAAACGTCAGTATCAGATCGCACGGGTAATACTGTATGGCATCGTCATTACGAGCACTTGCCTGTTCGTTTTCCAGACACTGTTTCCGACGCTTGTTTTTTCTTTCAACTTCCGCACACCCAACTCGAGCAAAAACAATTTGATCGATCCTCGTACGGAACAAAACAGTCTGAATACAAATGGGAAAATGAATACCAATGAAGTTCTCTTCAGTACTGCCAGTACTCTAGGGACATTCTCACAGGCACAGATAGAGCTCATACTCGAGAAAAAATCAGCTCCTCTGGAAACAATGGACGTATCTCTCAGGCGTTCTTATCGCAGCTTCTTCCTCCCTGTTGGTACGGTTCTCACTGTTTCCCCTCTTGCCTCTTTATACAAAATCGATGATACATACTACGAATTACGAGAAAACATTCTCTTTCCTTTCGTCAGTGCAAATGCGTATCATTCACGTTATCAAGATACGGACGCACGAGCAGAAGAAAGCGAGACCCTCTCTCAATATACCCTCTCCGATACTTTTATCGGCTACCGTATTGGATCAACTGTTTCTTTTGCTGATGGTGTTTTCTTGATCGTCAGTGAGACAGAAATGAGACCCTTCGGAAGCGCAGAAATATTCCTTGCTCTCGGATATCGATTCGAAGATGTCATACCTGCCAGCGAAGAAGAAATTGGGATCTACAAACGAGGAAGAATTATCACTCTTGGTATAGAACATCCAGATGGGACACTCTTCCTTGATCAAGATACGAACATATCGTATCTTATTGAAAACGGTACAAAACGACCAATCGAAAACACAGAATATCTGACTTTCCTCACAGAAAGACAGACTCCTATCATTGCTTCATCCAAGATGAGCGCACAGACGACAACGTGTACTCTAAAGCCAGGTATCTTGGGTCAATCTCTGTCCTGTCAGACGCCGATTACAATGTTGCCATCTGGATTTGGGAATGATTTTGAAATTACACTCAAAAACGAAAGTGAACCTATCGACATCAACACTCTCCAGGTGTCTCTCAAGACAGAAGCGAGTAAACAAAATATGTTGTCTATCATCTCAAAAATCAAACAGCGACTCCTGGTACGTTTTGGTTTTGGTGAGTAACCTGAAAAATATCCTATGAATACAATCACAACAGTACTTCTCGAACAACTCTTGCGTTTCAAAAAAAACGGGGTGCTTGCGGTATGCTATGCACTCTTACTCGAATTCCTCTTCATCGGCTATATTGGATTTGCAGGACTTTTCACTCTCGAAATGCTTCTCCCAACCTTTGTAACAGCGCGACTCAGTCTGACAATATTCTTTCTCTACTTGCTCTCTGGTTCACTTCTCCTTGCATTTCTCGGAAGTGTCCTTGATATGCGTTTTTCTTGGAATATACAGAAGAATCATCCTCTGATCTGGATTGGTTCCCTCTGGGCACTCGCTCTTTTCTTACTTTCACTTATTCATTTTCCTCTTTCTTCCATTCCTCTCATCATTCTCGCACTTTTTACTATAGGCTTTCTTTTCTGGAATATTTTCTTTCATGAATAAAGAAAAGGAACTTCCATACCAAATAAAGATTTTTTAGATTGTACGAATCTTCTTCGAAAAATCAGGATCAACAGCGTGTCTGTGAGCACGTTCATTGATGAAATATTTTTTTTGTATATCAACAAAAGGAAGAGATTGATCAATGAGACCTTCCTCATACATGAGCACATCGGCATACTTTGCAACCCACATTTTGTAACTAAGAGGTATGTGTGTCATGCGCACAGCATTGATATGATCGATGAGATTGGTCAGACACGTATTCGTAAATGGATTATAGAACTCAGGATTTTCTTGAATATATTGTGCTCGTTTCAAGGTATCAACAAAAAGTTGCTGAGCCTCCCCTGACGACAATGTCATCGGGTAAAGATAGGTTTTGTCTTCTCGATAATTCGTACGGAGTTTGATGAGATCTTGTTCGTCTCCTATGACATAAACAAGTTCGTGCCTTCGCAAGAAGAAGAGTGTGGCAAATTGCGAAAAACGTTGTCCAATTTTTTTCCGTATTTCTACAGAGACTGATATATAGGTACCATCGTACAAACCAAAACTGAGCATCGTATGCGCGGCCAACCATGAAAACGGTTCAACCAGAAACCAGACATCTCGTATTTCTGTAAGAGGGAATGTCCGATCATAATACTTCGGAGTATATTTCTGTACGCTTTGATAAGAAAAATTCCGAATATTTTTTATCGTTATCGTATGATCATCGCTTAAGATAATCTCAGGTAATATTTTCAAGTCAAGAGACCAGTTCCGATCATTCCGTGGTCGACGAAAACCAAAAAACCGCTTCAGAAGAGAACTCGCCCTTCCTCTGTACTGCGCCCAAGTTTTGTATGTCTTTCTCATAACAAAACCGCAAGAAACAATTTTCGAAGAAATTAGAGAAGAGATGAGAGATCCAACACTTCATCAATACGGATTTGAGCAACAAAGTCTGGGACGTGAGAAACAAAAATCATTGCGCCCTTGTAATTATCGAGGGCCTCGGCAATCACTGGTAAATGACGGAAGTTGATATGGTTTGTCGGCTCATCGAGGATGAGTAAATCTGGCTTCTCAGCATAAAGAATGGCAAACATAAGTAATCCTTTCTGTCCTTCTGACAGACTCTCTATTTTATTTTGCATCAATTCTGCTGGAATGAGAAATTTTGTCGCTATTTTATACGCCTGTTCTTTACTCTTTTCTTCCATTGACGCGAGAAGAGTGTCCATTACTGTGCTTTCAAAATCAAGCGTCGAAAAATCCTGACGATAATAGCCTACTTTGATACCGTCAGTGATATGTGCACGATCTTTGTCTCCAGAAGCGAGTGCTTCGAGAAATGTACTCTTGCCAATGCCATTGGGTCCGGACACGAGGAGATGCATATTTTTTTTCAAAACAAGATCGACACGTTTCACTGCTGGTCCGAGATCAGTGATAAGTTTCACGGTTCGTATTTCGACAATTGGTCCGACAACGCCCGCGCACGATATTTCGAAATTCGGAAGAGTCTTGTCTTCCTGTCTCACGTCCATCTTGTTGTCCTCGAGATCTTCAGCGAGTGTGCGCATACGCTTGGCGACCGCACGGAGTTTTCCTCCTTTGTTGGCGAACACGTTGGCTTGGTCTTTCTTTTCTTGAATAGTACGTTCGAGCCGGACATTCTCGCTCTGCGCCTTGGCAATACGCTTGGCAATTTCTTCTACCACATCATAATAGTCTCCTGCGTACTGCTCGATTTTGTGGGTGAAAACATCGAGATAGAGCACTCCGTGCGTAAACGAGTTCAAGAAGTCGGCATCGTGAGAAATCACGATACAGGTCTTCTCATAATTGATCAAAAAATCAGTGAGATGAAGAATACCAGCCGTATCGAGATTATTTGTTGGTTCATCGAGAAGCAAGATATCTGGGTCTTGAATGAGTGCTGATGCGAGGAGAAGACGGGCTTGCTGACCTCCGGAAAACTCACGAATTTTTTTATCAAGCGGTGGCATAGGAAGATTGACTATTTCAAGTACTTCTCTGATACCCATTTCGAGTTCCCATTCTTTCCCTTTGAAAAATTGATCGAAGAAATCTTGCACAGTGAGTTCGAGTTCTGCCCGAGGAATGGTTTGTCGTCCGATAGCGACGGTTGCTCCAGGATCGATCGAGACACGACCGAACTGAGGCTTTTCTTCACCAGTGATGAGTTTGAAGAGCGAGCTCTTTCCAGCTCCATTCTGACCCATCAGGGTTACTTTTGAGCCACCACGCATACTGAAACTTACCTCATCTAAGATAGGTTTTTTGTGTCCATATTCGAAAGACACTTTATCAAATCGCATTACAACGTTATCTTTGGCCATAGTGTATCTAAAAAAAAGAACCCTTCGATTCCGCCAACAGAAAAGTTGGTTTCACTCAGGGCATGACAAAAAGCCATGGAGGCTGTTTCTCAGCAGAGGTATTGTGACACAGAATTCTCTTCTTTGCAAGAGATGTTGTTCAAAGATTATAGGATATTTACAAATTTCGATCTTCTCGAACGAAAAAAGGACCTTCCCTTCTTTTTCGTCATTTTCTTTGTATTATTTCCCTTCTGCTCCTGTCTTTGTGTTGTTGTATGTGTCCATTTGTTTCATTGCTTCTTCTGGAGTGATAGTACCGGCTGTCACCTGATTCTGGAGCTCTTGGAGCTTGTCGACAGAAGATGCTGGTGCTGGCTCTGATGAAGGAGGAAGTGTCATCGTATCTGATGACGATTCTTGAGAAACTGTTTCTGTGGTATTTACCACAGAAGACTGTGAAGCAGTTTGCTTCTGAATCATGAGTACATATCCGAGAATAAGAAAGGAAACAACAAGTATGGTTCCAAAAATGACTTTGAGTGGTGTTGGCATAGTTTTTTGGTTATTTTTGATGAGTTAGAATGGTACTGTCTCTTTCCAATTAAAGTCACAGTAGCGGGTACCATTGCAATTGTTTGTTCCGCAACCGTTACTATCATCATAGGTTTTTCCTGTGCAGAAACTGTTTCCTCGATCACAGCTTGGAGTACATGCCGGAGACACGAACCCACATGTTGAACCATTCCAAGTGTAACCAGAAGCACATTGGAATTTACAGGCTACTGATCCAGGATCGGTTGCTGAGTACGTATAGGGTGTGTTTGCTCCTGGTGTGAGACTATTCCACGCCATAGCATGAGAAGGAAAACTTGTACAGGAATAAGTAGGAGCGACACAACTACCTCCACTCCATGTGAAGCCACCATTACAACTGAACTGACATCTTGGTGCGGTATTGGTAGCAGAATAGGCATAGGGAGTATTGGCAGAAAGGCCTACGTTGTCACTTACAAACATACTGGCATTAGCTGGGATGGTGCCGGTGCAGGAGTAGGTTGGTGTTGGAGGAAGGACACAACTACTTCCATTCCAATTGTATCCACCGTTACAACTGTACTGACATCTTGTGCCGGTGTCGGTAGCCCAGTATGAGTATGGGGTATCGGCAGTGAGGTTTACATTGTCATTGGCAAACATCGTAGCATTTACTGGGACAGATCCTTGACAAATTTTTGTCTCACACTGGTTTCCAGGTCTTCGACCTACAATCACTGGTGATGGTGTTGCTACTTTTTCTGGACCTGGTCCTGCTATATTCCTTGCGCGTACACTGACAACATGACTTGATTCTGGTATAAGTTTTCTGAAGGTATATCCGGTTGCATAATAACCTCTTTGAATCCACGTCCCTCCATCAATTTGAATATCGTAGCCAGTTGCTCCTGTCACGGGTGACCAGAGCGCAGTCAAAGTATCTGATTGACAATCACCTGCACTTACAGAGACAGTTGCGGGGGCTGGTAGGACAGCCACACAACTACTTCCATTCCAATTGTATCCACCGTTGCAGGAATACTGACACCTTGTGCCTGTATCAGTGGCCCAGTATGAATATGGGGTATCAGCGTTAAGACTTACATCGTCATTTGCAAACATCGTTGCGTTTGTTGGGACAATGCCAGTGCAGGAATAGGTAGGCACTGGACACGTTGCTGTACTACATGATGTTGCACCCCATCGCGTTGCACCGTTTACAAAAGGACATGCGGTACCACCATTCGCCGCTGGGGTGTAGATGGTGTACAACTGTTGTTTGACTCCTGTTTGACCACACGCTCCCGTGACACTACAGGTAGCGGTATCACTCCATGAACCAACACAGTTAACAGGGGTAGGAGGTGTACACGTATAGACCCCCTGAGTCCAGGTACCATTATTACAATTCCATCTACGCGAACCAGTGTACCCAGCGGGAGAAGCTACAGATGTAGATGTATAACTACTTCCACTTGAGGTTACAGGAGCATTCAGGTTGTATACACAGGTTGGAGTGAGATTGTCTGTGCCTGAGTAGGCGGGACAAGTGGCGGGCGCAGAAGCAGTCACAGAAAATGAGACACTCGCTGCACTCGCTTGACCGGAGGCAAACAAAGAACCTGAAGTAAAGGAATCGCCAGACCAACCCGTTTGATAATAATAACTATACGGCGTTGCACGAAAATTAATGGTAGCGGTTATTGTACCGGAACCATTCACCGTACAGGTCGATCCACTTGGTGTACATGGCCCAGAAAAGGAATACGTCGGTGACGGAGGCGCGATGGACAGTCCGAGAGCGAGGGTGTCGTAATCATTGATGTCATTACAATCCATAACTGGCTCCAATACATCAAAACCACCAAAACCTGCTCCTGACACCCAGTGTCCAGAAGGACTATTCCAAGTAGATCCGGTCGCAAACCACTGTATATCAGCATTATTAGTAATAGGAGCAAGGCTAAGGATATGCCCGCTAGTAATACTGGCACCATCCGTTATTTCTGTTCCATTATCATACAAAGATGCTCGATGCATCAAACTTCCTGCAAGGTTAAAAGAAAAACATACTCCTTGTGGGGCAGCACCGACGACCGTGCCAGTATTGATGGTAGTTCCTGGTATAGTCACACTTCCGCTCGTCTTTGATGCTAAGGCGGGCACTGGATCAATCGCAACACCAAGAAATAAGGAGAGGAAAATAAAGATTTTAAAATATGAATGTTTCATAGTGTTATTTGATTTCATTTGTGCTTATCATATTATTTTCTCTTCCCCTTTTCCTTCGAACAATGAGAAATGTACCAAGAGCGACAATGAGAATAACAACTGCGGAACCAAAAATGATGAGTGAGGTATTACTCTTCGGACACAGCGTAGGATCTATTGCACTACAACTATACCTAATAGTGATTTCTTGAGCTGGCTTCCCTACCTGAGTAACACTTGAAGTGAGTGTGAAATCATACAAATCTTTTTCAAGCACAAAGTCATCCTTGAAACCAAGAACACTACTGGTAATTCCATTGGCATATGTAAAGGTGTGAAGAATATTTTGGTCAGCATCCTTGAGCGTAACGGTGATGACGCTGTCTTTGACATTGTTTGGTCCTGCTGAATGTGCGCAAGCAAAGAGTGTACTCGTCGCACCTGCCTTTAACGGATAGGTTGCAACACCGAGCTTGTTGTTGTGTGTCTCCTCTATTCCATTTCTACTGAAACGGATATCCAAGATTGATTCTGCATCGTGATCTTTTACCGTCACGACAACATAAGAAACACTATTATCAATAACAGGCACTTCGTATGAAAGAGATTTTGTTTCTTGCGGTTGGAGGGTAATTTTCTCGGTTTTTTCCGTTTTGAAATTACCAGCAAAAAGTGCATCCCACGAGTAGAGCTTGTACGTAACTTCGACCTGATTTGGTGTGTCCTTAGGATTCACGAGCGCAAAAGAGGCAATGACTTTCTCCTCCTTTGCAAAAGCGGGGATAGGCTGAGCAAAATAAAAGTTTTTGTCATTTAATTTGACGGTATCCTCATCAAAATACACGGGCAGATCTGTATATGTATTGTCAATTTGAAACGCCGCCACGTTCCCCGTAATGTCATTCGTAAAAGTGAGTCCCGTTATACTGTGACGATGGGCGGAAGAATAATAGAATACCACCTCATAATCTCCTGCTTGTGCGGATGCGGGTACTTGCCAAGTAAACGTTACGGGTTTCTTTTCATTTGCTTTGAGTGCAATATTGTCAACCGCTATGAATTGAGCGACAAGTCTATGACCATTCAAATGTTCGTTCTCAACACTCTTGCTATTCTTATAAAAAATCTTTGCATATACCTGTCCTTCGACAACGGGGTAATTGAATGGGTTGATCACCTTTCCCGAAAAAGTCGCCAATGTTCCTGGCAAGAGGCTATGCTCGGATGGTGAAATATCAATAGAAATCTTCCCAAAAGTAAGATAGTCCTGGCAGTCTATTGTGCCGATCGGATACACAGGCTTCGGCGGATGGAGAAGATTTTCCTGTTGTACGGAATTCAATCGATCATAAAAAACTTTTTGCTCAGGGGTGAGTTGAGAAACATCTGTGTACGGACGTGATTCAGTGTCGGCCTGTACAAACGGAATAAAAAGAAAAAACATTCCTACAATAAAAAATTTATACAATATACGCATACAGATTTTTGATTTTTACACTTTTTAATTTCATTTCCATTATACCCCCCGAGGGAAATCGTCAAATATTTGTCAAGACTGTATATATTCCAAAGTTTCTCGCGCACATTTGTCCCACGAAAATTTTTGTAACTGTTCTTTTCCTTTCTGTATAAGTGTTCGTCGTAATTGCTCATCACTCCAGAGACAGAGTAGTTTCTCAGTCATATCAGAAACGTCGAGTGCGTCACAGAAGAGTACGGCATCTCCACCTACTTCGAGAAGACTCGAATTATTGGCCGTCATCACCGGGACACCAGATGCAAACGCTTCGAGAATTGGTAGACCAAATCCTTCATAGAGTGATGGAAAAACAAAAAATCGAGCTCCTTGATAAAGGCTACGGAGATCAGAGAAACTCACCGCTCCCGTCAGAAGAATATCCTTTTTATAAGGACTCTTCTCTCGTACTTCCAATATCGATTGAGAGAGCCATGCTGGTTCCCCTGCCAAGACCAGCTTCATATCGGGTGCTGTTTTCTTTGCCTCGTCAAATGCCTGGATGAGGCGGACGAGATTCTTTCTCGGCTGAAGTGCTCCGACATAAAGGACATACTGCCCAGGAAGTAAGGAATAAGAAGTAAGCAGTAAGCGAAGCTCTTCGGAAGAAAGTTTTGTACCAAAAAACTCACCATCAAATCCATGATGGATGACACGAATACGGTCTTCTGAAATATGCGGGAAGAATTCCACCACATCTTTCTTCGTCGATTCTGATACCGCGATGATCTTGTCAGCTCTCCGAAGTGCCACACCAAGGAGGAAGTTGAGCTTGAAAAGATGTGTCTTGGGAAATGTCTCTGGATATCGTCTGAAAGCGAGATCATGAATAGTCACGGTCACTTCCGTTTCTTTTGGGAGAAAAATCGGTGCAGCCTGAATCGGCAGAAAAAGTTTCTTCGGTCTCATGCGAAATATCTCCCACGCAAATCTCGTTTGCATCCAAGCAAAAGGAAAAACAAGCATCTTCACGAAATAGTTCAGAAAATTTGGTGGAGTCAAGAGCGGATTGAAGATATTTCGATGATACAAATGAAACTTTGTTTCTGTATCAAATTTTCCAAAGCGTTTCAGGAGCTCTTTCAAATATACCCGTGTTCCATCGATACGCTGGTGATCGAGATCACTCACTTGTAGAGCTACCGTCGTATTATTTTTCATATTTTTTTCTCGCTTGCATCAATTCCAGTGGTTCGGCAAAGTGCATATTTTCAGCACCAACCACAAAATCTTCCACTGTCACACCTTGTTTCCTGAAGTATTCCACGACACCTTCTACAAGTTTTTCTGGAGCACTCGCACCTGCACTGATACCAATCGTTTCTTTCTCTCTGAGCCACTCTGTATTGAGTTCGGAAACATCATCGATGAGATAAGCCTCAGTCCCCTCTTTACGAGCCGTTTCCATCAAACGTGTCGAATTCGAAGAATTTTTTGATCCGAGTATCAAAACAAGATCAGATACTTTTGCCAACGCCTTCACTGCTTCCTGTCTGTTGGTTGTTGCAAAACAGATATCGGAAAGTGGTGGCGCGACAATCTGAGGATATTTTTTTTGAAGCGCTTTTATCACGACAGCTGTGTCATCGATGGAGAGTGTTGTCTGAGTGAGATAGACAAGTTTTTCTGGATTCCCTATATCGAGGTTTTCTACATCTTCTATAGTCTCCACAAGCGGAATAGATCCTTTCTCTGCTTCGCTCAACACACCGAGACCTTCTATATGCCCATGATGTCCGATATATATTATTTGATATTGCTCCTTGAGGAAACGTCCCACTTCGAGATGTACCTTGGTGACGAGCGGACAAGTGGCATCGATAAGCCGAATATGACGATTTTGAGCTTCTGTATAGTGGTCTCTGATCGATCCATGGGCTGAAAACACCACCACGGCCCCTTCTGGCACCTGAGAGAGGCTTTCTATGGTAATTATTCCTTTGGCAGAGAGATCTGCCACCACATGCTTGTTGTGGACAATCTCATGCTTTACATAGACTGGCGCACCAAAAATCTCCAGAGTGTCTTCCACTGCTTTCACGGCACGCGATACGCCCGCACAGAATCCTCGTGGATTGGCAAGGAGAATTTTTTTGAGAGTAACCATGAAAGATAAATAACTAATCTTTGATACGTGTACCGATAAATTTTTTCCCTGCGATATAATTCTCGACATTTTTCATATCACCACCATTCATCACAGCAACCTCCATATGTTCTTTTTCTGCCATTTCAGAAGCGATCGGATCAAAAGGAACATTCATTCCAGGATTCCATTTACTTCCAACAATCTTTCGGAAATCTTTCCAAGTTATTTCTTCAAATGGTACAGCGTCTGCATGTACCCGAGGATCCTTACTGTAAACACGTTCGATATTTGAGAGATTGATAATACGATTCACATCGAGATATTTTCCGAGAACGACTGCATCAAAATCAGTAGAGAATCCTGGTCGCCATCCTGCAGCGACAAGGATCGGCTCTGGTGCTCGATAGAAATCTTCGAGATCATGCGGATTGGTATTGATACGCGGATGCGCATATTCACGAAAAATAGTACGGACGAGGTGTGCGTTCATACGGGTAGCATGGATCCCGAGCCAATCACGATCTTCATCGGTAATTTTGGTGATTTGCCCTGCGACATCAATATACTGTCTCGCCGTTCTTCCTCCGCCTGTTACCAAAATAAAACGATATCCTTTTTTGATATGAGAAACGATAAATTTTTTGAAATTGCTGATGAATTCTGTATCGATCCCCTCTGGCACAAGAAGTGATCCTCCGAGTGAAATAATGATACGTTCTTTCTTATCGTATGCTCGAGACATAGGGTGATTTCATGATTGATTTATTCTTTCTCTTTCATCGTGAAAAAATGCACGAGATCCTCGAAAGCTATTTCCTGCACATCACTCTCAGTACGTTTTTTTACTTCAGCTTTTCCTGATTCAATGGAACGTTTGCCGATGACAACTCGATACGGAATACCGAGGAGATCGCTCTCAGCAAACTTCTCCCCTGCTCGCATATCGCGATCATCATAGAGGACTTCGATACCTGCCTTGGTCAGTGTTTCATAGACTTCATTTGTCTTCTCATCGGTTCCGAGCGAAAGGAGATGGACACGAAATGGCGCGACAGACTCTGGCCACACGAGACCATTTTCATCAGAGAGTACCTCTGCTATCGTTCCCATCACTCGGGCGGGTCCGATACCGTAACAACCCATAATTACTGGCTGAGAATTTCCCGCCTCATCTTTGAAGGTAAATCCAAGTGGCACTGAATATTTCGTCCCCAAAGTAAAAATATTCCCTACTTCAATAGATTTTTTCTCTACCAAATTTTCTCTCTTCAAACCAAGCTCTGTCAGCACTTCATCTTCCAATACTTCTTTGTTCAGAGCTTGACCACTTGCTTCATCAATGTAAATCAAATCTTCACCCGCATCACTCACTGTCTGAAATTCTTCAGAATATTTACTAAATGCACCTCCTGATGCAAAAACGGGGTAAGTTGTTTCTCCCAAACCGACGCGTTCGAAAAATTTGATATAGGCACCACGCACAGACGCATAAACTTTTTCATGCTCTTCTTGATTTCGAGAAAAGGAATAGAGATCCTTCATGATAAATTCTCGCGTCCGCATAATTCCTGATTTTGCACGCGTTTCATTGCGAAACTTTGTCTGAAACTGATACGCGAGTACTGGTAAATCACGGTAGGATGAAACTTGTTGTTGCATCAAACGCGTAATCGGTTCCTCATGAGACCAACCAAGTCCTACATCTGTCCCGTTTTTCAATTTTGTCTTGAACCACACATCGACTTTTTCATCATCCCAACGATCAGTCTTTTCCCACAAAGATTTATCCTGCAAAGCAGTAAGCGAAAGTTCCTGACCGCTCACCGCATTCATTTCCTCCCGAATAACCTGTATCACTTTGTTGAGTGTTCGTAGCCCAAGAGGCAAAAAAGAATAGACTCCTGCCATTTCTTTGTGGATGAAACCAGCACGAATGAGGAGTTGCGCATTCTTACTCACCTCATCTTTTGGTGCTTCTTTCTTTGTTCGCGTGAACAGTTGTGTCTGTCGCATAAAATAAACTTTTATTACAATTGTATGCTGATTGTTTTTTCTTCTCCATTATGGAGAACACGGAGGAGAATCGTATCACCAATAGAATAATGACTCAAAGCTACAGACAAGGGGTTATGAGGAGAGATGTTTGTACCATCGATTGAAAGAATAATATCACCAAATTGAAGTCCAGCTCGCATCGCACTCGAGTTGGACAAAAGAGCTAGTCCTGTTTTTCCTGAAGGAGAGTAGACGAGCGCTCCCTCAGTCCGATCGAGATGCATTGTCAGTGCAAGAGTTTTCGTAATGGAGAGATAGTATACTCCAAATACTGGGCGCTTTGTCAGTGTCTGTGCGATAGCACGATTCAATGCATCGCGGACGATATTAGCAGGAATGAGAAACGTATGAAGAGTATTATCGATAGTCAATGATCCTACTAGTCCGATCATCTCACCATTGAAACCAACTGCTGGACCACCGACAAAACTTCCCAGATTTTGCACATCCATTTCAAATACTCCTTCCAATTTTTCAGAAGAAGAGACTGTTTTTCCTGAAAGATTGAATGTGTGGTTGATATTTCCGAGAATACCGACAGCGAGGCGACTCTGATATTCTGTTTCTGCACTGCCGATAACAACCACTTTTTTTCCGACACGAACATCATCTGAATTCGCGAGAGCAATCGATGACGAGTTTTTCATATCACTTAGACGGAGAAAGACAATATTGGTGAATGTATCATAACCAAAGAAATCAGCTGTACGATCTGTGCCATCGGGAAATAATATTCTGTAACGAGAGGTTACTGAAAATGGTTGCTCGCTATACAGTGCGATCAAACCGTCATTCGTCAACAAGACACCTGTTCTATTGAAAGAGATCTCATTCTTTTCACTCTTTGTATCTTCTGAAAATATAAAAACTTTGACTACCGCCGTTGACGGTTGTGAAATAATTTTTTCCACCGAATCATCTTCACGGACGACTATCTGTTCGGTTTTATTGATTACTGTCACACGATCGGTTATTTTTTTGAATATGCTAAGAGTATTCAAAAAAGGGACGGATGCAAGACGAGGAGTATACGCATTGATGAAAAGCGATCCTATACCACCCAAAAGTACGATACCTATCACAGAAAGCAAAAAAAGAAAAAACTTTTTCATAGATTTCAAAGGGAGGATAAGAAGTTAATATGCCTTTATTTTAGGCCCAATGCTCTTATTTTTATCACATTCCGAGACATTTGGCAACTCTTTACTCATCACACATCTTCTCTTGTCACTCTTATACCAAGATATGCCATGGTGTGCTCCATAAAAGTATACCTATTAAGAAGAAAAGTGTGATTGTCCGTATCACAATCTTACGCAAAGAAACAGATTCTCGAAAGAAATCAAAACAAATATCCCAAAGTAAAAAGAAAAAACAGAGTGCCAATATACCGGATGTCAAGTATCCAAAAGGCCAAAAACTCATCACCCAAGCAAGTTCACACATAAAGAACCCAAGAAGCAAACTGTAAATAATCACTTTTTTCTTTTTGATTTCCAGATATTTGATACTCGAAAATGCATTGTAACTGGTCAGTGCTGTTCCTAAGAAATAAAGCATCATCAATCCCCAAAGAGGGAATGAAAAATTCAGATAAAAACCAAATATACCCGTGTAGTAAAAGAAAAGAGCTGCAATAGTTGCTGTGTCAAGAAATGCCTGGGCAGTCTTATCTTTCGGAGCATGATGCAGACGATACAATCCGAGTAATGCAAAGTAATACATAATAGCACTCAGAGTGACAAATATCTTTCGTTGCAGAGGAGAATCTATCAAGGAAAGAAGTATCGGTACAGCAAAAGAAAGCAATCCAAGTAAAAAAACATCCGAGATACGCTTGGTAATTCGGCGACATGCCAAAAAAGAAACAAACAGAAGAGGAAGAATGGAGACAATATACCAGTTCCAGGTTGGAGTAAAAGGATTTATTGCTACGAGTACCAGTCCAAGAGAAAAAAGTATTGTCCAAAAAAGAATCGTAAAGTGAAAAATCATAAAAAAATCGCGTCACTCGTCAAATATGATGGTCGTATCATATTGATGAAAAATTATCTCTCTCTACTATAGCATACTCTGATAAAGAAGAAAGAGGCTTCTACAAGCCTCTTTCTTTCTGTTCTTTCTTTATTACTCTTTGTCTTATTTTCTCTCTTCCAGCACGAGAATGAGTTCGCTTTCTTTCCCTTTGTGCCATACCTGAAGTGTCACTTGTTCCCCTACATTATATTGACTGAGTACATTTGTCAGTGTGTGCTTCTCGTCAATTTTCGTTCCATTGATCTCCAGAATAATATCATTCTCTATCAATCCTGCTTTATCTGCAGGTGAGCCAGGAACAACCGCAAAGTCCATCATCGTTTGTCCACGAAGAATCAGCGCTCCATAATTATATGGCAAATCATTTTCTTTCTGAAGAGCATCATTCAAAATGACATATCGCACGCCAATATACGGCACAGAATATTTCCCTGTCGTACTCACTTGTTCGATAATACGTTTGACAGAATTGATCGGTAGCGCAAACCCGACGTTTTCGGCTCCCATAGCTACTGCGACATTGATACCGATCACTCGTCCATCGATATCAAAGAGTGGTCCTCCTGAATTACCTGGATTGATAGCAGCATCTGTCTGAATGATATCTGTGAGACGTTCTTCACTTCTTCCTCGTTCAGATCCTGCGGAAACATTTCTCTGCAAACCAGAGATGATGCCACTCGTTACCGAACCTGAGAATTCACCTAAAGCATTACCGATAGCAATCACTGTCTGTCCTACCTGAATCGTACCAGAATCCCCAAGTGTCAAAGCTGGGAAATTATCTCCTTCAATTTTCAGTATAGCAATATCATTATTTGGATCACGAACCAATACCGTTGCGGAATGTTCCGTCTCTCCCATCATCACTGTATAGAGAGCATCTTTGTCGGAGACCACATGCTTATTGGTTACGATAAGTCCATCGCTCGATACGAAAAAACCTGACCCGCTTCCGATTTTTTGCTTCTTCTGCAATTCTGAACTCTCGCTGTTTTTCTCTTCCTGTGGAGTATCAAAAGGGGTAAAAAAAGGAAATCCCTGAAAGAAGTTATTCCGAGGATCACGTAATTTGGAAACATCTTTACTCACAACAATACTCACCACCCCTGCAGAATTCTTCTCTACCATACGAGGAATGAGGCTATTCTGCTCTTTCATCACATCGTCACTTGGAGTGAGTTTTTCACGAGTATTTTCATCAATGATTACTGTTTTTTGTTTATGATACAAATCCAGAATTATCGGCGACATACCCCCTCCGATAAAACCAAACAACAGGGCAAAAAAAAGCAACATTCCTTTTTGATACCATTGTATTTTCCGTGGAGAGAGAATTTCTTCTTTTTGTATTATTTCCATAACACTTTTTTATAAACAAATTAGAAGAAGAATGCGGTGTTATTATCAGCATTCTCATACATTTTCTTTTCAAAATCACGGATCGATTCATCGGTAAACTCTGCACGAGCCGTCTCTTTATCCCATACATATTCTGGTGATAACACGAAAATCGACATCATGCGCATTTTTTCAGAAAGAAAATCAGAAAATGTTTTTTTCTGTATAAAAACTTGTTTGAGATGATAGAGATTTTGTTCGTTTTCAGTCTTTATTTCCTCTATCAAAACAATATGAAATCCCAGTGGACTTTCCACTACATCTCCTGGTATGCCTACTTTCTGTGAGTTCATCACCGTTCGTAATGCAGGCAAAATATCGTCCGATGTAAACCAGCCAATATCACCACCGTTTTCCTGTCCTGCACCATCTGAATACTGTTTCACTACCTCTTCGAAGGTATTTCCCAAACGAATACTTTTTTGTGCATTCAAAATCTTTTCTTGGGCTTTTGATGTATCATCACGAAATACTTCTTCGAGACTTTTTTCCAATTTCTCCTGATACAAACTCGGCATCACCACTTTCTCTTCGAAATCAGCAATAGTCCATCCATAAAGACGTTCCAATTCATTTTTCACTCCAACCTCACTGTTATATTCAGAGAGTTTTCGAGAGACACTTTGCGATGCTTCATCATGACTGACTCGTATATCTTTTTCTTTCGCCAGCACTTCGATAGCCCGATCTTCGATCATTTTATTCAATACTTCTTTTTCGCGTATCTTGAAACGTTTCTGTCCGTCTGGTGTAGAAAAATCGACACGCACACCTATTTCTGAAAAATTTTGTACTTCATAAAAACGTTTCACAGAAACCATATTCCGAGCCAATGCACGAGAGGTAATAACAGGATCATATCCGATAACAACAATCGGGTATGGTAATACACTTTTTAATGCAGTGGTCGATTGCACCGATCCAAACGAGGTGTACACGGCAATCAGGCTGAGTAAAAAGATACTTAATACAACAACTGCTATTGTATACAGTACGGTACTCAATCGTATTTTTCTCGAAAAATTATGTGTTGTATTTGACATAGTGTATAAAATTTCAGAAAAAAAGATTCCACCATTTTTTATAATTCGGCGTATTATCTTCTCTCTCTACTCTTTCTTCTGGTTTATTCTCCTGTCGTTCTGATCCTGATCGAGGGTTGATAATAACAACGTTTTCTTTTTCTTTTTTTAATCCAAGTTTTTTCTTCGCTTCCTGTTCTCGAAAATCATTAGAAGAAAAATATTGTATTTTCTCGGCAAGAGTTTCATTTTCGTGACGAATCTTCCCTGCTTCAACCTCGAGAATAGCAACTTCTTTCTCTATACGTTCGCTTCGTTTGAGTTGTCTCGAAGAAAGAACGAGCACCCATACGATCAGGAGAGAAATAATTATCACCGTACCCGTGAACCACCATTTTTTTTGTGCCATACCCCTCTTCTTTTTTAATACAGAAAAAACGGAGCCACAAGAAACCCAATCATTGATATCACCACAAAAATTGATATAACGACCCACATTTTGTAGATACGTCTATGCCATTTTTTAAAACTCATATTTTTTCATTCATTATAAAGATATACTAACAAAAACAGATGACAAAAACAAGTTTTCCTTTTGCACGAAAGAAGCAAGACACTGTCTACTTACTCGTCCCCTTTCTTCATATCTTTGATCAGTGCACGAACATCGTTCAAATTGACCGCTGGGCGATTTCCCAATGATTGAAATTTTTTGGAACCCATATATTCGATTTGAGCAAGCGAGAGGGGTGCTTCAGAAGAAACATATGACTTCAAATCTGTGTTTCTTCTTTGTGGGATAGCAGGAGCTGGACGAGTGATTGGTTGATCAGCATTTTTCTTTGCGATAGTATTCCGTTCTTTAGCGACTGAGCGCTGATAATCACGCAGACATTCGCGACAGAAAGTCGGCCTTTTTCCATCAGGAATAAACGGAACGGTAATATCAGTACCACAAGTCACACACTGTGTCGGATACAATTTCTTCTCCGTTGGAAGTGTCTCTGTTACAGAAGATATCTCTTTTTCTGGCATTGATACCGACGATTTTTCTTCAGTTATTCTTGTCTGCGTCATCGTATCGCGCAGAGATTCAAGAGAGACATCAATAATTCTTTTGGGTGCCAATGCTGGTTCAAATACTGATTGCTTCTCGAGAGAAGTGACTTCTTTTTGTGTCGTTGTTTTCTTCGCACTGATCAGAGGACGAGGTGATTGAACCGAGGTATTGATATCAGAAGGTTGCTCATGGATACCTCTTCTGTCAGGAACAGTTCTTCGCTCAATTTGATCATTCGCTACAATCGGCGGTGTTTTCGACACATTTTTTTTCTGAAGAATATGCGCCGTATTCCTCTGTTCATCAGCGATAGCTTGTCGTTCTTCGGCAGTCAGCATTCCGCTCCAACGACGAATTTTTTCTTCTACGTCTTCGCGACTCGATGAATACCGTTCCCTAGAATTTTGGATGATTTTTATTTCATTTCCGGCATCTTCGAGCTTGATCGGCGGTAGCGTTGTCGCACTAAACGCGTCTCCAGCAATACCATCGATCATCAATTTCAGATAAATCTGAAATTTTGGAAGATTGATAATATCATTCATCATAAAAACTGGCTCGAATTCTTTCTCAAGGAACTCGGCATCCATCGCTCCGACACGGAACGAAACAATCGATCCAGCATTTCCAAAAATAGCATCACGCACCGTCTCTTCTATTTGTGTCACATACTGGTTTGCCAAAACGAGGTTGAGATGATATTTACGAGCCTCTGAAAGAATATTAGCAAACGATTCTGTAGCAAAATTCTGGAACTCATCAACATACAGATAAAAATCCTTACGATCTTCCTCAGGAATATCGACACGCCCCATTGCAGCGAGCTGAATTTTCGTAATCATCATTGCGCCAAGAAGCGCTCCATTGTCTTCACCGATGCGTCCTTTGGAAAGGTTGATAATGAGAATCTTCCGCTGATCCATTACTTCACGAATATTGAAAGAGGAAACAGTTTGTCCGACGATATTTCTGATAAGAGAACTTGAGAGGAACTGACCCACTTTGTTCTGAATTGGAGAAATCACTTCTTGAAGAACGCGATCATTCCACTGTGAAAATTCATCTACCCAAAAACTCCGAACGACAGGATCGGTGATTTTTTCTACTACTTTCGCTCGATAAGATTTGTCGACAAGAATACGTGTCACACCAAGAAGGGTACTTCCCGGGTACTCGAGCAGTGCCAAAATAGCATTACGCAAAATATATTCGAGTCGTGGTCCCCAAGAATCTGCCCAGATTTTTTTGAATACACCGACGAGACCCGATGCCACAAGATGACGGTATTCTGGATCGACTTTTTCCATCACGTTGAAAGCGATTGGGAAGTCCTGATCAGATGGATTGAGATAGATGACATCATTGATACGATTGGAAGGAATAGCCTTGATAAGTTTTTCCGCCGTATCACCATGAGGGTCGATAAACGCAATCCCGTGTCCTTTCTGAATATCCTGAATAGCAAGGTTTTCGAGCAGGTTGGTCTTTCCCATACCCGTTTTTCCGATAACATACATGTGACGACGACGATCATCTGTTTTGATACCAAAAATTCTTTCCTGATTTCGGAAATTTGTTTTTGCAAAAAAAGTGATGTCATTCTGATCGTGAGTAGCCATAGTTTACTATTCTTGAATAGGCAAATTAGTTGGAGCACCTCCACGCTTGGAGGAAACACGAGTCAGTGCTGGTGAAGTAATAGACATATCTGGGATATGAAAGACCGTTGCCAACTCTTCACTGCTCAATAAAAAGCGAGTTGGTTGAGGATCGGTATCTCTCGTCGTGTATCGACGAAATAAACGTCGTTGACGATACCTGAGTCGTTCATCTTTGAAAATATATGCGGAATACGTTTTCGTATCATCATTCGGTTTGAAACCATTCAAGTTTTGGTCGTTGAACTGTTTGATCGCTCCGATAAAAGCAGAGACACCAGTCGATTTGTCAAACACACTCCTTCTTGCCACATAGACATGACGCATACGAGTACGAAACATTTGTTTTCCTATATTCGATTCCAAAGCTTTCAATCTTTCTTTTTCACCAGGGGTGAGACGAAATTCGACAGGAGATTCGTCTTTTGATACCTTCCCCTCGCTCGATGAGAATGAGAGTTCCTGTCCCATAATCCCCTTACCGAGATTCATCACAATATCCTTGAGATTGAGAATGAGTATTCCGAAAATACCACTTTTTTCTTCTACTTTTTTTCCGAGAAATGCATCGATAGTTCCCTGTAATTCTTTGGCAATTTTCGGAGAAAGAGGTGTGACAATGAATTGTAACCAGAGATGTTGTCCGGGACCGATTTTCGCCATTGATTCCACGAGACCTGCGAGAGGATCGATCATTTTCCCTGTCACTGTTTCTTCGAAGTATTTATACGTCTTGATTGGATAGAGATCCTCTCCTGCCAAGAGAAAATCCGTCCCCCACAGATCCCATTCATTATTCGGTACGGTACCCGGGACATTGTAGATATAATCCTCCACTTCGAGAATCTCGACACCCGGATACTGGGCATAGAAATGTGCTTCGACAAGATTACGGAAATTTTTCGGTGAACGTACGTAGAAATGTACTTGCCCCTCAGTGCTCACTATCTCAAGTGAGAAAGACGTCGGGAATTGTCCTTTGATCCATTGTTCTGCTGTATTTGGAGATGTCTCTACGCCTGCCAATCCTGCATAAATAGATTCCATCAAAAGCGGACTCTTTTCAGAATCACGTGGTGGAATGATTTCCAATAATACTTTTTCGATGCCTGAAGCATATTGACCCTCGACATGCTGAACCCAAAAAACTTTGAAAAGCCAAAAAAGCAGTGGCGGAAAAACAAGAAACCACACGTCCAATAACAGAGAAAAAGATCCAGCAAGTACTTCGAATGAATGTGCAAACTGTGAGAAAAGAGTGTTCATTTTTTTGAGGTTCGTTGACCCCGTTAGATATGGAACAAAAAGAATTCTTTATTTTTCGCGACGATAACACAACGCACAAGGAGTTGTTTATTATTACTTTACTATTCTACCATGTTCTTGAAGAAGAGAAAAGTCTGAGGAAGATTGTAGTTTATTTCTTGATGCTGTAAAGATTTTTTCCAGCACGATGAAAATACGTATTCAAATTGATAACCACTGTTGATTTTTTGACTTGACGTATTTTGAATATCTGTGTCAACACCTCTTCGCGAGAAAGTGGTTTAGAAGCATTGCGGAGTATTTCTTCGAGTACCTCTTTGACCGTACCTTTTTTGTATCCCCATTCAGAGAGTGCGTATGTCCCTCGTCCAATCAACACAAAGCGATCATCTTTGATCAGTTCGTTATGCACTGTCTGAGGATGACTCTGATTCTTTTTGTTACTACGAAGTCCGTAACTGTCGATCAGTGAAGCTATTTCTCTGAAATGCAATGATTTACCTGTCATTTTCAATACGAGATAGGCTTTTTCTCGTGTACCACGAGGTTTGATATCACTCCATTCTGACAATCCCCATTTACCGAAAACATTCTGTTCTATTTCTTTTGCTACAGCAAGAAAACTCATGAGTTCTTGTTTGCTCACTGCATTACCTCCTTCATTGAAACGATCATAAAGAGTATCGACATCCAAGACCTGCTCCGATGTTTCCAAAATACGTTTTGCCTTGTCTTTGACGAGTTTCCATTGAGGAAAGACGAAGTCGTTTGTCACATAGACAGACTTTCGTTCACTGGTAGCTTTTTCTTTTTTGATTGAAGAGAGACACTCAATAAAAATGAGAAGAGCTCCTTGTTCTTTTTTATTCGAAGGAGCAAGTATATGAAGCAATGTCTCTGTCTGTATAATGCCTTTCTTCTCTTCCAAAACAGCAAAAATGCGATTCTTGACCTGTATAAACAAAGGGTTTTCCTGTTCTTGAGAGAGAAATCCGAGAGCACTAATAACAATCTGACGTACACGTTCTCGTGTTATTCTGTGCAATCGTCCTATCTCCTCCAATGTCTGTTGCTCTCCATCGAGAGACAATCCAAAACGTGCAGAAACAATAGTACGCGAACGAGCAGGCAACATTGACAACAACTGCTCTAAAAGAGAAGAAAAAACAACAAAATCTTCTTTTTTCAAAGATTTCGAAGATGCCGTTTTCTGCACTTTCTTCTTCATTGATACCATACAAGTATATTTTCACTTTATAATCAGCAGATAAACAAAGAATTTGATTTCTCGATATCGTTCGAGAAAATGTACTCTCCTCTTGAAATAGCCCCTCAGACGAATGAAATACATATTAACGCATATTCTTAGTTTTTGTCAACCCCTCTACAAGACCAGCTCTCTCTGGGTATTTTTTCTCTCATTTTTTCTTTATTTCATACTTTCAAAAAAAATAATTTCAGAAATGTGAAACGAGCGTCTTTTCAATATGTTGCATCTATTTCGATAATCGTCTATAATTATGGTGTTGATAAAAAATAAAAAACGACGAAAAAATTCCTCGTCGGAAAATAAAAATATGACTTCCAATACCGCTACTCAAATCGATCCTGAATCACGCAACAATGAGGAGCAGGCTATGAAAATTCAGGCCTTGCGTGATATGGTTTTGAGCGCTGAAAAAACTATTCAGGGCGCCAAGGCAATGCTCCTCCAATTGGAAGGGAAGAAAAAGACTGGTCGCCCAAAGAAAGCAGATCTTGATACAGCAGAAGGAACGGTCGTAGAAGGAACATTCGATGGACAGATTATGATCGGCACAGATGGAAGACAATATCCTGTTCCTGCAAACTATGCTTCCAAGTCAAAACTCGTCGAAGGTGATATGCTCAAACTGACTATTACCAATAGTGGCGCATTTCTCTATAAACAAGTCGGACCTATCAATCGCAATCATGCTATCGCTGTCGTTACTCAAGATGAGAATGGTAATTATTACGTACTAGCGAACGGCAAACCCTATCGTGTCTTACTCGCTTCTATTACCTATTTCAAAACTGCTCCTGGAGATGAAGTGGCTATTGTCACACCTCAAGATCCTGGTGCCACATGGGCAGCTATAGAAAATGTGATTCAAAAAGGAGCTCGGGAAGATTGGCAGATTGCCCTCACCAAAGCTACCGAAGAAAACGAAACTATCAACAACTGGAAGAAAGATCTGAAAGACAAGACGCCTGAGGACACCTCATTTCTCAAGCAAAACAATGAACCAGCCGTAACAAACACTCAGACGCTCGATGATTGGGTACGGGATATGGAAGAAATCGAAAAAGAAATCAAACAAGCTCAATAGAGATACTCTCCCTCGACTATTAAGAACATTATAATGCTACGAGACATCCTGAATGATCCGATTCGATTGAGGCGAATTATTAAACAATTTATCAAATTTGTCATTGTTGGCGGTATCAATACCGGTATCGATTTTTTGGTTTTGAATATTCTCATGCACTTCACCGGCATTGCATCTGGTCCAGAATTATTTTTGCTCAATAGCATTTCTTTCTCCGTTGCTGTTTTTAATAGTTATTTCATGAATAAGCATTGGACATTCCAAGACAAAACAAAAACAGAACAAGAACCTATCAAATTCTCAGCCTTTTTTATTATCAGTGTCATTGGTCTCTTTCTCAACGGTCTGATACTGACGAGCGTCACTACTTTTATCCCTCCTTTCTTCGGTCTCAGCGCTGTACTCTGGACCAACATTGCCAAACTCTTTGCAACAGGTTTCTCTATGCTCTGGAACTTTGTCGGCTACAAACTCTTTGTGTTCAAAAAATAGTACATGGCTTTTTTGTTTGTAGCTTATTAGCTTGCGAAAAATAAACAGAAAGAAGCTCCTCAATGGGCTTTTTTCTTTTCTAAAAATCTAAAAAAGTGTACAATAACATTATTGTAATCGGAGTGCTTTAAGAAGCTACAAGCTAATAAGCTAATAAGCTAAAACAATGTCTACATCCACTACTCTTTATCGCAAATACCGTCCTCAGACATTCGCAGATGTCGTCGGACAAAAACATATTGTCACGACGCTTACCAACGCTCTTCAATTCGCACGCGTCGGCCAATCCTATCTCTTCACCGGACCACGTGGTACAGGAAAAACAACACTCGCTCGACTGTTCGCCAAAGCTGTCAATTGTTCTCAAAGGAACGGTACCGCCGAACCATGCAATAAATGCGAACATTGTCTCCTCTTTTCTGAAGGTCGCTCACTCGATGTCATTGAGATTGATGCGGCTTCGCATAATAGCGTCGATAATATTCGAGAATTAAGAGAAACTGTTGCCCTCCCTCCAACACTCGGTTCGCACAAAATCTACATCATCGACGAAGTCCATATGCTTTCGACGAGCGCTTTCAATGCTCTCCTCAAAACTATTGAGGAGCCACCAGTACATGTCATATTCATCCTCGCTACCACTGCCCTTCACAAGATTCCTGACACTATCATCTCTCGTTGTCAACGGTTTGATCTTTCTCGTTTTCCAGTCAAGAGCATTGTCGAAAAATTGGAAAGAATCGCGAAAGAAGAAAAATTGAATATTGATCGAGGAGCACTTGAAATGATCGCTCTCACTGCCGAAGGAGGGATGCGTGATGCAGAATCACTCCTCATGCAAATCCTTTCTCTTGAGGCGTCTCCGATTACCGAAGAAAAGGTGATGGAAGTGCTCGGAACAACTAAAAAAGAAAACATCGTCACGCTCCTGCGTCTCATTGCCACAAACGAACTCTACCCAAGCCTCAATTTTGTAAGCAAGCTCTCCATTGATGGCGCAGACCTCTCTGTCTTCTGCGGTGTCTTTCTCCACTACTTGAGGGATCTCCTGCTCGTCTCTGCTGATTCTGTCAATGGAATCCAAGAACTCGATACATTCACCGATGAACAAAAAGAAAGTCTCGTTTCTCTCGCACAGAGTTTCTCTCCGATACAGGTAGTAAGTATGCTCGAATACGTACAAATTGCACAAATTGCTAGCAAAACATCGGTCATTCCAGAATTACCACTACAGATTGCTGTCGTAAAAATCCTCTCAGAGAAAACACCTCTTTCAGAACAAACACCTCAAATAACCTCCTCGGAGACAAAACAGCCGACAACACAATCAAAAGAAACTACAGCTATTCCTGCCGTTACATCAACACCAATCTCAAGTGATTCTTCTGTACTCACAGAACAAAAACACACGACAATACCAGCAAGAGAAGAAGTGTCGGAACAGAATAATGAGGTACTCACAAAAAAAGAAAATACCTTTCCTCAAATCACTCTCGAAACCGTTCAGAAAAATTGGCACGAAGTGCTCACTACAGCCAAAAAGCTCAATGCCTCTCTCACACTCGCTCTCACAACCGCTCGTCCTATCGAAACAACTGGCAATATCATAACCATTGCTGTCAAATATCCTTTTCACAAAGAACGGCTCGATGAAGCTGGAAATCAATTGACACTTGCTACCGCCTTTGATACGATACTGAAGTCAAAAACACGGATAAAAATCATGTTGGAAACAAGTACTATCACACCAACAGAGAATCACACAGCTACACAAGAACAAGTATCGACAATCGACAATCCTCTCATCAATCAGGCAATGGAAATGCTTGGAGGAAAACTCGTGGGAACAGAGAACAGTTGACAATAAGCAAGTAACACAAAACATGAAACAAGTAACAGCTAGCAATTAACAGAAAAGACTCGATCCGTGAATTTTTGTTTTTTGTTACATGTTAGCTGTTAATTGATATTGGGGAGTAGCCAAGTGGTAAGGCAGGGGCCTTTGAAGCCTCCATTCGTAGGTTCGATCCCTACCTCCCCAGCATTAAATAAAACTTAAAGAGGTATCCGTCGTCTGGATACCTCTTTAAGTTTTATTTGTTGTAGGAGGAATGGAGCGAACAGTAAAAGGGAAAAGGGTCGGAAAAACGGGAGTTTTTCCGTTGCGGAGAGCAGGACTTTAGTCCGCTGAGAACCGAGGGGTTCTTAGAGCGCACAAAGTGCGCTGTTCGATCCCTACCTCCCCCTCTTATAAAATCCCTGCTCGCAACGATATAGAGCGCATCCGCTTCCCTGCCTCCCCAGCCATCGTCGCTCGCGAGCAACGTGGTCAGCATAAAAAAATCCGCGCCTGAAATAAATTAGGTGCGGATTTTATATTCTACGATATTGTGATCAGATCTTCTTGTGTACTATTTTTCTTGTACGCCTTGTGCCTGAACTCTTCGTAGAGCATCGATGCGATTTTCTGAGGCAACATCTCACGTTCTACTATTTCATCCAAGAAATGTTCTTCTGCCTTAAAGAATCCTCTCCTTCCTACCTTTTCATTTTCCCAACGAAGCTCTTCTTTCATTTTTTCTCCTGATTGAAGCATCTTTTCATGAGCATCTTGTTCGAATTGCACATACAGCGCAATAACCTTTTTTACGATAATATCATCACCAAACACTCCGCAATAATGTTCCGTCAGTGTATGGAGACGATGAAGGACTTTGGATGCAATGATTTTCTGAGCACGATAATAATGATATTCGTTGATTGTTTTCTTCCGGTCGTTCATCGGTATCAAAAAATCTCGAAAGAAAGATACTGTTCGTTCGAACCAATCTGGCGAAAAAACTTCATTAATATCTTGTATTTGATGTTCTTCTCTCTCGACACGAGCCATCTGCATTTCGATTTTGTTGAGCACTTTCTTGTATACTGGTTCAGAGATTTCACGGTACATGAAAAGCTTCAGGAGAAAACGCTTCTCGGTACCGAGAGCATACATACTCAGTGCTGATTCGAGAGAATAACCATTTTTACGAAAATCATCACGTAGTACTAATAAAGAAGTTTCATATTCTGCGCTATATTCAGCATTGAGTTTCGTATATACTTCTTCATCGACAAATTCCTTTGTTCGATAATCTTTCAATTTTTCAAGCGTCTGAGCATAGACGAGAGCTCGACTCTCGTGGTATTCAACCATCTCGAGTGGGGTCAATTGATCGAGTTTCATTTTTTTGATCATACTTCCAATGCTGGTCGCTTTTACTAGAAGTGTAAAATAAACACAACCAATAGTCAGAGCTGAAATAAACTCTTTGATTGAGAAAGAGTATTCCCATCCAGCAAGCGTCAGATCATTAGGGATAAGAAGTACCATCGTCACTGCAAGTGCGCCTCGGAGACTTCCCCATGAGAGCAAGTGTTGCCAAGAAAGAGGAATATGTTCTTCTTTTTTTGTTCTATTCAAGAAACCAATGACAGGGTAAATAGAGAGAGCTCTCCCGATCATAACCACGAGTACCGTCACCATGATAGGCCACACAAATTGAGAAAAATGTATAGGAAGTCCAGCAAAGAGCAATCCCATCAATATGAAAACAAGAGAATTCGCAATGAAAGCAAAGTATCCCCAGAATTTTTCCATATATTCTTCGACTCGTGGAGAGATTTTACATCTTCCATAATTCCCGATAACCATTGATGCCATTACTGTCGCAATAACAGAGGAAAGATAAATATGCTGCCCTCCAATAATGAGATGACGAGAGAGGAGTTCTGAGAGTATAAAAGTGAGATGCGCCATAAGCATCGTCAGTGTAATCTCGATATTTTCGTTATCGTGTACTTTTTGTATCAGTTTGGCAAAGACAAATCCCATCAAAAGTCCAAATCCGATACCACCAACAACCATCGTCGAAAACATAAATATACCCTGTGCGACAGATTCTATCCCATGGAATCCTTTCAAAGCGATATCAATGACGATAAGGAACAATGCAATAGCGGTACCATCATTGAAAAGACTCTCCCCTTCAAAAATAAGAGAGAGTCGTTTTGGTGCTCCAAATTGCTTGAAAAGAGCGAGTACAGCAACTGGATCGGTCGCTGAAATCAGTGCTCCAAAAATAAGTGTCACAAAAAATGGCACCGGGAAATGAATCCACTGGAGTGCAAAAAACAGTACAAACGCAATAAAAAATGTCGAGAGGAGGAGACTGACTATTGAGAGAAGTGAAATCGATCGAACATTGTCCGTCAGATCTCGGAACTTCATATTGTACGCCGATTCAAATATGAGTATTGGGAGAAAAACAAAAAAAAGAAGCTCCGGGGTAAGCTGAAAACTCTGAATGAAATGAAAGAGTGGTATATGAGAAATCGGGATCAAGAGTGTCCCAACAAGTACAAGCAGAAGCGTGTAAGGAATATGCAAACGCTCTGCAAAAAAATAGGTACCGACCGAAATAAAAATAAGTACAAAAAGAGCGAGAATTATTTCGATCGCCATACGTTTTTCTTTAAAAGATTGATTTCAAAAACACCATGTTATTCTATGCCTTCTTCCCATAACTGTCAAAAGAAAGGCTATCAAAGGATAAGCATACTGTCTCCGAAAGAATAGAAAGTAAACTCATTTGCTATAGCTATCTGATACAATTCGACAATACTTTTTTTTGCTTTTTTATCTTGCAAAAATGCATCTACAAGAAGCATGAGTGATGTTTTTGGAAGATGGAAATTGGTCACGAGAATATCCACTACACGAAACTCGTACGGTGGATAAATAAATATTTCTGTTTTTCCATTCTGTGGCAAAATTCTCTGATCACACATCGAGGATTCAAGGGTACGAAGAGCTGTTGTTCCGACAGCAATAATATTCTTCTTCTCATCCATTGCAGCATCAATATGTTGCGCTGTTTCGAGAGAAATATTTATAAATTCTGTGTGAAGTTTTTTGGTTATGAAGTTTTCATCTGCAAGCGGTGCGAATGTCCCAAGTCCCACATTCAGTGTCAAAAAATCAGTTTCAATATTTTTCTCTTCCAGAGACTGAAATACTTCATCGGTAAAATGAAGCGATGCTGTCGGCGCGGCAACCGATGCTCCATCTCTAGCAAACACCGTTTGGTATCGTTTTCGCAATACATCTTCTGATATATTTGCTCCCTCAAGATAGTGTGGGAGTGGTGTTTCGCCGTATGTCTCGAGTAATATTTGAAGAGAAATATTTTCTTGACTCACAAGTCTCACAAAAAAGAGATTCTCTTTCTGATCAATCACTTCCAAAAAATCTCCATTCGTGAAAAAGAGTTTTTGACCCTTCTCCGTCTTACGATCGACGAGTACCGGAATACATTTTTCATCTTCTATCTCATTGGCAAGGACGAATACTTCTATCTTTCCGCCAGTTTCTTTCTTGAGCCAGAGTCGTGCAGGCAATACCGTCGTATTATTGAGCATCACAAGAGACTGTCTTGGGAGATACTTCGCTATATGACGAAAGGTATCAAAAGTAATCGCATCCGTCTTCGTATCATAAACAAACAATCGTGCACTATCACGTGGCTCAATACCTTGCTTCCTGATCAAATAATCAGGAAGCGTGTAATCATATTTCTTGAGATCAATCATTTTCATAAAAAATTTTCGAAAGAAAAAAGGTTCAATGCAGTACACTAAACCTTTCTCGATCATTATTCACTTCTCGTTCAGAGAGGTGCATCACTCTTTTTTCGATTTTCGACTATTTGTAGAGATTGGCGTATCTGGGATTCTAGTCTTGCGACCGTGAATTCAAAATACTGATAAACTTCTCGTCGCGCTTCTTTGAAGCAATTTTCGAAACGTGCATCCACCAGTGGTGCATGGGGTCGCAAGCCCTTCTCGAGAAGATCGATATAGTATTCATCCAATTCATACAGTAAACTGTGACGAATAATATCAATACTCGCTATTTTCTGTTGTAATTGTTCGATATAAAGGGAAGCAACAGATTCATATTCCGCTGATTCGCGGAGCAACTTGATTGTTTTTGTATGGTATTCAGGAACGACAGTTTGCATGATACACTCCTCGAATGGTGAAAAAGTACTTTGTAAAAACTCTACCAGAAAAAAACTCTTCTGTCTATACAAACTCTTCTGTACAAATAACGATAAAATATTTTGTGGTATTATTTTTTCATTTTCATAACTCCATATATTTTTCAATCCTTAGATTTTTTCGAAGAGCATTCTGATTTCTCGACAACCTATCGGATGAGTATCAAAACTATATATCTGACTGAATTTCATCGTTGGCTTCTTTCGTGTGAGTATATCCCAATACGATCCGAAACCATCCATACGAACGAAAATAACGCCATTACTACTTTGCATAAAAAATTCTATACCACGCTGGAAATCTCCTATCGATTCTTTGTTAATTTTTCCTTCTGGAAAAAGGAAAATCGTTCTACCTCGTTTGAGAAAATCACGTGTTCTCATAAGACCGATGAGTTTTTCTTTTTTTGTCTCTCCGATATCATACCCACCAAGCACTTTCAAAAATGGCTTAAAATAGAACCGATTGTATTCTTTGTTATCAACAGGGAAATAGAGAGGCACGAGTTTCAAAAAAGATCGGAAAGGAATATGGCTCAAAACAACGAAGGGATCTGCCATTGATTGGTGATTCGAAACAACGAGCACTCCTCTGTTGAGTATATTGAGATTTTCTGGCAATGTCCTATTCGTACCGTACAAAATCCGTACTGGGTATGACATCACAATATGTAAGAATATTTGGACGAGCGAACGACCATATTCGATGAGTGTATATTTCTGAACCTGTTTCATAGTCATACTCTACAAAAAGTATTAAATACGTCCTTTTGATTTCAAAATTTGAAGAGCGACAAAAAGTTTGAGTTTCTGCCATGGATTTCTATTTCCGAAAGGAATATAGACTTTCTTCAGTGTTCGCAGATACGGATCAAAATGAAGAGAGTGCGGTACAGGGTATACTTTCTGATGAAAAAGTATCTTCAGAACCTCTGTTGAAACAAGATTGGCACAGAGGAGTGTCCCTGTCACGAGTGAAGGAGCCTTCTTTTCTTTCCAATCGACGCCTTCGGGTTTGAAATAACGTCGTTGAAGCAGTGTCGGCGTCAGACCAAGTCCAAAACGAAGCAATTGCATTTCTTTTGTTTGTTCATCACAAATATCGAAATACTCATCAAAACTCATTCCATGAGGATCAAAAACAAGCATAGAAGAGCCAAAACCAACTGGCCCTGCTGATACCGCAAAAACAGCCTGTTCCCGAGCAGATAAAAAAAGCATCCGACGAGTCTCAATAGCGAAAAAATCAAGGGCATCAACAACAACATCAACACCAGAGAGAAAAGAATCGATATTTTCAGTATGTATTCCTTGAGGGAAAGTCGTCACTTTTGCATACGGATTGATAGAATGAATCATTTTTTCCACCGCTTCTACTTTCGGTGTACCAACGGTATCCATTGTTGCCGATTGCTGTCTATTGATATTCACCACTTCATACGTATCAAGATCAGCAATATGAAATTTTCCAAATCCGAGACGTGCGAAAGTACTGGCATAAAGAGCTCCTACACCCCCGAGTCCAGGTATCGCTATCGTCATATTTCTCAATTGCGCCTGTTGTTCCGGTGTCAACAATCCATTATTTCTCGAAAATGCCTCTGCATAAAACTCATTTTCGTTCAACATAAGATTTTTACTTTTAATAAAAAATGGGTGTCCTACATACAAATAAATGCACTCAATCTGAATGTCTGGATTGGCTCATACTCGACTGTAGAGGTACTTTCTGAATCAGTTCTCCTCTTGCATACGATTCGAGAATAGAAGATATTTTCTCTTTTTTGAGATCTCTCACCTGAACATTGGTAATAATCAATGCGACATAACGAAGGAACCAACGACCACTCCACTCTTGCAACAGCACGTCGTATGGCATTTCCATATTTCCAATAGGAAGACGATTATCGAAAGAATCTGATCCAATACGAGAATCATAAATATAGAACACTTTCTTTACATCGCTGTATCCTCCAACAGCTATCCAGTGAAGCGTGTTTGCTCGAATCAAAAGCACGGGAGGCCTCTTCTTGAGAGCTATCTCCGTGCGAATCCATTCGAGACGTTCTTCATTTGTTATAGCGTCGAGTCGGATCTCGAGAGTCGTCATATTATGAGCTTTGAATAGCTCTTTCATATCACGGGGAAAAACAGGACGAAACAAATCAAACCACACCGGACCTCGAAGCAATTTATTCGAAGAAAGAGAGCGGACACCTACAGCTTTGGCAACCCATTCAGCTGTATACGATCCACAACGAATATGTGACCAATGGTCAATGAGAGGATTAGAGACAAGATCGACATATGCTTCTGCTGGTAACAGTTCTCTCGCTTCAGATTTCATAAAAATATATTCACCGTTTTATCAGTGTTTTATTTGCGATTTTTTCAAATACGTCACTATGTCACCGAGCGTTTCAATATTGATGAGGTCGATATAATTCGCTTCAAGATGGAAAGCTTCTTCAAATGCTGTGATGAGACTGAACATCGCAATCGAATCTTCTGCCAAGTCATCGATTCGCAAAGAAAAATCTAGATCTTTCAATGGTTTATTAAAAACACGCGAAACAATTGCGAGTACCCTTGATTCGGTTGTTTCGTCATTATTCTCCATACGGTTCTACATAAAGTATAGCACCAAATGGACATCCTGGAAAACTCAGTTTCTCTGGCCGTATCCTTCTTTCCTGACCATCTTGTATCAAAGAAAGAAGTTCTCCTCGATTATTTATGGTTGTTTCTATGGCATGGGGATGGAGAGCGAGTCCTGCTCCAATTGCCTTCAGGAAAGCTTCTTTGTAACACCATATCTGAAGAAATGGAATATGATAACGGATACAAGAATCATATTCCTTAGGAGTCAAGAATGATCGCGAAAATGCCTCTGTACACTCTCGATCGTGTTCTATATCCACTCCGACATACCCTGTTTCTTCTATAAGAGACAATCCAGCGATTGCTTTTCCTTTCGTATGACTGAGAGACAGAGAATATTCTGAGTGAAAAACAATATCATCATGATGAAGAATACGGAAATCTGGCCTCGTATGAGAATCACTGATAATTTCTATGTCGATTGGCGCAACCTCTCTATGCCACTGATTCCGAATCATCTGCGAGATGATGTGTTTGGCAGCTATCCGTCCAGCAAGCCAGTCAGGCTGTTTTTTTTCTGACAATTGCTCGTACTGACTCTGTTCTTTCGGAGACAGACTTTGTTTCATCAATACCGAAGATATTTCTTCTTCCCAAAAATAGAACATATTCTATATAAAAAATAAATAAAAATAAGCGGTATCACTACTCTTTCTTTCTTCTCCATCTTCAGTATATGATAAGAACGGAAATCAATGCAAAAGGACAGGAAATATGCTAATATAATGGGTAGATATTATGCGTTATCTTCTTCTCGTCATCATTTTTGTCCTTCGTGATTTCAGCAAAGCTCGCGCTATTTTTACTATGGTTGTTATCAGTCTCGCTATTGCTTCTACATCGGTACTCGCAACCAATAGCATCCTCGCTGGGTTTCAAGAGATGCTCAGTAAAGGAGTAAAGGGCTGGATAGGAGATATATTCATTATACCAACGGAAGAGAAGCCATCTATTGATCATGCTGAAGACATCATATCAGATATCAAGACACTTCAGTATGTAGAAGCAGTGAGTGTGCGTGCGTCAGCTGATGGAACATTTAAATACAAAGACAAAATCAGTGCACCTTTTTCACTTATTGGTGTTGATACGGGAGCAGAGGCCTACACTACCGGACTCCCCTCTACCGTCATCCAAGGCCAATTCCTCGATATTACAATGGATTCAGAAAGTATCATACTGGGTCTCAATTTTGCTGATAGCTTCATAGGAGGTCCGTATGATGGATCAAGTCTTTCTGTAGGAGAAAAGCTCCAGTTCATTCGTAACGACGGCAGTGTCAAAGAATATCGTATCAAAGGTATCATTGATGGAAAAAACTTCCTTGCTAATTTCTCTGCAATGCTCCAAAAAGATGAGGTGGAGAGAATATCTGTCGAACGTCGCAACAGTTCTATTGTTGTCAAAGTTTCAGAGGAAGAAAAGATAGAATCAGTCAAAAAAACGATTGCCGAAAGACATCCTGATGTTATCGTCCATAATTGGATCGAGGAATCAGGCTATGTCGAAGGCATTATGCAAACCGTATATTACATCACGTTTCTCATCTCATCTCTTCTGATTTTCTCAGTTTTCTTTATCATCGCCATCGTCATATTTATCAATATTTCTCAGAAAAAACGTCAAATCGGAATCATGAAATCAATGGGTGCTACCACTCGTTTTATTGTCTCCATTTACGTCTTGGAATCGGTCCTATACTTCGTCTTCTCCTATCTCCTTGGTATTCTCCTCTTTCTCGTTATTCATTCTTATTCTGTTTCACACTCAGTGCCACTTTTGATTGGTGACTTCCATACCGTACTTGATTGGCAGAAAAATATTCTTTATTTCTTCATTCTCCTCCTTTCGGCTTTCCTCGGCGGACTTATCCCTTCCTTTTTTGCTTCGAAACAAAAAATTATTGATACACTCCGTAGCACCTAAATCTATGCAAAAACCCATTATTCAATTCAAAGATGTCACCAAGATCTATTCTGGAGCAGGCGTATCTTCGACAATGGCCTTGAATGGTATCAACCTCGAGATTTATGAGAATGAATTCGTCGCAATCACAGGAAGTTCTGGATCAGGAAAAAGTACCATCCTCAATCTCATTGGCCTCCTCGATGATCCAACCTCTGGCGAGATACTTTTCAATGGAAAAAATGTTCATCAATTAAACGAGAAGGAGAAAAATACTTTCCGTCTCCAGTCTATTGGATTTATTTTCCAATTTTTCAATCTCATCGACAACTACACAGCTCTCGAAAATATCGTCTTTCAACTCGAACTCCAAGGAAAAAGCTACGAAAAAGCCAAAGCGGATGGTCTCGAAATACTCAAATATCTCCACCTCGAAAATCGTGCGCATCTTTACCCGAAAAATCTCTCTGGTGGCGAACAGCAACGAGTCGCTATTGGACGAGCTCTCGCCAAAGAATCCCCTTTCATTATTGCTGATGAACCAACCGCTCATCTCGACTCAAAGAATTCACAGGATGTTATGGATATACTGCACCATATACAGACCACATTCCATCGGACACTCATCCTCGTGACTCACGAACCTTTCCAAGCAGAACAAGCTGATCGACAAATCATTATTCGTGATGGAAAAGTAGCAGAAATAATTACAAAAAAAATCGCCTAATTCCTCTTGATGTTGTATACTGTAGGTATACTATTTCCTTACAATGAAACTTTCTCTCATTATTTTTAGTATCCTCTTTACTTGCCTTGTTCTCATTTTAGGAACATTTTTCTTGGTTCCAGATTTTTCATTCTTTGGATTACGAGGACAACCCACTGAAGACAAAAATATTGTCGCTATAGAACGTGGTGAGCTCACAAAAATAATTACTATCAACAATGCCAAACTCGTTGCTTTAGATGATTTCGAACTGTCATTTCCTTTTCCTGGTCGAGTAGAATCCATTTCTGTTCAAGAAGGACTCGTCGTATCTGCTCAAAGCACTCTCCTCGAACTCGACACGACAGAGCTCGAACTCGAACGACAAAAAGCTCTCGCTCTCGTACACCAAAGCACCACCAATCTTGCTCAAGCCAGGGCTGGAGTACGAAGTGGTGAGATTGCTGTTTTTTCCGACAAAGTGAAAGGTGCCAAAACCTCTCTTTCTGGGAGCAAAAAAAATCTCGTCGATGCACTACAAAATGCTTACGTCACCACTGATGACGCACTGCACAATCTCTCGGATCGGACACTGGTCGATCCTACGGGTGATGCTCCTCAAATCAATTTTATCCTCAGTGATACCGATCTCGAAAATGAAATAGAGACTGATCGCAAGTCTCTCGAAGGAGAACTCTCGGATTTCAAAAACGATGTAGATGGTCTGGATACATCAGACAATCTCACCAAAGCGCATACCTCTGCAGAAAAAAAAGTTGAAAATATCAGAAAATATCTCGATAATCTCGCATCTGGACTCAATAAAACAACTGCTTCAGGATCACTTACCGAAGAACTGCTCACCGACTGGCGATCAGCACTGACGCTCGCTCGTACCAATGTCAGTACTGCGAAAAGCAATCTCTCTGCCATGTTCAATGCCTATCAGAATGCAGGACAAAGTCTCACGCTGGTCAAAAGTGAACTTGATGTACAAGGATCAGGCAACGTCGTTTATGACATCGATATGAGTCGATTCCAGCTTGAAGAAGCAGAACGAATGCTCGATATTGCGAACGAAAAACTCCTCCAAGCAACTCTCGTTTCTCCACAGGATAACCTCATTGTGAAGAAAATCTATCCCAATACGGGTGAACGACTGAGTGCTCACCAACCAGCCGTCTATCTCGCTACTGGTGCGCTTCAGATACAGATTGATATTCCAGAAGAAGATATTGCTGGAGTCACTACTGGCAATATCGTACACCTAACACTTGGCGCTTTTCCAAACCATCCTCCTATCGAAGGGGTGATCGATACTATCGAGCCCAATGAACTCTCAAAAAATGAAAGTATCTATTATCGAGCTTTCGCTACACTCAAAAAACAAGAGCCTGAGTGGCGTACAGGTATGACAGGAGAAGTAGAGATTCGTGTTGGTGCTACCACCGCTCTCCAGGTCCCGAAAAGTGCTGTTTACAAAAAAAATGGAAAACAATACATCCAGAAAGTGTCTACCACAGGCACAGAAGAGCAGGAGGTGACTACGGGATTGTCAGGAGAAAATACCTTGGAAATCACTGGTGCCTCGATCAAACAAGGAGATACTGTGCTTCGTTATCCGAAACTTCCTTAACCATCTCTATGAATATCGTCTACTCCCGTGCACTCACAACGACTGACCGACAGATTGCATCACAAATCATCAAGCGACAATACGCTGAAAGCGGATATACTGTTTCCGAAGCAGACATCGATGACAAGATGGTACATTTTCTTGATCAAAAAACTGCACAAGTATATCTCGCTCAATACGAAAATACTCCTCTTGCCACTATTTCTCTTATCGGAGATTCATCCGCTGGTCTCCCTCTCGATGAGCTCTACAAAACAGAAATAGACTCTCTTCGTGCGCAAGGTTTCCGACTCGCAGAGGTCTCACAACTCGCTGTCGATACGAAGCACGCTCTCGAATTTCTTCCAGAAAAAATCCTCAAAAGAAATCTTCTTCTCTTCCCCTTCTTCCAAATCATTCTTCAATCTGCAATACAAAAAAAAATCGATGCTCTCTGCATCGCTATCAATCCCAAGCATGATTTCTTTTATACGACATTGGGCTTCGAAACAATCGGGGAGCTCAAATACTATACGTCATTCAACAATGCTCCAGCATTTGCCAAAATATTGAGGCTCGATACTCTGACAAAGAAAAAAGAAGAAACAAATTTCCTCTCTCGAATGATGTCTGATATTTCCCCGATCGATCCGCTCGTATTCACCGGTGAACAAAAACTGATTTTTCCTCTTGAAATATCTCAGAAATGAGATATTTTTTATTTTTTAGTGGACTACATCCTATTCAGTTGGAACTCTATCATAGCAGAATTACGGAGTTGGCGGGAACTCGGGATGACTCTTGAGCAAGGTTCAGGCAATATATTAGATTAAAGATAGATCGCCGCTGATGATCTGGGGATGCATTCCAAGAATCTCTTGTTTGTAGGACAGCTCAGACGATACTGGATTTAAAATGTAAATCTTTTTCTTGAGATAGAATGCAACACCTATTTCAATCAAAGTATTACCACCGACATAGCCGTTAATACCTCTTTTTTCCTGATTGACGACTAAAATTCCATCGCACCAGTCAATTTTTTCATAATGGTCATTAATCGCTCCTTCTTTCATATTCCAAATCTCGTGTCCTGCTGGGAATGCATCAATGCCCCCGTTCTGTTCAATGTATTGACCGAAATAAACCTTCTTGCCACCGCCAAATTCTTTTGGCACTTCGAGAGCAAGTTCTGGAATTTTGACTTCGTGACCTTGTTTTACCAGCTCATCTCTAGCTGATTCCATTTCTTTATAAAATCCAATGCTACCGCAAATTGTTATTTTCATAATCAAATAATTTTAAGTTCTTTTAACCATTCGTACCAAACTGGCTCAATCCCAGGCGATTTTTCCCAATCATCTTGGCTGATATCTCCACGAACGTATTTTTCAGTTTTACTCGCGAGTAATAATAAATCATCTTTTTTATAAAAAATCGCCCGCTTTGTTTCATCTTCACTTCTTTTTATTTCGCCCGTAGCTTCAATCTGATAGATTTTCCAATAGTGCCAGCTTCCGCCTTCACGCCTACAAGAATTTTCTTTTCGTCCTTCAATTAAAAGTTTTATATTTTGCGCCTCTAATCCGACCTCCTCCTTTAACTCTCTTTTGGCTGATTCCTCAAAAGAATTATCTCCGTCCATATGACCAGCTGGAGGCGCAAAACCAAATGGGGGTTTTTTCTTTCTATAAGCAATAAATTGCCGTCTCTCCAAACTAACATTCCTAAACTGGTATGATCACATTTCATAAGGAGACTTAATGATTTTGTGGACCTGGGCAGAATCGGACTGCCGCCTCTGCAATGCGAATGCAGCGTTGTACCACTTAACTACAGGCCCTTGATATTTCTTGGCTCAAACAGATGTAGTATAGAAAGATTCCGAAAGAAATGCAAGAAAAAATCCATAGTCTAAGCACTCCCAGATTGACAAAGCGCAACTTTAAATATATGATGCATCGTTGTAAAATTTGAAGGCTTTGTACAACAAACATCTCGTTCTTTAATAAGGGCTCACGTCGAGCCCGCTCAACCCAGGAGGCCATCATGGCAAAAATTGCTTATTTCATCGACGTGCCAAAAAAAGGAGAACGACGAGAGGAATTCCAGTGGTTTCTCACGAGAATGATGAGACAGCATCCGTTCGTGTTCTCGATATCCAAGGGCAGATCTCCCGAGACAACTCATTTTTTTGAAGAACATGGGATCGTGGTACAAGACTTCTGGACGGCTCGCGAGCGGGGAATATTCGAATTCCCCGGAGACCAGCGCTACTTCCTGAACGACATGGTTAAAAGTTTACCTGGTAAAGGATTACTCGAAGTGCTCTACCATCAAAAGATACTCTACCACGGGAATTTCTTTGGGAAACCGTACACCGGCGATCTGATACTGTTTCGACCGATAACTCGCGAGGAGGGCGACGAGCTTTCTACCGCGCTCACCATTGCCGGTCTCCAATCTCTTGGGTTTATAGTGCTCGAGGATGTGTGCGAAGTCACTCCCGACTCAATTACACCCCATGAAGTCATCAAGATTACTGGGCGGCCAGGACAAGCGGAGCACCAAGGAAGGAATGCGGAACAAATTACAGCAGAAGAAGAACAGATCAGAAATGAAGAGCGTATCCGGGCGGTGATGAGAAAACAGCAAGAACATGATGCAGCATTATTCAGCATCGCCAGAACGCGTTGGAATATCAGAGAAAACGCTCGTGTCGATGAAGCCTGGAACCGAGGCATCTACCTTTTCAAAAAGCCTTTTACTTCAAAATATCCCTAAACCGAAATTGGGGCGAATTCACCCAATCCGAAAGGGCTGTCACCCACCGACGAATGTCAGTGGGTGTTTTTCTTTTCTGTAGAGTCATCAAGCGCAGCCACTTCTTCAACGTGATTCTCAAGTACCGAGTCACCCTCACCAAAGAGGAATTTTGTTCGGAATTTTTTACCAGCGAGAAACACTGGTAGCCAGTGAATATCATCCGGCCACATTTCATCATAAGGAATAGCGTCGATGGTGAACCACTGCGGTCGCATTTCTTCGGTTTCGACAGGCTCTCCATCCCAACTATCAATCCGAAAAACGTGTACCTCTAGAATATCGCCTCTGCTCGTCACAAATTCAAATTCATGAATACCGACTTTTTCCATCTTGGTGATCATGATCCCACACTCTTCCCGCGTCTCACGCTTGGCAGCATCTTCGATAGATTCTCCATCATGCAATTTTCCACCAAACCCGTTCCATCGTCCCTCTCCGAATCCACGTTTCTTCATGCCAAGCAAAATCTTTTCTTCCTTCACGATGAAACAGAGTGTCATTATTTTCTTTGTCATAGTTATGATTCTTCGAGGATAATCCGCTTCTCGAAACCTCCGCGCTTCTCATATTTTTCCTTCTGTAGCAGAACGATTTCTTCATCACTCCATCCATTCAGTTTCAGTAGAGATGCAATCACCTCATATATATCAGCCATTTCTTCTTTGTTCTTATCGACGAGAAATTCATTCACCTCTTCGAGCAATTTTTCATTCAGCTTCTGTCGATATTCTTCGTCTGTAGCGGTGTGATACGTTGCTTTTTCTCCTTTTCCTTCAATAATCTCAATTATTTTATCGCGTACTAGTTTATTGTATTTCATAGTATTTTTGCTTTATTTAAGACTTTATTTTGAGAAAATTCTAAAAGGTTTTTTGGACTCTTTTCAAAATATCGACTTCTGTGATATACCCCCACACCAACTTCTAGTCGCATATACCATAAAAACTAAGTTGCAAAAAAGTTGGTGTGGGGGTATACTTTAGGTGCGAGGATGGAGGACATATTGGAAGGGACGTTTGGTATCACGTAGATACTACAACAATAAAAACAACGTTTTTTACCCACCCCACCCAATATCCCCTCCCCTCGCTCTCCCTTCCTCTTCATACATTGATGAGGATTTTTCTTTACCTCAATATTATACATTGTAATCCCGCTCCCTACACATCGTATCACTCCTTCGAAGTATACCTTCTCACTTCTTACGTGCGATTATCTGAAGCCATCGGGTCTTGCCAGCCAAGTGGACATCCGAGAGTTCAATATCCAAACCCAATTTCCTGAGAACATCCTCCAATTCCTGTTTCGAAAAATAACTGAAAAATCGTTCATACTCATACCCATAATCATTTTCTATTTCTACTTCCTCCTCTGATTGACCTTCCCGTGGTTCTTTGACAGAAAGAAAGAGGATACCATTTGGTTTAATTTTGGTAATGGTATTCCTGAGAATACCCGTGATTTCCTTTTTAGGAAAATGAAGGAGTACCGCCTGCATCACAACCCCATCGAATTCTTTTTCCATTGAAGCGATATCCCTGATATCAAGAACGTGAAACTCTGCTTCAGGAACCTCTCTTTTGGCGATTTCGATAAAATTCGGAGCAAAATCGATTCCAGTCACCCGAAATCCCCTCTCAGCAAGAAACTTTGATTTGACCCCGCCTGCGCATCCAGCATCCAGGACGACAGCTCCCACAGAAAGCAAAGCCGCGAATTTTTCCATGCCATTGATCCACCAATCATCGGTGAGGTGATCCTTGTGCCAATCTACGGCTATTGTATCGTATGTGTCTTTGAGATTCATAAATCTCTGTATTATTTTACTTCCAGTTCTTTGAAGCCAGTATTCTCATCAAAAACACGTTCGTACGATACATCGTCAAAGATTCCTATGACGATTTCTGCTGTATATTTTATTTCACAACCATCCTTGAGGTGACCTCCAATCACCTTTCCTTGCTTATCAGAAACAGAAATATGGATGTGACACCCCTCTTTTGATATCGTGCCCGTGCCAGAAACTATTTCAAATGGTTCATCCCATTCTTTTACAATCTGGTTATCTGGTTCTGATGCTGCCATTCTCAATATGGCATTCTCTAAGCCCCCGACAATCGACAGAAGTACACCAGCTTTTATTTCTTTCTCAACAGCGATTTTTTCAATCTCTTCTTTGAGATATTGTCCTGGTTTTAGTCTGAATGTAAGTTGCTTCATAATTTTTTATATCTATCTCAAGCCTTATCAGCCTGTACTCTGACATTTCTCACCTCTATTTTTTGTACCCGTTCTTCCAATGTATCCATATTATTTCCCATGGCACTTCTTGTATTTCTTTCCTGAACCACACGGACAAGGATCATTACGATTGGTAACGTTCTGATTGATGATTGGTTTTTGTATCACTTCCGATTCTTGTTGGTTATTATTTGTTATTTGTTTGCTGTTTTGAAATTGTTCAATACTTTCATTGGCTCCAGAAAATCGTATTTCACGAGGCGATACTTTCTGAGCCATATTCTCTCCCGAACCGATTTTGAGAATGGTCAAGAGATACGTCTTTCTCACGGTGTCCATCAGTCCGAGGAAGAGATCATACGCTTCACGTTTGTACTCGATAAGCGGATCACGCTGACCGTAGCCACGCAGTCCGATACCCTGACGGAGATAATCTATCTCATCGAGATGATTCATCCACAGCGTATCGAGCGAACGGAGATAGAGTGCTTTCTGTATACCATTCCATGTTTCTTTTCCGAGTGCTGATTCTTTCAGGCTATAGACTTTCTTGGCCTCACCCATGAGATATTCGAGGATGAGACTTTTCTTCTCGAGCTCATCTTTGGAACGATCATCTCGAATACTCTCGAGATGTTTCACTGTTTCTTTCTCATCGAGCGTCGGGAACATACCATTTGCTTCCACGGCAACTTCAGAGACATTCCATACCGCTTCCTCACTCGCTGTATGAAAACTGATGATATGATCGAGTTCTTCGGAGAGGAGATTGAGCGTCTCATCACGGAATGCTTCAAGTTCGAGTACATTTTTTCTTTTTCGATAAACCACTTCACGTTGTTTGTTCATCACATCATCATATTCGAGAACGTGTTTACGCATATCAAAGTTAAATCCTTCGATTTTTGATTGAGCACTTTCGATTGTTTTGGAGATCAGTCCATTCTGAATAGGCTCATCCTCAGGGAGTCCGAGCGTTGTCATCATACTTTTCATCTTCTCCCCACCAAATCGTCGCATAAGCTCATCTTCGAGTGACACATAGAATTGCGATGCGCCAGGATCACCCTGACGTCCTGCACGACCACGAAGCTGATTGTCGATACGACGCGCTTCGTGACGCTCAGTACCGATGATGAAGAGTCCTCCAACTTCTCGTACACCATCACCAAGCTTGATATCCGTACCACGACCAGCCATATTGGTAGCGATAGTGACAGAGCCCAGATGTCCGGCATTGGCGACGATAGAAGCTTCACGTTCATGATTCTTGGCATTGAGCACTTCGTGTGGCACACCTTCACGTGTCAGAAGAGCACTCAGATGTTCAGATTTTTCGATAGCGATAGTACCGATGAGTGCTGGCTGTCCAAGAGCATGGATTTCTTTCACCCGGTTGGCTATGGCACGATATTTTGCTTCTTCTGTTTTGTAGATGATATCAGGCAGATCCTTACGGATGAGTATTTTGTTCGTTGGAATTTCCACGACATCGAGCTTATACACCTTGGCAAACTCCTCTGCTGAAGTGAGGGCTGTACCCGTCATCCCTGATAATTTATTGTAGAGACGGAAATAGTTTTGAAATGTAATCGTAGCAAGCGTCCGAGATTCACGTTGCACCGGAACACCTTCTTTGGCCTCGATAGCCTGATGAAGCCCCTCACTATATCGACGTCCTGGCATGAGGCGTCCAGTAAAATCATCTACAATAATCACTTCTCCATCCTTCACGACATAATCTCGGTCAAGACTAAAAATAATTTGGGCTTTGAGCGATTGTTCGAGATGATGGACGTACTCAATATTTCCTGATGTATAGATATTCCCCATTCCAAGAAGCTTCTCCACATGATTCATTCCTTCATCAGTCAGTGTCACTACTTTCATTTTTTCATCCACGATATAGTCTTTTTCTTTACTCAGTTGTGGAACAATACGGGCAAAACGCTCATACATCTTGGTGGATTCACTGTCTGGAGCAGAAATAATAAGTGGCGTACGTGCTTCATCGATAAGAATCGAATCGACTTCATCAACGACCGCAAAGTTGAGTTCTCTTTGTGTCATCTCAGCACGATCCGCGACCATATTGTCACGCAGATAATCAAAACCAAATTCATTATTCGTACCATAAGTAATATCTGACACATAAGCTTCTCGACGCGTCACAGGAATAAGATTGGCCATCTCTACACTCACACTGTCTGTATCAGAAATATTTGATTCATAACGATAAGAAGTATTTTGTCCGACAATACAACCCGTCGTGAGACCGAGTGCTTCATAGACTTGTCCCATCCAATTACAGTCACGCTTGGCGAGATAATCATTGACGGTCACAACATGAACACCTTTGCCTGAAAGAGCATTCAAATAAATAGGAAGCGTCGAAGTGAGTGTTTTTCCTTCGCCCGTCTTCATCTCAGCGATTCTTCCATGATGGAGAGCAATACCTCCGAGCATCTGTACGTCATAATGACGCTCACCAATGACTCGTCCTGCCACTTCTCGAACAACCGCAAATGCTTCCGGGAGAATATCATCGAGTGTTTCTCCTTGGGTCAATCGTTCTCGAAATAACTGCGCCTTTCCTTTCAAATCCTCCTCTGAGAGAAGACGAAGAGGTTCATCGAAAACATTAATTTTTGCAATAAGCGGACGGAATTTGTTGACTTCTCGTTCGTTAGAACCGAACAATTTCTCTAAAAATGACATAGTTTATGGCTTTAAAAAAGGAAAATATACCACTCTATTCTAGCAGAAATACACGATGTCGTCAAAAGCATTTTTTGTGTTTTATTCACGAACGAGTCAGATAATAATCGAGGGTGTAGATCCAATTTTCATCATTTTCTCCCCCATTCTCTCTCGTCATAATCTTCTGGTTGAGCATCCAACTGATATAAGGAGCATCTTCCACTGCTATCTCGCTCACTTTTCTTCCGGTATATTTTCCGAAGGTAAACGTATTAAAAAGAATCGGTCGCGACGAAATCTCGATCATTGTTTCGAGTATTTTCTCTTCGTCCTCGATTGTTCCAGACATTTTCTGAAAGAAAAAATCGAACAGTTTTTGCAAGACACGGACATCTCCGAGAGCGCTATGAGCGAGAGCATCATCGACGTCGAGATCATAATAATACCGCAGATACTGAAGACTCTTTCTCGGCACTGTTTCCTCTGGATCAAGGTGATGTGCGAGTTTGAACGTATCAATGAAGCGTTCAATCACAAGACCTTCTCGCGTGAGCATCGATATATCGAATGGAGCGTTGTGAGCTACCACTATATTTCCTACCGAAAAAATATCATGAAGATCTGTATGCATTTGAGAAGACGCAAATGGTTCACAGTTTATCACTGTCTTGTTTGTAATATGTGTCACGACCATCGCATCGATAGTAATAGGAATTGGTGGCTTGAAAAGTGATTCATGTTCACTGCCATCAAAAGCATATGCTATTTGACAGAGCCTATCTTCCCTTCCGGTTCCAGTTGTTTCCGTATCGAGAAAAATGAGATTGTTTCTGTTCATAACTTGAGTAATATTACGGATGAGAAATATGGGTGTAAAGTAGATAAAGCACAGCGCTGTTTTCAAAAATAAGCATCGGAATACCGATCAGAAAATACCATTTACGTGTCTTGTGTCGGAATACGAACATCCCTGCATAGACCCCAATGCTCCCAAACATCGTGGCAAGAAAAAAGAGTATTCCTTCAGAAATTCGTTCCGCTCCTGTTTTTTTCGAACGTGATTTATCCCAAAACATACAAAGAAAAGCTCCGAGATTTATGAGAGAAAAAACAATAAGGATGGAAGGTAATGGTGAATACATTATTTTTATAATTCTTTTACTCTCTTTTTTTGTATCATATCAAGCTTCTCCAATCGAGAACATTTCTTGATACGATATTCTTCTTTAGATGCGAGGGATCGATCAGAAAATATGTGTGAAAAAATGAGTTTCACTGGCCTCCGACTCCTCGTATATTTTGCTCCCAGTGTCGAACTATTATGCTCATCAACTCTTCGAATAAGATCCGTTGTAATACCCGTGTAGAATGTATCGTCTGAACATTTCAGAATATAGAGATAATAACATATTTTTTTCATCCCATTTATCATCAATATTCTAAAAGTATAGCACGGTCTCGCTTGCTCTGAAAAATATTGTAATAAAGAAACGAGTCTCCCGTGCAAAAGAAGACTCGTTTCTGTTTGTATTTTTTGATCGTCTCTATCTAGAAACGAGCGGCAGCATCGACGACAAGCTTCTTCTTGATAGAACGTTTCCCACGTAATTTCAAATCATGAAGTTTATTTTTTTTCTTGACAATTTGTGCTTCGAGTTCATCAATGACGGTATCAGTCGAACCTTCGATACTTTCTGTCACTTCTTCTGCGCGATACATTTGATGAGGAGTCTTGACCATCACTTCGACACGAAACTTTCCTTTCTTGTCCTGACTCACTTCGATTTCAAACAATGTGACTGCATCAACGAATTTTTCTATTCTTCCGATGCGTTTGATAATATATTTCCTCATCTTTTCATTCACCTCTATGCCCTTGAACAAAAATCGCATATTCATATCTTTGTGTCTTAAAGGATTATACCTCTAGTATATCACACTCTCTAGAGACCATAAGCACTTGAAAGAGAGCTCAGAAAATACGGTATGACAAACATCAGTCCGATGAGGGGAAGAAAAAATGTTATAACAGTACCAATGAGTGTCCACAAAAAATATTTTCGCGTTTTTTCAACCGATATATAGATACGGTCTAATTTCTCATCTTGCATTCGCAATTTTTGATTGATTTCCTCGTCCATATTCGTACTCTTTAAAAAAATTAGAGACCAATAAATTGTACTTCTTCCTTGAGACGTACACCAAGTTCATCGCGTACCCGAGTTTTGATGAGACTCGCAAGCATCAGCACATCTTCTGCTGTTGCGCTTCCCGTATTGACGAGATAATTCGGATGTTGTTTGCTCACCATTGCGCCACCGATTTTCTTTCCACGAAGACCAGCATGATCGATGAGCCATCCAGCTGGCAATTTCCCATCTTTGGAAGGACTACCCGTATCTTTTTCAAATTCCTGTAACAGATGTGTATCTCTGATGAGAGGATTCATGAAAAATGATCCGGCACACTGAGCTTTCTGTGAGTGTTTTGCTTCACGTGAGGCGATAGTTTCGTTTGCAGTTTTCATCAGATGTTCCGCGTTGCCACATTCTAGACGAAGATCAGCAGAAATAATAATAAGACTCGGATTTTTTTTGAAGATACTGGTGCGATATCCGAAAGCACATTTCTCTCGTGGATATTCTTGAAGCATACCGCTCGTCATCGAATAAACTTTGACTGAGTGTACAACACTACCAATTTCGACACCAAATGCCCCCGCATTCCCACGAATAGCTCCACCAAGTGATCCAGGTATACCAGCAAGTTTCTCCATACCCGACAGACCAGCGCTACACGCCGTATGTACCACATCGAGAAGCGACACACCAGCACCACAGAGTATCTTTTCTCCAGAGATTTTTATCGTCTTATCAGTCATCTGAATGACCATCCCATCGAATCCTTTGTCTGAGAAAAGTATATTACTTCCTCCACTAAAGATACAGAGAGAAAGGCCATTATTCTCAGCATATTCAACTGCCGAAGCGAGTTCGAGTGCTCCATTCACTTTCGTGAAATAGTTTGCTTTTCCTCCGATATGGAATGTGGTGAACGGTGCAAGAGCGACATTTCTTTGTACGGTGAACATATATTTGAAAAAGATAGTAGATGAGTGATAAGAGATAATTGATGAAAGAGAAAATACAAACTACTTCGTTGGGAATTCTCTACTGATTTTGTAAACAAGTAGTGCTCGCTGATGTGCCTCTTGCCAAGCGAATAGATCTTGAAATTTTTTTATCCTCTCTTCCATATTTTTTCTATTTTTCTTTTTTGTCCATCTTTTTTATTCTCTCTCATCCTGCATCCTGCATCATGTATCACTTATCACCTACTCTCGCCAAATGATGAGAGATTTCCCAGACATTCCCAGCTCCTAGTGTTATGATAACATCTTGTCGTCCCATTGTCTCTTCCAAATGTTCGATCACTGCTTCTTGTGATGGAACATATGTCGCTTTCCCGGGAACAAACTGGTTGATACGTGATACGAGTTCAAGAGATGATACGCCTCCTTGTTCTTCTCGTGCACTTCCATAAATATCGAGAATGTATACTTCATCAGCTGAATCAAAACTCTGCGAAAACTCTGCAAGGAGCGCTTTGGTACGAGTGAATGTATGTGGATGAAAAACAACTCTCAATCGGCGTTTTGGGTAGAGTTCGCGAAAAGCTCGGAGTGTCACGATGATTTCCTCCGGATGATGAGCATAGTCATCGTAGAGAAGTGTTCCATACCGTTCACCGATATATTCGAAACGTCGTTCCGTTCCTGAAAATTTCTCGAATGCTCTGCGAATTCGCTCGATGTCTTGTTTGAGATACGAGCAAAGTGCCAATACCGCGACTGCATTCTCAGTATTATGAGCACCAGCAAGCTGAAGAGAAAATTGGCCCAGTGATTGATTTTTTGTCGTAACGGTAAACGTTTGTTTCGGCATATTCTTCTCAAAGACAAATCCCATCTGTGCTGGTGTAAATTGATCGATATGAAAATCTGCTCCTGGGAGGAATCCGTAAGAAATTTTCTGACAGGTAGCAACCTCTGCAACATTCACTACTGATGACAAATCATTGCAATATACAAGAACGCCATGCTTTGGAATACGAGCCACAAAGTCCTTAAATACCTGTTCGTATTGTTCCTTCGTTGCAAAAAAATCAGGATGATCAAAATCGACACTCGTCAGAATGACACAGAATGGCGTATATTCTGCAAGCTTGTTTTGATATTCATCTGCTTCAAGTACAAGAAATTCTCCACTCCCCGCAAGTGCATTGCCTTCCCAATTCAAAATTCGACTTCCGACAATAGCCGAAGGGTCGGATCCAGTCATCTTGAGCGTTTCTGCAAGGAGAGCACTTGTTGTTGTTTTTCCGTGTGTTCCACATACTGCGAGTGTCATTTTCTCTCGAGTCAGCATTCCGAGTGCTTGCGGATAACTGAGCACCGGAACACCCAGAGTGAAAGCAAAAGCCAGTTCAGAATTCTTTTCTTTTGAATATGCGGTGGAATAAATAACAGCTTCGACATTCGATGGAATATTCTTGGCATCGAATTGCTCTGCATACTGTATCTGCCATTTCTGTAACAATGCATCAGTAAAAAATACTTCTGATGTATCTGATCCCGTCACGATTATTCCTTGCTTCGTGAGCAATTCGGCCAAAGCTGTCATACCGGCACCTTTGATGCCGATCATATGTATCTTTCTGAAATGAGAGAGTCGTTCTGTCATAACCAGTGTTGAGGATTTCTCCTTCATTTATTCATTGCGATTTCATAGATACCAGACACGATAGTTTCTGTAGCGTCAGCGTGATAAAACGGTGCTAATTTTTTTCCCATAGATTCGCGAAGTTCTGGTGAGGATAAAAGTTTCTCTATATTTTCCAACAAGATATTCTCTCCGATATTGTCCTCTTCCAACACAAGCGCTCCACCGAGGGCCGCAACATCATACGCATTCATCCTTTGTTCATCATTTGCGGCTCCCAAAAGAGGAATAAGAATTGATGCTTTCTCTGTAGCAGCCAATTCAGAAATAGAACCAGCTCCCGATCGAGAAAGAACAAGTGTTGCTCCCTTGAGAGCATCTGCCAATTCCAATACCGAAAGAAAAGCTCTCGGCACATATCCCGATACACCAATTTTGATACCATATGCTTCGACAGAAGCAACAATACTCTCGTAATTTTTTGTTCCAGTCTGATGAATGACTTGGATATTCTTCTCAAGAAGTTTTGGTAAGATACGAAGCAATGCAATATTGATCGCTTGAGCTCCTTGACTCCCTCCAAAAATAAGTATTGTCGGTTTCTCAAGCGAGAGTGAAAATGTCGATACAAATCGATTGGCATCACCTAAAAGAATTTCTTCTCGAATAGGATTGCCTGTGAGCACTGTTTTATGTGCCGGGAAAAAATCATGAGCACTCGGATATGCGATAGCGATACGTGTCGCAAACGTAGACAAGAATCGATTGGCGCGACCAGCAACGGCATCGGAATCATGAAGCAAAATCGGTATTCTATAGACCCACGCAGCGAGCACTACTGGTACAGAAGCTGCACCTCCTTTGGAAAAAACTGCGTCCGGCATAAAAATCCATAGATGCCACAATGCCTGCACAAATCCGACAGGTATTTTGAAAGGATCAATCAAGTTCTGCAAAGAAAAATACCGACGATATTTTCCTGTCCAGACAGATTTCATCGGAATCCCCTCCTGCTTCATAGCATCATTTTCAAAACTCCCTTCCGAACCGATAAAGAGAAGTTCTACACCGTTTCCCAAGTCAGATGGGAATTTATTACGGAGAGCACGAGCGACGGCAATCAAAGGAAATGTATGGCCTCCAGAAAGCCCTCCTGTCAAAACGATGCGTGGAATATCGTTCATAAAAAAGATAATTGAAACAAATAATCGATGTGTGATATAAGAAAAAATATGCTTTGCTTTTCTTGTTTTCTGCCTGCTTCGACTAAGATTTTCTATCACAAGATGGGTCACTTCTCCCACATCATCTTGTACTTAGTGTAGAATGTTTGGATATATTAAGCAAGATTCCTATTGATGCAAGAAGTACCACAAGTGATGTTCCCCCATAGCTGATAAATGGAAGAGAAATACCCGTCAGAGGTATGAGTCCGCTAATCGCTGACATGTTGATGAAAGCCTGCAACACAACCCAAGAAACGATACCGACAGCGAGCAGCTTTCCAAACTCATCTGGTGCAGAAAGGGCAATACGTATCCCTCTCCAAGCGATAAAAAGAAAGAGAGAGATCACTATCGTTGTTCCGAGAAAACCAAATTCTTCTCCAAGCACAGCAAAAATAGAGTCTGTTACTGGTTCAGGAAGGTAGTTGAATTTCTGACGACTCTGACCCAACCCTGCCCCAAAAAATCCACCGGACCCAAGGGCAAGAAGTGCCTGCATCATTTGATAGCCGGCTCCTTGCGAATCATATTCTGGATTGAGAAAAACCAAGAAGCGCTCCATCCGATAAGGGGCAATACGAATGAGAACAAAAAGAGAGAACAGACCGAGTAAGAAAAGGGAAACAATATGTTTCATATTCGCTCCTGATGCAAAAAAAATCGAAAGGGCGATAAGAAAGATAAGTCCGAGTGTTCCCGTATCTGGTTGTTTGATAATAAGGAATCCGACAAGGGAAAGAATAGCAAGAAAAGGTACGAAACCTTCAAAAAGATCTGCCGTCTTTTTTTGTGTCCTTTGTGAGAGCCAAGCCGCGAGATAGAGAATGATAGAAAGTTTCATCACTTCTGAAGGCTGAAAAGATATGGGTCCGATCTCCACCCAACGCGTTGCTCCATACACCGAGGTACCAAATCCTGGAATAAAAACCAATATAAGCAGTCCGAGTGCCACAACAAATATAGGAACAACAAATCGTCTCCACACTCGATAATCGATACGCGAGAAAATATACAAAAGAATAAGTCCGATACCCAGTCCGAATAATTGCTCTTTAAAAAAATAGTAGGCATCCCCAAAACGCGTCCTGCCATAGAGCACACCTGCACTCGCGATCATGAGCAGTCCAATACCGAGAAGAATGAGGACAGCAATTAAGAGTGATCGATCGAGAGACTTCATATCGTTTGTGTATTTTTTTTCTCACTCATCTTGTGTGATTGTTCTGCTCTCCATTTTTCTATTGCTCCATGATTCCCTGAAAGAAGTACCTCCGGCACCCTGTGTTCACGAAAAATTTCTGGCTTCGTATACTGAGGATATTCTACGACACCCTCTATCGAATGAGATTCTGTTTTTGAACTTTCTTCATTACCCAGTACTCCAGGTAAGAGTCGAGAAACAGCATCCACGACTACCATAGCAGGTATTTCTCCCCCGGTCAGCACATAGTTCCCAATAGAGAATTCTTCATCAATAAAATTTTCCACCACTCGTTCATCCACTCCCTCATATCGTCCACAAATCAGAATGAGTCGATTATACCCTGTAAGACGTTTGGCATCAGCTTGTGTAAAGGTTTTCCCCTTGGCAGAAAAAAGTATTGTCCTTGTTTTCTGTTGACTGTTATCTGTTTGTTGTTGATTGACAATGGTCTCAATAGCTTCTGCGATCGGTTCTACCTTCAGAAGCATCCCCGCTCCACCACCATACGGTGTATCATCAACTGTCTTATGCTTATCATGAGTATAGTCACGTATATTATGCGTATGGATAGTGATGAGACCATCTTCCTGCGCCCGTTTCAAAATAGACACACCAAAATACGATGTGAAGCTTTCGGGAAAAAGTGAGAGAATATCGAAATGCATTTTACTAAAAAACACAAGTTATAATAAAAGAGGGTTGTTCCTGAAAATTATTTTTTCTTGCTCCTATTTCTCTGTCGGTAACTTTTGCGATGAAAGTGTCGTTAGAAACGGAGCGTGACCCGGCCTCGCTCTCGCTCGTCGAGGCGGGCGGATGCCTGCCTGTCGGCAGACAGGGTCTCGACAGGACAGTGACGTTTATCGACAACTGAGTCGGAAAAGTTCGACGGAGAAAGAAGGGAGAGAAAAGATAATTTTCAGAAACAACAAACACTTTTACTTTATTGTACCACAAAAAGTCTTGTTTGAAAGCAAAAATGCCCGAATCGGGCATTTTTACAACGGTGCACATGCAGGAACAACGTTTTCTCTATTCACTTTCACTCAACACTTGATCTTGGTTGAGTATCATATTTTTCTCTTCTTTCGATCCATCTTTCTTGATCACCGTTACAGATATTGGCACATCGCTCAGTCCTGATTGTTTTTGTATTTTGAGATCATACCATTCACGATTGAAATCTGATGGCAGTGTATACTCGAACGTTACTGTCTTCTCTGAAAGGATCGGGATATGCACGATGACACCCACATATTTTTTGTTGAAGTCTTCTCCATACACCGGTGCTTTCGATGCCCCCTGTACTGTCTTTATATAACTCCCCTGTGGAATGTACACACGGAGGAATGTTTGATAATCCTTCGCAAACCAATCTTTTATTTTTGCCGTGTTTTTATAGGTGACAGCAAGTGATGCCTGAGGTATTTCAGAGGAAAGATCGATTGTGTATGCATACGAACGCTTCATATAATAATCACTCTTAAAAGAGTTCAAATTCGCATCCACCAAAAGAAGATAATCATTCCTCCACTTCTCATCTACTTTCCCGTCCCATCCAGAGAAAGCAATTTCTTCTTGTAACAATTCATCCTTAAATGCAAGTTGGATATCTTTGCTTCGAAGGTCATCAAGTATCACTTGAAACAATTCGTATTTCTTTGAAAATGAGAGCTCTTTCACTTGTTTGAGAATTTCAAAACCGAGAATACTCATCACCGACTTACGATCACCGAAAGCAATATCCTGTCTCAAATACCCTTGTTCCACTTGATATTCGAGGTCCAAGACTGCATTGTCAGCACCATACGTCCCTGGAAACCCCTCGAGTGTTACTGGTCCAGTCACGCGGAGGAATGACGAGAGAACATTGGTCGTAATAGCAACCACTCCGTCAAATTGTTCTTGTCCTTGTCCCATCTGATAAAACAATTCTGCTTGTTTCGCATTGAGAGGAAAATCTGGAGAATAGTTTGAGTCACGGAATTTCCAAGAATTGATTCCGAGAGTTTCTTTCATCGGATACGGAGGAAGTACTGTACTCGGGATACGCCCATCGAAATTACCGGTATCATGAATAGCGAGATCAGTTACTGTACCGTCTTTTATCTTCAGTATGCCAAATGAACCGATGAACCCACCTCCTGGTCGAAGTTCGAGATTATTCTGAAAAAGAATAAGGAAAACTTTTTCTTGTCCTTGGGTAGAGAGGACGGCATCAGCGAGCGAGATGACGGTCTCGAGATCAGCTCTTGTTTCTTGTGAAATTGGTACAAGTCCGAGCATGCGTTTGAGACTACCGAATCCCTGATTCTTCACTTCCCAAAAAATAAACCAGCCTGTCAAAGAAATGACCGACACGATAACGAATGATACCCAGAATTGAGTCGAATATTTTTTCATAGTTATTTCTCTATATGAGCGAGTAACGCATTCAAACGACGACGATATTCTTCTTGTGTTGGTTCGCTTGGTTCTGTTGGTTCAAGGGAAATGGTCGGGGCTATTCGTTCTTCTTGCGTTTGTTTCTCATGATTTGTATCGGACTTTAGAGTTTCAAATGGCACTGCCTCAGACGGCACTGTCATTTCTGTATGAACAACATCTTCTTCTGATACTGTTTCAAAGGTAAATGGCAAAGCATCTTCATCGGCAACTGGAAGATTTCTCTCATCGAGAGATCCCCCTTCGGCTTGAAGGCTTTTTTCTTGCCACTCTTCGTCTTTTGATTTCTCTTGAACGAGGTTTTCTGAAAGTTCCTGTTTCCATTGTTGTTCTTCAAACGAAAGTGTATGCGGTTTTTCTGGAATGAATTTTTTCGGATCAATAAAAACATCCATAGTGTCCGTATCAAACTCTGGATACGCACGTCTTGCAAGATATTCATTTTCAGATGAAGTTTCGAGCGAAGGAATTGTTTCTCGTCCTTTCGTCCTCATCCCCATCCATTCAGGAAGGATTCGCAGAAGAAAAAAGAAGCATGTGGTCAAGGATATACTGGTCAGAAGACTAATACCGATGAATGACCATGGTGTATCCATAGAATACGAAACAATCGGTCCATCGACGACACGCATGTCAACACCTGTTTTCACATCATAGTAGAGACCGGCGACAGAAAACAGTGTTTGTGCTGTTTGCGAAGCGAGACGTTTTGATTTTTCTGGCGTATCACCCTGCGCACGAATAATGAGCATTCCACCTCCATCTTGCAAAGTAAGAGAAACGAGCTGTTGCCATTTCTCCTTACGTGCATCTGGTGCATACCCGACGAAATCATCATCGATCAAATCATTATCGGCAAGGAGACGATTATAGAAAGAAAGTGTCTGCGAAAGTCCTCGCATCGTTTGAGCTATCTCTGATGGTTGCTCCACTGTAGACTGAGCAATGACTACAATGGTCACTTCCGCATTGTAACTACGAAAGAAATCCAACCAAAAAAGACCCGAAGCAAACGTCACAAAAAAAAGTGTGACGGCAAAAGCTCTCCAAAATGATGAGTGGTGCCATTTATTTGGTACGGTATGAGGCATAGTGTTCTTTCGCATTATGATATCCGTGCAGAGCATCCTCATACACTTCGAGTGTTTTACGCGCTATCGCTTCCCAACTATAATTGTCCAAAATACGCTCTTTGGCTATCTTGCCTAGAGCTCTGACTTCATCAGGTCGGTTGATGAAATACGCCAATTCTTTTTTCAAACTCTCCACATCTTTATTCGGAAACAAAACACCCGTATTGGCTACTGCCTCACGATTCGCAGGGATATCACTGACGATTGGCATGAGTCCGTGTCCCATTGCTTCGAGGAGTGCGATAGACAGTCCTTCATCTTCAGATGGCTGCACAAAAAGATACGCATGTGAAAACAACTCATCGAGCGCTTTGCCTGTCTGTTCTCCAGTAAAGATAACATTACGACGATTATGCGCTATTACCTTGAGAAACGTCTCGTATTCTTCCGTATGTGCAGGTGCACCAACAATCACAAGCTTGAAATTATTTGGGAGTTTATTTGTATCTTCCAATTCATTGAACGCTTTGATGAGATAGTGAATACCTTTGTGCGCTATCAATCGACTGACTGACAATATATATCGGTTCGGACGAATATTCCATTTGTTCAACATTTCCGTCTCTGATTCATATGACACATCTGCACCATTTGGCACACAAACGAACGTACGCTTATACGTTGCTTCGACATATTTCTGCAGTGTTTCACTGATGACAATCGTTTTATCAGGAATCGTACAAATCATTTTTTCTGAAAAATGCAAAAAGGCTCGCGCAAATACATTCCATTTTTGATGAAAATAATCACGACTATGAAACGTCGCTATCACTGACATATCAGGACGAAGAAGTTTCGGGATAAAAGAAAGAATACTCGGCCCGATAGAATGATAGTGCACGACATCATAATTCTGAAACAAGGCATGCACAGTCGCAATAAATGTGTGCGTAATCGCATCGAGATGTTTCGTCTTGATGCTCGGAAGCGAGATGAGTTTCACTCCTTTGTACATCTTCAGTGTTTTATCGGTATAGGACGGTCTGGTATAGACCACGACTTCGTGACCAAGGAGTGCCAGTTGCACCACTAATTTCTCGACGTGTTTTTCAACACCGCCCGAGAGACTTGGTATTCCTTTTTGACCGATAAAAGCTATTCTCATACTCAAATTTTTTGATCTACCAAAAATTGTTCCTAAAAACCACGGACGATTGGGGAAAAAGAACCGAGAATATTCCCTTCAATATGATCCACATTCACTCCTGTTCCGTATTGCAGTCCTCCAAAAGTATTGACACCAGCTGGTGTACGGGCGATGCGAGCGATACCATAGTGACCATTGTTGAAAAGAGTCGCTTTCTTGAAACCGATAGTACCAGCTGCTCCATAAGCATTTACCTCTACTCCTTCACGGCCATTGTTTCGGATGTTATTTTTCTTACTCCAGATTTCAGATTCATCCAATACGAGTTTCAGACCACTGCCTTTGTTTCCGCTGAAACTATTTTTCTCGAGCCAAGCTTCGGTTCCCATCGCAAAGTCAACACCGTCACTTTTATTCGAAGTAACGTAACTATTCGTAAGCACGATGAAGCGTTTCTCTGCGAAAATACCCGCACGATCGTTTTGAGTGATTTCCACGGTATCAAGAAGGACACGATGTTGCTTGTCAGTTTTTGCAGAATCGATATGGATACCATCACGATTACTGTTTTTGACAACGACGTTATAGAGATGAGCTTTCGCGTCCGTCACGATACGTACACCGTGTCGTCCACCTTTGACAGTCACATAACTCAATTTAGATTGATCTTTCATGGTCACGGCCGGACGATCTTCATTCTTCGCTTTGATCACGACTTTTTCTCGCTTATTGCTGTCGCCGACAACTTTCACGTCTTTCGGAATGGTGATATTTTCTTTGTACTCACCATTTTTGACTCGTACTTCTGTGCCTTTTTTCACATGATCAAGTGCCTGAGAGATACTGTGATACGGATGAGTGGCTGTACCTTCTTCAGAGCCACTCGCATCTTTATCAACAAAAACTATTTTTGAACCACCAAAAACAACCACTGGAATGATGACGATGAGCGCGAGTATCAAACCAATAAAAACCTCTTTCGAAAGCCAAAAATTGCGATTGAACATAGAAATAGAGTGATAGTTCTTAAACATAACATATTAGCAAATTTTGACCATTTTGTCAAGGGTAGATTTTTCAGCTATACTAGAAAGCATTCGGCTTTATATAAAACAAAAAACTATGCAATTTGAAACACTTTTTTCTCCAAAATCTATCGCAGTCATCGGAGCATCCACACAGGTTGGCACGGTCGGCTACACCCTCACCGAAAACCTTCTCCAAAACGGATACACTGGGAAGGTCTATCCGGTCAATCCAAAAACGGATACACTCTTCAATCTCCCTTGTTATGCAAACATTTCTCTTATTCCCTACGACATCGAACTCGCTATCATTATTGTTCCAGCACATATCGTCCCTGTCGTTCTTCGCGAAGTCGCTGCCAAAGGCATAGCCTCCGCGATCATCATCTCTGCCGGGTTCAAAGAAACAGGTGAAGCCGGAGAGAAGCTCGAAATGGAAATAACAACTATTGCACGAGAAAATAATATCGCTCTTCTCGGACCGAATTGTCTCGGATTTCTCCGCCCTTCTCTCGGGCTCAATGCTTCTTTTGCAAAAATTCTTCCGAGTGATGGACACATCGCTTTCTTCTCTCAGAGCGGTGCTCTTTGTACAGCCCTCCTCGATCTCACCACGACGTCACTTGGCTTCTCACATTTTGTGAGCATCGGTAACAAAGCTATCATCGATGAGAACACCCTTCTTCAATTTTTCTCTGCCGATAAAAATGTTTCTGTCATCAGTTGTTATACCGAAGGCGTCACTGATGCCAACAAAATGATAGAAACGGGTCGTGCTATACTCGCGAGATCCGATGCCAAACCAATCATCGCTCTTAAATCAGGAACGACCACTGCCGGCACGCAGGCATCAAGCTCTCATACGGGTGCTCTCGCCGGGAGCGATGCAGCTTACATCGCACTCTTCAAACAATCTCGCATCATCCGTGCGGAGAGTCTCGAAAATCTGATCGATCTCCTCACAGTTTTTTCTCACAACACCCTTCCAGAAGACAACCGCGTCGCTATTATTACGAATGCTGGAGGACTCGGTGTTCTCGCTACGGATGCTGCCATCGAGAGCGGTCTCCGTATTGCGCCCCTCAGTAATGTGACCAAGTCACGGCTACGTGATGTCCTCCCTCCGTCTGCCAGCGTGAACAATCCAGTTGATGTACTCGGTGATGCACTCGCAGAACGTTATGAACACGCACTCGAAGTAGTAGTCAGAGATGAATCCGTCGATATGATACTTGTCATCGTCACCCCACAGACCATGACGGAAGATGTGAAGACTGCCGAAGCACTCATTGCTATAAAAAAGCACTACAACAAACCAATTGTTGCTGTGTTTGCTGGTCAAGAATCATTCCGTGCTGGGAGCGACCTCCTGAAATCTCATGGTGTGGCCGTCCTCACCTATCCAGAATCCGGTATGCGAGCACTCGGATCACTCGCTCAGGTTACCAAGTGGCGTAAACAGCTCATTGTTCCAGAGATAACTCTCAGTAATATCGACAAGGAAAAGGCTCGAAAAATACTCGATGATGTACAAAAAAATGGTCGCGCGACGCCGACTGAAAAAGAAACGAGCGAAATCCTCAGTGCTTATGGATTCCCCTTCTTTGCTACCTATGAAGTACAAACGAGAGAAGAGGCTATTTCTGCAGGACAGAAAATCGGCAAAAAAGTCGCTCTCAAAATCGTCTCGCCAGACATCATTCACAAATCCGATGCGGGCGGAGTAATACTTGGTATCGATTCAAGCGACGTCGGAGAGGCCTACGATCGGCTGATGGTCACGGTCAAGAAAAATGTTCCTGACGCACATATCACTGGTGCACTCGTCGTCGAAATGGCAGAATCGGGTGGTAAAGAACTCCTCCTCGGACTCAAGAAAGAACCCGGACTCGGTACCCTCCTTGTTTTCGGTCTCGGTGGTATCTATGTCGAAACACTCAAAGATGTCACGATGCGTTTTGTTCCAACCAATGAAACTGATATCGATGAAATGATCCGAGAAATAAAAAGTTTTGCCATTCTCTCCGGAGTACGAGGTGAATCGGGTATCGATATGTCCTATCTGAGAGAAGTCTTGATGCGTCTGACACAGTTTGCAATAGATTTCCCGGAAGTCGCTGAGCTCGATATCAACCCTCTCCTTTCCTTTCCTCAAAAAGAAAATTTCCGTGTTCTCGATGCGCGTATCCGTCTCGAAAAAACGCTCTGATATTTCCTCGAGAAAATGAAAAAGGCAGGGAAGAAAGATTTCTTCTCTGCCTTTTATATCTCGTACTCCATCACATATGACGGAGCATCGGCATTCCGATCAGCGCCAGCACCAAAAGCACGGCAATCACGATGCCCACAGTGAATTTGTCTTCAGGCTTCAGATTCATCACGCCTCCCGTTTCTTGGAGAAGGTACTGATGAAATTGAGCACGTCTGGAATCGTTTTCACGACTCCTCGCGATTCTCTCACCCTCGGATTCTTCTCCGAGGGTGAGAGCCAGCACCAGATGTCGAAACCTAGGGGAAGCACTTTCACGGTACACTTCCCCGGGTTGTACGGCGACCCTTCGAAAGAAATCACCGGACGCCAGTCGTTTGCCATCACACTCTGCTCGAGCGTGCGGTACCGATCGGCATACTGCGCCGAGGTGAGAAGCTCAACCGCCACGAGCTTCTCTGCCTTTATCGAGACAGGGAAGAACGTGACGGCCACTCCATCTTCGATCCCCTGCGCCCACACCGGTCCGATAAAAAAAGAAAGAAAAAAAAGAAAATATTTGATCATTTCTGACCTCCATTTTTTGTTGAAGAACGCGAGAAAAAAAACAAAAATGCCAATGCTCGACCCATACTTTTCACTCCTTTTGTTGTTAAAAAACCATCCTAAACACGAATTACTATTATAGCACTTTTTACCCATCTTGTAAAGGGCACTCACTTCAATCCAATTCTGAAACACAACATCTAAATATAGGAAATGTTTCTATCCAATACCCAAAAGAATTTTTTGTTGGTTGCTCCACTTGTTTGAGACGGCTTTCTTTGATCGAAAAATTTCCTATGGATGCCGTAGAGTGAGGGAATATTTTTCGCAAGCAAAGAAAGTCGGTGAGGCTGGAGCAGAGACAAAAAATTACTTTTGGGTATTGAAAGAAGTTGCATTTGAGAATGAAATGAAAGAAATTTATTTCTCTTTTTTCAACGAATGAAGAAGTGCTTCAAAATGCTTCAGATAGGATTTTTCTCCAAATCGCTCTTCTATTTGCTTCTGTATTGCAGGACCATCAAACATCTGTTTCCTGGCAAAGAAATCACCAAGCGCTCTCGCAAGTGCGTTCGTATCAGATGCAAGAAAACCATTTACTCCATTCACAATGATTTCACTCAGTGCTCCAGCCCGAAGTCCGAAGAATGGTTTACCAAAACTTCCTGCTTCGAGAGCAAGCAGGCCAAAGGTTTCTGGAAGAGATGAAGCGCTGACGACACACGAAGCGCTATGCATCAGCACCGCCATTTGCTCCCGTGTTTGCTTACCGAGATACGTCACCATCTCACTCGAACGTATGGCAAAACCATTCTCACACGTACCCGCGAGCACAAACGGAATACGTACCCGCTCACAGATATCAACAAGTATGTCGACTCCTTTTTCCTTGGAGAGACTGCCTCCATAAAGTGCGTATTCTCTAGGTATTTTAGCGAGAGATATTCTCTGTATCTCTTTCACTTCTTGTTTCATTACGAAATGCGGTATGATAGTGATCTTCTCGATCGACATACCCGCCTCCACCAAAATATTTTTCACATACTGACTCGGTACGATATAGGCATCGATATTTTTTTCATAGAAACCCATACTATCTTCCCAATATTTTTTGAGGACAAGAAGGAATCTTTTCCCAAAACTATACTTCTTCATAAAAAGAAATTTGTAATAGTGTTTCCCTACTTGAGGATAGTATGCGTCTTTATCCGGAGAGACGAGATTGTAGTCGTGTATGGTCATGATCATCGGTATTCCGAGCGATTTGATCGGTCCGAGTATTGAAGGCGATAACTGATGATAGATATTGTGGAGATGCACCACATCAGGTTTGAAATCATCGAGCAGTCGCTTCATTTTGCTTCGCGCTTCGAAAGACCAGAAGAGCCTCCCTATTCCGATCACTCTCTGAAGTAATGTCGAATCATATGTGTTGTATCCGACATAGTTCACTTGATACGGTGCGCTTTCGGGATCGCTCTCTTGTTTGTAATCGAGAGCGAGCGTCATAACTTCGTGCCCATTTCTTCGCAGAAGATCTCTGACATCGAGAAAATGCCGTTCCGCACCACGACGCATATACGCATATTTATTGACTTCGAGAATTTTCATAGAATTCTATAATGAAACAGCCTTGTTCTTTTTCACGAGAGTAAGCAATGTTTGTATGAGACCAAGCGTCAACCAAAAGAAAATGCTCGTGAGATTGGTTTCCAAATACGGTTGAGCGAGGAATACAACACCCTGATAACAGACAAGGGTGAGCAAAGCCATACGAAGCGCTTCGAGAAATGGGGATAAAAAAGATATCCGCCATATACGAGAAATCAAATCAAATAAAAATATACTAAGCACAACATATCCGAGTACTCCCATCTGAACAAGAAGTGCCAACCATGAATTGTGAATATTTCGTATCTCGACGAAATCTCGATACTCCCCTGATTCGACAGGTATCCGCACGCCAAATCCAGTACCAAAGAGCGGGTTCTCTGACAAAGCAGAAAAAGCACTGCTCCAAGTAGATCCACGCCATGAGATACTAGTATCCGCTGTGCTCCCGATAGACGTGAGACGCAGAGATACGGTCTCTACAATAGACTGTACCCGGTGACCGATCGTACTTGTCGGTACGATAAGTGTCAGGAAGAATGCAGAGAACAATAAGACTGATGAAGAAATAAACACAACAAGAAACATTCTCTTCGTTCGTATTCGAAGTGTTCTATCAAACAAAAACACATACGAAAAGATGAGCGATACAAACATGCCGATCCACATATGACGCATGAGTGACCCTACGATACCAAATATCCACAAAGCGAGTGCTATCCATAGGACCGCACGATACCGATACTGTTCCCAGAATGTCCCTGTGACAATCATTCCGAGTACTGCGAGAGAAAAATAAAAGGCATGAGGAAAAGAGAGAAGACGAACACCTTCTGTCGAGAGCGGTGTGAATTCCGTCCACAACCCTTCCCCTCGTATCACACCGATGATGATGAATATAATACCAAGCACCACTGCGAACAAGAAATATTTCACCACTTGTTTGATATCAGATTCATTCTCTAGTATCAGTGGTAAAACGAAGAAAAGCACTCCATAAAACACATAGTTTTTCCATGTACTGAATGCTACTGAAATATCCTCTGTATTAAAACCAATGACGCTCTCAATAAAATATATCGATGCCAAAACGAAGAAAAGAATGAGAAATACTGACACTCTGTCGAGAAAAAATCGAGCCTTGCCATATATCATTTTCGCCAACACTCCCACGTAAACTCCGAACAGAACAATATCGAGAGGGTACAGCTTGATCATCGATGTACCGAATTGAAATGATTCGAGTGTGAAGAAACGTTCAAAGAGAACAGTGAGGACAATAAGTGACAGCACTCCTGCTTTAGGACGGAGAAGCGAAAGAAAGAACAGTGGTATGGTCGCAAGAAGCATCAATCCTGGTACAAATCCGAATACCCATCGTGTCAGAGCAATGAGAGAAAACGAAAGAATAATCAAAAACACCGATCGATCCGTATCAGTTATTTTTTCTTTGATAGTGCGGATGATAAGAGCAAAATCCATAGAGCAAGTATAATGTATTCTCTTCCATTCTTCTAGAAGAGAAAAAATGAGAAGAGAGACTGACCATTCGTATTGATACAAATATTATTCTTCCACGCTGGTGAAATACTAGTATCTATTCACTACGCTACTCTCCGAGAAAAAAGTGTGGCGGATTCTTCTGTTGTTCCAGAAAAATCCGCCGACTTCGTTTAGTACGGGACAGTCTGTTTTTTTCCACACAGCATCCCGTTTTTGATCGCCCCTTCGTACTGCATTTTCACGATACGGGCAATCATACCCTGGTACCCCCGCTTGAGTTCAGACTGTTCGTCCCAACCTTTGTCAGAAGCACCGGCAGACATGAGCACGTCAGAGGCTGCGCCCATCGCTGATGAGAACCAGTCGAGTGTTATCCCGAAGTGACCGTTGCCGATCAATTTCTCAGAAAAACTGAGCTCGGGGTTTTCACGAGCCACACCACGGACGAATTGCTCCGCAAGCGGTGTACGGATGTCATACGGCAGTGCTTTCGTACGCACCGTATTCCATCCCGCGAATACTGACGAGAGTCCGCTCTTACCCTCTGTCGCGATTTTCTTCAGTCGCGAGATGTCGGTACCACCAGCACGCACCATATCTCTCCGATAGGCGCTATCGGAAGTGAGTTTTTCTGGTCTCTCGAGAGTGATCTCATCACCGTAGAGGCTCCAGAGTCTCGTCATCCGCGTGTCGGCAAATGCTCCCACCACTGGTTCGTCAATATTTCCTTCGACGATGAATACCAAACGGAGAGCACACTCGGCATAGCCGGTGTAGAGCGCCTGAGCCGGATACTCTTTTCCAGTCGTCACGCCAAACGCAATTGCGTTGTAGCGCATCCGCAGTGGGTGCATTTCTGCCATCAGTGCATCAGGGAAATTCCCGAGCACAGCAGAGAACCGTCCAGAACGGATAGCTTCTGTTTCCCTAATCCCAATAAAACTAATCGGGTCGAGGGAGACTTCCGTTTTCGCTCCGAATTCATTCGCGACTGCCATGGTGTTACCACCGAGCGTCGCACAGCCTGTCAGCAGAAGTGCCAACAAGAAAAGTATGATTCGCATCATGTGATAACTCCTGTAAAATTGAAAGGTACTCTCTGTTTTCGGGATCATTTCTGATACCGCGGGTAGAAGAATGAATCATCACTGTTCCGCCCGCCGTACCACAAAATCCTGTTTTTTCTCTCCTTTGATAACTGTATATTATACTCTATTTCAACAGAAAAGTCAAGAGCCCACAGATTCCAGTTGGAAAATGTGGGCTCTTTTTTGGCGATGTTTCTCGCCCATTGTGGGGTTACTGCGATTCGAGAGCGCAGCCGTTTTTATTGGTGCATTCGGTCACCACACCTGACAATGTGTAGGGATTGCCAGCCGGGGTAATCAGTAACCAACGACCACTGGCGTCCTTGACCTGGAACCGGCCACCGTTCTCGGAGACCTTGGACAAGACGCCGACGCCGTCCTTCATGGCGATCGGCCGTATTCCTTGGTTCTGGAAATGGACCAAGGTTTTTGCTGGAATACCCGCGACCGTGATGGTCACGTCGTCGCCCGCTTTCGTGGCCGTGATCGTACCCCCCGAAACGGCGAAGGTTTTGGCAGAAGTCAGGCCAGCGAATGCAACCAAGGCGGTTGCGAGGGAGAGGGAAAGAACTTTGTGCATGGTAACCTCCTAGGTTGCACGTTTTGATTCATTGAGTGTGGACACTCAACGGCCCGCAAAACAATTTTTGAGGACTTTCCATATTACACCAAAACAAACGTTTTGTCAATAGCTAAAAAATGCCTTAGTATCAGCCTTCTTTTCTCTACAACAAGTAAATGAAAATAAATAAAGCAAAAGGGACGGTCACACATTGTGTAAACGTCCCTTGTTGTCATTTTCGAAGCACACTTTTTCTTCACGCCAGGCCTGATATCTCGTATGTTTTCACATTGACGGATACACTTTTTATACACCTTGGATCAGAATCAAAAGTTTTGCCAAACCACCTTATTCGGGTGGACTAGAGGAAGCTTCCATTATGGCAGAGATGAAGTCAAGTTGACCATCCCTGCTCTTGGCATCAGCTTCGCGGACCTTGCCACCGAGCTCAACACGTACGAACGCGCCGACAGTGGTCAGGTCTCCGGAAGTGAGTGGCTGATTCAGATGGCTGATGCCCAAAGGTACACTCAGCTGTGGACCAAACATCAGCCACTTGTCGTACCGTACTTCGTACGTCGCCTTGAGCCAATGCTGTTCGTCCCAGTTGGTGAACGCCCAACCGCCGATCAACCGTTGACGCCACTTGTCATCATCTGAGAGCTTCGTTTCATAGAAGCCAGACAGACTGACGGAGCCACGGTCTTGGACGGGTTGTCCTGCCCAGGTCGAGCTGACGCTCTGACCGAAGGACTTCCAATATTCACCTACGATACCAGCGAGGTCGCCCTCTTTGTTCAACCGTTCGGTGTAGCCCGCGTACGCACCCAACTTGTACCCATTCTGAGTAAAGCTGTAACCTGACTCAGGATTTTCACCCCAAGACTTGTCACGGAGCAAACGGAGTTTCAGATCGAATGTCGTGAGACGGTTCCGATCGTTCACCCAATTTTTCTGGGCACCAAATTGAACGCCGTAACCGAGTTCCTGCCCGTGGTAAGCAGAGGTGAGTGAATCGCCACTGCCATACATAGCGTAGAGCCCGGGACCGGCTTGCCATTCACCATTCTGCCAGATGTAGCAAATGGTTTCGCCGTAGAGCCACTGGCCTTGATAGACCTGATTGGCATGGACGCCGGCACCGGCTTGAGCCTCACAACGTGGCTTGCCTGCTACTTCTGCAGGGGTCACATGAAACGGAGCAATAATCTCCGGCTCTGCAACAGGCACTTCTTTGGGAGGTACCATGATCACTGGTGGAGTCGACACTACGGGAGTATCGAGCACCCAGTTGTTGCAGTTCCTCACCCAGTGAAGTTTCCTTCCTGTAGTGAGGACATACGTCCGAGCCAGTACGACCACCGAGCCAGGAGCCCATGCAGTGATGACATTGTGCTTGAACGACACGGAGCCATTCTTGCAAAATGCCACTGCCTCATAACGTTCCCCTGGTTGGATGAACGTGTTGCGATGTTCACGACGAGTGATCATCGCATGGAGGTCCTGTTTCTCACTCTCTGTGAGACCCAGACTCATCCACGCCTCTTCGTTTAGAACGTTTGCGGATTTGCCACCACAATTTGTGAGTGGAGCACCGCCGACATGTGTCCAGCGAAACTCTGCTGGCGACTTGTTCACAGTTTTGACACTGCGCACAGGTACGCTGAGCTCGAGGCGTTGTCCGACAAAAATCTTGGAGCAGTCTCGCAGGCTATTCGCCAGACAGACCGCTTTCCAATTTTTTCCAGCCACCTTGCTCAATGTATCACCGGCTTTCACCGTATACACTTCCGCATTCGCCGTTCCGAAGAAGGCAAACAGTACCACCAAGAAGGTGGCGATCATTTTAATGATCATGATGCACTCCTTTGTTGGTTGATTGAAAAATAGGTCACCGCAAGGCGACCCGACCTGAGTTGCTTCACGGCACACCTCCTGTTGTTAAAAAACCACCTTGATAATCCGAAATAGACTATCTCAACTGCTTTTGATTTCTTATTTCAAAAACAGCATGACATATTCCATTTACTGAAGAGAATTTCCAGAACGAAATTCTTCTTCGATGAGACGCACAGTAAGAGTAAGAAAGAATCCAAGTACGAGTCCAACAAGGGCAATAAGAGAAAGTTTATATGCTGAAGGATTGGCCTCAATGATCGGTCCAGAAAGTAACCTCACACTCACCTTGTCACTACCAACTCCGAAAAGACTCTCACTTTTTTCCGTAAGAACAATCGTAATTGCTTGAGATACTCTGGAAACTTCGCGTTCACTCGATCCCGAAAGAACAACCTTCATAAAACCAAGTTCTGGATTTTTCTTCACTTCAAGCATTTTGGACCATTTTTCGAGACGATTTTTCTTATCTTTTGGCAAGAGATTTGCATCAATGCCTCCTGTCTCAACGACTGCATCGATGAAACTTTCAGCATACAAAATCTCGCCTAAGACACGACTCATATATTCCGCGGAACGTGTCGCAGTATAATAATCCTGACCGTCCTGTGTCGATGAAATCATAAAATCGGCACTCGATTGATATGGGGCCTGCAAAACAAATGTTCCAACAATGCCAACCAAAGCAAAAAGTGTACCAAGAAACAACCCTCGAGAGAGGCTTTCTTTGACAAGTGTCCACAATCCTTTTTTTCGAAGAAAATTCATACTATGAAATATATCTTTTAATAACTGCTTATTGTACCAAGAAATATCGAAAATGTCAAGTCTATAAAACAAATAAACCCTCTGCTAAAGGGTTTATTGCATCAATAAAGGTATTCTTCAGATGACTTCTACGAGAAAAGAGCACCAATTTTCTCTAAAATACGAAAGTTGGAGAAATCTTTGATAGTGATGAAGAGCATAAGAAGGAGGAGGAGAATAAATCCCACTTGATGAATCATCCCTTCTGTCCGACGACTCACAGGCGTTCCTTTCAATTTTTCGATGAGAACAAAAAGTATTCGTCCGCCATCGAGAGCAGGAATAGGCAGGATGTTTATAATACCGAGATTGATAGAGAGAAGCGCTGCAAACTGGAGTAGGTAAGAAATACCGAGATCGCTCATCTGTTTCGTCAGATATACGATACCTACTGGACCAGTCACATCAACTGGAGCACCCGTCTGCTCACCGAAAAGTCCCGCTATCATTGTACCAAACGCCTGCAAGATAGCGACGGTTATATTGTATGTTGCTTCAAGTCCGTGCCAGAAAGCGAGGTACCACGGATAAGCAATGACTGCTGTTTCTGAAAAAGAAATACCGAGACTCCCTTCGGTAGGAGGGTAATCCGTCCGAGGCGTTCCTGAAAGAGTCATATCTGTACCGAGACGATTGATCGTCATCTCAATATTTTTTCCTTTATTTTTTTGGATGATATCAGTCACTTGCGCAAGCGATGAGATATGCTCCCCTGCAATCGAAAGTACTTCATCTCCGAGTTGGAGTCCCATTGCTTCTGCTGGTGTCCCTTTCTTTACTTCAAGAATCTGAATTTTAGCATCCGGATATTGCGTACGATCTGAAGGATCGATAGGCTGTGCCGATCCGAGCATAAACACGATAGAAATCAGTACCCACGCAAGAACAAAGTTCATGAAAACTCCTGCGCCAAGTACCTTCACGCGTATCCATGCTGGCTTGGAACCAAAACTGTCTTGTTCTTGATTCTGACCATCTTCGCCCTTGATTTTCACAAAACCACCAAGCGGTAGCCAATTGAAAGAGTAGACGGTATGAGGGCTCTCCACTTCCTTGCTTCCCCAAATTATTTTGTAGCGTCCTGTGGCATCATCCTTCACTACTCCAAACATCCGTGGAGGGAAACCGAAACCAAACTCATCAGCTTTGATACCATTACGACGAGCCACAATGAAATGACCAAGTTCATGAACAAGCACGAGAGATCCGAGTACAACGAGAAAAATGAGGGCGGTAAGCATAAATAAATTAATTAAAAAAATTTGAAATTTATATTTTAAAATTATACTGTGAGTATGTCTTTCTCTTTTTTCTCACGGATGTCTTCGAGTTTCTGATTATATTCATCCACCACTTTCTGTAATTCATCTTTTCCTTGAAATTTATCATCCTCAGATATTTCACCAGATTTTTCTTTATCCTGGATATCTTTCCAGATACCCTCACGAACGGTACGGATAGCAATACGACCTTCTTCGGCTTTGGCGTTGAGCGTTTTGACAAAATCATGACGACGATCTTCGGTGAGTGCAGGAAGGGTGATACGGAGGGCGACGCCATCGTTATTTGGATTGAGTCCGAGATCAGACTCACGGAAAGCAGCCTCAATCAGTGCCAAACTTCCTTTGTCCCACGGCTGAATGAGGATTTGTCTCGCCTCTGGTATCATAATATTTGCTATTTGCTTGAGAGGTGTCTTTGTACCATAATAATCCACCATCAGATTTTCGACGAGACTCGGCTGAGCTCTGCCGGTGCGGATCTTGGATGATTCATTAGCAAAATGTTCGACAGCATTTTCGAAATTCGGTATTTCCACAGCAATCAATTCTTTGATCATAGTTATATGGATAAAAAATAATTATTTGAAATTACGAAGACCCAGAAATAAATACTGCGAATCAAATGGATCGTATGTGACAAACGATGCTCCTCGATCGACATTGAGTCCTGTCGTCATCCATGTTGCTCCATCGTCGACAGATTTATAGAATGCTTTTCCTGCAACAAAGACAATTTCTTTCGAATTCTTCGGATTGACAGCAATCGAACGAATTGAAAACTTTTTTGCACTTTCAATAATATTGATTTCGTCCCAATATTTCCCGAACGTTGTACTGCGGAAAAATCCTCTGCTCGTACCAGCATAAATGACACCTGATCGTGTCGGATCGGGCATGATAGAAACAATACCACTCGGAACTTTATTTTTCTGATTACGTTCATTCAAGGTGGATATCTGCTTCTGTAATCGCGTCACTTCTGCTTTATTATCACTTATTTGTGCTTTACGCATTTTTTCTTGGAGAACATCTACTTCTTTTCGTTTCAGATCTTCCCAATCATTCCACTTGATACCTCCATCGGAAGAATAATAGAGTGTTTTCCCAAAAACGAGCAGATATGTCGTGAAGTTTTGTTCTGCATCAAAAGCGATATCTGCTACCAAACCGTTGATAGCGTTTCCGACATTCTTCCAGGTCTCTCCACTATCCACACTCTTCACCACTGTTCCAGCTGCCGTTCCAGCAAAGATGACGTTTCGATCACGAAAATGCTGAGAAAGAGCAGTGACCGCGGTCTGTTGTCCTGGTTCAGTATAGACATCTTTCCATGTCGTACCTCCATCGTCTGTACGAAATATCTTCCCCCAATCATTGACCATACCAGAAGCAAACATTCGATTATCAGGGTCATTCTTATCGAGAATGAAACTATAGATTCTCTTCGGAGGAAAAGGAATGTTCATCCATTGCTCACCATTATTTTCTGTTTTGAAAATACCATTATCGACAGAACTCACATAGATTGTCCCTGGTTGTCGTGGATGATAGGCGATAGAAAGGATATCAGATTTCGTGATACTTGTTTTCTCATCAATCTGTGATTTGGGAACAAAGTTTTTTCCTCCATCCTCTGTCTTCCAGAGACTCCCTGGAAGGGCTTTGGTGACAAACGCACTATCCTCTGTGACGACAGGCTCAGTATTGGTATTCGGAGCTGGTCTATTCATACTCGGAAGCGAACAACCAGACAAAAATATTGAACTTATAAGCACTCCAAAAATCCTTTTTTTCATAATATAAAGAGAAAGATAATACCCATTCAGTATAGCATATTTTCTCTCAGACGTATTTTCTCAAAAAAAATCAAACTCCTGATGAAAGAGTTTGATATGTGTTGGTGGGTGCGGGGGGAATCCTCATCGCTCCGACTCAGAGCCGGGGCGCTACACACAGAATGCTCGCTCGCTCACATTCTACTCACGCCCTTCGATTCCCCTATAAGAAAAAAGTCTCAAAAAAAATCAAACTCCTGATGAAAGAGTTTGATATGTGTTGGTGGGTGCGGGGGGAATCGAACCCTCGACCGTTGGCTTAAAAGGCCACTGCTCTACCGACTGAGCTACGCACCCATTCATAAAAAGACGTTCTATAAAACGCAATACGATTGTAACAAGGAAAATCTTTATCGTCAACAAGAGATCCTTTCATCTTATTGCCAAATCATCAAAAGCCAATTTTTCATCATCGTTCCACCTCCTGTCTGCCGACAGGCAGGCTCACAAGAGCTCTCAGTAAAACGAAAAAAGAAGCCTCCAATCAACACACTCTTAGCTTCTTTTTTCGATCTGAGAGCTCTTGCTCAGTCAGTGTGGAAAGGATGTTGAAAAAATTCTTTTGATAAATTGGCCAGATCCACTACAAAGAATTTATACTTCAAAATGGGATTGGAGAAACAATTATCACCCTTTCTTCGCTTCTATCACTGCTTTTCCAACAAATGGTTGCAGGACTTCTGGAACAGAAACACTCCCGTCGGCATTCTGATAATTTTCGAGGATAGCGATGAGAATACGCGGACTCGGAAGCGCAGTGTTATTGAGCATAAAAGCGTATTTTCGTTCCCCTGTCGTAGCATCTTTGTATTTCACATTGAGACGACGAGACTGCCAATCAAGAAAATTGGATGCAGAACCTGTCTCACCATAGCGATTCATTCCCGGCATCCAGGCTTCGAGATCAAATGCTCGATATTTCCCAGCACTCATATCACCACTACAGATTTGTATCTTACGATATGGCAGGCCGAGTTCCTGATGCATTTCTTCGGAGATCGCTATCATTTCATCCTGCAAAGCATCGACAGATGACATATCGGCGGTAGTAATAACTACTTGTTCTACTTTCATAAACTCGTGCACGCGATACATTCCTTTGGTATCCTTGCCATAACTCCCGATTTCACTACGGTAACACTGACTGAAACCAGCAAATTTGACTGGGAGATTTTTTTCCTCCAAGACTTCTCCGGAATAGTATGCGAGAAGCGATGGCTCGGCAGTGCCTACCAAAAATTTTTCTTCTTTAGCAAGGCTCCCATCAGCCTCCTTGTCTGAGGTCGCCACCTGATAAATCTCATCAATAGCACCATCATACTGTGCGCCCTTGAAATATCCACTGCCAAAAAGAGGGAATCCTTTCACGAGTGTTGGGGGAATCATTGGTGTGTATCCCTTGGAAACGAGTTTTTGCACAGCATACATCATGAGTCCCATCACAAGAAGCATGCCTTCATTCTTCAGATAATATCCACGATACCCAGACACTTTCGTTCCGCGCTCAAAGTCGATAATATCGAGCATCATACCGAGTTCTATATGTGTACGTGGGATAAAATCAAATGTAGGCACTGCTCCAGAATTGAAGGTTTCGACATTCTGTTCCTCACTCGTTCCGATCGGTGTATCTCCTGAAATAATATTTGGCACCTGTGCCATGAGCTCATCATATTCTTTCTTCACTTCTTCAAAGAGAGGCTCTTTCTCATCGAGTTTCATCTTGATATCTTTTCCTTTGGCAATGATTTCGACACGCTCCTCTTCTGATTTTGCTTGATGAATCAGATCATTGATATCATTCTTGAGTGATTTTAATTCTTCAATATCTTGGATAAGAAGTACTCGCTCTTCTGATTTCGCGAGAAGTACCGTCAGATCAAGTGAGCTGTGTTTCGCTTGAATCGCTTTCTCTACTTCTTCTCTATTATTTTTGATGAATTGAATATCGAGCATATTTTTAGCTTCTTAGCTTCATTAGCTTTTTAGATTTCAAATGAATAGGTGGTCGCACTTGGACTCGTCCGATATTCATCGGACGCCCCGCGCATGCGGGGCGAACTAGTGACCCCTGAGCAACCTGCCTGTCGGCAGACAGGTGTGAATGCAATACTCTAAACCTCACCCCGTTAGAATTGTGGACAACACTGGATTCGAACCAGTGACCCCTGCAATGTGAATGCAATGCTCTAACCAACTGAGCTAGTTGTCCTCCACAATTCTAACGGGGCAAGCCTGAGCTATAACCTTTTTTTATTCTTCTTTTGTTTTCACTGGAGGAAAAATAACGGTCTCTCGTACAGAACGATCCATAAGAATGGCAAACAATCGCTCGCTCAAACCAAAACCACACGCCGGAGGCATACCATATTCCAGTGCCTGAAGGAAGTCTTCATCAAACATCATACCTTCGGCATCACCAGCATCACGGAGCTTCATCTGTTCTTCAAATCGTAGACGTTGATCGATTGGATCATTCAGTTCTGCAAAACCGTTTCCCACCTCACTCTTCACCACTACTGGCTGAAAACGAAGTGCCTTTCTCGGATCACTTGGATCTTTCTTGGCAAGCGGTGAAACTTCTATCGGCTGACCCACGAGGAAACACGGCTGGATCAATTTCTGTCGCACCGTTTTCTTGTAGATCGTATCAATCATTCGACCTTTGCCAGCTGATGGTTCGTATTTGATATGAAGTTCATCCGCTTTTTCTCGGAGTGTCTCGAGGCTGATATCTGAGGAAAGGTCGAGGCCTGTTTCTTTCTGAAACTCCGTAAAATAATCCACTCGAGGAAAGGGTTTACTCCAATCAATTACGTTACCTTCATGCGTCGATTGCATCGTGTCACCACACACGGCACGAGCGACGTTTTGATATAGCTTCTCTGTCAGTGCCATCCCCTGTTCCATATTCATATAGGCGGCATAAAACTCCATGTGATCGAATTCTTGCAAGTGTTCTCGGTCAATACCCTCATTACGGAAAACTCGTCCGATCTCGAATACTCGCTCATACCCACCGACGAGCAATCGTTTTAGAGCCAATTCGAGAGAGATACGCAAATAGAAATCTTGATCGAGAGCGTTGTGATGAGTGATGAATGGTTCTGCTTCTGCGCCTCCTGGGATGTGTTCGAGTACGGGTGTCTGCACCTCGAGGAATTTCTCCTCGGCGAGTGTTGTACGAATTGTTTGCCAAAAAATATTTTTCTTCACAAAAAGATCTCTCGTCTCTTGGTTTGCGAGCAAATCGAGATAACGACGACGGAGAAGCTCTTCTTCATCTTTCAATCCATAAAATTCTGTCGGGATGGGACGAAGTGATTTCGAGAGCATTTGCCATGATTCGACACGCACACTTTTCTCATTTTGTTTCGTCAAAAAAACTGTGCCTGTTACAGACAAAAAATCTCCCATTTCTACTGATTTCTTGAACAGCTGAAACATATCTTCTCCGAGAGTTTCGAGAGAAAAGAATCCTTGTACTTGTCCGAAACCATCTTCGAGATGACAAAAAGCGATTTTTCCCATCACACGAAGTGACCGCACGCGTCCCACTACCGATACTTTTTGTTCGGTATTTGAGAGACTCTCAAACTGATCAACTATCTCCTGACTCGTATGAGTGCGAAATACTGTCTCCGGATATGCGGTACCGAATGATTTTATCAATTGAGTCAGTTTCTCTTTTTTTGTCGCAACAATATCTTCACGCATAAGAAAATGGTTTTGAACCAATGTGTGTATTACAAAGACATTCTACCCCAATACAAAGGAAAAGACAAGAAACAAAAACCCGAGATTTCTCTCGGGCATACACATTATTCGATGGAGATAATCTTGTAACTGATCACACCTGCTGGGACCTTTACTTCTATCGTATCCCCTTTCTCTTTTCCGATAAATTCTTTCCCGAGAGGAGATTCGTTGGAAATTTTACCGTTTGCCGGATCAACTTCATTGGAACCGACTATCTCGAAAAAAAGAGTCTTACTACTTACCTTGACCTCTATTTTTGAACCAATGCCAACCGTAGAGGAGCTTTTCTGCTTTTTGGTCACGATAGAATCCTTGAGCATTGCTTCAAGCTCTGCAATACGAGCCTCATTTTCATTCTGACTATGTTTTGCTTCACTGTATTCTGCGTTTTCAGAGAGATCACCCTGCTCTTTCGCTTCTTTGATAGCAGTAGCAATTTCATGACGAATTTTGAGTTTGCGCTCATCAAGTTCCGTATTCAATTTTTTCAGACCTTCTTCAGTAAAAATCCTTGCCATAGTATATATCCTTACAATAAATAAAAGTTTATTTTTTGAACGAAGAATATTCTTTCGAATCATCTTCTTTCTCTCCTCTCAACAATAGACATTCTTCTTCGTTGTGTATTGCCTTGTGTAACAAAAACTTCTTTCCATGAGGAGAGAAGATGGTACAGAGTTTATATATAGTATCAAAAATGAAATAAATGTCAACCACGTCGCTCGCGAGCGATGTGGTCAATCCCATCTTTCTCTTCGCAAGTGACAATACAAATCGTGATGAATGCTATTTTTAGGCTCAATATAAGCATTATTCATGCGAATTAGATTGAGAAAAATACCAATCATAGACTGATTGGGTCAGAGGTACTGCATTGTACCCTTCTTCTCCCTGTCCCTCTACAAGGACAATCATCGACAGTGTCGGCTGTTCAAATGGAGCAAATGACACAAACCATCCGTGTGTTTTTTCCTCATTACCGAATTGCGCTGTCCCTGTTTTGCCAGCAACCTCTATCGGCAAAGTCTGAAGTGACTGAGCAGTTCCCTCTGTGACCGTCTTCCTCATTCCTTCACGAACAATGCGTAAAATATTCGTATCCATAAAATCTTTTCGCACTATTTCTGGAAGAATAGGGGTCACAACACCATTAGCAGAACGTATCTGAGCGACAACCTTCGGTACATACAACGTACCATTATTTGCAATCGCAGAGATAGAGTTGAGTATTTGGAGAGGAGTGGCGGTAATAAATCCCTGACCAATAGAAGCATGATAGTCATCACCAATATACCAACGTTCACCGATAACATCTTTCTTCCATTGTGGATCAGGAATGAATCCGTCAGCCTCACCTGGTATATCGATATTTGTCTTGCTTCCATACCCAAAAAGGTTTTCATATTTTTTCATCCGATCCATTCCGAGACCAGATACTCCTCCATATCCACCACCGATCGCATAAAAGAAAACGTCGCTTGAGACAGCAATCGCTCTTCTGATATCGGTAAAACCGTTGACTCTCCAATCACCGAAGAAAAATTTTCCAATACTGATACCTCCACGACTTTCTATTTCTCTGTGTTCATTGACGACACCTTCTTTCAGGGCAGCAGCAGCGACCACGGGCTTGATCGTCGATCCAGGAGGATACTCTCCCGAAATCGCACGGTTAAACAACGGGAGAGCGGGGTCATCGATAAGCATTTTGTATTCTTTGGATGAGATCCCTCCTACAAAAAGATTATTGTCATAACTCGGGAAACTAACAAGAGCACGAACAGCGCCATCTCTTGGATCCATAGCAATCACAGCAGCTTGTTTCAAATTTTTCTTTTCGAGCCATGTTTGCAGATCATCAAAAATCTTTTTCTGTAATTCTGCATCAATATTGAGAATGAGGTCACTCCCTAAAAGAGGCTGGACTATTCCAAGTTCCTTCTTGATATGACCCAGAGAATCTACTTCGGCTTGCTGAAATCCGTTAGTGCCATGAAGCGAGGTCTCATAACTTTTTTCAATACCTTGTTTACCAAGAGAATCTGTCACGAGATACCCCGGATGCGAAATCAGATCTTCTTTCCGAATTTTTCCTTCGTACCCGAGGATATGAGAGAAAATGAGACTGTCTGCATATTGTCGTTTGGTTGTTTTGTAGAGATTGATACCTGGAAGTTCTCGGGCTCGACTCAAAAACAAAATCGTTTCTTCTTGATCTATTTGTTCCTTCAAAATGATTGGTTCGAGAGATCGTCGATCCAGTTTCTGAAAAATGTCATCCAGCACTGCGTGATCGAGAGAAAAAGTTGCAAGAAGCACACTTTTGATTCTCTCCTGTTCTACCTGATCTTTCGGTATATCGAGAGGAATCAGTACGATGTCCATACTCGGAATATTTGATACGAGCTGTTTTCCAAAACGATCATAGATGATACCACGAGGAGCAGGTATGACGATTTTTCGTAGACTGTTGTTTTCAGCGATTCCCTGATATTCTGCCCCTTTGATAACATTGAGATAGAAAACACGTCCTCCAAAACCAATAAAAACAAAAATGATAAGAAACCAAAAAAACGTCAGAAGAGAACGATTGAGTGGCCATTCGATTTTGTCAGCATCACCTTCCGTAATCGTCAAAACGGCATCGTCTATTTCCATTCCATGTTTCTGTATTTTGTATTCATTTCTGTTGATAAAAAGTGGCATAGAGAAAAAACTATTATTTTATTCTTGAAAATTCTCTTGTGGAAAGAAGGGTCATATATCGTTCAAATCGAGTGATGATTGAAGAGACAACAAGAAATGTCGGGATGCAGAGGAGCATAGAAAACAATACGTCTTTCGAAAAAAGGAACGAAAGAAAAAAATCAATTGTAAAATATTCTTTTCCAGAAAACAGAAAAGAAAATATTCTAAATCCCACAAGAGCAGAGGCAGAGAGGGCAAGGGAAAGAGTAATACCGATAGTGCTCTGTTCGATAGAGAGTCGTCGTGAGAGGAAACTTGTCGCATAAACGAGACAAATAGCATACAGCGAGAAAATACCTGGTGTGCCAGAAGAAATAATATCAAGTAGCATAGTCGTCGGTATCACTCGCATAAAAACCTGCGGGAAAGGTATCAGAAGAGACCAAACAATAAGGGCGACAAAAATCGCTATTGGGACCGTCATCCACGGGAACAAAATATCAAAAAAAGAAATCTGAAAAGAAACAAGTGCGAGAATGAATAAAAGTCGAAAGAAAAAAAGTCTCATATGTTAAAAGACATTCTGTATAACAAAGACATATCGCATTTGATCAAATCGAAGAGGAGGTACAATCGTTGCTTTTTGAAATAGCTTGTCGCTCGAGAGATGAATATTCTGCAAGGTCCCTATCACCAATCCTCTTGGCACATCACCACCGAGTCCTGATGTGATGATAGTATCACCGACTTTGATAGTATCCTTTTGCAACACCATATCGAGTATAAGACCGAGTCCATATTCTCCCTTCACAATTCCTTTTGCTTCACTTTCGACAGAGACACCGCTAATAAGACTCTCTCCATTCGAGAGAAGCATCACTCGTGCACTGGCTGGAAATACTTCTACTATTCTCCCAACAAATATACCCTTGTCGACAATAACGGACATTCCTTCTTTCATGCCAGTATTTGCGCCCTTATCAATAGAGATCCAATTTCCCATACCAGAGACGTCTCGACCAATCACTGTGGCTGCGCGAAGATCAAATTTCTCTCTCGGGAGTAATCCTATTTCTTTTCGTAACTCATCATTTTCTCTCTGTACATCAGCATATTGTGCATTCTCTACTACTAACGATAGACGCTCTTTCTCGAGGCGTATATTCTCATCTTTGAGTTCACCGATGGAGCCAAAAAAAGTATAGAGAGCACTGAATTCAAAAGCCATCACCGAAAATACTTTCTGTACAGGATAGATTACTGTCATTACCACACTCTGTACAGGAGCAAATATCCATGCCGGACTCATTTCAACAGAGACCCATACTATACAAAACAGAATCAATGCTCGAAAAAACTTTGTTTCAGTAAATTTTCTCTGTACGATCATAAGACATAATCAAAAAACTGATACTATCCGATTGGCCTGTTTTCGGATTCTTCGACAAGCACTTCCTGCAAATGTTCCATATCATCAAGAACAATACCCGTACCACGCACCACTGCGGTCAGAGGATCTTCCATGAGACGCACAGGAATACCCGTTTGATTGGCGATAAGTTTATCAAGACCTTTGATAAGGCTCCCTCCTCCTGCAAGAATGATGCCTCGATACATGATGTCTGAGAGCAACTCTGGAGGAGTTTCTTCAACAATCGTTTTGATACTATTGACGATGATACGTGTCGATCGAGAAAGAGCTTCTCTGATATGTTCGTCTGTAGCAATCACCTCTTTTGGTAATCCAGAAACGAGATCGCGACCACGGAGAGGAAACGTCAATCGTTCCTGTTGTGGATACGCATTACCAATAGCAATCTTCACTTCTTCAGCAGTTTTCTCGCCGATCAAAATATTGAATTCATCACGACTGTATCTGACGATATCTTCATTCATCTCATCTCCTGCGATACGGAGACTCCGTGAGAGCACAACACCTCCCAATGAAATCACTGCGATTTCTGTTGTCCCACCACCGATATCTACTACCATATTTCCTGTAGCGTTGATCACTGGGAGACGAGCGCCGATGGCTGCTGCCATAGGTTCATCTATGAGAAATACCTGACGAGCGCCTGCATTCAGTCCCGCCTCAATAACAGCACGCTTTTCTACTTGCGTCACTCCTGACGGTATACCAATCAGTACTCGTGGTCGACGCAGAAAAGAAAAGTTTTCAGCTGTTACTTTGTTGATGAAATAACGAAGCATCTGCTGAGTCACTTCGAAATCACTCACGACGCCATCAACAAGAGGACGTGTGGCAACAATATGGCTTGGTGTTTTTCCTACCATCTTCTTGGCTTCACGTCCAATAGCAAGAATCTGTCCTGTGCGCTGATTCACTGCTACTACAGACGGCTCGTTGATCATGATACCTTTCCCTTTGACATAGACCAAAATATTGGCTGTACCGAGGTCAATACCGATATCTTGAGTCAAATGACTGAAAAAACGATCAATAACTGTTTTCTGAAAATTCTTGAAAAAACGATCAAATTGAAACATAAAAAAAGAGAATAAAATAGGGTATTCCCCATTCTATATCATTTCTCCGAAATACTCCAGTATTCTCAAAAAAACAGTTTTTTGGTGTTTTTTACACAGTTTCTAAAGGTGTTTTTTTAGAGAAGTACCGGCGACATATCCCGTAGTCCAGCAGAGCTGGAGGCTATATCCTCCCGAAGGACGATCGATGTTCAATATGTCACCGACACAATACAGATTTGGATAGAGACGGGAACGCATCGTCCGAAAATCTACTTCCGAGAGAGCAACGCCTCCGCTCGTCACAATTGCTTTCTCTGCACCCAAAAGTCCCGTAACTGTCATCGACATTTCTTTTGCTCCACGACCGAGAGAAAACCGTTCTTCTCGACTCAGAGCATTCACTGCTTTTTCTCCATCTATCTTCGCACGTTCCAGAAGCGCAGGAACGAAAGATGTAGGAATGATTTCATCGAGAACATTCTTGATCTTTTTATTTTTATTTTCTTCAAATATTTCTTGCAGTTTTTTATCGATCATTCCATAGTCCATCTGTGGCAAGAGGTCGAGAGCAAGAGTGACTGGTCCGTATTGCAGGAACTCGCTGATGGATTTACTCATATTGAGGACGAGCGGTCCGCTCAATCCGAAATGTGTGAACAATATTTTTCCTATCTTTTGAGGTAATATTTTTTTTCTTTTTCCTGATGCATCATTCTGAAAGAAAGAGAGTTTTGCCTCGGCGAGACTCACTCCTGACAGATCATGTACCCATTTTTCTTTCGTAATAACGGGTACCAATATTGCTTGTGATTCGATGATGGTATGTCCTATTTCCCTGAGCCACGTAAATCCATCACCTGTCGATCCTGTTTCCGGATGAGATTTTCCTCCAGTCGCGAGGATATATGCATGCGCCCGGAGACATTCGCCATTTCCAAGAAGTACACCTTCTATTATTCCATCACCCATAGCAAATCCCGTTACTGTGACACCGAGATGCATCTCGACATTCCCCTCTGTCATATATTTCGTGAGCACATCAAAGACAGATTGGGATTTATCCGTTACTGGGAAGACTCGTTTTTCTGCTTCGATTTTCGTCGGCATATCATAGGAATGGAAAAAATCGAGTGTTTTCTCTACGCCAAATTGTGCGAAAGGAGAATAGAGAAACTTTGCAGAACCTTTGAATTTCGCAAGAAAAAGATGAATGTCGAACTCCGCATTGGTTACATTACAACGCCCACCACCAGTGATGAGAAGTTTCTGACCAAGCGAGGAATTCTTCTCCAAAAGCAAAACACGTGCACCACACTGTGCAGCTCGTCCAGCAGCCATCATACCAGCCGGTCCACCTCCGATTACTATCACATCGTATTCCATAATATTACTACTCCAGATCATTGCATGAGATACACCACATATTCCCACAACCGTACTGGTCCGTCAAGCGAAAAAAGTGTATACTGAATACTATAAAAAACTATTCAACTCTATGCACAAGCCATCCAGTTTCAATGATTATATCATCGCATTTGCCACCGCATTGTTTCTCACTATCTTTCTCGGTGTGTATCTCTTCATTCGTCGCGGATTTATGATTGATGCTCCGGCCGGTATAGATGTGATGTATATGCCGAACAAGATCCTGGCTAATGTCGGCATGATGATCATTGCTCTCTCATTTCTTTTCGGACCTATTACACGTTATTTCAATCGATTCGATACATTTATCGGCTGTCGCAAAGAAATAGGTATCGTCGGGGCATTCATCGCACTTTCTCATGGTATCATTTCCTATTTCTTTCTCCCCAAGAGGTATCCGAGCGAATATATTGATTTCTTGTCATTGGAATTTTTTTCCGCTCTCGTCGGGGCATTCTTTCTCTTTTTTCTTTTCATCATCTCTTTCAAAAAAGCCATCGAATTGATCGGGGCGGGTCGGTGGTGGTTCTGGCAACGGTTTGGTCTCCGTATTGTCGTCATACTCACCCTCGTTCATGTCGTGTTTCTCAAATGGGAGAGTTGGATGAGATGGTTCGTAGAAGACCTCCCTGTCTCGAAAGAACTTGTTTTCACCTGGTTACCAGCCGTCAATCTCCTCACAACACTTTTCATCGTTTGGGTCGTCCTCATACGAATCTATGAATCGATTTTCCTCTTCCAGGATTTCGGTTGGAAAACCAAAGAAATTTCCATGGATCCCGTACTTCACGCTCGTGGGAGACGATTCTTCATCGGTAGTTTCTGGGTACTCGTCCTCCTCTATATTATTGTCTTCACACGTTTTCTTTTTTAAAACGAGAAGTATAATCTTCGTAGTAAAAATCCCCTCTCTCAGAGAAGGGATTTTTTATAGTTGCAGAATTTTATTACAGAACTCTCTATATTCTTCTTAAAAGCCAATTTTTCATCATCGTTCCACCTCTCACAAGAGCTCTCAGTAAAACGAAAAAAGAAGCCTCCAATCAACACACTCTTAGCTTCTTTTTTCGATCTGAGAGCTCTTGCTCAGTCAGAGTGGAAAGGATGATGAAAAATTCTTTTGAGAAGAATAATACAAATATAACTATTCCTGTCTCCGTTTTTCTCGGATATATGCTGTGATGGCTGGCAAAAACGAGAGGGAAATAATCACAAGAATGATTGGCAAGAGATATTTGTCGACATCGATCACATTCCCGAGGAAATAGCCCAGGAGTACCAAACCAATTACCCAGAGGAATGCCCCGATAACATTGTAGAGAAAAAAGACCGAGTATTTCATATTTGCTACGCCAGCGATGATCGGTGCGAACGTTCTCACAATCGGCATAAATCGTGCAAGAAGAATCATCTTGGGCCCGTGCTGTTCGTAAAAATATTGTGCTTTGAGGGCGTGTGCTTTTTTGAAAATGAGCGAATCTTCTCGACTGAAGATTTTCGGTCCGATGCGTCTACCAAATTCATAACCGAGCATATTGCCAAGTACCGCAGAAAGAAACAATCCAATCAAGAGTACGGGGAGCGAAAAGAAACCACCCGCAGTGAGGAATCCAGCGACAAAGAGCAGACTGTCCCCTGGGAGGAAAAATCCCAAGAAAAGACCAGTTTCCGCAAAAACAATACCGAAAAGTCCGGTATAACCGACGGCTTTGATAAGACCGATGAGATCGCCTCGGAAAACACCATCGACAAACGTCTGGATAAAATCCATACAAGCAATATTCATAAAATTACTCATTCATTATACCCGAGAAAAAGACAAAAGAAAAACCCCGACACGAGGTCGAGGTTTTTGAAACAAGAGACAAACAATGACTATTTCAATGTTACGGTTGCACCAGCTTCTTCGAGTTTCTTCTTGATGGTTTCAGCATCAGCTTTGGAAACTTTTTCTTTGATAGCTTTTGGAGCAGCATCTACCAAATCCTTGGCTTCTTTGAGTCCGAGACCAGTGATTTCACGAACAGCTTTGATCACGTTGATTTTCTGTGCACCAGCAGCAGTCAATTCAACATCGAATTCGCTCTTCTCTTCTGCAGCAGCAGCTTCAGCGACTGGAGCAGCACCCATCATCATAGGAGCAGCAGCAGAGACACCAAACTTGTCTTCGAGAACTTTGACGAGTTCTGAGAGATCGAGCACGCTCATCTTCTCAATTTCAGCAACGAGTTTTTCGAACTTTGCTGGCACTACCACTTCTTTCTTTTCTTCTGTCATATGATTATATTATATTACTTATATTAACAAAAAATATTACGCTTTCTTTTCTTCAATAGCCTTGAGTACTCGCACCAGTCCATTCAAATTGCCATTCAACACTCGTACGAAACTTGATATTGGAGCTTGGAGAGTACCGACCAACTGTGCTCGCATCTCGTCTCTGCTTGGCAATTTGGCGAGAGCCTTGACCTCTTCTATCGACAATTCCTTGATCCCGAGCGATCCACCTTCAATAGTGAAAGGAATATCTCTGTTGGCCTTGGCAAATGCGGCGAGGACTTTGGCAGCGGTCACTTCATCAGAAGAGAATGCGACACCGATCTGACCATCGAGCTTCCGTACATCCACTACCACACCAGCTTCTTTGAGTGCGAGATTGAGCAGTGTCTTCTTGAGCACTTGCCAACCAGAACCATTTGCATTCAGTTCTTTGCGTACTGCAGAGACGTTCTTCACTGATACGCCTTTGAAGTTTGCGAAAACCAAAGCTTTCGATTCTTTGATTTTGTTCGACACCTCAGTAATGAGGATTTCTTTCTGTTGTTTCGTTTGCATACAGTTTTATGATAAAAAAATCTACGGTTTATGGCCGTAGAATTGAAAAAACATCTTTCCAATCATTCTTGATGCTATCTTTTAAAACATCATCGAGAACGTTCCTCGTAAGGATTTATGTGTTACACGTCACACCTTAGGTCTACGGATATTTGATTGTACTCTTATACTACAGGAATTATCGTGATCAGTCAAGACTACGCCTTTGCTTCTGGTTCTACTGGAGTGACGACTTCTGGAGTAGCAACAGGGGTTTCGGCAACCGTTTCAGTAGCAACAGGAGTCTCTTCTACGACTGGAGTAGCTTCGGCAGGAGCTTCGACAACTGGTACTTCTTTCACAACTGGACGAGGCATTTTCTTGGCGATTTTCTTGGCTTCGATCACTCCTTCACGAACGAGTGTGTTGTGCACAGCAGGAGATACTTGAGCTCCTTGTCCGATCCAATAGAGGATTCGTTCTTTCTTCAAGATAGTCGTTTTCTGATGAGGATTGTAGCTTCCGAGGATTTCGATATGACGCTTTCCTGGAGCCTTGGTATGTTCTTGAAGAACAACACGAAACTGAGCCTGATTCTTCTTTCCTGTGCGATTGAGACGTATTACTAACATAACGGATATACAAAAATTAAGATAGAGTTTCTATACAGGTTCCACTCTACCGCATTTTTCAAACCCTGTCAACCAAACCATTGGGATTTTTCTTCATTTTTCAATCCTTCTCTTCATCAATGGCTCAATAAAACTCAGTTTTTACGATAATTTAGCAATCTCACTGTTTGTAATCTGGTCGAGGCGGATAGAGAGAAGCTGGGAGACGCCATCAGCGCCCATCGTAACGCCGTAGATGATACCAGCCTGTGACATTGTCTCGCGGTTGTGAGTAATAGCGATGAACTGAGTATCGAGCGAGAGTCCGCCGAGCATCGAGCTGAATCGTCTAGAGTTGGCTTCATCGAGAGCGGCCTCTACTTCATCGAGGACAGCAAATGGTGGTGGATTGTGAGAGATGATAGCAAAGAGGAGTGCGAGCGAAGTGAGTGATCGTTCCCCTCCAGAGAGCATCGAGAGGTTGGTGATTTTCTTTCCTGGTGGGCACGCAAAAATCTCGATACCGAGTTCGTATGGCGTCGAAATTCCTTCTTCGGACATATCTTCTGAAGCATTCTCACTCTCATCACTTTCTCGACGACGAGAAGGGATTTTCACAATTTCGATTTCCGCTTTTCCTCCACCAAAAATGATTTTGAAATATTCTTCAAATTTTTTCTTGATTTCTTTGAAAGCATCGTGGAATTCTTTGTCGATTTTCTGTTCCATTTCTTTGGTGACTGCACGGAGAGATTCTCCTGCTTGCTTGAGATCAGTCGATTCACGGGTCAAAAATTCGAAACGTTTTTCTGTTTCCTGATATTCTTCGACGATAAGCGGATCGATCGTGCCGATATGTTCCACCTCTACTTTGAGGCGAGAAATCTCGTGTTCCATACGCTCACGCTCGACTGGAGTATTGTCATAACGGAGTTCTGTAACAGGGATGCCGAGCTCTTCTCGAACGAGGTTCGTGATATCTTCTTCGCGTACTTCGACACGAGCCAAGCGAACTTTTACTTCATTTAATTGATCTTTGAGACGAGTCAAGAGATATTCTTTCTGACGCCATTCTTTTTCTTTCAAGAAGAACGTCTCTCTCCCGACACGAGTACGTTCCTGCATCGCACAGAGAACAGATTCTTTTTCATTCAATGACTGGAGAAGGATTTCTGAACGCTTGTTGAGAGATTCTTTTTCCTTCGTAAACGTCGCGATTTTTTCATCGCTGATTTTTTTCTCTGCTTCTGGAAGCGTGATGATTTTCTTTTCTTTGACACTGCCTACACCCGCCTTCTCTTGGAGGTCATAGAGCTTCTGCTTGATAACCTGCGCGAATTCACGAATGTCTTGCAGGTCTTCAAGTTTCTCTACATTCTGGATACGTTTGATAAGTTCTTCTTGATGCGTACGGATTTCATCAAGTGCTTTTTTCACATAATTCAGATCGACAGGGATGACACGGATCACTTCTTCCGATTTCTGTTTCTCTTTTTCGATTTCGATTTTTCCATCAAGAATACTCCTGTCTCGGAGCAGTGTATTGGACTCATCTCGGAGTGTCATCATCTCTCGATTGATCGTCTCTTCTTCTGTCTGATCCCCCATTTGTTCTCCAGCCTGAGCGACCTCGCGCGACAACGTATTGGTCTCTACATCGAGATCGAATACTTGCTTCTGCATACCGTCACGTTCTGAGAGGAGAGTACCTCGTTCTTTCTGAAAATTATTCCAGAGAAAACTATAGAGGAGGAATTGTTTGGAACGGAGTTTTTCGGCGATGTCTTTCCCTTGTGAAGCCTTCTCTGCCTGACGACGGAGATTTTTCAAATGTGGTTCTATTTCGAGAAGGAGACTATCGACACGGACGAGATTCTCTCGTGTACTTTCCAATTTTCGGAGTGCCCGCTCTTTCTCTATCTGATACTGTTTCACGCCCGCTGCGTCCTCGAATATCGAGCGTCGTTCAGTCGGAGTAGCATTCAGCACGGCATCGGACATACCCTGAGTGATGACACAGTAGCTGTCTTTGCCGATTCCCGCTTTGGCGAGGAGATCGACGATGTCGAGGAGACGCACACGCGCACCATTGATGAGATATTCGCTTTCTCCACTCCGATATATTTTTCGAGTGATCGATACTTCAGCAAACTCTACCGGGATTTTTTTATCAGAGTTGTCGAAATACAGAGTAACAGAGGCGGTACCGAGTCGGGCTTTCTTATCGGTTCCTGCAAAAATGACGTCTTCTGATTTTTTCCCACGGAGGTTCTTGAGCGACTGTTCTCCGATGGCCCAACGAATAGCATCAGCGACGTTTGATTTACCAGAACCGTTTGGTCCGACGATAGCCGTGATGCCACATTTGGTATTCTGTACGATGTCGCAGTCAGGCAAAAAATCCAATGCCGTCTTATTGGCAAAGGATTTGAATCCGCTCATTTCAAGTTTCTTGAGATACATTGATACAATTTCAAATTTTAAATTTCAAATTTTGAAACAAAGACCAAAACATCAAAAAGAGGATATTTTGAAATTTAGAATTTATAATTTGAAATTACCTCCAGTATACCCCATTTCTCCCAAAAAGAAAAAACGTGCTTTCACACGTTCTTTTGGATTTTGGTATCGAATGAAGTCTCTTATTCCCAGCCCTTGATGATGAGTCCTTGACGAGCGGCTTCACGCTGAGCATCCTGCTTGGAAATACCCTCACCTTCAGCTATGAGTTCTTCAGCAAGAAATACTCCTGCGATAAAATGTCGATCATGATCTGGTCCCCATTCTTTCAAAACACGGTAATTTGGCGTGATACCTACTTTTTCTTGAGCCAATTCCTGGAAACGACTCTTCGGGTCAGTGTAGAGTCCTTCTGTCAGGACTTCACTCATATGCGCTGTGATAATATATTTTTCGACAAATTGTTTCGATGCATCATATCCCTGATCCATATAGAGCGCCCCGATGATGGATTCCATCGCATTGGCGACGAGGTACGTGCGAGCACGTCCCGTATCTTTCGATTCCCCACGACTCATAAGAAGAAAATCTTGCAATCCCAACTCATGACCGATTTTCCCGAGCATATCGCCATTGACGAGGGCGGCACGAAAACTCGTGAGTTCCCCTTCTGGGTTTTTGAAGTTATCAAACAGATACCGCGTGACGATAAGTTCGAGCACAGCATCTCCGAGAAATTCTAATCGTTCATTGTGAGGATGAGAATATTCTTTGTGTTCATTGAGATAGGACCGATGTGTCAGAGCTTCCTGAAAGAGATCGACATTCACGATATCGATTCCAAGTGTTTTTTTCAGTTGTACCAAATCTATTTTCTTTTCTGACATAAAATCACACGTTATTTGAAGAAAAAAGCTTCAGACGAAGCTTTACTTTGAGATTTTTTTCGCAACAGGTTTTTTCTCTTTTTTCTGTTCTGCTTGTTTGGCATCTTTCTCGAGATTTTTCTTGTGATTCTCTGAGATATCATTTTTCATCGGCTCACCCATCTCACGATAGATAGTTCCGAGTACTCCATTGACGAAACGTGCGCTCGCATCACTGCCAAATGTTTTTGCGAGTTCAATAGCTTCATTGATAGCGACTTTTGGAGGAACTTCATCATAATTCCCGAACATGAGTTCGTAGATACCAAGACGGAGAATATTTCGATCGATAACCGTGATTTGATCAATAGGCCACTCTGGAGCACATTTTTCTATCAGTTTGTCGATAGTAGACCGTTCGAGAAGTGTCCCTTCCATCAAGTGTTCAGCAAAAATAGACTCTTCCATTCCAGGAGCGAACTCAGCGATGTTTCGTTTCAAAACCTCACGAGATTTGTCATCGTGCTTACCCTGAAAATCCCACTCGAAGAGGGATTGCATCGCGACTGATCTTTGAAGGTGCCTGTTTGCCATTTTTATTGAAAAAGCTGAAGAAAATTCTTGCCTCTTTTCATTCAAAAAAGAAGGCCGCTCTTTTCCTTAAGCAGCTTGTTTTGTTTTTTCGGATTTGAGTTTTGGAGCCATATCGATCATTTCTTTCCCCTTGTAGGTGCCACAAGTAGGGCAAACACGGTGAGAAAGCACACGAGCTTTGCATTTTGGGCATTCTTGGGTATTGATCAATTGGACATCATACTGCTTACGAGCACGGTCACGTCGATGATGGGTATGTCTCTGTTTTGGGTTTGCCATATCAGTAGAAAATTATTAACATTCCCACTATAACATCCCTTTTCACTTTTGGCAAGAAGATGATAGACCAAATCACAAAACTCAATACACAAAAACCAAACAGAACACAAATTCCAACGCTCAAAGCACAAATTCTCGTCTGCACACGTTTTGGTTCTGTGTTTTGAATATTTGTGCTTTGTTTGGTTTTTGTGCTTTAAAAATTGTGTTTTATCTCTTCTTCGGTTTGAGTACATTCGCGAATCGTTTATTCACATTTTCAGGAAAGACGAGCTCATTCTTTATTCACCTTTTGGAGGAAAATGCTCTTTTATCTTTTGTACAAGATCAGGATGATAATGTTCTGCTTCTTTACTTCTCGTTTTCTGTTTTTCGAACCATTCTGGATTTGCAACTCGAAATTGTTCTACAAATTTTTTGATAGATATATGACTTGAAGATATTTTACCCTGAAGACTTCTAGCGCTTTCCCATCCCTCCTTCTTTTGTGGAATAGATGTGAAATGTTCCATTATTTTCTCCACTAATTCGGGATGATAATGTTCTGCTTCCATATTTCTATTTTTCTGTTTTTCGAACCATTCTGGATGTGCAACTCGAAATTGTTCTACAAAGATTGCGATAGGTTTATAATCTGAAGATATTTTATCACGAAGACCATTAGCGCTTTCCCATCCCTCCTTCTTTTGTGGAATAGATGTGAAATGTTCCATTATTTTCTCCACTAATTCGGGATGATAATGTTCTGCTTCTTTTCCACTTGCTTTCTGTTTTTCGAACCATTCTGGATGTTCAACTCGAAATTGTTCTACAAAGATTGCGATAGGTTTATAACCTGAAGATGTTCTATTACAAAGACTGCTGGCGCTTTCCCATCCCTCCTTCTTTTGTAGAATAGATGTGAAATGTTCCATTATTTTCTCCACTAATTCGGGATGATAATGTTCTGCTTCTTTAGAGTTCGTTTTCTGTTTTTCGAACCATTCTGGATGTTCAACTCGAAATTGTTCTGCAAATGTTTTGATAACATAGAAATCTGCGATCTTTCTGTTGTGGAAACTCCCCGCGCTTTCCCATCCTTCTTTCTTTTGTGGAACAGATGTGAAATGTTCCATTATTTTCTGCACCAAATCAGGATGATAATGTTCTGCTTCTTTGCCTCTCGCTTTCTGTTTTTCGAACCATTCCGGATGCTCAACTCGAAATTGTTCTACGAATGCCATGATAGATTTATAATAATCTGAAGATATTTTTCCCCTAAGACCACTGGCACTTTCCCATCCCGCCTTTTTCCGAGGCACCTCAACTCGTGGCACAAAATCAGATTGAGGAATATTTACTGTAGTTTGTTTTTCTCCTTCATCTTTACTATTTACCTCTGCAAAAAACTCCTCTGTAAGATAAGCAACCATCTTCTTCCTCCAAAGAGGACTCTGGATGAGTCGTCTGCCTGCTTCTGGAGTCTCTTTGATCAAATCATTGAATGCATTTTTGTTTCGAACATCAAGTTGTTCAATCGGAACAGCAAGAACTTCTGTATCAAGGATATATGAAGCATTTCCTTCTTCTTCACAAAGATAGACGACTCTATTCAAAGACTCTATCAAGACTCTGTAGTAGGGGTGCTGTCGCATCATTTCATCTGTTGTGGTTCCTTCTGTAATACGGATAGATGTTTCTTCTCCTTCTTGTGAAAGAGTGTAACCAAGGTCATTTTCGAGTATATAGAGGAGGGTAAGAAGACGTGGTATGAGTTTTTTTCGTTCCACTCCAGCACCTGATCCAGAAATAATGCCGCCTTTTCCTTCTTGAGGAGGAAGAATGACTGTGTCTCTCATCTCTGTCTGTGAAACAATGAGGTTCCGTAGCTGTGTCATAGTTTGCTCTCTTTCTGAGACAGCCTGAAGGGTTTCTGTGACATCGGGGATGTTCATTGCTTGTAGAGCTCTGTTTTCCACTTCTGCATCTACAAGAGGAATGACACTCTGTGTTTTTTTGTATTCAGTCACTGCTTTTTCAATCAATACTACAAGCTCATTTAATGTAGTATCAAAAAATGTCTGGACATTCTCAGGAGAAACTGAAGTGCTCAGTATTTTTTGATAGATTTTTTGGAGTTCTACTTTCAACTGTTCTTTGGGTGGTTGGAATTCGAATGAGGGCATAACGGATAGAAAGATATTATTAAGTTTATCATAACACAGAAAATCTTTACCGTTTTTTTGGCTTGAGTACATTCGCGAATCGTTTGTTCACATTCTCAGGAAGAGCGAGAAGGACGGGGCGGAATGACATTCGATGGATAGGACACGGGCCGAGATGACGCAGGGCATCCATATGGACTTTCGTCCCATAGCCTTTGTGCTGTGCGAATCCATACCCCGGATATTCCTTGTCCGCTGTTTCGATGATGCGATCACGAGTCACTTTCGCGATGATAGATGCGGCAGCAATCGATTTCACAATACCATCCCCTCCTACCACCGCTTCTTGTGACGATGAATAACTCGGAATAAGCTGATTACCATCAACCAAAAGATGAGTGTTTCCTACTGATTCACGAGGGAGTTGTTTCGTCAGTTGTGACACAGCGCTTTTCATCGCGAGAAATGTGGCCTGGAGAATATTCACTCGATCAATCGTTTCGGCACTGACGATGCCGACACCGACGTAAAAATATTCATGGATAAAATCAAAAAGTTCTTCCCGTTTTTTCTCAGAAAGCTTCTTGGAATCACGGATGAGTGCAAACGTTTTGGCGAGTTCCTCTGGAATCTGGAAAGAGAGGTCTCGATAGCACACTGCCCCCGCGACGACTGGTCCTGCGAGCGGGCCCCTCCCTGCTTCATCGATGCCAATGACAAACAAGGGTGGCTGTCCATCCCCTCGTATCAGACTCTGTTCTTTATCAAACGTTGTTTCAAACATACGTCAAGTATACCGTACATCGCAGAAACTCTCAAAAGTATCTCTCTTACACTAATAGAGTGATCCATCAAAAGAATTTTCTCAGCATCCTTTCCACACTGACTGAGCAAGAGCTCTCAGATCGAAAAAAGAAGTTATGATTGTGTCGATTGGGGACTGCTTTTTTCGTAATACTGAGAGCTCTTGTGAGAGGTGGAACGATGATGAAAAATTGGCTTTTGATGGATCAATACCTATGAGATAATAAGGTTTCACTTTTTTCTCGAGAGATGGTATACTTTTCTTACAATAAATTTCTCTGCAAAACCCATGGAGTTCCTCCGGGCTATGAGAGAACTGAAAGCAATGTCTAATACCCAATACCTAATATCTAATAACTTGCCCCGCTCTTTTTATTGCGTGGTTTTTTAATTTTCAATTTCCCCTTTTAAACGAAGTTTTTGAATTAAAAAAAATTTGATATTGAGATATTGATTAGATATTAGAAATTAGAAATTAATAATTAGAAATTAAATTGCTATGCAATTTACTCATCTCCACGTTCACTCACACTATAGCCTCCTCACGGCACTCCCGAAGCTCGAGGAACTTTTGGCGCAGGCCAAAGAATACGGCATGACATCACTCGCACTTACCGACACCTCTGCTCTCTATGGTGCCGTCGAGTTCTACATGAAGGCCAAGGAAGTCGGCATCAAACCAATTTTTGGTGCAGAAATATTCGTTTGTGAGAATCTCGAAAGCAAAAACAATACAGCAGAGGATCGTCGTCGTCATCAGCTCGTACTCCTCGTCAAGAATGAAGCTGGCTACAAGAATTTAATGAAAATCATTTCGATTGCTCAGCTCGATGGATTCTACTACAAGGCCAGAGCTGACAAAAAACTCCTGAGACAATATCACGAGGGACTTATCGCACTCTCAGGATCACTCCAGGGAGAAGTCCCTTCGGAAGTCATCTACGGCAATCAAGAACGAGCCAAGATGGCTGCTCTCGAATATCAGGACATATTTGGCACAGGAAATTTCTATCTCGAACTCGGACCAAATTTCGAGTATGAGAATCAGATGATTGCCAACCAAGGACTCATCCAAATCAATCGTGAAACAGGCATTCCAATAGTTGCCGCCTCGGATGTACACTACGTCAAGAAAGAACACGCAGAAATACAAGACATTCTCCTTTGTATCCGAGACAACAAAAAAGTGACTGACAAAGAACGTTTCAGTATGATGTCGCTCGATCTCTCGATGCGCTCGGAAGAAGAAATGACTCAGATTTTCCGAGACTTTCCAGAAGCTATTACCAATACACAAGTCATCGCCGATGCTTGTGATTTCACCATTCATCTCGGAGAAAATCACCTCCCATCATTCCCTCTCCCAGAAGGTGAGACGGCAGATACATTCTTACGTAAACTCTGTGAAATAGGACTGACGAAACGTTATGAGAGACAAACCATCACCGAAGAACAAAAAAGTCGTATGGACTATGAGCTCGGTGTTATCGAAAAAACAGGATTTGCATCTTACTTCCTCATCGTGCAAGATTTCGTCAACTGGGCAAAGGAAAATGGCGTCGTCGTCGGTCCCGGACGTGGATCGGCAGCAGGGAGCTTTGTCGCCTATCTCACAGGCATCACCGATCTTGATCCGATCAAGTATGTCCTCCTCTTCGAACGATTTTTGAACCCTGAACGTATTTCAATGCCAGATATCGATATGGACTTTGCAGATACTCGCCGTGATGATGTGCTCAATTATGTTCGTGAGAAATATGGCAATGATCACGTCGCACAGATCATCACGTTTGGGACGATGGCAGCACGCGCTGCGATACGCGATGTCGGTCGTGCTCTCGGATTTGCCTATGACATTTGCGACAAAACTTCCAAGATGATTCCGATGTTTACTTCTATCACCAAAGCTCTTGCTGAAGTGCCAGAATTCAAAAAATGGTATGCAGAGAATGCTGATGCGAAAAAACTAATCGACGCTGCTATGAAAGTCGAAGGTCTCGTACGTCATGCTTCGATGCACGCGTGTGGTGTCGTGATTACGAAAGACCCTGTCACAGAATACACTCCCCTCCAACGTGTATCCGGTACTCGTGTTGGTGTTGTGACGCAATATGCCAACTCGACCAAATGCGCTGCTGTCGAAAAAATTGGTTTGCTCAAGATGGACTTTCTCGGACTCAAAAACCTCACCATTATCCAGAATGCTCTTCGTATCATCGAAAAAACACGAAACGAAGTGATCGACATCGAAAAAATTCCTATCGATGATGCACTCACATTCAAACTCCTTCAAGAAGCACACACAACTGGTGTTTTTCAGTTGGAAAGTTCTGGGATGAAACGGTATCTCAAACAACTCAAACCGACCATCTTCGAAGATATCATCGCAATGGTCGCCCTCTATCGTCCAGGTCCGATGGACTATATACCTGACTTCATCGGTGGCAAACATGGAACAAAGAAAATCGAATACCTCCATCCCTCACTCGAACCGATTCTCCAAAACACATACGGTGTCGCTGTATATCAGGAACAGCTGATGCAGATCGCTCGTGAATTGGCTGGATTCAGTTATGGTGAAGCTGACGTGCTCCGTAAAGCGGTCGGCAAAAAAATTCTCGCTCTCGTCGTCGAGCAACGAGAAAAATTCATCGATGGTTGTATCAAAAATGGAGTGCAGAAAAAAGTAGCAGAAAAAGTTTTCTCATTCATCGAGCCATTTGCTGGATACGGATTCAACCGTTCTCACGCCGCCTGTTATGCTCTCATCGGATACCAGACTGCTTATCTCAAAGCGCATTATCCAGCAGAATTCATGGCAGCGCTTCTCACTTCTGATCAGGACAACATCGAACGTATCGCCATCGAAGTACGTGAAGCCAAAGAAATCGGTATCGAAGTACTCGCTCCTCATATCAATGAAAGTTTCGGTGAATTTGCTGTAGTGGCCACCAAAGACACCACTACCAAACGTGTCCGATTTGGACTCAATGCTATCAAAAACGTCGGGACGGTCGTTGCTGAAGAAATCGTACTCGAACGCAAACGGAACGGAAAATATATTTCGCTCGAGAATTTTGTCGAACGAGTGAAAACCAAAGATCTCAATAAAAAATCTCTCGAGGCACTCATCAAAGTCGGTGCGCTCGAAGGTTTTGGTGAGAAAAATCAACTCCTCGAGAGTATTGACGCTATCTTGCAATATGGGAAAAATCTCAAAACGATTGCTGAAACACATTCAAGCAGTCTCTTCGGAGAGATGACCATGGAAACAAGTAAAATAAAATTGATTCCAGCTCTCATCGCTACCAAAAAAATGACGCTTGGATGGGAAAAGGAACTCCTCGGTCTCTATGTAAGCGATCATCCCGTGAGTGAATATCGATCCTATTTCAACAAAACAACCGTATCGATACACGACCTCGAGAAACAACCCGATGACAGTCGTGTCCGTATCGGAGGAGTCATCACTGATATCCGAAAAATTCTTACCAAGAAACAGAACACGATGTATTTTATCGGTCTTGAAGACATGACAGGACGCGTCGAAATCCTCGTCTTTGGGAAAACAGCCGAACGTACAGGAGATTCTTGGATAGACGGAGAGGTTGTGATCGTCGATGCTCGCATATCACAACAGGATGGTGCACTTCGTTGTATCGCCGAAGGTGTCGAAAAAATATCTGAAAGTACCCTCACTCAATTTGCCCGTGCTGAAGCTACACGAGCCAAAAGTACAACGAGAAAATCATCAGTAGAAGAAGGAAATCGCATTCTCATTACTATCAAAAAAGATGCTCCAGAAAAAATTATCGAGCATCTCTCCCAATGTCTCAAGACCATTCCAGCAGGTTCACAGAAAGTAGCCGTCAAAATTCAAAATGCTGTTATCGAAACAACATTTTCCATCGCTCCTACAAAAGAACATCTCATACAGTTACAAAATCTCGATGGTGTCGAATCTCTTTCGTAGTCACTTGACCTTTTGTACGAAAAACGCTATAAAAAGGTATTCTTTAACAACTTTCCACATTCTACAAGGAGCATTATCATGAATAATGAACGACCTCTCATGGCTATGACTCTGAGATCGAGACATCAGGTGCCTCGTTGGTATTCTCTCGCCTCAATTCACAATCCACATGGACTGGAACTTTTTGTTCACTTCGAGACATGGCAAAGAATGCTTTCTTTTTGTGAGACAGAAATACAACCAAAAAACTTTCAAGTAAAAACGAAGGGGTACGATCTGGTCAATGTCAAATTTCCTTTCCCTGCTGATTGGTCAGGAGATGATTGCAAATCACTTCAAAAAACTCTCTCTGTCTTATTTGGTGCGTTGGACTCTGTAAGAAAAGATACTCAATCGGACAAGTTTCAGCTTGTCACTTACGGAATCATGCGGTCAGTCAACGAATTGAAGGGATATGTACTCGATGCCTATATTTCGTATGAAATGAAATGTCTCCTCGCAAATAATAGGGACAAGGCAAGTGAGATCGCAACTGAGGCCATGAGAAAAGCCGTACGACGTCTCCATCATCCAGTAAGGCCGGAAGAATTCAAAGCCTTCGTTGATCAAGAAGGGTTTTTATGTTTATATGTCTCTGATGGTGGTGGAACTTTCTTGGGTGCGGACTACAGAGACAGAGAGCTCTCTTCCGACAGACCTGTCGGGTATAGCATGACAGGAGACAATATTGATTCTCCTTCTTCTCAACTCATTTTCCTCTCCGCCCTCGCTGCCATCTCTGCCTGGGGTGATGAACAATAATCGGTCGAAAAAACTTTGAGAGTCTGACCAACTCTCTTTTTCTTTGCCAAAAATGAAAACTGTGACATACTATCTGGATGAAAAAAATGTATGATAAAACTATTGTGATCGTCGGACCGACGGCTTCTGGGAAGTCGGATTTGGCTATTGCTCTGGCAAAAAAATATAATGGCGAAATCATCTCCGCCGATAGTCGCCAAGTCTACCGTGGAATGGATATCGGAACGGGAAAAGTGATCCGTGACAAAGTCGTGAATCATTCTGAGCTTGTCGAAGGGTCTTCAAAAAAAGAAGTGTTCTTTTCAGAGGGAATTATTCATCATCTCCTCGATGTGGCCAGTCCTAAGAGGACATACAATGTCACCCACTTCGTCCGTGATACGAAGAAAATTATCATTGATATTCGTAACCGAGAAAAGATACCTATTATTTGTGGTGGGACAGGATTCTGGGTGCAATCATTCATCGATGGCACTCTCTTCCCGGTCGTCAAACCAAACACACTGTTACGGAAAAAACTCAGCAAACTTTCCGCGGAAGAACTCTTTCTCTTACTCCAAAAAAAGGATCCAAGCCGGGCACAAAATATTGATGCAAAAAATAAAGTCCGTCTCATTCGCGCTCTCGAAATCTGTGATGCTCTCGGGACAGTCCCTACTCTTCGTTGTCTTCCCCGACTTGATCGGGGATCCATGGATTCCCGTCTTCCTGCCCGAATCGCTACGCGAATCGTTGCGGGCGGGCACGGGAATGACACAGTGATTATTGCTCTCTGTCCACCACAAGAAACACTTCATAAAAATATCGAGGCTCGTCTCGAAAAAAGACTCGCACAGGGTATGATTGCCGAGATAGAAACACTCCGCGCAAACGGTATCAGCTGGAAGCGACTTGAAAGTTTTGGACTCGAGTACAAATATGTCGCACTTTTTCTCCAAAAGAAAATCGCCCTAGAAAAAATGAAAGAGCGTCTCAATTTTGAAATCAGACACTATGCAAAACGTCAGATCACTTGGCTCAGGCGATGGGAGAAGATGGGTGCCACCATTCACTGGGTCACCAAGCCGAAAGAAGTTACTGAAATTCTTAAAAAAAACACATAAAACGTTCAGATACTTTTCTCAAAGTATCACTCACATTTTTTCACAAGAATTTTTCTGGAGGAATTGGAGGGTTTTCGAGCATGGTTCCGGTCGTTTCGACCGGATCGAAAAAACTCCATTAAGAGAAGTCCGTCGCTGGACGGACGGAATGACCTCCAGGAAGATTGCTTGTGATAGAAATGTATTACTTACAAATAGAAAAATCAAAAAAGTCTAAAAAGTTTTTAGATGATCCTTGTTAAAGCAGTTTTAACAAATGGCTCCCTAAAAAACTTTTTAGACTTTTTTCTTCTTCGGACTACTTCAGTTTCTCTTTTAATACATCTGCTACAACTTTCGGATTGGCCCCGCCCGCAACGATTCGCAAGCGAAGCGTAGCGATTCGGGCAGGCTTTCCCCTTTATTTTCTTTCCACCAGAGGTGGATCGGAAATTATCAGCTAGCTGAGTTTCTTCTTCAATAATTCCTGTACGATTTTCGGATTGGCCTTCCCTTTCGTAGCCGACATCACCTGCCCGATGAGAAACTGGAAAGCATTCTGCTTGCCGGCGCGATAATCAGCCACTGATTTTTCGTTGGCAGAAAGTACTGACGAGACAATCGTCTCCAATTCTGAAGTATCGCTCATCTGAGACAGATTCAATCGTTCGATAATATGCGATGGATCATTATCTCCTCCTTTGTACATTTCCGCAAGTACTGTCTGAGCAGCACTGGAGTTTATTTTTCCTTCGGCGACAATGCCAATGAATTCTGCGTAGTTTTCTGGCGTAATTTTGATATTCGTAATATCTTCTCCGTGCTCTGTAAAATATTTTCGTAACTCAGTGAGGACATAATTGGAAGCGAGTTTCATCGCGCGCTCAAATGGCACGGTGACTTCTCGAGACTTGACCTTCTCAGCAAGTTCACTCGCTACTGCTTCAAAATAATTTGCGAGATGATGATCGTCTGTCAGTGTCACTACATCCGCGAGAGGGAGACCATATTCCGTCACAAACCGATGAAGCTTCGCATCAGGCAATTCGGGCAGTGTCGCACGCAACTTCTCTACGTATTCTGAATCAAATTCAAACGGAGGAATATCTGGTTCCGGGAAATATCGATAGTCATGAGCAGATTCTTTCTTCCGCTGAGAAACAGTGAGATTTTTTGCCTCGTCCCATCCTCTGGTTTCCTGTACGAGTTTTTCTCCTGCCTCAAGCACGCTCGTCTGTCTTACAATCTCATATTCGATAGCACGTTCGACAGAACGAAATGAATTGATATTTTTCACTTCTACTTTGGTACCAGACAATCGATCCGCTCCATCGGGATAAAGTGAGATATTCACCTCACAACGCATCTGACCCTTTTCCATATCAGCATCTGATACATCGAGATAGCGAAGTGTCTGACGGAGTTTCTGACAGAATAATCGCACATCTTTCCCTGTCGAAAAATCAGCTTCGGTGACAAGCTCCATAAGTGGTACACCAGCACGGTTAAAATCCACCAATGTGAAATGTTCTCCCGTTGGATGCATCGACTTTCCTGTATCTTCTTCGAGATGGATACGAGTAATACGAAATGATTTCTTGGTCTCACCATCTTCTATTTCCATCACTCCGTGTTCACAAAACGGTTCATCGTACTGAGAAATTTGATACCCCTTTGGAATATCTGGATAGAAGTAATTCTTTCGATCAAATTTGGAATTGAGACGAAGTGTACAGCTCAAAGCGAGACCGACGCGCTGGACCGCTTCTATCGCTTTGCGATTCGGCACAGGAAGAGTTCCTGGTTGAGCAGTACAGACAGGACAAATATTGACATTTGGTACCGTCTCCACGCCGAGTCCATTTTTGCACGCACAAAACATCTTGGAAGCTGTTTTCAGCTCTGCATGAATTTCCATTCCTATCGTAACGTTGTATTTCATAAAGATATTGAGAAACACTCTTCAATTAAACAAATTCTTACACATCAATTCTAACACCATCTGCATATTCTCTCAATCTCTCATCTTTCTCTACGAACACTCTACATCTCCAGTTTTTTCACCATTTCATCCACCTGTGCATAGAGTTCTTCGAGCGTTCCATCATTATTGATGACGAAATCAGCACGTTCTTTCAAGGCACGAATCTGCGTTTCTGATTCGAGCAATGCATCTTTCTCAAATTGTGCTTCTGTCTTGATGGTGTCATCAGTATTCTGATGTCTCTGAATCAATCGTTTGTATCGTGCTTCAGGAGAAGTCTCCACATAGACAAAATAGAAATGTTCTTCATTTTCCAAATGGATGATATCTGGTGATCGACGTATACCATCGACAACAACGAGTTTGTTTTCACTTTTTTCTGCCTCTGCCAATATCACCCGAGAAAATATATCCTCTCCAAAAGCTTTTCGAAGATGGAGAGAAAGTTTTGCCATATTCTCTCGATTTTGCTCCAGATACAATCGATCGAGCATATCTCGGAGTGGTTGCGAAAAACGAAGCGAGGATGCCTGATATTTCTCTACCATATATTTTCCTACTGTATCTTTGCCGGATGCTATTTCTCCTGAAATACCCAAAATAATTTTCTGCATACAACTCTTTTTCTTATAAATTAATTCCTCTCTCGCACAACAAATGAAAATGTATATTGACCATTATTCTGTTTTTCTTCACTCACTACTTTTGTAAAGTCGCTATAATCAGGGAAAAATGTATCAGCATCATGAACACCCACTACTTCTGTCACATACAAACGGTCAACAATGGGCAAAAATTGTTTATAGATACTCGCCCCACCGATAATAAAAATTTCTTCTGATTCGTGCTCTTTGGCAACACTCAAAGCCTCATCAATAGAACGAACTACGAAACATCCTTCGGGCGCAAACTCTGGTGTCAACGAGAGAATGATATTCGTACGATTTGGAAGCGGTCGTCCGATAGAATGATAGGTATTTTCCCCCATCACTACGGTATGACTGGTCGTCAATTCTTTGAAGTGTTTCAGATCTTCTGGGATGTGCCACAAAAGCTGGTTATCTTTTCCGATAGCCCGCTTTTCATCTACTGCAACGATAATACTCAGCCTAGGCTTTGTCATAGAATGCTTTTATTTCTTATAGTCACAAAAAATGGAACGAATAATATTAAAAACTTTTTATATTCAGGAGCAAGAATTTTTAGATAAACCCGTCCGAAGCAGTTTCGCCCAATGGTTTTCTAAAAAATTCTTGCTCCTGAATTCTCTCCTTACTGTAAATACTTTTTTTATTTTTAAGTATTCTCCTTCAAAAATTATAGTTTACAATGACTGGACGTTGTAAATATTATTTCACTTTCTTCTCAAACCCACCGATATTCGCAATTTCTCCTCGAATAGCAGGATGTGGATCATAGCCTTCGATGATGATGTCTTCAAACACGAAATCATCGATATTTTTTCTTTCTGGATTGAGTGTCAATTTCGGGAATGGTCGCGGTTCACGAGTGAGCTGCTCTTTCACCTGGTCGAAATGATTGCTATAGATGTGTGCATCACCAAAAAAGTGTACAAATTCCCCTGGTTTGAATCCTGTCACCTGTGCCACCATATGGAGCAACAACGCATAACTCGCAATGTTGAACGGTACGCCGAGGAAAGTATCTGCACTTCGTTGGTAGAGTCCGAGATTGAGCGTATCATTCCCTGTTACCTGAAATTGGAATGTTGTATGACAAAATGGTGGGACCTCATTCTCATTACCTGCTGACGCCATTGCATAGATGAAATCCGGATTCCATGCAGAAATAACATAGGATTTGCGAAACGGTTTGTCTTTCAGTCCATCGATAACCCAACCGAGTTGATCGATTTCTCTCCCGTCACTCGCTGGCCAACGTCGCCACATTCGTCCATAAATAGTGATGAGATCACCCCATTCTCGCACAAAAGCATCATCTTCCGGAAGCGATTTCAATTTTTCAATAAACTCTTTCTGTTCCATCTGAGGAAGTCCTGTAGCAAGAGCTTGTTTGTTATACCGTTTCCATGCCCACTCGTCCCAGATATGAACATCGTTGTCGACGAGGTATTTAATATTCGAATCCCCCTTGAGAAACCAGAGGAGTTCATGAATGATACCCCGATGAAAGACCTTCTTGGTCGTGAGAAGAGGAAATCCGTCAGCCATATCATATCGCATCGAGTACCCAAAAACAGAACGGATAGAAGGCGGTGTCACTCCTCGCTCTTTGTATTGCGCCAAAATTTCTTTCGTGAAGAATACTTCTTTGTCCGATCCTTTTTCGAGAATCGTTTTCACCATATCGAGATATTGATATTCAGGATGTCGTTTTGTTTCCATAGATGGTTTCGAAAAATATTATTTCTTCTTTGCCTCACGTTTCTTTTCTGGTTGGAAATGTTTCCAATTGTTTTTACTGAAACGACCTACTTTTTTGTAGTTATTCTCTACAGGACTCGTCAGTGTCGAAAAAACAAACTGCGCTATTTGCATACCAGGACGGAGGACGAGTGGTACACGATTGATATTCGATAATTCGAGAGTAAGATTCAAAAAATGTCCTGGGTTGATGAGCCCGGCGGTATTGTGTACGACGAGACCGACACGAGCGAGACTGCTTTTTCCAGAAATTTGTATGAGGTATTTGTCACTTCCGACGAAATCACGCACTTTCCCGAGTACCGTCTCTCCAGGAAACAGATAGAATGCCTCCCCTTCTTTCACATGATGCTCTACTGTGTGAGGGAAAACTTTTTTTACCGGATCAATAAATGGCGTATTGTGAACATCAGTCACCATAAAATCATTATCCAGAATCACATCATAACTGACCGATCCGAGACGTTTTGGATCGAAGTCTTTGATAGTAATCGTGCCGTCTTTCACTGCCTGCTTGATATCGTGGTCAGAGAGATACATAAAGGGATGTATTAGGAAATAGTAAATGTCTTGTCGGTGCCATAGTACTCTGACCAATGTTCATTGTAATACGCGAACATACGCTCGAGTCGGTCTTGTGACAATTCCTCGATACCAAGTGTTTCCATGAGTGTCCGGAGATCACGCTTCACCTGTTCTGCGGAAGTACCATCTGTCACTATTTTTTCCAATTCTACTACATATCCGTAACCAGCATTTCTATCAATACAAGCCGTCGTATCTTGAAAGATATATTCTCTCCGATCACGAGACCATTTGGCCTGATACGTACAACCGGCTTCGAGCAAAACTCGGTCAAGTGCTTCAAGCGATAGCTCTGGTATTTCTGCTTCAAATTCTATGCGAGCTGTACCGTTGGAACTTGTTGTATCGTCTATAGAAGCCTTGGCGACGAACAAAACTTTTTTGTTTGCTTGTCGAGTACGGAGAGAGAGATTGTTTCCTTCGTTCAGCACCTTCTTAAATGCTTCGATTTTCTTTTTGGCAATATGAGAAGTAAGAGCGATACATATCTTCTCACCATCTCCACCGACAAAATAATGATTGAGTTGGGAGCTTTTTGAAACGAGCTTCGTCGATGGATCAATACTCTGCATTTTTTGTATTAGATTGTTGGCATTTTCTTCACTACCGAGGAGAGATTTGATCTCTATTTCATATTGCTGTACGGTCATAGTTTTCTTGAAAAAAGCAATTTAACACCCCTTTAGTATATCATATCTTCTTCTGATAAAGAAAACTCAAAAATGATATACCTTTCTACAAAAAACAGACCATTGCTGGTCTGTTTGGAGTCGAAATATATTACAACTTGATTGGGAGGCTCGGACTCATTGTAGAACACAAAAAGAGAGATTTCACAAACTTTCCTTTCATGTTTTCTGGCTTGGAGCGATCAAGGGTTTCACGAAACATCGTATAGTTCTCGAGCAATGCCTCAGGAGTAAAAGACGTTTTTCCGATAACCTGATGGATATTTCCTGTGTCATCGTTTTTGAAACTCACTTTTTTCCCTTTTTTGAGCATCTCTACTGTTTCTTTGATCTTTGGAGTGACAGTCTCTGTCTTTGGGCTTGGCATCACACCTTTTTGTCCGAGAATTTTGGCTACGAGAGCAAGCTTTGGCATCATTTCAGGCGTTGCGAGCAATACATCGAAATCTTGGCCAGGAACGATTTTCCCATTCTTGATATCAGCAATCAATTCTTCTCCACCGATGAGGTCGGCTTTTGCTTCTTCTGCTTCTTTCTGCTTCGTACTGGTGATGACCGCTACTTTTTTACTACGACCCGTTCCTTGTGGCAGGATAAGGGTGACACGCACCATTTCATCTGATTTCTTGGTATTGATACCGAGATGAGCGTGTACTTCAATAGCTTCATCGAATTTCGTCATTTTGTGTGACTGCAAAAAAGCAAAAGCTTCTTCTGGGGTGTATGCCTTCTCTGCTTCTACTTGAGTGGCGACTCCTGTGTATTTCTTTCCTCTGTGCATAGTATTGTACGTGGTGCAAACGAGTTTTTCATGACTCTTCCACATAATAAAAAATTATCTTCTAAAAAACACTAGTCGACTACTTTGATACCCATCGAACGAGCAGATCCAGCAATGATCTTCATCGCCTGTTCGACATCATTCGCATTCAGATCTTCCATTTTTTTCTCAGCGATTTCACGAACCTGTGCCATTGTGACAGAACCAGCCTTGTCCTTGAGCGGATTAGAGGCTCCTTTGGCGACATTGGCTGCTTTCTTGAGCAAATCAGAAGCAGGAGAGGTCTTCAGAACGAATGTGAATGTACGATCTTCGAACACAGTGATTTCAGCTGGAACGACATCTCCCATACGATCTTGAGTAGCAGCGTTAAACTTCGAACAGAAATCCTGAATATTGAGTCCGTGCTGACCAAGAGCTGGACCAACTGGTGGAGCTGGGTTTGCTTTACCGGCAGGGATCTGCAACTTGATAACGGTTTTTATTGCCTTTGCCATAATGAGTACTCTTTTGATAAATTATGCTTTTCTTACTTGCAGAAAGTCCAGTTCGACAGGTGTTTCGCGACCGAAGAGAGAAACAAACACTTTGACTTTTCCTTTCTCTTCATCTACTTCCTGGATTTTTCCATCAAAATCTTTGAATGGTCCGTCAGTGATCTTGATAGCATCGCCCACATGGACATCGATTTTGTATTTCGGTTCTGCGACACCCATACGTTTTTTGAGGGCATCGATTTCCTTAGGATCGATAGGTGTCGGGGTCGTACCAAGTCCGATGAATCCTGTCACGTTCGGAGTGTTGCGGACGACATACCACGAGGCATCAGTCACAATCATATCGACGAGCACATATCCAGGGTAGATACGTTCTTCGACGACGACGCGCTTCCCTCCTTTGATCTTGATCTTTTTTTCTTTGGGAACAAGGACGTCAAAAATGAGTTCTTGCATATCCATCGAATCGATTCTTTGCTTCAGGTTACGGGTTACGTTTTCTTCGTATCCAGAATACGTATGAAGTACGTACCACGCGCGTCCGTGATGTTGTGTCTGCTTTGCCATAGGAATAAAATCACCAATAACCGATCCGCTACAACGAGCGAATCAATAACTGGACTTATTGAATGAGAAACTTGGTAACGAGAGTACTGAAAAAATAATCTAAACTTCCGAGGAAAAATGCGACAAAAAGACTGATGGCAATAACCAAGATGGTATACATCGTGATTTGTTTGCGAGTCGGCCAGTTCACACGCGAAAGCTCGACTTTGGCTTCACTGAGAAATGCGATCATCTTGTTCATATCAATTTCTCTCTTAAAAAAAGCCCCGAGGGCTTTGTGAATATATACTATCAGAAACGGTCTGCTTTGTCAATTGACGAAATGTCTGTACTCAGAAGAAAAAAATGCCTCATATAAAGCTCCTAAGCAAATATCCTCAGAACAGTTCCATCTCACGGAAAAATGCTTCGTACGATTCGAGACACGACTTGGCCTCTTCACGACTCATAACAAAATCTGCTTCGTGAATGATACGATTACGAATCTGATGTGCATCGATCAACCTTTCTCGATTCTCGATTTGTCCAGGGTGTACCGAGGCGAGTTTGTCCGCCATAGTCTCTCCTGTGTATCCCATACCAGAGACGATTTCCTCAGCAAACGCATCCGCTTCGAGAACGGCGACCTTGTACTGGGAAGGATTGGCATCGCCGAGTCGTGCGAGAATTTTTTCCCATCGTATGATGGATTTTGATTTCGATATGAGGGGACGAGTGGTGCCGAACAATGTTTTCTTGATATCTCCCGATACACCGCGCAGAATGAGAAGCATCACAACATCAGCAAATAACACAACGACATAAACGAAAAGAAAAAACTTGATTGCTTTGACGACAATAGAGGCAGAAAGAAAAATATTCAAATTTTTCCAAAAATCCAACGCGAGAGCGAGCCAATCAATTTCCATAAACGTTTTTATTTACTTTTTTTGTATTCTTTCTCGAACGCATCCGCCATACAAAGAAGGGTTTCTTCATCGAACCATTTTCCCTGGAGTTGTCCTCCTATAGGGAGTTCTTTTCCTTCTTCAGTCACTGTACCGATAGGAAAAGAAATCGCTGGCACCCCTGTCAGATTGGCGGTGATGGTATAGATATCGCCGAGATACATTTTGATTGGATCAGCGGATTTGTCTCCGATCTTGAATGCTGGCTCAGGAGCGGTCGGAGAAAAAATAAAATCTACTTGTTCGAACGCTTTTTCGAAATCTTGTTTGAGGAGTGCACGTACTTTCTGTGCCTTGAGATAATACGCATCATAGTATCCTGCTGACAGACTATAGGTACCGAGCATGATACGACGTTTCACTTCTGGGCCAAACCCATGACGACGCGTATCGAGATACGTCTCGAGGAGTGTGCTCGTCTGTTCCGCCGAATCCTTCTCATCATTGATAGAAAGTCCATAACGAATACCATCATAACGAGCGAAGTTTGAACTCACTTCACACGGCTGAATGATATAGTAGGTCGGAAGAGCATACGAACTGTGAGGAAGTGATATCTCGATAATTTCCACACCGAGAGCGGTAAAATGTTTGATCGCAGTATCACAGAGTGCTCGAATTCTCGGATCGAGATCGGAAGAAAAATATTCTTTGGGAATACCAATTTTCTTCCCACGCACATCACCTCCGAGATAGTCCTCGTATTTCTTCTCATGTCCACTGTCAGCAGTGGTCGCATCGTGTGGATCGTGTCCGGCAATACGAGAGAGGACTATAGCGACATCTTCTACTGTTTGTCCGATGGGACCAATCTGATCCAGACTCGATGCTCCTGCCATCAACCCATAACGACTCACTCTACCATATGTTGGTTTCAGTCCGACGACACCGCAGAAAGAAGCTGGCTGACGGATAGAACCACCTGTATCTGATCCGAGTGCCCACACCGCCTCTCCTGCTGCAACAGCCGCAGCTGATCCTCCTGATGTCCCTCCTGGCACACGAGTGAGATCATGAGGATTTTTAGTAATCTGATAGGCGCTATTTTCTGTCGAAGAACCGAGAGCAAATTCGTCCATATTGGTCTTTCCGAGTACTGACACGTGTACTGATTTCAGTTTGGCGATGACTGTTGCGTCATATGGAGCGATGTAGTTATCGAGAATTTTGGAAGCCGATGTCGTACGAATACCTTCAATCAAAATATTGTCTTTGATAGCTCCAGGGATACCTGCGAGAAGATCAATTGTTTCTCCGCGTTTCAATTGCTCATCGACAAAAGAAGCCTCCTTGAGCATCTGTTCTTCGAGCACGGTCAAATAAGCAAGAATCTCACCATCTTTTTCTTTGATGATTTTCAGATACTGCTTGGCCAGATCAACCGCAGTGATTTCCCCTGCAACAAGTTTGTTGTGTAATAGACGAATCATACGAACATTTAGAAAACTGATTTTACTTTGACAAATCCATCTTTTTTCGCTGGAACATTGTTCATAATATGTGTTCTTCCAGTATCACCAAAATCTTCACATACATCACTTCGCATCACATCTGTCCTCCCGGTGATATGTCCGATAGGGACGACGTCATCTGTCGGAAGCGTCTCGAGTTCACGGAAAAAATCAAAAACAGCCGACAAATCCTTCTGATATTTCGGTAATTCTTCCTCTGTCAGTCCGATACGACTGAGGAGTGCCACTTTTTTTACTTCTTCTTCGGTCAACATAATTCTGAAATAATTTTCAATTTCTAATTTTCAATTTTCAAACAATGATACAATTCTCCAGTTTCGAAATTAATTCATTAAAAATTGTTTAGAAATTAAAAATTGTAAATTGAAAATTTACGTTTCTAATAATTTCTTTAACTCGTCTTCATTGAGAATATTTATACCGAGCTTCTTTGCATTGACATATTTGCTTCCTGGATTCTCCCCTGCCACGACATAGTCTGTTTTTCGACTGACCGTAGACGAGACTGTTCCTCCTTTTTCTTTAATAATAGCCTTCAACTCATCTCTTGTAAAGGAAGCGAGTTCTCCTGTCAGAACAAATACTTTCCCAGAAAAAATCTGTGTCGAGAGATCGTGTTTTTCTGGCACAACGATCTCGACTTCTTGCTCTCTCAGTGTTTCCAAGAGTTCTTGATTCCTTGTATCACCGAACCATTCTACGAGACTCTGAGCACTTTTGATTCCGATACCGTCTACCGACAACCATGCCTCTTCTGTTATCTCAGGAAAATATTTGATAATATCTGAAAGGTTTTTGATTTGAAAATGCAAAGACTGTTTCATCGTAGCATCGACAATGAGATTTGCCGTCTCTTCTCCGACATAACGTATACCGAGTGCGAAGAGCAATTTATCAAATGGTACTTGCTTGGCATTCTGTATCGCTCGTGCCAGCTTCTCTGCTGATTTGTCCCCAAAACGTTCGAGCGGTGAGAGATCTCCTGCGGTCAGAGAAAAAATATCACCGATGTTTTTGATGAGACCTTCTTGCAAGAGCACTTCGACAATTTTTTCTCCCAAACCGACAATATTCAATCCTTTCTTCGAAACACTGTGGATAATTTGTTCTCGCTCGATAGCAAAACAGCGTGGATTCGTACAATACAGAGCAGCACTCATATCATTCGTTCCCATCACCATACGTTCCACTCTACTTTCACATATCGGACATTTTTCTGGTGCGACGATTATTGTTTCCTTCCCAGTACGGAGACTCTCTATCACCGAAACAATTTCTGGGATGATATCTCCAGCTTTTTGGATGATCACGGTATCACCGATACGCACACCCAGGCGATCAATCTCATCGAAATTATGGAGTGTCGCCCGACTCACGACTGATCCTGCGACACGAACTGGTCTCAGATGTGCGACTGGAGTGAGTGCACCTGTCCGTCCGATCTGTACCTGTACATCTTGGATAATCGTCGTCGCTTGCTCGGCAGGAAATTTGTATGCGACACCAAACCGTGGTGATTTCCCACGATAACCGAGAGCGTCCTGCAGATTCTTGGCATTCACTTTGATGACAATACCATCGAGCGCGTACGGAACGCTCTCTCGTTTTATATTCCACTCTTCGTAATACGCTTCGACATCTGCCGTTGTCTGGCATACTCGATATTCTCTATTCACATGAAATCCGAGTTCTTGCAAAAGTAAGAGTTCTGCTTCCTGTGTCTTGGGAAACGGTATTCCTATTATTGCATCGATATCATAGACAAAGGCATCGAGTTTCCGTCCTGCGATCACTCGTGAATCGAGCTGACGAAGAGACCCTGCTGCCGCATTACGAGGATTGGCAAACAGTGGCTCATCTTTTGCTCTGCGTTCGTTATTGATACGGATGAGCTCATCTTTAGAGAGCCACACCTCACCAACAACCGTGATATCGATCGGGCGAGTGAGTGTGAGTGGTATATGTTCGATCGTTCGCAAGTTGGCTGTCACATCTTCTCCTATCTCCCCGTCTCCGCGTGTCGCTCCTCGAACCAATATTCCCTTCTCATAGGTGAGGACTGCTTTCAATCCATCGATTTTCAATTCACAGACATACTGAGGAACAGAATTTCTAATTTCCAACCCGTCTGTCGAACGGACAGGTTTCCAATTTCTAACTTCCTTATTCAAAAAACGCTTGATACGCTCATCCCAAGCCCTAAGTTCCGCAAAATCAAAAACATCATCGAACGACCATTGTCTGTTCTGATGTTTCACTTTTTGAAAGGAGGTGAGAGGCTCTGCTCCGACTCTCTCTGTCGGACTATTGGTACGTTTCAGTGATGGAAACGCTTGTTCGAGAGTAGCGAGCTCTGACAAGAGAGAATCGTACGCTTCATCAGAAATCGTCGGTTGATCGAGCGTGTGATAGAGACGCCGATGTCGTTCGATTTCCTGCGAGAGATTGTGTATGCGAAGGAGAGCTTCTTTCTGAGTTATTTTTCGTATCATAGCTCCAGTATACCCCAGTATCAGGAGAAAATCCATCGTGTGTCGCCTAGTTCTGCACTCCGCTTATCTGATAATCTCGGAGAGAAACTGTCGTCTGGAGATGTGTCGGAGCAGCCTGACCTGAGTCAACAAAAAGAGAAATGGTCACCTTGCCAACTCTTGGAGAGTTGCTTGATCGTCGAACATAAAAACGACCCCTTGTGATATGGCTGACAATAGAAGTGCTTGTACTATAGCCTCCTCCGTTACAATTACCAAGAGTCGTCCCTGGTTTACTCCGTACACTCAGTGTTCCTGCGTCTGCACTTATCGTATACCTAAAACAGAGCTTTTGAGAATAATCAAAAAATCTTATACTCGTATTATTGCCATTCAAAGTCGAATTAGAGACAGATGCTGTACGAAGCTCCTTGGCCATTGTGTTCAATGCAAACTGAGCCGATTCAATATCGGACTGCAAGCGTTTCTGCTCACGATACCCGACGAATGCTCGTGTGAAAATCTGTGAAGTCGCCCCGATAACGAGAGTAAAAATAAACATCGCTACAAGCATTTCTACGAGCGAGAATCCTCGATATGGTTTTGTTAGAAACATCTTTCTCATACGTTATGGTCTCCAATTATTGAGTGTTATTTTTGTATAAACACATTTCTTGAGCATGGTACAGTCTGTTATATTTCCATTATTCCCATTTGCTGCCTGAAACATACCTGTCTGATTATATCCCCAATAGACGAAACTCGTCACGTCAGCAGATTCTGATCCTACTGTACTGTCTGTAAAGTTGATATATATGTATCGATAGAATTTCCCATTTGCGTTATGAAGAAAAAAACCATCGTTATTTGTCTGGAGAGAATATTTGGTTTCTGGATTGATAGTAGTATCATGATTCAAATTATCATTATACTGATCATCGTAATCGATATAATAATGTGGCTCTGTATTATCTTTACTGAAATGAGCAAAAACATCAGTCTGGTCTTGCACAAACCCATTATCACGTACATTGCGTATGAGCTCGGCCCCTTCCTGAGCGAGGAGGGTTGCAGTGATGATATTTCGGCTCTCGATCGACTCACGAAGACTGTTTGCGATGAGACTCACAACCGTGAGAATACCCATAGAGAGAACAAACAAAGCAAGAATCACTTCGGGAAGGAGAAATCCTCTCGTCAATCGTTGTTTTTTTTGTATTTGTATTTGCTCTGACATACTCCTAGGAGTTTTATGGACACGATGACTTATCCTCTATCTTCCCGTCAGCAGAGACACAGACATAATAACGATTGTCTCCCTTGGAAAATATCACAGCACCTACTGATGATGGCACTCCTCGTGGCAGGACGAATGTGATAGAAGATGTCCCGCTTAGCCCCACACCATTTTTCAGCGTGTATGTAGTGATAAGCTCAGCTGTTCCAGTCCCACAGGCAATAGCAGACAATGTATATTGAGTACTAGAAATCTGAGATACCAAAAAAGAGCAGGTATTGGTACCAGCTACATTCGCTTGTTTGCCTGTCAGAGCATAATTCTGAGCTTCACGGACGACGCTCGCAAACTCTCGCGCATTGGTCTCGAGCTCTCGCTGTGTCTTGGCACCGCTATTTATCCCGCTTATTGCTACCGAAGTCAGGATAGAAACAATAGCTATCGTCACGATCACTTCTATCAATGTGAATCCTGACCATCTCTGCGTATGAGCACCAGCATTCTGCATAATATTACGTTCAAAAATATTTTTATTTTCTTTTTCTGCTCTTCTATTCTATCAGAAAACCACTAAATCACAAACAATGAAAAGAAAGGGAAAAACTTGGCACTAAAAAGAATGAGTATGATTCCTGCGGTGAGGAATGGAGCAAACGGTATCTGACTCTTCATCCCCTTCTTCTGGAGCGCAATAGCGACGAGACCGACGAGCGCCCCGAGACCAAACGATAATGTGAGCATCGGAAGAACGAGTGGCAATCCGACGATGAGTCCCGCGACCGCACCGAGCCACACATCTCCCCATCCCATCCATGTCTCGTGCGACATCCACACAAGAAGGAAGAAGAATCCCCCGATGACGAATGCACCGAGAAGCCCGTACCAGAGCGATGAAGCGAGGAACGCCTCTCCCGAAAGGAGAAATGTCTGCACGAGATAGAGAAGTGTGGCGACCGCACTCACACCAAGTACTATCATCGGTATTTCCATAAAACGGAGATCATACGCTCCGATGACGAGGAGACAACTCACCGTCACAACAAGCCAGAGCGTTTCAGAGAGAGCTGATCCGACGAGCGGGTCGAAGAACAGATATCCGATCAGACCAAATACAATACCCGTCAGAAGCTCGAGAGCAGGATACTGCCAAGAAATCCGCGTTTCACAGTCTCGGCACGAGCCACGGAGTACAATGAAACTCACGAGAGGAATGTTGTCATACCAGCGTATCTGATGTTTGCACTGGCGACAAAACGACCGTCCCATGAGCGTCTCGGCATCTCGCAATCGATACACAAGCACATTGAGAAAGCTCCCGATGATGAGTCCAAAAACAAAAAAGATGAAGAAAAAATTCATAGGAAATATTTAATATCATTATTTATTCTCAGTATATCACTGAAATAATATCAATGATATAGAGAACGTCCTTAGTCTTCTTTATTCTTGGACGACGTATTACATTTTGAACATAAAAGATTCTACTCAATAAATGTGCTAAGATCATTTCTTTCTTTTTATATCTTATATCATCATATTATAGATAAAAAAAACAGCCCATCATAGATGGGACTGTTCTAAAAAAGTGCTCGATTTTTTAACAAGCATTTGTGTATGTGATGCCTGTATTGGTAATATGCGTCAATCCACAAGCCGTATTCACGGCCGATACAACTGGAGAAACGGTAACATCAAAAACACCACTACCACTCACGCCACAATCAGCTGTAGAACCACCTGTGACTATGACCCCTACGGTATGATTCGAAGTTACTGGAAGATTAGCGGCTGTTAAAACAGCGGTATCACATGCAATAGTTAATCCAGGAATAGCTCCTGATACTTCTGATTTGAAAGATGCTACTTGAGCTTTGACACGAGCTCCAGACAAACTCACCAACACAACTGAGGCGAGAATACCAATGATGGCAATAACGATGAGGAGTTCGATAAGGGTAAAACCCTTCAATACTTTTTTCATACAATTACTTTTATTTTTTAGATATACTTATGGACAATTGGTAAAATCAGGACCACTTCCTGTGGTGTTGACATTGATATCTGCGCCTGTGCAACCGGTAAGAGTAGCAAAAGGAGCGATACCTGTAATCGTAATTTGTCCATCGCCTGTAGGCCCACAATCGTTGAGATCAATTGAGGCTCCTGCCCAGTTTGTTGTAGCAGTATCAGCAGGTAGAGCAATCAATGCATCATCACAAGCAGAAATAAAACCAGGAACAGCTCCAGTCACTTCTGATTTGAAAGATGCCTTCTGAGCCTTTGCTCTTGCTCCAGACAAGCTCACCAACACAACTGAGGCGAGAATACCAATGATGGCAATAACGATGAGGAGTTCGATAAGGGTAAAACCCTTCTTTATATTTTTCATATTCTCACCTCCTTTCTTTTTATGTTTTTATTTTTTGTGTGAAATTTTTCATTCATACACTTGTTTTCAGTATACATTTTTTCGGAAATATTGTAAACCCACACACCAATCATATTTCAATTTTGTCAACCCTTACAATTGACCAGCGACATTGTAGATCGGCATGAGCACACCGACAACCAATATACCGACACCGATACCGAGGAGCACGATCATTACTGGTTCCATCAGTGAGGTGAGGTTCTTGGTCGTCGTATCTACTTCTTGGTTATAGAATGTTCCGACGCTATTCAATACCTGTGGGAGTGTTCCTGATTCTTCACCGATACGGATCATTTGAGCGACGATCATCGGCATATCTCTCGCTTGCAAGAAAGAAGTACTCATCGATCCTCCTACTTTGACATCTTCGGCTGCTTTGAGAATCATCTCTTTGTATACATGATTCCCGACGACATCTGCGACGATGATGAGCGATCGTACGACAGGGATACCACTCACGAGGAGAGCACTCAGGTTCTCTGCAAAACGGGTGATATAGATATTACGAAGGAGTCCTCCTACTACAGGAATCTTGAGGGCGATGATCTGCCACTCATATTTCCCTTCATCGGTCTTCAGATAGTACACGATACCGCCTATGAGAGCTGCAATAAGGAAAAGAGTCCCTATCCAATACTCGCTCATAAAGTCTCCGAAATTGATGAGTACCTTGGTATACCATGGAATAGGAACGTTGAGATCCTTGATCATCACGGTGATTTTCGGGAGGATGAATGTCACGACGAGAAATCCGACGATGAACGCAAAAGAAAGAACGAAGGCTGGATAGTACAGAGCACTCTTTATCTTGGACGTGAGCTCATAATTTTTCTGGATACTCTGAGCGACAAACTCGAGAGACTGTCGCAGGTTGCCCGATACTTCTCCGGCACGGATCATACTGACTGTGAGTGAAGAAAAGACGTCCTCATGTTTTCCGAGAGCGTCAGAGAACGACGCACCATCCTTGATATCATTACCGATTTCGTTGATGATAATTCGCAAATACTGATTTTCTGATTGTTCACCGATAGTTTGGAGAGAGAGGACAATGGAAACGCGTGCCTCGACGAGTGTCGCCAACTGACGAAAGAAAATCATCAATTCCTTCTGACTGACACCGTTCAACATTTTTGCAAAATTTTTCCCGAAAAAATCAACGGTTTTGTCCTCTGCAATCGTGATTGGTGTATACCCATTCTTCTCGAGAATCTTGGCAGCGAGATCCTGACTGATCGCTTCGATCACCCCTTCACGTATCTGCCCTGCATCGTTCTTGGCTTTGAATAAAAATTTCATATACTCGTGCTTAGTATTTTAATAACAACACAACTTCTTTCTATTCTTTACTCATAAGCATCTGGAGATAATCACGATTCTTCGCAAAAGAGAAGGCATCATCCACACTGATCAACCCTTTTCTCACATAATCAGCCAAAACACGATCGAGTGATATCATCCCCTCTTTCAGTCCTGTTTCGATCACTGAGTCGATCTGATTGATCTTGTTCTCGCGTATGAGGTTTTCTACTGCATGGTTCCTAAACATCAGTTCTACGGCAGGTATACGTCCACCGCCGATACGAGGGATCAATCGTTGTGAGACAACACCGAGAAGCACACTCGCCAACTGGAAACGAATCTGGTTCTGCTGGTGTGATGGGAAAACGTCGATAATACGATCGATGGTCTGTGTACTGTCATTGGTATGGAGAGTTGCAAAGATGAGGTGTCCTGTCTCGGCAGCGGTCATCGCAGTACTGATGGTTTCGAGATCACGGAGCTCACCGAGGAGTACTACGTTCACGTCTTCACGAAAAATAGCTCGGAGTGCATCGGGAAAACTCTTGGCATCACGTCCGATCTCACGCTGGTTGATGATACATCGGTCCTGATTATAGACAAACTCGATCGGGTCTTCGATAGTGACGATGTGTTTTTCTTGATTGTGATTGATATAATCAATGAGAGCAGCGAGTGTCGTCGATTTACCATGGCCGACTGGACCCGTGATGAGCACCAACCCTTGGGAATACTTGGCAAATTCGTAGAGAGACTCTGGGATACTCAATTCTTCGAGGTTACGCAATCGATCCATCACGAACCGCATGGTAATACTGATATATCCTTTCTGAAGAAAGACGTTCGTACGAAAACGGATCGTGTCATCGAGACTATAGGAAAAGTCTGTCTGTCCGAGAGAGACGAGCTCTTGTTTTTTTTCTTCGGTCAAGAGAATTCCACTCAGTGCCTTGGTATCAGCAGGAGTCAGGATGGTCTCTTCTCCGACTGGACGGAGTTTGCCATCGATACGAAATGTCGGGTAACGACCGACCACAAGATGTAAATCAGAAGCTCCCTGCTGACCCATCAGGAGGAGAAGTTTCTTCAATCGTTGTTCTACGTCTAGAGTATCCATTTTTTTATTTTTTATCAGATATCACGTTGTTTTCTTTTGTCTCTATTCTTCATCGACGAGAATCGATCCCTGTGTCACGCGTTCGATTTCTTCGAGTGAAGTGATTTTTTTGAGAGCCACGAGGATACCATTCTGTTTCATCGTTGTCATACCCTGATTGATAGCTGCTTGTCGCGTCTCCCCTTCATTTCCTTTTTTATCAGAGATGATCGCACGCATTATATTGTCTACTTCTATAACCTCATAAATAGCGATACGTCCCTTGTATCCGGATTGGTTGCATTTTTCACACCCTTTTCCTCTCGCGAATACCATTTCTTGCTTTTTATCGAAACCGAATGCGACTATTTCCTCAAGAGGAATAGCTTCGAACAATTCTCGAATATACTTTTCTTGTTCTGGGGAAGGGAAAAACTCTTCTTTGCAGTGTTCGCACAGACGACGTACGAGGCGCTGAGCCGCCACGACTTGGAGGGCCGAGGCCAGGAGGAATGGTTCCATCCCCATATCGATCAGACGTGGAATAGAACCTAGTGCATCATTCGTATGGAGCGTCGAAAAAACGAGGTGTCCTGTGAGAGCAGCGTGAATCACGAGTTCTGCCGTCTCCACATCACGGATTTCTCCCACCATGATCACGTTTGGATCTTGACGGAGGATAGATCGGAGTCCACTCGCAAACGTATAACCGATTTCTGGTTTGATCTGACTCTGATTGATTCCTTCAACATAGTATTCAACAGGATCTTCGAGAGTGACGATATTGCGATCTTCCTTATTCAAAGTTTGCAAAAAGGAATAGAGTGTTGTCGTCTTTCCTGAACCAGTCGGTCCAGTGAGGAGAACAACTCCGTATGGTTCTTGTATACGTTTTTCGAGAACAGTACGATTTCTTCCCCAAAGTCCGAGTTCTTCCATATCCGTCGAGTTCGCACTCTTGTCGAGAACACGCATCACGATTTTTTCTCCTTCGACAACAGGAAGACTGGATACACGTAAATCGATAGAGGTACCATCCTGTTTATCGAATTGGAAACGACCATCTTGTGGTTTACGCTTCTCATCTATCTTGAGATTGGCCAGAATCTTGATACGAGCGATCACTGCCCGACCTATTTCTATAGGAAAAATAAGCTGTGACTGGAGGATACCGTCCACACGAAAACGAACACGAAAATTATTCTCGATAGGTTCGATATGGATATCGCTCGCTCTCCCGTCGATAGATTTTTGGACAATGGTTTCGACAAGGTTGGCAATAGGAGCATCCTGAAATCCTTCGACAGCAACACCTTCTCGACTCTGTCTGGCAGTCCCTTGAATATTTTCATCTGCATTTTTTTTGAGAGAGACAATAGCATCTCTCAGTGCTATATCCGCACTCGTATAATATTTGGCAATTTCAGCAAAAATTTTCTTTGAAACAAGTGTGATCTGTATAGTGATATGCTCTTTCTCGGCAAGAAAACGGAGTACATTCAAAGCCTCATAATCTTCCGGATCTACCATGGCGATAGAAAGTGCAGACTTGGTTTTCTTGAAGGGAACCATCTGATACCTTCTTGCAGTATCTTCGGGAATGAGAGCGAGGATTGTCTTGTCCAATTCTCTCGGAATAACAGACAGAAGAGCAATGCCGAGTTTTTTAGCACGTTCGGCGAGCTCTGTCTCTTCGACATCGAGTGTTTGTGATGTTGCTGTAGCTTCTGGCATAATAAACGCAGATTTATTGGAAAGGATTTGGTTTGCCAGATGGCGTCTTCTGAAGGGCGGGAATATCAGTAATAAGACTCTTGAGAGTACTTATCTCAGCGAGTTTCAATTCACCATTCGTAAAGAGAGGCATATCAAGAGCAGACGAAACAGTTTTTTTAGGAAGGAAACCATACACCACTGAAAAAGTACCTTTCAGGTTTCCTGATGCCACCTCAGGAGATGTCGATTCTTTCTTTTCTTCTTCTATAGAAAAGAATTGCATCTCTTGGTAACGATTCATATGATTCATCAGAGCAAAAAATGTCTTGATATTCTCATACGATCCATTCGCAGAACCAGTAAACGATATTTTCTTCGGTTGAAAAACCGTCTTCGGAGCGACGGAGGTATCATCGACAGGCAGACTGTCTTCTTCAAGAGTGGCATCTTTTGCAACTACTTCGACTTTCATATCTGAAATGTAGAGACCTCTCTGTGTCGCGAGAAAACTGAAAGCATCGATGAATTGCTCCTGATCCATCTTGAGAGGGAGATACTGAAAGAAAAAATCTTCCGTCTCTTTCTCTTGGTCGATCAGTTGATCAAATCGTGTGATATTTGACGATACAGCACTGGCAATAGCAAGTTTCTCGTCTACCGAAGCAATAGCGTCTCTTTTTGTCAGAATATCATCGAAAGAAGGCTTGATATAGAGAATGGCAACAATAACCGAAAGGAGGAGGAAAAATGGGAGAAGAAGTATTTTGATCATAGATATAAATTAAAGGGTTATTTTGAAAGTAAACTGCACAATCCCTTCTTTTCTCTCTAGTGATTCAACGGCAACATCCCGGGCCAGCCCATTTGTTTTGAAACTCGCAATTTGTTGGGCTATGTATTTGAAATCATCTGTCTCACCTTCTATCGAAACAGACCCTGTCTCCTTGTTGAATTCATATTTTGTCAAACGGATATTTGAAATAACAGAAGATTCGAGCTGATTCAATATCTCATCCGTATTTACAGCAGTTTTTATTTGATCTCGAGCAAAAGTCACACGAGCATCCAGTGCAGCGATCCGATCCACTTTCGCTCCTTTAATATCCTGAGAGTTTGTCGCAAGGAGAGTTTGTTTTTCAGAAAACGTTTTATCCAATGATTTGATATAGAATTGCATCCCACCCCATACTGCCAAAAGGAGAAAGAATACAAAAATAATAAGAGACGAGCTATTGAAAAACCGTGACGTTTCCCTGCTCCGCTCTGGCACTGATGATGAGAGATTGATCCCTTCCATTTTTTTATGTTTTATTATTTTGATTTAGATATGAAAAAAAATGAGAACAATTCTTTTTACTTCATAATTTTTTTGTAAATATATCTTTGAAAGAAAATTTCTTTTTTGTCATGAGAGGATTTTCGGTATTTTCTTTCTCTGCTGAGAGAGCGTCAACTCCTGCAAGAGCAAGTCCGACTGCTACAGAGAAGGATGTGCCGAGCTCTTGAATCTGAGTTTCGAGTGCTGAATCATATTGGATACGTTGCCAAGGATTACCCATCACCACAGGCAGATGCAGTAGTTCAGTATAATAGTCGACAATACCAGCAAAATGCGCTGTCCCACCCGAAAGAAATACTTTCTCACATTTTGTTTCGGGGTGTTTCACTTGATATGACTCGAGCATCCGCAGAGCTTCGTTCCCGATGGATTGCAACGAAAGAAAAGAGAGGCTCGTTCCTTGGGAAGTAAAGAAATTTTTTCCACTCTTTTTCAATGATTCGGCTCGTTCATTCGTCACGCCGAGACTCTCCTGTATGACATGAGTCACGTCTCTCCCGCCAGTATCGAGATTGCGACTGATTTTCACTATGCCATTGTCCACCAAGATGAGATTGGTCGCGCGAGAACCGATATCGATAATAAGAAACACGCCCTTTTCATTCCCGACAATTGATCGTGTCAGAGAAAATGTTTCGAGTTCGAGTGTGTCTATTTTCAGGCCAGTTTCTATCGCATATCGCTCATAACGTGCAATTTCTTTGTTGAGAGCTGATACGAGCAGAACTTCCATTTGTTTTCCTTTGTCAGGAGTATCCACGACACCGATCACTTTCCAGCTCAGAGCGATTTCATCCAAAGATGAAGGGATGTATTTTCGTGCTTCAAAGCGTACGGCTTCTTTGAGCTCTGACTCTTCCATAAGAGGAAGCTCAACAAAAAATATCAGTCCTGAAAAAGCAGGCATCGCCATGTATGCCGACACACTTTCTGGTTTCATATTCTGCTGTAACGTCTTCAGATAGTCGATGGTCTGTTGTTCATACGAGACAGCCGGATCGTCACCGACAGATTGATTGACATAGACCTGTCCGTAATTGACGAGTACAGGTTGATTATTTTTGAGAGAAAGTTCCACAGCTTTTATCGAACCCGTTCCGAAATCAATACCGAGGAAATGAGGTGTTCCAAAACCAAATGCCATATATGTGTATTTATATTTTCTTTCTACAAAAATACTATAGCACATTTTGAGAAAGAACCAAAATATTTCTCCATCCTTCTCATCATGTCATTCTCTCTCCATTTTCCATACAAAAAATGCTTTCTCTTCTCTTGTGAAAGAGCACAAGAAAACAAGAAGACTGACATTGACATATCGCTTGAGAAAAAATAGAATAGATGTACTCTATTTATCTCATAGAGAGTATGTATGATTTCCATAAAAATGTATGTTTGAAACGAATTTCAGCCAAAAATTGACACTCCACGCGAAACACAGTCTGAAAGAGGCTCGTGATATTGCTCGTTTCACCCGACACAACACGATAGAACCAGAACACCTCCTCATTGCTCTCTTTCTCGAACAGACGAGTCTCGGGAGCATACTTCTCGAAAATATGGGTTTCGAGAAAGAATCTCTTGCCAAACTCTGTTTCAAGAAAAAAACAGGCGGAAAAATACTTCCTGAATCAACCGTCATACCACTCTCTTCATCGGTCAAAGATATTCTTCGTCGTTCCTATGCTCTCGCCAATCAATTCCATTATCCCTATGTTGGTACGGAACACCTCGCTTTTGCCCTTTTTGAATCAGAAGAAAAAAATGCACTCGAAAAAATACTCGTGACACTTCACATCAGTCGAGCCAAGATACAATCTACATTCAAAGCGCACCTCAATTTCGATCATTTTCCTCAACTCGCCAAAATGCTCGATCTTCCTGACAATCTCCTGACCAAACAAACCACTTCCAGAGGCCTCACTCCATTTCTCGATCAGTACGCTGTCGATATGGCCAAAGGGTCAGTCTATGCGAGCGATATCCTCATCGGACGAGAGAATGAGACTGACCGCATCATACAAATACTCACTCGGAAACAGAAGAACAACCCCCTCCTTATCGGTGAGCCAGGTGTCGGAAAGACAGCTCTCGTAGCCGCTCTCGCCAAGATGATCTCGTCTGGTGGTGCTCCTCATTCACTTCATGGCAAACGTATTCTCCTCCTCGACCTCACACTCGTCGTGGCAGGGACCAATTTCCGTGGCGAATTCGAATCGCGTCTCAAAGAAATCCTGCGTGAAGCAATGCAAAACAAAAACATCATTCTTTTCATCGATGAGATACATACGATTGTCGGAGCGGGCAATACGAGCGGTGGCCTCGATGCAGCGAACATACTCAAACCTGCTCTCTCTCGTGGCGAAATCCAAGTGATAGGAGCGACCACTTTTGCTGAATACAAGCGTCATATCGAAAAAGATCCTGCGCTCGATCGTCGTTTTCAGTCTGTCATCGTCGCAGAACCAACCGTCGAAGAAACCAAAGAAATTCTCTGGAATATCAAAAAAAGTTACGAGGACTTTCATCACATCGCTCTCTCAAAGGATGTGATCGATACCGCTGTCGATATGAGTGTTCGGTTCATCCCTGATCGTTTCTTGCCAGACAAAGCGCTCGATATCATCGATGAGGCATCTGCTCTCGCCAAGCAAAAACGTGAAGCTTCCGAAACTATCAAACTCTTGATGGAACTCGAGGAAGAACTCATCACCACAAAAGAACTCAAGGAATCACTCATCCAAGGTGAGAAATACGATGATGCTGGTAAGTGGCTCGCTCGAGAAAAAACTCTTCAGAAAAAAATCGCTGGACTCCAAGTAGCACACAAACACCATCCAGAAAGTGAGCGTGTCGTAGTCACTCTCGAGCACATTCTCAAAACCGTCTCACATATGGCACATATTCCTTTTGCGAAACTTGCCAAAGAAAATCCGCGCCAGAAACTCACTCATATACAGAAGGCTCTCGGACAATACCTCGTCGGTCAGGCAGAAGTGAGTCAGGCGCTCGAACAAACACTGACTCGATCACTTTCGAATATCGGTGACCCTGATCGTCCTCTTGGATCATTCCTCTTCCTTGGTCCTACAGGAGTCGGCAAGACACTCACTGCCAAAATTCTCGCTCGGGAATTCTTCGGTGATGAAAACAATCTCATCCGTCTCGATATGAGCGAGTTTATGGAACGTCACAGTGTCGCACAGATTCTCGGTGCTCCCGCAGGATATATCGGGTATGGTGAAGGCGGAAAATTGACCGAACAAGTCCGTCGTAAACCCTATTCTGTCATATTATTCGATGAAATCGAAAAAGCACATCCCGATATCTTCAATATTCTCCTTCAGATCTTAGACGAAGGGGTACTTACCGATGCCGAAGGACGCAAGGTGAGCTTCCGTAACACGCTTATTGTACTCACATCCAATATTGGTACGAGCTCTTTCACGCAGACCGCTCGTATCGGTTTTGCCAAGAATATCAATACTTCAGATCTCCACGAACAATTCGATTCAATCAAACGCGAGGTACTGAACACTCTCAAGAAAGAACTTCGTCCAGAACTCCTCGCTCGTCTCGACCACACGCTTGTGTTTAATGCCCTGAGTGAAAAAGCAGTCGAACAGGTTGTCGCTCTCGAACTCTCCTCACTTGTCAGACGACTCGAAAAACAAGGTATCACACTCACCTATCCTCGATCGCTCGAACAGTATATTGCCAAGAAAAGCTTTGCGCCAGAACAAGGTGCTCGTCTCGTCAAGAAAAATATACAGGATATAGTAGAAAGAAGTATTGCGACGAGACTCCTCGATATGCCTAACAAAAAAACACTTCGTCTTTCGTTGAAAAAAGATTCTGTTTTGTGCATCTAACTATTGCTTCATTTTTTCGTTCTCCTGCCTTCAGGACATTCTGGGACTCGTGTCTCGATACATTCTTCCCTGTTTTTTGTCTGGGCTGTGGCGCATACGGGACTGCTCTCTGCGATCACTGTCTCCAGATATTTCCCCGTCGACTAGAACAACGATGTCCGACATGTGTACGAAATACGACACCACGAGGAGAGGTCTGCTTCGACTGTGTCGGAAAAAGCGCTCTCGACGGACTCTTCGCTGGATCGATCTACCGATTTCCTCTTGTATCTCACACGCTTCATACGTTCAAATACCGATTTATTGCGCCTCTCGCCTCCTCGCTCGGTACCTGGCTCGCAGAGAGGGTACAAGAGACCAATCTTCCCCTCCCTGATGCCATCATCCCTGTCCCACTCCATCCCAGACGACTGCGATTTCGTGGGTTCAATCAGTCCCTCCTCATCGCAGAAGTACTCGCGGATACACTCACTCCGGGTCTCGATACTCTGGTACTCGCAAACGTATTGCTCCGCACCCGATATACCAAACCACAGATGAAGACGCAAAGTAAAGAAGAGCGTCAGGGTAATCTCACGGGAGCATTCACGATCGCCCCAGAATATACATCACTCATACAAGACAAATCCATCTGGCTCATCGATGATGTCTCGACAACAGGTACAACTCTCGAAGAATGTGCTCTCGTCCTCAAAAAATCTGGTGCCAAGAGTGTTTTCGGTATTGTTCTCGCACGCTAAAACAAAAAAGTTACGTAATGAATTACGTAACTTTTTTTATGAGAGATTGAAAAGGAGAACTAGTATTCGACGAAGTACTGAATTTTCGCTTTTTCTTTGAGATCATTCACCCATTTCTCTGCCTCTGTATTGAATTTTTGTCCTTTCAGTTGTTCGCGCACTTGATTCTTCATATCTTCTGAATTTGTTCCTTTCGGCAGAAGCGTCTTATTTTCTTCGAGATATGTGTTGATTTCTTCATCACTTACCGCCACTTTGTCCGCCAACACCTGCTCCAATTGTTTACTGATGATGATCTGATCACGGAGCTCTGTCACTGTCATTCCTTGTGAAGCAAGTGCTTCTTCGAGTGTTCCTCCTTGTGTAGATACCTGATCTTCTATTTTCTTCATTTCTGCATCGATATCCGCATCACTCACCACGATTCCTGCTTTCTTGATTTCTCCATCAATAAGTTTCTTGGTGATCATCGTTTCCACAATACTCTTTCCTGCCTTGCTTTCGAGTTCCTTCACGACACTGAGACGGCTGATCGGACTTCCATTGACTGTTGCTACGACAAATACTCCTCGATACATATAGAAAGCAAGAGAAAACACAGCAAAGATAGCAATCACTACAACGAAACTCTTCGTCGTACGGCTCGTCCCTGCGACAAAGTCTTTCCATTCCTGCATTTTCATCACCAAAGTTTTTTTCGATTCCGAAGATTTTGTATCAAAACTTTCTTCCTCGATTCTTTCTGTTTTTGGTGTTTCTACCACTTCTGTTTCTGGTTTCTTTACTTCTTCTTTGATTGTTTCATTTTCCATAACCGTATCTGCTAAAAAAATTAATCTGATTTACTTAAAAAAAGAAAAGATAGCGTTTCTTCTTTGATGTATTTTAGCATAAAATGAAAAAGGTGTCATTCAATAAAAATCAAGTCGCAAACGGTCTATGCTCAGCATTATCTAACGAATATTGTCCAATAGTTGATTAAAGTCTGTGCCAATCCATCGCTTTACCTCCTTCCCCTCGCTACCAAGAAGAATCAGTGTTGTTTGAAGGGTTACCTTATGCTTTATTTTCATTTCACGATCCTTATCAAAATCAACCTTCACAACAATTACATCCTGAGGCAATTCATTCAAACGCTCACGGATTTCCTGGTCAAGAACGACACAATTCGAACACCACGTCGTAGCAGCGAAGAAAAGCACTACTCTACCTGATTGCTTCGCAAAGACATACGACTCTGGTGAATAGTCCACATACTGCAGATGATTTGCGAAAACCTGATTCTTCAAATCTGGGCGCACAGCAGAGAGAGTGACGTCATCTTGTTCGATAGAAGCGGTATATAACACAAACACAAACCCGAAGACGATCACTCCAAGAGCTAATAATCGGGAAGTACGAGTTTGTTTCATATGAAAGAGAAATGCGAGAAGTTTCTTCGATTGATCAGTGAGTTTTCTGCTCATAAATTGGAGTGCGATCGATCGGTTGATGCGTGTTGCAGTCGGATACGGATACACCTTATTCAAAAACTTCTTCAAACTTAGCTTATTCGCTTGAGCGAACATGAGCTCTTGCGTGAGTTCTCCTGCATTATGCGCTACCATCGTACCGCCCAGCACAATTCCTTTTCTAGAAACAAAAAGTTTCATCTTCCCCTGTACATATTCATCTACAATCGCACGATCATCACTTAAGAAATCACTTTTCAAAACATCATAATCCACCGATCGTTCTCTTAAAGTCTTCTCATCGAGTCCAAAAGTGGCAATTTCCGGACTCGTATACGTCACCCAGGCCATCGCATCGGCATTGAGTTTCTTCGGTATTGGAGAAAAAAAGTTTTTGATAATGAGCGACGCATGAAGCTCTGCTGCATGGGTAAACATATGCCCTCCCGCCACATCACCACATACAAGAACACCTTTATTCGTCGTTCGTAAATATGAATCAACAATAAGTCCGCCTCGATCATTGACTTCTATGCCAGCTGATTCGAGGTTCAGCCCATCGAGATTCAATTCTCGTCCGATAGAAACAAGCAGTGCATCTGCGAGGATTTCACGCGTTTCACCTACTTCATTACTCACCACGAGTACCTTGCCATCTTTCACTGCTTTTGGTCTATAGCCGAGCAAGAAATCCACTCCGTCTTTTTCAAGTCGTTCTCTCAGCACCGAAACCATCTCAGGATCTTCTTTATCGAGCAGACCTGATCCGACAACCGTTACTTTGGTTCCTAAAAGAGCGAGTGATTGTCCGAGTTCAATACCGATTGGACCAGCGCCAATTACAACGAGTCTCTCTGGTAAAGTATTCAGTGAAAAAATAGTTTCATTCGTGAATACTTTCATCAATTCTATTCCAGGAATACTTAATTGACGCGGACGAGATCCTGTCGCAAGGATAATTTTTTTACCACAATACTGTTTACCTGCAACTTCGATTGTTTCGCTGTCAACAAACTGCGCCTTCCCCAATACAACAGTCATACCAAGCTTGCGAAAATGATCCGCGTTTTCATGTGTACGGATAGTTTCTTGTTTCTTAGAGACATACTCCATCACTTTCTTCACATCAATAGCTCCAGATATTGTGAGTCCAAACTTCTTAGCCTCTCTGCCATCATGTACCAATCGTGCAACATGTATCAGCGCTTTGGATGGCACACAACCGAAGTTCAAACAATCTCCTCCAATAGATCGGTCTTCTTTATCGACGAGCAGTACAGAGAATCCAACGCGATTCATAAATCCAGCGATATTGAGTCCACCTGAGCCAGCACCAATAACAATTACATCAAATGTATTAGAATTTTTTTTCATAAAATTTTCCTACGTAGGTTAATAAAACAATACCAATAAGAGCAAACAATACATTTACTGGACTCAACATTCGAAGAGACTCTCCGAAATACACAAACAAAAATGTTCCCGGAATCATTCCAAAGAATGATCCTACGATGTACTGTTTCAAAGAAACGCTCGTCAAACCAAAAAGAAAATTTAAAACATTAAAAGGAAAGAGGGGTATGAGCCGAAGAGCAATAACCGTTGCAAGTGGCTTTCTTTCTAATCTTTCTTCATAGATTTTGAGAGTCGGATATTTGGCGAGAAGCATATTCTGCACATATTCTCTCAGAGTATATCGTGCCAAAAGAAAAGCGAGTGTCGCTCCCAAAGTATTGCCTACGAGCGCCGTGATGGTTCCGAGTAAATTGCCGAGCAATGAACCAGACAGAAGCGTGAGTGGCGTTCCAGGAAAACCAATGACAGCAAACAGACCTTTTAATACAATAAGCGTACCAATTGTCATCATAATATTTCCAACACTCTGAGCTTCCAAATTTTTTACAAAAGACAACACTTCTATCCGATACAGAAATGTCAGTAGTGAAAGCATGGCGACTACTATAATCAGTATAATCTTTTTCATATTTTCTTTTGAATAATTGATTGTCGTATCATATACACTACCATCAGAAATGCGCCTATCTCGACGAGAACAATCATCTGAGAACCAATCGGAAGTGTACCTGCATAAGAAAAAAGAATCGCAAACGGAGTCACTCCTATCAATGTAGAAAGAAAAAAGAGACGATGAGACAAGGATGAGAATAATCCGATACCATAAGAGAGCACATCAACAGGAACGATCATTCGAAGGAACACAATAGTCCAAAAAATATTTTTCTGAGAAAGTTGTTTCTCAAAATTTGTAATTTTCTCCAATGAAATAAACTTTTTCACAAACAAACGCCCATATCTTCGGGAGAGAAAAAAAGCAATTTGCGAACCCATAGTCCACCCGATGACAGAGAGTACGCTGGTTATTTGAAAGCCCCATACACTTACAGCAATCGGTATGAGAGGAAGCGTAGAGACTGGGGCGAACACGATAGCGAGTCCTGTAATGAAAACGTAGCTGACCATACCAAAAACTCCCTGATACTTTACAATATTTTGAATATCATTTTGATATGTCTGTGCAAATATGGTGGCTATAACGAAAAAAATCACAACAACAAGAAAACCAATTGTTGCACCGATTATTTTTTTATTGAAGAACTTCTCTAACATATCCCTTCCCTATTATTTCCTATATTGTACCCTATCGACATTTCAACATTTCAACGGAGAAATTTAGTTTCGATTTGACTCACATCAAAATAACCCTGTTCGATAAGGAACGATTCCGCTTCTTTGTCCCATCCGAATATGATAGCCAATCCAACAAAAATAAGGATTCCTCCTAATATCTTCTTGAATTTTCCTTGCGGATCAGAAGCCCATTTCATCTTACCAATCGCCCTCTGACCGAAAAACGCAACAAGTAGCAGTACCACCGAAAGACCAACTGCATACGCTATGAGATTAGCAATCCCAACAGCAAAACTCTGTGGCAATACTATAGCAACTATCAGTGCGTATGTCGGACTACAGCTCGAAAAAACTGGACCGAGCGCCATACCAACCAATACCCCGCCCCACCTCCCGCTGTGCTGATGCGAATCATGCAGAAGGTTTTGTGATCGATTACCAAAACCAAAAGCAGTCTCGATCTTCCCCCACAACTGAGGGAAGAACGTAACAAAACCAAAAACAAGAACAATGCCACCAGAAATTCCTTTCCAGACTTCCGGAGGCACAGCAATCAGAGCAGTACTCGACTTCAAAAGTAATGTAAAAAGAACAATCGATAGTGCGAGTGATCCTGTAACAATAAACGGTCTCAGACGATCACGATCTACCACTGATCCGCCGATAATCACAGGAAGTACAGGGAGTACGCACGGTGCTAAAATTGTGAGTACTCCTGCTAGAAATGAGAAAAAAAGAATTTCCATATTATTCTATTTCACGTACAAGATCATTCAGTGTCACCGAGCCACCCCACTTCGCAATTTCTTTCCCGTCCGCATCGACTTGCACAATCGTGTGTTGCATCACAACGCCATATTTCTTTTTTAAATCAGTATATTTGTCATAATCAACATCCAAGATAGTCACATTTGCCGGAATCTCATTTAGATGCGCACGAATATCAGCATCGAGAGCTTTACACGAAGGACACCAAGATGCTCTGAAGAAGAGTGCTACTTTCCCGTCATTAGCCTTGACCAATTTGACTGGATCATACACTTCATATGAACCAACGCCTTGGTTCACTGTCTCTACTACTGCTTCCGACTCTTCAGTTTCGATCACGACGCTTTGCTGATTTTCTTGTTTTACAACGTTTTTAATAGGAGTATTTTTTCTCGCAAGAAATATGTACCCACCAGCTACTATCAGTACGAGTACTATTCCTACGAACATTTTATCATGTACACACATTCCTACTTTTTCTTGACACCCACTCATTGGACAAACTTTAGACATACTCTTTTATTTTAAAAAATTATTTATATTTTCAATTATTTTTTATCAACTTTCAACAACTGCACCATTCGCTGTACCTCTTTTTCATCCTTGATTTCATAACACACCATCTGCCCTGTCTTGACTCGATAGACAAGTCCAACTCGCTCAAGGATTTTGAGCTGTTGAGAAACTGCAGAAACAGTGATATCAAATATGGCTGCAACTTCAGTGACACAGAGTTCTTTATAATCCATCAGAAGACGGAAAATACGAAACCTGCCTGGATCGCCCAAAGCCTCGAAGATGAGCTGGGTACGATTATCGTTTTTCGCCATTTCTTGCTTTACTCTCATCAATTCCTCTTTGGTTAACATAACATTATATTAAGTATTTACTTAACTACTAAATATAATAACAAAAAGGAAAAGAGCTGTCAAAAAAAATTTATTTGCTGAGGAAAGCGATCGAAAATTGAAAAGCAGTCACTTACTTTTTTCTTGTTAGCTCTTCCGTACGAAAAATAATCATCTTTTTTATCAATGCATAAGGAATCGTTTTATTGAGCGGAAACTGAACCGAACCCTTTGCACTCTTATATATTGCTAATTCCTCCTTGAATGCTTCTATCCCTGATGGGGTCGGATAAAATCCAATATGACTGTCAAATGCGGAAAAATGTACGAGATTTTTTCCATTCAATTTGAATGTGGGAATACCATAAGCAATCACTTCTTGTACGTCCGGTACTACTTCTCTGACGATAGCACGTATTTTTTGCAAAATAACTTGGATATCTTTCGGATATTTTGTGATGAACGCATCGACACTTTCCATCTTTTCCATATTGTTCAATTTTTTACATTTTTGAAACACAAAATAAAAAAACTCTTTACGGCTTATCCCTACCTACAAATCTTTCTTTGCCAAGCAAAAAATTTATTGCTCTTACTATATTTCTATCAAGACTCTTTTCTGTTTTTAAATTGCTCAAGTATCTGACTATTTCATGTTTCTTCGATGGAGATAAACTTTCAAAAACATTTTTTGCTTCAACGTTGCTACCGAGTGACTGAATAAATTTCTGTGGCGGAATAATTTCCCTACTTTCAGGATCAAATGTGATCGTTAATTCTACAGTTTCACTGATCCGCTGAGGAGAATTTTTGAGCATCGTTGTGTTGATATAGAGTCTCCATTCACCAGCATATTTTACCAAAGTCTGCTTGTAGGGTTTTCCATTGATAGTTCCTTTGATAGGAATGTGTCCTCTCTCTTTTTTGGCTTGATCGAATATATCCTGCAAAATATCTTCAGGTACGGAAACAAACGGATTCACTCCAATAATCTTTATTTCTGCTTTGAATTTTTTCATATCGTAGAGATTGCCGTCTTATTCCTTTTTTATTGTCTGGCCAAATATCTAGCAGTATTCACATTTCTCACCGTCATAAACTGATAAAGTTTGTGGCTAATTATCTTATTCAGATGGCTCTTGTTATAATTTTTCCTATCAACATTCCAAAAAATCGCCCCTTTGACATAACGGATGTCCATAAATTCTTTTTTGATTGGCAGATCATCTATGGTTTTCTTCGAATCAATTTCTGGGAATAGGTAAGCAATATCGGATCGCTGTGTGATATCATTTTTCCAGTTTTTTGGTATCGATTCGACTATCTGTATCATTTCCTTTTCTGTCTTGATAAGGATTGTGGCATCAAAACCGAATTCTTTTTTAAAATTCAATTTCAGTTTTTTGCATATTTCTTGTTGTTTATCTTTCCCTTCAAAAATAACATTGCCTGAGTTTATATAGGTTGAAACGTTGTCATAGCCCAAAGATTCAAAAAGCACCTTAAGTTTTTTCATATCAACCCTGCGTTCTTTTCCGGCGTTTATTCCTCTGAGTAATGCAATATATTTCATAATTTATTCCATTAAATCATCGACACGTTTTTATAAGCACCCGATTGATACCTACGAGCTATATATAAATATAGCGGAAAAAGTATCACAAGGAAAATAATTCCTGAATATAAAAATCCGTATTGATAGGATACGCGCTCGATTATGAATCCAACTCCAAAACTTGAAACTACCGAAACAGCCTGATCAATTTGTGAACCCGTTGACAACAATGTGGCCTTAAATTTACTTGATTTAATAATATCAAGTCGATAACCCTCATCAATTTTACTTAACCCCCAATGGAATGCGTTTATGATAATAAAAGCGGTTACAACAACCCACCAACTTGATATCATTCCCAAAACAAGAATTAAAAGAGTATAAATAACAAGTTGAAACCCATAAAAAGAAGGTAAGGTAAAATATTTTTTAATCTTTCCGCTATACGCAAGCATAAGCGAAGCAAATGCTCTCCCTATACCAAAGAATACCCCGAACCAAATTACAGGTATTTCAAGAAATGTCTGATAAGGGGCACGGAACCCTCCAATACTAAACAATGTTCCACCAATAATTCCCGAAAACAAAGCAATGCTAAAAAAGTTAAGGTGATATCCTTCTTGTAATACCTGTCTGAAATTTGTCGCCCCAATTTCTTCAATGTGTTCCTGAGGGACAGGAGGTACCACCAAGGAAATTGCTACCAATAATCCAATCACATCAATAACAAAAGCAATCAGAAATGGTGTTTTGTAACTTATGCTCACTAAAAATGGTACCAGCACCATAAATATTATCGGCACCGCAAATCCTATAGAACTGATTTTTCCCATCACTCTTGCATAGTCGTGTTCTCTTTTAAGACCTTGTAAAGTTTCGTGCATAAAGGCACTACCTGTACCACTTTGAAAAGCGGCACTCGCACTCAAAAAAATTGCGCCGAGTATCAAGAAGGAAATGTTATTCGCAAAAAGAAAAAAGACTGTTGACATCAACATCAATACTCGAGAAATAACTAGCGTTAGTTTATGTCCGATTTTATCAGACATATATCCGCTGGGAATTTCAAAAAGAAAACCAGAAAGACTCCCTGCAAGCAAAATTGTTCCAATTATTTTTGGTGTTACGTCTGGTATGGTCAGATAGTACGCTCCCAAAACCGCAACAAAAATTCTTTTATTGGCGATTAACAATATGGTGTATTTCCAAATATTACTTTGTAGATTTTTTTCCATATTTATTTCAATAATTCGCCAACTGATACTCCAAGCGTATTAGCTAGTTTTTCTATCGGGAAAGAAGATTCCATAGATTCTGTTCTTACTTTCACAGTCAGTATATAAACTTCTCACAAAACGGTCAAAGAAAAGGAAAAAAACCTCTTTGTAGAGATTTTTTCAGATTCGGGAATTCTTGGCGGGAATGCGTTTGTGTCGGCGCGAAGCTATGACCCCATTTCGGCTTCAGATTCCGATTTCCAATTTTGGCGGTGCATATTGGACGAAGTTCGAATGTATTTCGCCAAAAACCCTGAGTAAGAAAGCGGAAGCCGTCCCCACCGTAGTCCTGAAGCCTCGGGACTCCCCATCAGAAAAACCTTTCTTTGCATTTCGGATTTGCGCGCGCCGGATCTTTTCTTCTCTTAAGGAAAAGAAAGCTTTTCTGATGAGGACTGCTCTTTGGAGCAGTGCGGTGGGGAACGGCTGCTATTGGTACGTCGCCAAGATGGAAATAAACGAGCTTGTAGTTATTCTATCACATCAGACAATATTGAATTTGCTCATTTCTCCATCTTGGCGACGGTACCATCCAAGTGAATGGTATTGCGATGACAATTTATTTGCCGAGTTCAACTCGTCTTTTGATATATGAAGTTTGCTTCCTGTACGAGAACAAAAACATCACAAAAAGCACTGTAAGCAAAATATTTATGCTGTACTTTTCCAAAAATAGACATCGGTAGGAAAATAATTCGTACGCTTTTGCTACCATAAACAAGAAGAACATCGAAACGAAAGTACGGTACATGTTATTTGTCTCCGAAAATTCCTCAATTTTCGGATCCACTTTTGCGACAGCAACAAAATCAGAATACGACGCAAACTTAAGAAAGGAAATCCATTTCAAGATAGGCTCAATAGCCAAAGACCCAAACCTACTTATAACGAGACCAACGAAGTAGTAGACGAACGCTCCGATAACCAGATTTTCTTGTGTGAAAGAATAGGGTGTAAAGCGTTCCAACACTACAACGAAAAGAACACCAGGAAGTAGGTAGTTGAATAGATTATAGGACGTTATCTTGTCTAAAACTTTTTCCATAAGTTACTCATCTACTTGATTAAAGAAGGTTTCCGGTGCGAGAGGCCCCCAACCATCTCTTTGTGGAGCATCTGCACTAGGATGACAAATTGTTTTTCCGTTCCTTGTAGAGCCAGGATTGCAATTTCGACGTATAAGCGCATTGATTACCTTACGTGATGGATGTTTAGGATCGCCCTGTGGTGGACACGAGATAAACGCATGAACCGGCATAAGTCGATTCAGTATAGTCGGCCCAAGATTACGTTTACTGCCATGATGTGGAACATCGAGGAAGTCTATTTTATTCAAAGAGACATTATTTGCTTCCGCAAAATCAATAGCCCTGCCAAGTGCATCCTTTCCAGCGTCACCAGTAAAAAGGAATTTTTTTCCATCAACGACAAGCAGTAACACCAAACTGGAATTATTTTCGTGGCTTGTATCTAGGTAGTCGTCTGATAGGGTTTCGATATGCAGTTCCTCCGCGATCCAACCAACTGCCTCTTTCACCGCACCGATGAACTGTTCAATTTTGTGTTCATCCTTCACTTCTGGTGTCACACCGAAATTAGCAAGGAGTTGCTGGTAATACTCTTCGGTAGGTCCCAAAATATATAGCCCGTCATGCACCTGTTCTCCCGCGAATGGCTGAACGACCACTACACCCTTCTCAGTGGCCATATCAACGAGATCCGAGAGCATTGAAAGTGATTTCTCAAGTCGCGTCTCCAGACCCTTTTGTGTCACAGACATGTTCGTCATTTTCTGGATTGCTTTAGTGTAATCCCAAGGACAATGGGCAACCAACTTACCGACGGTTAAGTTTTCGAAAACCTCTGAAAGACCAGAGATATGGTCGTTGTGAAGATGTGATGCAACAACAAGGTCAACATATGTCGTTCCATAATGTATCTTGATGTGCTCGACAAGTGCCTTGCCCGAATCCTTTGTACCTCCATCTATAACTACAACATTCTGTGTTGTAGGCGAACTGAAATCTCCATACCGAATTGCGATTGCATCACCGCCTTTTTCTCCGATCCCAACTGGGATGTAATCAATCTCATATGCCATATGTTTTTTGTATAATTTGAACTTGTTTAGGTTAACATTAGGTATTATAATTTAGGTATGGTATACTAGTCAAGTATGAGAATAGAACAGCCATCAAAACGGCAGGCCGAAATACTTGAATTCGTATCTTTTTTTCGTCAAAAAAAAGGCTACGCCCCTTCTCTGACCGAAATAGCAGCGCATTTTGACGTGTCTGTGCCAACAGTACACCAACATATTGCGTATCTACGCAAGAAGAACCTTCTCTCGACCGAGAAGGGAAAACAAAGGTCTATACAAGCATTCAACGACCATAATCGTGGCGTCGTTGAAATTCCGCTTATGGGGATTATTGCCGCAGGCGGACCGATTGAGGCCATCAGAGACCCTCGTCCTATAGAAGTTCCAAAAAGCATGCTTTCCGCAGGATCGGATTATTATGCCTTGAAAGTCGCGGGCGTAAGCATGATCGAAGACGGTATTTTTGACGGTGATATCGTTATCGTTCGGGATCAGCCAACGGTTGAAAACGGAGAAAAAGCAGTCGCTTACCTACCAGATCAAGATGCGGTTACTCTAAAAAGAATCTATCACGAAAAAAATCGAATCAAACTTGTTCCCGCAAATCAAAAGATGGAACCTTTTTATGAGACAAATGTAGAAATTCAAGGAAAGGTTGTTGGTGTGTTGAGAACTGAAAAATAAGGCCAAAAAATATCCTTATTTTTGCTCTAAAAACTTTCTCAATTCCTCCTGTCTTTCCTTAAATCCACCAAATTCTCTTTGAAAGTCGGTCTTTTTGTAAAGCTGATATACAAATCCCTTCTCCGTCAAAATTACTCGCGAGTCGCCATCATTGGAGTTTTCTATTTCTGAATCAAACAACCTTTTTTCTACGTTTTTCTTTTTTGCAAACAACCCCTTAAAAACTTCCCTGCTCATATCAGAAACAAACTTATCAAGACCGTTGGCCAAAGCGTTACTTTTCTCAGTGATCTTTTCTTCTAAAGACAGGAGATCCTTCCTCTCATCTTCTATGATGGCTTCATCCTTCATCAGACTAAGCATAGAATAGCTGCTTAGCTTTCTCTGATATTCCAACAAATCTTCAGCGAAGATTATCTCAAGATCAAAGAGAAACTTCGACTCCCTATCTATCTTTTCAGAAAACAACGCTTTCCAAAATTGGAAAAATTCGTAGAATATTTGAAAATCAGCCTGAAGATTACTTACTTTTTTACTAAGTTCCTTGCTATTTCGCTGGAGAGTTTCCGTAGGATAATCATCTGTATTTTTCGGATTACTTTTCTCAAGGAAAAAAGAATTCGTTACAAAAGGACTCAGAGCATAAAAAGACTTATGTAGTCCATCGACGAGCAAATTTGTTATTTTTTCATGGACATCTAGTTTTTTCTTAAAAGAAATTTCTCTCGTCAAAATAAAATACGTAACAAAAAAACCAAATATCAATACAAATGATTGAAACAAAGATGAAAACGCATCCCAATTAAAAGAACTTTCGCTGTTTGAAAAAATCAAGCCGGAAAACACGGCTTGAAGTATAAGAATTAATACGAGTAGGATTTTCTCAAACATATCGTATTAGTAGGTTACGCATATTTATTATATTGCGTAAGTTCCTTTTTCGAAATCTTCCAAATAACTTTCAACTTCTTGAGGAAGTTTTGCAAAAATAGATCAAAGATCAGTCGAGAGCCGTCCTCGGCCAGATTATTATTTCTTCAGAAGCTTTCTGCATTTTCACACAAATTTATTGGACATATTTATAAAAATACAGCGCTATTACAAAACTTATCATTCTTTAACAACCATCCATTTTTTCTTTTCATCGCCATACATCACAAAATATATCATCCGCTGTATAACGCCAAAATAGATTGGAAATAGGATGAACCAACTAAAAAATGACACTACCCAACCTACAATCGTAATCAGCCTATGCGAAATATGATCATGTCTCACCTGCGGATAAATTAATCTCCACGCCATAAGAATAAATTCCTTAAATCCAATTTTATCCATTGACTCTCTATTTTTTGCTTTTTGTATTAAAATAATTAGCCGTACAATATCAAAAAATATTCCAAAAAAAACAAAAGTGATAACTACACCCCATATGGGGAAAAAATATAAAAATGGCACCCCCACAATAATCCATAAAATTGCAACTCCAAAAAACAAAGATATCAAATTACTATCAAATTTGAATTCTTGAGCATCAAGCGTTGCAAGTTTTTTAACATTTCTTATTATCCAGTAGCCAATAGAGCTCAATGATAATCCAGCAAAAATAACCCAGATTAAAATATCAGTGAATTTTGAATCTCCTTTTAAAACAATAAAATAAAAAGCAAGCGAGAGAATAATAATTCCAATGCCTACTATCAATGCTGAGCTTGCAATAAAATGCATACGTGAATACATTTTTTGAATTCTTTCATTGATCATATGTTAAAAAATTTTAATAATTATTAATTGTTACTATTTTTTGCACTGTTTCTGATAATATGGGATTGATTTTACAAAATTCAATGCTTTTTCATCTATAAGATCTCCCTCATTTTTTGCTATGACCAGTAGAGTTTGAAACAATTGCGCAACTTCCTGAGTTTTTGTCATTCTCGATTGTAAAGATTTTTCTTCCTCATCATTTAATACATGGTAAACAAACCTTCCCTCTGAAATAAATGCGCTCGCTTCTGCCCTATAACATCCATCTTCAGAATTAACATCTTCATTATTAGCATACTGAAAAACATGAGTTAATTCATGACGCAATAAAACTGCAGTCAATAAATCATCTTTTATGCTGTATTTAGGAGAAACTTTTATCAAATATTCATCTAGTGAATGCATAGGAGAAAAAACAAAAACTCCTTCTGCACCATTAATTTCCTTGCTAGATTCTGAATATTCAATTTTGAGACAATTTTTGATGCTTTCTAAGCGACCTGACTCCTCGATATTCCCGCGATTTCTGTATCTCTGTTCAATAAGACTTAGCGACCGCTTAAACTCTTCTGACATTTCATATCCACTTTCTCTAATACAATAAATAGGTGTTTCATTAAAAACAATCAGCCATTCGTTGTTAATTTTGATAAATTTTCTATATATTCTTTTTGGGTAATCCTTATCAGCTAAGTTAAAAATGCTTGTTTCATCAACATGTCCTATATCATTTTTTATAATCACCTTATTTACTTCTACGGTTTTTCCTTTCTTTAAATCATTTAAAAATATTTTAGATCTTTCATCTTCTGGATTTTGTTGTGCATACTCAATTAGTCGTTGCAATACTGATTCCTGCGAATATATAGCACCTCGTTTTTCGATATATTTTTCTCTACTTATTTTATGCTTAGACTCTGGCGATAAATAAGAATCATATATTTTTCCAAAATCATTATTGCTTTCCAATTCAAATATTTCATTGAATCTTTTGACAAGCTTATCTTCATCACTGATGCTTATTGATTGCTCCTGTTTGTTTTTTAAAAAAGAAAAATTTTCTAATTCATAAAGTTTAATATAAACGCCTAAAGCCACTATCAACACTACACTTATTAGGATAACTATCAATTTTTTATTCATAAATTTATTTTATTTGATTAACTCATCAACACTAACCTCAAGCGCTTTAGAAATCTTCTTGAGCGTATCAAGTGTTGGATTTTGGTTTTTACCAACTTCAATCTTGATGATTGTGTTATTGGCAACATCAGCCAATCGTGCCAGTTTTTCTTGTGATAATCCCTTGGCTTCTCGTAACTTCCTCAGATTTTTTGTTATATTTGACATACTTATATTATAGTAGTAGAATTATAGTGTTAGTACTATTTCTTTTCTATTACTTTGATGCTACACCAAAATTTCAGACAAATCAAACTAAATGACTTTTTATGTTATTAGTAAAAATCTATTCCGATCGTAAATCAGCAGCCGTTCCCCGCCGCACTGCTCCAAAGAGCAGTCCTCATCAGAAAAGCTTTCTTTTCCTTAAGAGAAGAAAAGATCCGGCGCGCGCAAATCCGAAATGCAAAGAAAGGTTTTTCTGATGGGGAGTCCCGAGGCTTCAGGACTACGGTGGGGACGGCTTCCGCTTTCTTACTCAGGGTTTTTGGCGAAATACATTCGAACTTCGTCCAATATGCACCGCAAAAATTCGGAATTCAAAACTGGAGAAGAAATAGCGTCGACGCGTAGCGCCGTCTGTTCTGCATTCCCCCCACGAAATCCCCAATCTGAAAGGATTCGCCACGCGGAGCGGGGCTCCTCGTTTGCCAATGCAATCTTATGAATCACACCAGAAAGTTCTTTATCTATACACGAAAGAGTACCGATACGGAAGATCGGCAGGTCAGAAGCATTTCGGATCAACTGGCCGAACTCAAAGAATTGGCGGTAAAAGAAAATATCGAGGTTGTTGATGTCTTTGTGGAAAAACAGACCGCCAAAGTCCCCGGCCGACCAGTCTTTAATGAAATGCTTCTACGTATCGAAGCAAATGAAGCGAGCGGGATTTTATCGTGGCATCCCGATCGTTTGGCTCGAAACTCCGTAGATGGTGGCAAGATCATCTATTTGCTCGATACGGGAAAAATAACCGAACTGAAATTTCCAACGTTCTGGTGTGATCCGACACCGCAAGGAAAGTTCATGCTCTCCATCGCTTTTTCCCAATCCAAGTATTACGTGGACAATTTGAGTGAAAATATCAAGCGTGGGCACCGCAACAAAGTGAAGGATGGTATCTGGCCTCAAATGGCTCCTCTGGGGTATGTAAACGTCAAAGGAAGAGGTATTGCGCCACATCCAGAGCTTGCGCCCCTCATATGCAAGGCATTTGAGGCCTACGCCACAGGCAACTTCACTTTGCGTCAGATTCGCGAAAAGTTTAACGCGCTTGGATTGAAAGGAAAAAGTACAGAGCTTTCAGTGTCGAACTATCAGACGATTCTCCATAACCCTATCTACTGCGGATTGATCCGCTACAATGGCGAAATCTACGAAGGTAAGTACGAGCCGATTATCCCAAAGAAACTTTTTGATCTCTGTCAGGAAGTGATGACAAGAAAGAGCAAGCCGAAAGGCAAAGGTTTGAAAACATATTTGTATCGAGGATTTTTCCGTTGCGGAGAATGCGGGTGTTTCATTACAACCGAAACACAAAAAGGTCATAACTATTTGCGATGTACGAAACGGAAAAATCCTTGTTTGCAAAAATATGTCCGTGAAGAACTCATCACTTCTCAAATTAAAGAAGAAATCAAAAAAGTTTCTTTGCCACTCGATTGGGCAAATTGGATGATTGTCGAAAATGAAAAAGACCGACAATCAGAAAATCAACCAAGCGAGCTTTTTGCTCAAAAAACCAAAGATGAAATTTCTCTTTTGGATTCTAAAATTGAGAAGCTGATGACTGCGTATTTAGAGAGTGTGCTTTCATTGGAAGAATATCGAACAATGAAAAGCAAGCTGGTCAATCAAAAACAGCTTCTCAAAGAGAAATTGGCTGCTTTTGAGCAAAAAGCGAATAATCGGTTCGAACTCACTAACAAGTTTCTAAAACTCAATCTGGAAGCCAAGGAATTGGCAAACGAGCGAACAGACGAAGAAAATCTTCATCTGTTCAAAAAGATCGGTTCGAACTTTATTTTGGAAGCTCGAACCATATCTTTTGAGCCCCGCTCCGCGTGGCGCATCCTCTCAGATCGGGGATTTCGTGGGGGGAACGCAGAACAGACGGCGCTACGCGTCGACGCTATTTCTTCTCCAATTTTGAATTCCGAATTTTTGCGGAGAGGGAGGGATTCGAACCCTCGAGAGTTGTAACACTCTACCACGTTAGCAGTGTGGGGCCTTCAGCCGCTCGGCCACCTCTCCTTTTTTGCTTTATCTAAGCCATTTTATATCTTTCCAAGTGTTTCGGATTATGTGTCCCGACGACCTGAAAATACTTTTCGACATCCTTCCTCGCTTCTATACGTATATCCCAACCATTTTTCATTATGCGGTGTTTGATACCTAAAATCAAGAGGATCTCACTCGCTGACTGGAGAAGCGGATGTGATCGACTGGTAAAACCAATCTTTTTGTAACAATATCTCTTCCCTTTTGAGAGGTACTTATGCAGTATAATACAACCATCAGTATCAATCAAGCCACGCAGGCAAGCAATGGAATAGCACTGATTTTTCTTTACCCATAACGGAATGTCGACTTGTTGCTTTACTTTGTTCCCCTGCTTCAATCCTAGTTCATCAATAAGATACGTGATGAGAGCAGTTCGTGAGACCATAATACGTTCAGCAAGAAATTTCTTATTCAGACAAACCCCAAAAGAAACCTCAAAAAGATTGTTGATTAATTGCTGAACAAATATTGAGTACTTTTTATCGGTTAGAGTGTTGAGGGTAATTGTAAATTGATGTTTACTTATTCCTCCGTCTCCGAGCATTATTCCGACAAACTCAGCGAGGTCTTCTGACGGTGTCGGTCTCTTGAAAGGAAGTGCTTGAGTAATTTTTGATGGGTTGAGATGTCCTTCTTTTTCCCACCATTCTCGCCACTTCGTTTTGCGATATTCGGGGTCACCTCCTACGATGCCGTATTTCTTCAGAACTGCTTTTCCTCCAGCTGATGAACCTTGCTTGGTATACCAATAAGCATCTTTGATAACAATGTTTTCCGGCATTTCTCTTTTTCTTTTCTTGCAAATCTGCTCGACAGCAAAAAGTGACATCGAAATTTTTTCATTCCTCCAATCATTGAGATTGCGCACGCTCGTCCCAGCGACTTCCGCTAATTTTTCCCACGTACCAAAAAATTCTTCTTTCGATTGCAAAAGAAACTCTTTTTGTTTTCCTTTTGGAAATATAACTCTTTTAGAATTCAACTGTTCAGCCATATCTCCATAATAGCACAAAACGTATGTATTCCAAAAAAAATTGTTTTCTCTGCTATACTAAAGAGAACCAATATGTACCACCTATGAAAACACGATGTCAGTGGGTGCCGGAGGGAGATGCACTCTATGAAAAATATCACGATGAAGAATGGGGTGTCCGCACGTATGATGATCGGAGACTATTCGAGTTTCTCGTGCTCGAGAGTGCGCAGGCCGGTCTCTCGTGGGCGACGATTCTCAAAAGACGATCAGGATACAAGAAAGCCTTCGTCAATTTTGATCCGAAGAAAGTGGCAAAGTTCACTCGTCGTGATATCGAGAGACTCTCGAAAGATGCTTCTATCATCAGACATCGCCTCAAAATAGAATCAGCGGTGAGCAATGCGAGACTCTTCCTCGAAGTACAGAAGGAATATGGATCGTTCGCCAACTATCTCGCTCAGTTCCTGAACCCTTATCAAGACAAGAAAAAGAAACGCTCTTTCGCAGATGTTCCTCTCTTCACAGAGGAAGCAGAAATGCTTGCCAAAGATTTGAAGAAACGTGGGTTCAAATTCTTTGGTCCGCTCATCGGTTATGCATATATGCAGGCGATCGGTATGGTGAACGATCACACGACTGACTGCTTCCGATACAACGAAATCGAAAAAGAGAAGGATTTACTTAGCGGTCCAACCGCTAAGTAAATAAAAGGAAATAAAAAAAACAACCCCGATCGCTCAAGGTTGTTTTTTTGGATTGCATCAAGAGAGTTGCCTACCTCGATGCATCGCTACTACCAACGGCTTGCGCCCTGATCATTGCTTCCGCTGTTGTTGTAACTGCGGTTGCCACCAGTGCGAGGAGCACGCTCTTCCATAGGACGAGCTTCGTTGACAGTGAGTGTACGTCCGTCGAGTTCTTTGCCATTCCAGAGAGCGATAGCTTTTTGAGCATCTTCTTCTGAAGCCATCTCAACAAATGCGAAACCGCGTGAGCGACCTGTCATTTTGTCGATGATGATTTTGGCAGAAACGACTGCACCTGCTTGAGCAAAAGCTGCTTGCAGAGCATCCTCGGTAGAACCGTAGGAAACGCCACCAACATACAATTTGGTTGCCATATTCGAATCTACTAACCTGATTACTGTGTAAGGTGACCTTTCCCAGAGCCTGCAAAACAGGCTCCCTCTGGCTCTACTGCGAACATTCGAGATTTGGCAACCTCTGTCGTCGAGCGTTACTCCAGAAAGAAAAACTTACAACACATCTATTGTAGCACAAAGAACAGAAAAAAGCAAGAGAAAAGGCTCTAATCAGAGGAACAGCGTCCATTTGTTACCTGGATATCCAGCCGATTCAAAGCAATGACAGCCTGTTCTAGCGTCTCCCCTGCCTGCACCGTCATTTCTATCGTATCATCATTGATTTTCTTCACACCAAAACGTGCGATAAGTTCCTCGGTCGATGAAGAGAGAGGTGTGATGAGATCAAAAAGGAATGTTTTTTTCATACGCGTTCTCCTATTATAGACACTACAAATCATTTCCCGAATAGGAAAGATTGAAACTTTTGTTGATAAGTGGGAAATCTGGAACAACATTGTCGAAACCAGCACTCCGAAGAGCATTCCAGTTCACAAACGACGGGTCCCGAGGAAACACACGACTCACTCGTCCGTCACTATCAGTGGTGATGAAATACATAATCTCTCCTCGCCAACCCTCTACCGCACTCAGTGCAAGAGCGTTCTTCTGAAGAACAATCGGCTCTGTGACATCCGCACGAATCAGTCCGAGAGGAAGAGTTTCGAGAAGAGAGGTAATAATATGGAACGATGTGTATACTTCTTTCACGCGTATATGGAATCGAGCGAATGCGTCACCCTCTGATTCGATAGGGATATCACCAAGAGAAACCATAGTGTATCCTGCATACGGATAGTCCCATCGTGTGTCTTGTACGATACCGCTCGCTCGTCCTGCAACACCGATGATACCCATATCGCTCGCTACATCACTGACGAGTGTGCCGGTCTCTCTCATACGATTGAGAAGTGATGTACTGTTCTCTGCGACATCAATAATCTCTGTAAAATCTCGTTTAAGAGACTGTATCTCTTCTCCGAGCAGATGCTGTTGTTCTGGTGTCATGTCCCGAGTCACACCACCGACGACATTGACCCCGCGAAGAAACCGGCTTCCTGTCAATCGTTCATTGATACGAAGCACTGTCTCTCGAATCCTCGCACCCTGAGCCCCACCAAAATTAAATCCTGTATCCATCATCATCGCTCCGATATCTCCGAAATGATTCGCGAGTCGTTCGAGCTCTGCATAGATCACTCGAAGGGCGAGACCGCGTATTGGTACGGATATCGCTCCCAGTTGCTCGATTGCCTGACAGAATGCAAATGAATGAGAAAAAGAACTGTCTCCAGATATTTTTTCAGAAAGACGTACCTGATCACTCATTGACAACGCTTCGAACAATTTCTCAGTGCCTTTGTGAGTAAATCCAAGACGAGCTTCAAGAAGAACAATACTCTCCCCTGCTACACTAAAACGGAAATGTCCCGGCTCGATAATCCCCGCATGAATCGGACCAACGGGAATTTCATAAATACCCTCTCCGGATACTTCCTGAAAATCGTATCTCCCACTCACTCTCTCTGGTCTCGTCTGCATATCAAAATCCAGGCGGAGCGGGAATACGTCCTCTGGCCAATGCTCATGCAAGATGAGTGATCGCAGATCGGGATGATCGACTGGGGTCAGTCCAAAAAAAGTATGTACACGTCGTTCATAATTCCATGCCGAATGAATGAATGGTGCGAGTGAAGGAAAATCCGTGGTATCACGGAGGAGAGTCGAAAGAACAACAAAGGAATGCTGTTTTGCATCACCAAAGACATACCAAAGATTGAAACCGTTTTGTGTTTCACGTTCGTCCGTAGCAGTCATCAGTTTGAATACGAGATGATCTTTTTCTACAAGATCAATCGCTGTTTGTACGATATCAACAACCGGTACTTCTACAACAGTCATCGTACCAACAGTCATTGTTTTGAAATTTTTCGAAAATGAATAGGTCATAGAAAGTGTGTTAGTAATGAGCTACGACATCATCTATCAGTGTCTGGAGAAATGTCGGAAGCGTAAAACTCAAGACAATAATGAGAATCACGAAAAAAATCTGAGGAATAACAAGCCAGATATTTTTTTCTCCATGTTCTTGATCTCCTTCTTGCTCTGTACTCTCGGAAAGAAACATCGCAGTAATGTGCCGAAGGAAACCAATGAACACAAGTGTCATAAAGAAAATAGCAGAAAAAGTAACATACGGATGTTCTGCAATACCTGCAGAAAGAATATAAATCTTGCTCAAGAATATCCCAAACGGCGGTGTCCCTGTCACGATAAGAAAACCAAGGATGAAAAGCACACTCGTGACAGGGATGACGCGCAAGGCATTCTTTACATTACCTATTTTTGCCGATCCATACGTAAGGAGGAGATTGCCTGCAGAGAAAAACATCACGACTTTCACACAGGAATGATAGATCATGTGAAGCACTGCACCGAGCACTCCGAGTCCCCCGAAACCAAAACCAAGAGCGATGATACCAGCGTTTTCGATACTCGAATAGGCGAGAAGACGTTTGTAATTTCTCGCGTTGAACATGATAAGTGCAGCGACAACAATAGAGAGGAGACCAAAGACAAGGAAGAGTTGATGAGAGAATGACTGTCCGACAACAGCATCGGTGATTCTCTGAAATCGAAGAATAACAAAAAATGCGACTGGGAGGAGCGCTCCAGCAAGCAATGCCCCGAGTGGTGCAGGAGCTTTACTATACGCATCTGGCTTCCACGTGTGCATCGGAGCGAGTCCTACTTTGGTTCCATAACCGATGAGCACAAAAACAAAAGCGATCTTGGCAATAAGCGGATCGAGATGATCGGTATTTGAAAGGAGATCACTCCACCCAATAAAACCGCCATTAAGTGTCGATGGAACAGATGTGAAATAGAGCATCGTCCCAAAAAATCCGAGGAGGAGACCAACAGCATTGATAATGAGATATTTCCAAGCACCTTCGATAGATGATGGTTTGTTATAAAAACTGATGAGAAATGCTGTCGAGAGTGTCGTCGCTTCGATAGCGATCCAAGCAAAGATAGGACTCGTGGCTGTCGTTGCTAGATACATCGCCACAAGAAAGACAAAGAGAAGTACAAAATATTCCTTCACTCGTGTGAAACCGACAATCCCCTTCTTGGTTTCTTGATTGAAATAGGCAACCGAATAGAGAGATGTCGCACATCCAATACAACCGATAATAAGGATGATGATCGCTCCAAGGGCGTCCACCGAAAAGAAGAGAGAAGATGTATAGATACCCTCATTCGCAACCGAGAGAGCAATAAGGAAAGAATACACCAATACAACGACGCTCGAAAAAATAGAAAGGAGTTCGATGACACGTCGATTCTTGATCAAGACAAGAAGAAGAGAAGTAATAAAAAGTGTCGAAAGAAGAAGTATGAGGTACATAGATTAATCTGTTAAATTTTTCATAGTCGTTACATCGTGTGATCGAAAGTGTTTGTAAATCATCGAAACAAAGACCGTCGCGATCATAATCCACACAAAAATATTAAAGAGTATTCCTATCTGCAAGTTCGGAGATTGTTCAAGTCCGGCAAAAATGATGAATACGACGATACTGTTTTCGAGAGACAATATGCTCAGGATTTGAGAGAGAGCTTCTTTGCGATTGACGATGAGGAAGAGTGCAATGAAAATTGACGAAAGTGTGAGAGAAAGCAAGACTTGATGTTCTGGGACGATATGTGTGAGAGGAAGGAACTTGTTCGAGTGTGCCATAAATGTCAGTACGGCAATCAAGATGAGAGTGATAGGCATATTCAAATAGGTATTCACCGAAAAAGAAAGATTGTTTTTTCGTATCAGTCGGAAGAAGAACATCGGTGCAAGTACTACTTTGATCACAAAAGTAAAAAGCACCATCAGAAGAATAGAAGCATTTCCTGTCTCGAGAAAAGAAGAGAAGAAAAGAAGAGCGAGGACGAATGATTGTACACCAAATGCAACCACTGCGACAAAATTCTTTTTTGTCAGATGCATTACGACGAGTGTGAGAAATATCACATCAACAAGAAATTGGAGAAAAAGTATACTCATAAAGAATGGACGAGGCCGATAGCCACAGCGTTAAGGATGAACGATGCTACGAGGAGATCAGGGAGACGGAAAAATCGAAACTTCGCCATACTTGATTCTATCAGAGCGATGACAATACAAAATACAAACAATTTCAGAAGGAGCGCTCCAATACCGATCAGAAGAGCGCTCATCGACACGCTCGAAGAGAGACCGATAGGAAAGAAAATATTCGCCCCAAGGGCAAAGAACACGACAAGCTTGTTCGCTGATGCCCATTCCATCAGTGCGAGACGTTTACCTGAATATTCGAGAATCATTGCCTCGTGAATCATCGTAAGCTCGAGATGCGTCGCAGGATTGTCGAATGGAAAACGTGCCGTCTCTGCAAGGAGAACAATGAAAAATCCTGAGAATGCAAGTACAACAGGAATAAAGTATTGTCCATTATGAAAAAGCGGATGAGAGGCGATATCAAAAAGATCAGTCGTCCCCGCCATGAGTGCGAGTGTCAAAAGTGAGAAAATAAATCCCCCTTCAGCGAGAGCTGAAAGAGTCATCTCGCGACTCGAGCCAAACCCTCCGAAAGCTCCTCCAATATCCATACCAGAAAGAGCGAGGAAGAACGTTCCGAGAGCGAGTGCGTAGACAATTACAAGTGCATCACTTGTAAGAGAGAGTCCTGACACAAGAGAGAAGAGAGGTATGTTCCAACCGACAAAGATCGTCACAGTAAAGACGATGAATGGTGCAACAAAAAATATCCATGAAGCATCTCTACTCACACGTTCATCTTTGTGGAACAGCTTCCAGAGGTCTCGATATGGCTGTACGATACTGGCGCCCTGTCTGTTTTGCAACCTCGCCTTGATTTTTTTGATCACACCGACACACAGAGGTGAAACCACTGGAACAAACAAACCTTGAAGAAGAAAAAGAAAGAATGTCATAGGTTAGAGCACAACAAATAAAGAAAGAATCAACGCAAGAAAAATATATGAAATATACATATTGATATTGCCTCCCTGAATAGTTTTGGAACGGAGAGATGCTTCGTCAATCATTTTCTGAAGCGGTTGATAGAAATGCGTCAGATAAATATTACCGACACTCATCGTCACTGTTCGAGATTTCGGTATATAACGACTCTTGGCGTCATGGTATTTGACTGTTTGTTGGATACTTGGCTTCAAAACATTTTTGAACACAAGAATGATCGAGCGAGCAAAACCAGTCGTCGTAATCTCCATCCGCGTATCGAGATGTGTCCCACAGTCCCATGTGTCCCCAAATGATATTTTCTGAGTGCTATTGATACCGAATCGTACAAGAAGAAAAACTCCAAAAAGAATAATCGCCAAAAAAGAAAATATTGCTGGTGCTGATACGAGAGCAAATCCGTCAGTCAATTGAAGTGTCTGCATAGACGATACAGAGACAAACACTTTCACATTGTGAAAAATATCAAGACGCTGTCCGACGAAAGCAATCGTTTCTGTCACGAACCCCGCAAAAAGACCGAAAAGTATGGAGAGGAATGCGAGTCCTCCCATCGCGAGACGCATCGAGAGTACTGACTCTTTTACGTGCATCACTTCTTTACTTCGAGGTCGGGCGAGAAATATCCCTGCGAATGCTTTCACAAAACATGTGAGTGCGAGACCTCCTGTGAAAGCAAGTGATCCCGCTGCCAGCACGAAAATAAATTGGAGAGAAAAAGAAAGTGTCGCAATCCCCTGAAACAATGATTGGAACGTCAACCATTCACTGAAAAATCCATTGAAGGGAGGGAGGGCAGATATCGCCATCGAACCAATAAGAAAGAAGAGTGCTGTCTGTGGCATGTACCGGATGAGCCCTCCATATTCTTCCATATTCTTCGTGTGCATCTGATCAATGACCGAACCAGCACCGAGGAAAAGGAGGGATTTGAAAAGTGCATGATTGATCGTATGGAACAGTCCTGCAATCAGTCCAAGGAGGGCGAGTGATTTCATATCGAGAGCATAGAACGTGATCGAACTTCCGATACCGAGTAAGATGATTCCAATATTTTCGATACTATGATATGCGAGAAGTCTTTTGATATCATGTTCGGTTAGTGCATAGAGCACACCAAGGATCGATGACACCATACCGATCACGAGTACGACCTCTCCCCACCAGAGAGGTACTGGTGCGAGCACATCGAGGAAGAGACGAATCATCATATAAATACCTGTCTTGATCATCACGCCCGACATCATCGCGGACACATGAGAGGGAGCGGCTGGGTGTGCGGCAGGGAGCCAGATGTGAAACGGGATAATACCCGCCTTGGTCCCAAACCCGATAAGAGCACAGGCAAACATCGCATTCTGAATCATCTGTGGTATGAGTGCATGATGCAGTTTGATCACGTCAAACTGAAATGATCCAGTATATTTGTACGCCATGAGAAAAAACGCAATGATGAATGCGGTGCCGACATACGTCATAATGAGATACAAAAATCCTGCTTTCACATTGCTCGCATCACGACGATCATACACCACGAGAAAATATGATGCGATGGACATTGTCTCCCATGCAATGAGAAAGAAGAGCGCATTGGAGGTCGTCACGACGAGAAGCAAACTTCCCAGAAGAATATGGTAGAGAAATCCAAGTACTCCGATACTGTATTTTCCATAATAATGCTTCACATACCCGAATCCATAGAGGGAGCAGAAGAAACCAACGAGAGAAATAGCAAATATGAAAAAAGCTGACAACATATCAATACGAAGAGAGAACTGCAAAAATACAAATGATGTCTGAAAAAGTGAAAACGACATTTCTCGTCCTTGTATCAACATTAGAAGAGAAAAAATAATTCCCACGAGAGAACCGAACAAAGCAAAAAAACTACTCCAAACATTGGCCCATGTATCATGATTGCGAAACACAAGTGATCCGATCGCTCCCACAGCAAAAACAGAAAGTAATACGAGGAATCCTGCTTGCGATGAAATGAAGGCAATCATAATATGTCTGAATTATTTCGATGATTCATGCTCTATTGTCTGTAGAATATTGAGGAGAGCACACAAAATTTTCTTGGGTGATGGCGGATCCCCAGGAATATGATAGTTCACAGGTATTACAGCATCCACACCTCCGACCACGGCATACGAGTTGCGGAATATCCCACCAGAGAGAGCGTCGTCCCCTACTGCCACGACGATTTTTGGATCTGGAGTAGCATCGTATGCGGACTTCACTGCCTCAGCCATATTGCGTGTGATCGGACCAGTCACGAGAAGCATATCAGCATGTCGTGGAGACGCGACAAAATGAATGCCGAATCGTTCGACATCATAGAAACTATTCGAGAGTGCGACGAGCTCCTGTTCACACGCATTGTCCGAACCTCCATCCACCTGTCGTATAGCGAGTGATCCTCCGAAGAGTCGTTTCACAGAATTTTGTATTTGTTCACCGACGACGACAATATCTGCATCCTCGAGATCTGTTCGATCATCGATAGCAATAATATTGTTTTTGGTACGAAATATTTTCAAGAAAAGATTCATCATATCTGTTTGTCATTCTTATCCCTATTCAATCAAAACGACAAAGAAGTCTGCCTCTAGAGTATAAACGGATTTTTATTTTTTTCAAAGAAGTTGATATTTCTCTCAATTCCACTGCGGAAGCGGTGAGATTTGTTTTATTTTCTTATCCAGTCAAAGCGGAAGCGGTGAGATTCGAACTCACGATACCCTTCCGGGTATGATAGTTTTCAAGACTATTGCCTTCAACCGCTCGGCCACGCTTCCGCTTTGACAAGATATAATTTAGTTTTTCAGCCAGAGGCTGATCAGCCCTGGGCTGGGACCACGCTTCCAGATTTTATTCTTTTCTTATGGTAGCAAGTGATCGCATATTTGTACAGATAGGATCTCATTTACCCATTCGATCAGCATCCTCTCAGAACTGTGCTATACTGAGAGTAAATAATTTCAATTTTCTATGCAATATTCATCCTCATCACAGTCTCGAGAAGAAAAACCTGTTTCTTCGGCATATGGTCAAGTCCTCCTCCACTGGAGATCTCCCGAGCATGAGCCACTTGATCTCGGACCACGCTCCTCTATCGTAGTCACTGTTCTTCTCGTCTGTATTATTGCCTACGCTCTCTATACCAATAGTCCACTGATGGCTATTACCTTTATCTTGATCGGTATCGTCGGGTACCTGATGCTCTATCGAGAACCGAGTATTCTCGACTTCATGCTCACAAGTAAAGGCATCATCGCTGGGAAAGAATTTTATGAGTATGATACTCTTGAATCTTTCTTCCTTTACACAGAACCTCCTTTCGAAAATATATTAAGCATTCAAACAGAAGGAAAACTCGTTCCATACGTCCACATTCCCGTAATGAATGTCGATACAGACAAATTGCGAGATATTCTCGATGAGTTTGTTCCCGAAGAAAAGCACGAACCCGGACTAGTTGACACATTGGAGAAATTACTGCATATTTAGAGGTACTTTCCTCCTGTATCCAAAAGGAAGGTATATGTGTTTTTGCGCTTGTTCCGTTCCATCCGCCAGCTGGCGGAGGCGGATCAGTGGATAGTAAATATGCGCTTGTAGCTCAGTGGATAGAGCATCTGGTTGCGGTCCAGAGGGTCGCAGGTTCGATTCCTGCCAAGCGCACATTAAGTGAAACGAAATGGGAGATTGGAATAAGCCAACTGCTTGGCTTATGGAAGGAATCGAACGCCGGAATGATATTCCGTCAGCAGACGAAATCATGAGGCGATGCCCAGACAAACTTTTGTGTCGACAAAAGTTTAGTCGAGGGAGTTTCCTGCTAAGCTCTAACAATAAAATCTGTCAGGAAATTTACTTGTGACAGATTCCTGCCAAGCGCACATCATAATAAGAAAGAACTCAAGCTGGGTTCTTTTTTATAATGCATCCTCAATCATACAAGATAAACGTTTCTCATTATACTTGACTTTTGATACCGCCTATACCATAGTAATGACGTATCAGAATCACAAGAAACTGTTACTTTTTACGATAATAATGTCGTAGAAAATTGTACCTTTACAAGGAGTAGAAATAATGAAAGATTTCTTTTATCGTACAGCCTCCTACGCCGTCGCGTCCTGCGCTGGATTTACTGTTGTCAACTTTGGTGTTCAGTTTTTGGCCGATATTCCCCAATGGAACGTGGCCATCCATCTTACTCTCTTTGAATTTTTCATTACCGTCATGGTATGGACCATATTGGTGGTGTTGAAAATTTTCTGGCAGCCATCCAATGAGTATCCATCACCCGATGAATACCCGATGGAGCGTTAAAAAGAATATGGTAAGAAAACTTGCATTCTGACTGTGCTTTGGTGCGAATTGTTGTCTAGCAATCCGTTTATGTAAACAAATTCTTCTAGGAGATTTATGATGGTTTTCCTCGTCTTTGCTCTCTTTATCATCATGGGGCTATTCTTTGGTTCTTTGCCGTTGTTTGGCCCAATTATTCTTGGGTTTTTAGCTAGTTCTATTAATTCGCGTTTCAAACAAAAGTCACGAGATGAAGGGATTTCAAAACAATATATTCAGCTTATTTTGATGGTAAGTATCATCTGTTTCTTTATCGGAGTCTCGATTGGAAGCTTTTTTGCATTCGGTGACGAGAGTGTGGAGATGGGTTTGGACAAGATGGAGATGGTGTATTGGCAAGGAGGATTATTTCTTCTCGTGTACTTCTTTGCACGCATACGTGTCCGCGATCGTGTCTACAAGATGAGTAACGGATGGAATAAGGAAGGTTGAATTATTTCATATTCAGAAAACTATCCTTGCGATTGAGGTTATCATGCCTCGCACTCGAGCCACCTGCAGAATTTACTTCTGCTCGGGGCTCTGTTTTTTTAATATTGAAATTGCCAAGCGCACATCATAATAAGAAAGAATCCATCTCGGGTTCTTTTTTTTCTTTTCCAGATTGTATTAACAGTGTCCTCGCGTGGAATCGAACCACGATCTTCTCCTTCGGAGGGAGATGTCCTATCCGTTGAACTACGAGGACGGGATTTTTCTTTTTTAATAACGCTCTACAAACTCCTCAAAAGCGGTAATCAGCCTCTGTGTCATCTCTCCTGGCCTTCCATCACCGATGGTCATTTCATCGACTCTCACAACAGGGACGATGTGTTTGCTACTGCTTGTGATAAACACTTCATCTGCCGACAAGAGTTCTTGGAGAGTAATATTCCTTTTCTCAACAACAATACCACATTGTTCCGCGATATGGAGTGTCAATTTCTGGGTGATTCCCCGCAAGACATTGTCCCACGTTGTTACGAGCACATTCCCTTTCACCATAAAAATATTGCTCTGTGTCGCTTCTGATATGAAACCGTTCGTCACATAGAGTTCTTCGAAAGCGTTATTCTTTTCTCGTCTTGCAAGATCGCGTATCGCCATCACGTGATTGGCAAGCTTCACCTGTGGCAATATTCTCTCGAATGACAGGGTGATGATTTTCACGCCATCGGTATAGATGTTCGGTAAATAGATATGAGTTTCTTCAATACACACGAGGAATGTTTCTCGACCCTTCTCAGGGGTAAATGCATCCTGACTCGGTCCGCCTGAAAGCACGGTACGGAGAGACTGTTTCAGAGCGCTCGGATTTTTTTCGATAAGTGTATCGAGGATTGCATTGTAAGATTCTCGATCTACAGGAAGAGTGAGATGGAGAGCTTCAGCTGAACGACAGAGCCGTTCATAATGATCCTCCCACAAAAAAGGCTTGCCATGCTCTACCGGCATCACATCAAATACCGCATATCCACGAAGAAATCCGAGATCATATGGAGGAATCGCTATCTCTCGCAGTGGCATATAGACACCATTTATATACCCTATTTTTTCCAATACTGTGTCCATTTCTTTTTTTATTACTCAACTCTTTCGTCCATTATAGAGAGAAGTGAGAAGAAAGCCAAATATTCAAACAATATGGCAAAAAAGGAATACCCTCTTTTCAAAAATACATCCTAAAGAAATCAAAAAAATTCTTGACTTTTATATGATATTCTGGCAGTATATATAGGTTGTTTAAAAAAAGAGGTGAGAGAGAAACTCCATATAAACATAAGGAGTTCAAATGATAGTATCGGCAACAGGTCTATGGCTTCGCCCGTCAGAAGGCGTCGTCGCATGGGTAATTTGTGAAGAAGGTATCGACCTCAAAGAGGAAGATACCCTGCGTGCGATGTTGGAGAACTTTTACACCAAGAAGAATCCTCCATTTGCACGTCTCGCAATCCGGGTCGAAGGGAAGAAAATTTTTTTCCGCTCGAAACCGAATTGCAAACGACCTCCCAACGATGAAGAGGTGATTGCGCTCCTCAAGGCAATCAACTGTTATCCGCGGGAGACTCTGACAAGAGCTCAACTCAAAAAGGGCCTTAGTCAGGTGGATCTCACTCCATCTGGTTCGTTGGTAATCGCGTAAGTTTTCTTTTTTTGGTTTCTCATTTCACCTCCTTGGTCTCCTAGCTAGAGATCTTCAAGCCTAGAGTGTCACGTACATTCTAGGCTTGTTTTTTATCCTGAGTACGACTTTCCAAACAGACAATGAGTGATATACTGACACTATGTTTACTTTTGATACACCACTCTCACATATTCCTACCATCAAGGAACAGTCACTCGAAAAACTCAAACGTCTCGGGATTTTTACCGTGTCCGATATGCTCTACCATTTCCCAAGTCGCTACGAAGACTATTCGCACATCACGCCAATAGATTCTCTTGCATCCGACGCGAAATGTACCATAGAAGGAACAGTGCTCCATATCGAAGCTGGACAAACCTGGAAGAAGAAAATGTTTCTCACTGAAGTGACACTCGGAGACGAAAGTGGTCAGGTACGGCTCATCTGGTTCAATCAGCGTTTCGTCGCCCAGACACTGAGAGACGGTGCTCTTATCCGTGTTTCAGGAAAAGTCAGTATTGATAGCAAAGGTCTCGTCATGACCAACCCTGCATTCGAACGGGCCTCGCGTGAAGCGACCCATACCGGACGCCTCGTCCCTATTTACCCAGAGACAGCAGGGCTCACTTCTCGATTTTTTCGTTGGCAACTCGCTGGTATTTTTCAGAAGCTAGCTCTCTTTCCAGATCCGATACCAGAAGACATCCTCACAAAACTTCATCTCCCCTCTCTCAAACAGGCTCTTTTCTACATTCATTTTCCAAAAGATGAAAATCAATCCCTCATCGCTTTAAAACGTTTTGCTTTTGATGAAATGTTCTTCATCCAACTCAAATCCCTCGAACTCAAAGCGCTCTTTGAAACGGCAAAAGGAACACCTATTCCTTATGATGAATCCTCTCTCAAACAATTCATCGCATCATTTCCTTTCCGTCTCACGACAGCTCAAGAAAAAGCTTCTCAGGAAATCCTTCTCGATCTCAGTAAAACACACCCAATGAACAGACTCCTCAATGGAGATGTGGGGAGTGGAAAAACAATCGTGGCAGCCATCGCTTCGTTTGTCACAACAGAGGGTGGGTATCAGACTGCCATCCTCGCACCGACTGAGATATTGGCACGTCAGCATTTTGAGAGTCTCTCACGTATTTTCTCACATACTGGTCATACTCTTGCGCTCTTGACGGGGAGCTATCACATACTCGGAAGAGAGACGGTCAAAAAGCAAACACTCATCCAAGCAATCCACGCAGGTATCCCCTCTCTTGTTATTGGGACACACGCTATCCTCCAGCAAGACGTCGTCTTTCACAATCTCGCACTCATCGTCGTGGACGAACAACATCGATTTGGTGTGTCTCAGAGAGCACGTCTCCAGGAACTTTCTTTCAATAGTCATGATGGATCGACAGAACATATTCCGCATTTCCTTAGCATGACAGCTACTCCTATTCCTCGCACACTCACGTTGGCTTTTTTTGGCAATCTCGATCTCTCGCTTCTCGATGAACTTCCGAAAAATCGCAAACCAATTATCACCAAAATTGCTCGCACTGGAAGTGATCGAGAAAAAGTCTACACATTTGTACAGAGTGAAGTCATGAAGGGTCGTCAGGTATTTGTCATCTTTCCGCTTGTCGAAGAATCACTCGCTCTCAAAGATATCAAGGCGGCCGTCGCAGAGCACAAGCATCTTGCAGAAACTGTCTTCCCACATCTCTCTATCGGGCTCATCCATGGAAAACTCAAGGCCAAAGAGAAAGAAGAAATCATGCAAGATTTTCATGAAAAGAAATATGATATATTGGTCGCTACAGCGGTGGTCGAAGTCGGTATCGATATTCCCAATGCGAGTGTTATCATCATTGAAGAAGCTGAACGATTCGGTCTTGCACAACTCCATCAATTCCGTGGACGTGTCGGTCGTGGAGAACATCAGTCTTACTGTTTTCTCTTTCCTCACGAGCAAGCGAGTTCTATCAGTGAACCTGCCCGAAACGCTTCGCTTAACGATGCGGGCGGGCGACTGAAAATACTCGAAAAATCGACGAGTGGATTCGAGATTGCTGAAGCCGATCTCGGTGTGCGCGGTCCTGGAGCTTTCTTTGGTACGCGTCAGTCAGGTCTCCCTGATATCACGATGGAGAGCCTCACGAATATCAAACTTATCACCATCGCCCGTGATGAAGCACAAAATATCCTTTCCCAAGATCCGAAACTTGTTTCACATCCTCTTCTCAAAGAAGCTCTGAAAAAATTCGAAGAAAGAATTCATCTGGAATAACAGAGAAAACTGAAAAGATCTGATTGTTTTATTTAATCAGATCTTTATTGCAACAGATTGCAAAACTATAAAATACATTCCTTCATTTCTAGCCACTCGATTTCAGACATTAATCATTTTACGAATATGAACTTCAAATTCTAAAGCGAAATTATGCATTTTTTCTTAACTTAATTGCATAAATTTGCAGTTTTTCTAGGAATTACGACAGTATCGAATTGATTTCTAAACTCAGTAGTAAGATTTGCCGATTCATGGGCAAGATTGATAGCTTTTGAATATTCTCCATCTTTAAACGCTTTTTCTGATTGATCATATATATCATTCGCTTGCATAAATTGACGACCGTCATTTAATTTTGCATATGTACTCACATCTAAACAACTTTTAAATTCATCAAGATAATCCTTTGTTACATCAATGAGATTGAACGTAGCATCAATGTTTGCACGAGCTTCAGTTTTTTGTTTTTGAATATATTGACTCCACAAAAAACCAAACACACTAAAAACAATAAGTACAGAAAATATAATTATAAATATTTTTTTCATAAATAAAATTAATTTTTTAATTCTTTCTCATTTTCTCCGTTACCCAAAACTCGCCAAAATATTTTCCAAGGAGAATACGTGTCTGTGAATCAATAGCTGGGAAAGCAGAAAGAAATCCGACAATCGGAATGAGTATCCACTGAAACAACATCAGGAAATAACGAGACCAATGATACCGTTTCGGCCTGGGCGGGAGAGAGAGAAGTGACATCGGGATAGAAATGCAGAGCCCCATCATACCAAGTGTCATAAGTGTTTTGGTGATAAATGGCAGATTGTGAGCGAGAACACTTTCACGAAAGAGCGCCCCACCAAATACGAGAGGCAACCAACCAAGAAATGTCAGAATGAAAGAGGTTGTCGCCCATGAATAATGACCTTCGAGCATCTCAAATGTCACACGCATTTTCGTCCATACAGGAATGAGTTTGTCTGGCCAGATAGCACGCATCGTCACAGGAAAATTCTCGATACCATACGCCCAACGACGTTTCTGCTTGTACTGATTCACCAGTGTCTTCCAATATGTCTCAGCCAGCACTGCATCAAGAGAAATCGGAAGATGGATCGGTTGAACACGATAATCGCCATGGAAATATGCGAGACATTTCCAATAAATCACCGAGTCTTCACTGATCATATTGACTGGCCAAAATCCTACTTTCACAAGAGTATCAAAAGGCTCTGAATGCGATGAGAATGTCACCATTTCCTGACGGGTGCTCTGATAGAGGTGCCAGAATGATGATCCTGTCACAACGAGACGGACAAACGCATTCGTATCCCAGAGATTGTTATGATACATCGGGAGTGGCTGATAAGCTCTCTGGAGACGCTTGGGATCGATGATATATTCGTATGTCAGAGCCGCAAAATATTCCGGATGAGCGACACTATCGCAATCAAAATTTGAGAAAATAACTTTCTTATAATCGATATTTCGTGCATCGAGATATTTCATCAGTTCCCTCGCTGCAAAACGCGCGTTTGATGCTTTGCATTTCATCTCACCGCCTTCGACAATATGCGTTGTTACAATAAAATCACGGAAAATGCCATCGAATTTTTTCTTCAAATATTCCACTTTTGGCAGACGTGTCTCTGGATTTTCCCTTTCCTCTGTTGCAAGAAGTATGATCATTTGTTCTTTCGGAAAGTTACTCTCCACGAGTGACTGTATGGCTGGCTCAATAATATCCGCAGGCTCCCCTGCTGTCGGTAAGAGCACGACATGGAGTACTTCTCGCCAATCCATTATCTGATCTGTGAGAGGAATAAGAGACTTCGTTTCTCTCAAGATTTTTTTGGTACGACGAATTTCTTTACGAACAATATGTCGCTCACGAATATGAAACAAAGATATCTCTTTCAAACTCTCGCGCAAATGTACAAGACGATCTTCGAGAAGAGTGACATATGCCTCTGGATGTTCGATATTCTGACAACGCTCCCACCAATTGATACGTTTCCCCTCCACTACATCACGTTGTCCTGAAAGAGAAAAGATGGAGATATAGAACGCCTTGTGGATCCAATAGATATCAAAAACAATCACGGCAATAGCCGCCCAAATAGGAAGAAAAAATGAGAGTGCGACCATGCCGAGGAGAGTTGTCCATGTGAGAAGGCCTGGGATCATTTCTATCGCTCGCTGGACTCGACGTTTTTTTGGATCCGTTGTTTTGGGATCAGGAAAAACAAACGTTGGAAAAGTTGTCTCTGACATTGTTGTAATAGTTAATCAAATACTTTCTTTATAGTATAACACCTCTTCTCTCTTTCTGTGAGAAGTATGCTATACTACCAGAAACAAGCCATTCTGGCAATATTTAGATTCCTTTCTGAACATTCTTTCTCTTCTTGTTTTCTAGCTCTCATCACTTATCTTGCATCCATTATCATAATTTTCTTATGACCAAACTCACTTTTCCATCAGGTTTTCTCTGGGGTGCATCTACCGCCTCTCATCAAGTGGAAGGAAACAATACCAATGACTGGTCCGAGTGGGAGAAAAAGAATGCTCATCGTCTTGTACAAGAATCGAGACAATCTTTCATCACTAACCCACATTGGAAACAATTCAAACAAGAAGCAATCAATCCGCAAAATTATATTTCAGGAACTGCCTGTGATCACTACGCACGATTCGAAAGTGATTTCGATCTCATACAAGAGCTCGGTATGAATGCACATCGATTTTCTCTTGAATGGTCTCGTATCGAACCAAGTGAGGGTGTTTTTGATGAGCACGAGATAGAACATTACCGCACAGTACTTTCTGCCTTGCATAAACGAGGTATCACGCCTTTTGTCACGCTCTGGCACTGGACACTTCCTCTCTGGCTCGCCAAGCAAGGCGGGGTCGCCAATAAACGTTTTCCATTTTATTTTGCACGCTACACCAAGAAAATTATGCAGACACTTGGTGAGGATATCCCTTTTTGGATTACACTAAACGAACCAGATGTCGTCTCTGGGCACGCCTATCTGAAAGGCGCTTGGCCACCACAGAAAAAAAATCTCTTGTTATATTATCGTGTACTTCGTCATCTCGTCAGTGCTCATAAAGAAAGTTATACTCTTATCAAAAAATCTTTCCCTCATGCACAAGTTGGTATTGCCAAACACAATATTTGGTTTGAGGCAGTGGGCAATACATATATCAATCGTCTCCTCAAGAAAATTGCTGATTTCTTTTGGAATGATTGGTTTTTAAGGCAGATACAGAATGAACAAGATTTCATCGGTCTCAATCATTACAATCACCATCGTATCAACAATGGTTTTAACAAAAATGAAAATAAAATTCAAACTGATTTCGGTTGGGAATTCTACCCCGAGTCCCTCTATCATGCAGTCATCGAACTCAAAAAATATTACAAACCAATCTATATCACCGAGCACGGCATCGCAGATAGCTCCGATATGCTCCGTCCACGTTTTTTGAAGGAGTCTCTCACAGCTCTGCATCGTGCTATCGCAGACGGTGCTGATGTCAGAGGATACCTTCACTGGTCGCTCTTGGATAATTTTGAATGGGACAAAGGCTACTGGCTCCGGTTTGGTCTCATCGCTGTCGATTTCACCACACAAATTCGTACGCCTCGTGAAAGTGCGATTCTCTATGCTGATATATGCAAGAGTAATACACTCGAAACCGAAATAACAAAAGAAGAAAATTAAAATGAGGGACTTCCGAAGAAATACCCTCATTCATTGTGTTGCATTGCAACTTAGACTGATTCCAATGCCTGCTTGGACTGATCATTCGGTTGGGCTTTTTCTGCATCTATCTTGGACTGGGCAAGGCCGAGAGTTGTGAGTGAGAAACATTTTTCAGAATCTACCTTTACCAGACCAAAAGTGATCAATGTCTTCATATCACTGCCGATCAAACTTGGCGCATACCCCTTGTCGAAACGCTCGTTGAGCGCGTTTGTCAAAGGAACAACACTCATCGGTCTTTCGGACAAAAGAACCAGAATACGAAAACGGCGACTCGTTGACATCTTTATTACCTCTTTCTTGTGTAAAAAAACTCCAATGTTTTCCGAAAAGAAAACTCTTACAGTATACAGAATATGCTTCTTTTTGCAAAAACTTGATTTTTTTGTGCTTTCTGATAGACTCTCTATGCAGGTTGACCTGCTTTTTCTTTGTTCCACAAAAATCGAGAATATGGCCTCATCGTCTATCGGTTAGGACACCAGGTTTTTCACCCAAAGGGTGACCACCCTCTGGGTGGCATCTTCACGAGATCAAACTTATGTTCTATGTGTATGTTCTCAAAAGTACGCTAAAAGACTATCATTATATTGGTAGTACAACAGATTTACAAAAAAGAGTACAGGAACACAATCAAGGAAAGACGAAATCGATAAAACATCTTATTCCTTTTGAGCTTCAATACTAAGAAGCTTACAAGAGTAAGACTCTCGCAAGAAAAAGAGAGATAGAACTAAAGAACAACAGTTTCAAAAAGAAAGAATTATTCGACCGAATATAATTATGGCCTCATCGTCTATCGGTTAGGACACCAGGTTTTCATCCTGGGAAGAGGGGTTCGACTCCCCTTGAGGCTACACATGTATCAATAAAAACGCCCTCCACAAGGAGTGGTGTTTTTTGTTGGTATTTTTATCCAAGGGGAGGAGAAGGGCGTGAGTAGAAAATGAGCGAGCGTAATTTTCTGTGTGTAGCGCCCAGGCTTTTTGTCGGAGCAAAAAGGACCCCCTTTGGGCCTACTATCAAGAAACTCTCATTATTTACGGTGAGAGTTTTTTCTTCTCTAGAATATCGAGAAGTTTTTTCTTGGATCGAGAAAGCCTACTCGCGATGGTGTTTTCAGGGACAGCAAGAACATGACTCATCTCAGCATATGATTTTTCGAGATAATATCGGAGCTTGAGTAAACGTCGATCTTTTTCCGAAAGCATATTGAGCGCCTGTCGGACCGCGATGCGTGCCTCATCTCTCATCAGTGTTTCAAATGGTGTTCCACTATCATCTACCATCTTGAGTCTATCTTGAGTATCGACAAGGGATTCTTGGTCGATGAGATGAAGGTAGCTCTGTTTCCTCAAATAATTCATTGCTTCATTGTGGGCGATACGATACAACCACGGAGAGAGTTTTCGATCCGCATCAAAATCTTCGAGATGAGCAAATGCTTTGGAAAAAATATTTTGGAGAAGGTCTGCGATCTCATCATTCTTTCCGATGAGGTATCGGAGATACACTAGAAGTTTTTTCTCATAACGAAGAACTATTTCCCCAAAATATTTCTTATCTCCATTCAATACAAACCTCACCAACTCTTCATCGGTTTTTTCTTCTTTTGATTTGTTCTGAGACTTGCGCTTTATCATAGGCTTGATACAGTTATAGTATACTCTCATCAGAAATACTATGCATATACTCAGTATTGAAACATCCTGCGACGATACGGCTGTCGCTCTTCTCGACTGGAATGGACGTGATGCAACAGTCCTCGCTCATACGGTCTCTTCGCAGATCGCTCTCCATACACAGTGGGGCGGAGTTGTTCCTGCTCTCGCATCGCGAGAACATATGAAAAATATTGTACCTGTCATTGAAGAAACCTTCAGTAAATCTCATCTGACAAAAAATGATATCGATCTCATCGCTGTGACTGAAGGTCCTGGACTGATGCCGGCACTACTCATCGGTGTCAGTGCTGCCAAGACACTCGCTCTCGTCTGGAACAAACCCCTCATCGGCATCCACCATATCGAGGGGCATATCTATGCGAATTTTTTGGGAAAAAATATCGCAATACCTAATACCAAATACCTAATATCTAATGAATCTCCAAATTCTTCTCATTCTAAAAATCAAGCATCACTTATCAAGCATCAAGCATCCACTTTCCCTCTCATTGCGCTTGTGGTCTCTGGAGGACACACACAACTTGTACTGATGCAGAAACATTTCGATTATACAATTCTCGGTGAGACAGAAGATGATGCTGCTGGCGAAGCCTTCGACAAGGTGGCCAGACTCCTCGGACTCCCTTATCCCGGAGGTCCTGAAGTTTCTCGGAGGGCAGATACTTTCAGAAAAAGTCATACAAAGGAAGAGATAGAACCTCTCACAAAAAAATTTCCCCGACCGATGATAACGGCAGACAATTTTGATTTTTCTTTTTCGGGACTGAAAACTGCGGTACTCTATTATGTAAAGAAGCATGAAACAGAAATGCGAAATGAATCATTCATTGATGAAACTTGTCATGAATTTCAAGAAGCTGTCGTCGATGTCCTCGTTGCCAAGACAAAAAAAGCTCTCACAATGTATTCTCCCAAAACATTTGTTATCGCTGGAGGTGTTTCTGCTAACGTCCGTCTCCGTGAACAACTTAAGCAAACCATCGATTCCATTAATTTAGCGGTTGAACCGCTAAGTGAAAAAATTACCTTTCTGACGCCAGAATTTGCTTATTCACTCGACAACGCCGTAATGATTGGTGTCGCTGCTGCCTTCCGTTATGAACGAATGAGTGATGAACAAAAAGAGGCACTCATCCACACCTCACTCACCCTTGATCCCGATGCCAATTTGCCTTTACGAAATCTATGATTATCACTCCCATCAGAACTGAGAAGATTCTTCCAAAACAAATATCACTTATCGAACTTCTCGATAAAAATATCAAAAAATTTCCCGAGAATTCTCTTCTTGTGATTACTTCGAAAATAGTAGCGCTCTGTGAAGGAAGAACGCTGTCTCGAGAATCAATCGTTGATGAGACTCTACTTAGTAAAGAAGCTGATTACTATCTCCCGAAAAAAGAAAGTCGCTATGGCATTCCCCTCACTATCAAAGACAATACCTTTATTGCAAGAGCGGGTATCGATGGTTCGAACACTGGTGATATGTATTCCCTCCTTCCACAGGATAGCTATCGTACCAGTCGGAAAATCCGTACCTATCTCTGTACACGGTTCGGAATAAAAAACGCCGGCGTAATCATCGTCGACAGTCATTCTACTCCACTCCGCCGTGGCACAACCGGAGTCGCTATCGGCTGGAGCGGTTTCCGTGGAATCAAAAATTATGAGAATACTCCTGATATATTCGGGAAACATTTCACGACACATGCGAATCACGTCGATGCTCTCGCCAGCGCTGCCGTACTCACTATGGGAGAGGGTAATGAACAGACTCCTCTGGCACTCATTGAGAAAATAGATTTTATAGATTTTCACAAAACTTCTCCAACAAAGAAAGAACTCATTTTCTTCAAGCCATCATTTGAGAATGATCTCTTTGCTCCACTCTTTCATTTCAAACGATTGAGGAAAGGAAAATAAAGAGCAAAAATATTTTGCTTGAAATAAAGGGAATAAGGTGATATTCTAGGGAGTATATGGAAGAAAAACAGATCTCTACAGCATACAATGCAAACGAATGGGAAAATAACCTCTACGCCCTCTGGGAAGAGAGTGGTTTTTTTCGGCCTGAGACCGATCAGCCTTTGACTGACAATCCTCATGCAGAGGAACGCTACTGCAATATCCTTCCGCCACCCAATGCCAATGGAGAACTTCATCTCGGTCATGCTTCTGGTTATACCATCATGGACATTTTCGGACGTTTCGAGCGGATGAAAGGAAAAAGGGTATTACTTCTTCCAGGAAAAGATCATGCGGGTATCCAAACACAAGTCGTCTTCGAAAAAAAATTGAAGAACGAACAAAATATCACTCGCTATGATCTCGGCCGAGAAAAATTTTATGAGGCTACCTATGATTTCTGTATTGATCGAGCAGACTATATGCGTTCTCAAGAAAAACGCATCGGCCTTTCTGCTGATTGGGAACGAGAAACATTTACTCTTGATAAAGAAGTATCCAAGCGAGCCACAGAAACATTCGTCCAAATGTATAATGATGGGATGATTTATCGCGGAGAACGCATCATCAATTGGTGTACTCGTTGTGCAACAGCACTCTCTGATGTCGAAGTCATCCACAAAGACATACCAGGAAAATTGTATTCTCTTAAATATCCCCTGAAAGATTCAAAGGAATATATTGTCGTCGCTACTACACGTCCAGAAACGATGCTCGGTGACACAGCTATTGCTGTCCATCCAGATGATACACGCTATAGTACATTCGTAGGAAAAACTGTCCTCCTTCCTTTGGTAAATCGTGAGATTCCTATCGTTGCAAGTGCTCGTATTGATAAAGATTTTGGCACAGGCGCAGTAAAAATAACTCCTGCTCACGATCCTCTCGACTGGGAAATTGGTAAGGATCATTCACTAGACGTCTTGCAAGTCATCGATGAGAAAGCAACTATAACCAGTATTGGCGGAATATACGCTGGGCTCTCAGTAACAGAAGCACGTGTAAAAATTCTCTCAGACCTCAATGATCTTCATCTCCTCGAAGGTGAGCAAGACCATACTATCAGTCTCTCTCAATGCGAACGTTGTAAGACATCTATTGAACCGCTCGTTTCCAAACAATGGTTTATCAATGTTGATGCTCCAAAGTATTCACTCAAGAAAGAATCTATCAAAGCGCTCAAAAGTAATACTATTGTTTTCCACCCAGAAAACATGAAGGATCAAATGATACATTGGCTCGAGAATCTCCATGACTGGTGTATCTCTCGTCAACTCTGGTGGGGACATCGCATACCCGTCTGGTACAGGGGCACCGAGATATATTGTGGTGTGACTGCTCCGACAGAAGCAGGTTGGGAACAAGATCCTGATACGCTCGATACATGGTTTTCATCAGGACAGTGGCCATATACGACACTCGGATATCCAGATACTCCTGATGCTACAAAATTTTATCCTACCGATCTCATGGTAATGGGTCGCGATCTCCTCTTTTTCTGGGCAACAAGAATGGTAATGTTTGGTTTTTACAAAACACAGACCGCCCCATTCAAGCACCTCTACTTTACAGGGCTTGTTCGTGACAAAGAAGGTCAAAAAATGTCAAAATCTAAAGGTAATGGTGTTGATGTTCTCGAAATGATCGACCGTTTTGGCGCTGACGCTGTTCGTCTCAGTCTCACTCTGGGGGCGACACCAGGACTTGATTTTCGTCTCTATGAAGAAAAAATAGCTACCTATCGAAATTTTGCCAACAAACTCTGGAATATTGGTCGCTACATAACGAGTACTCGTGACCACAATGAAAGAGCGGACACTGACAATTCAGAAGCAAAAACTGATGCAGATCGATGGATTCTCGGACGGCTCAATACGATTGTCGGAGAAGTCACATCTCTTCTGGAAAATTATCAACTCTCCCTCGCAGGAGAAAAATTGCGTGATTTTACATGGAACGAATTTGCTGACTGGTACGTCGAGATTCATAAAATAGAAAAGAATGATGTCGTGCTTCTGTTCGTTTTTGAAACACTTTTGAAACTCTGGCATCCATTCATTCCTTATGTTACCGAAGCTATACATCAAACTTTTCATCCACAAGGAAAGACTTTTTTGATGGTTTCTCATTGGCCAACACCGGGTGAAAAATCTCACGAACCTGCAGATGGAAACACATTTGAGCTCGTGAAAAATCTCATTGTCGCTATCCGTAACACTCGCGCTACCTATCATATAGAGCCAGCGAAGAAAATAACTGTGAGCGTCAATGATACTTCAGAAAACATTATTCGTACCAATGAAGAAATGTTCAAACGACTCGCTCGTATAGAGGCTGTACAAAAAGCTGATGGAGAAAGTACAAAAAATACTATCCTTGTTCAGTCGGGACCACTCCAGATATTCCTTCATCTCGATGGGATTATCGATATCACCAAAGAACGTGGGCGTTTCGAAAAAGAAAAATCCGAAAAAGAGAGATATGCATCTTCAATCGAAGCAAAATTGAACAATCAAAATTTCGTCAGTCATGCCAAGCCAGAAATCGTCGAAATTGAACGCACGAAACTTGATGCAGTACAAAAAGAACTCGTTGAGATAGAACAACATCTCGCGTCCCTTCATTCCAATTAATATGCCTTTCATTCTTCTTATTTTTTTTGGCATTTTTGCTTCAGTCTGCGCCCTCATTCTTGAATTTTTTACACTGAGTATCTTCTCATCATTCTTGTTTCTCGAAACTGTTTTTTCTCTCAAAACATTTCTTTTCTTTCTCGTACTCGCTATCATTGAAGAAATATCAAAATACATTTTCCTCTTTCAATATAAGAAACGTACCTCTTTCGAGCATATTTCATTCTTCCGACTCATTTCTTATTCAGTATTCTTTGGAACAGGTTTTTCTCTTGTTGAATATATCCTTTCTCTTCCTTCTCTTTCTTTCATTTCCCCTATCCCTCTTGCATTTTTCCCGACATTCCTCCTCCATACCAGTCTGACTTTCTGTTTCATTTTTTTTCTCTCACGTTTTCATTCACAAGGGAAAACACTCACAAAAACGTCATTTTCTGTTCTTTTCGGTACCATTATCATTCATTTTCTCTACAATGTTTTTGTCTTTCTCCATTGAAATCCTCTGTTCTTCTTCAAACATTCTTTCTTGCAGATATTGGAGAAATCCTCTATACTGGAGATAATACTATTAAACTTTTTAAAGTTATTCTTTATGACAAAACAAAAAAGTTCTTTCTTCGAAAGACTGACTGGTGCAAAAAATATACAGGGTGATGAATATGGTGAACCACTTCCTGTATACACCGAAGAAAGGGAAGAAATTATTACCATGAGAGAGCCTTCTCCCGCTTTTGCTATACGCAACGAAGAATCATGGGAGCCTACCACACGTGAAGAAGTAGGCGAAAATGATAATGCTGAAGGACAACTCACTATCGATGTCTATCAGACCGAAAACGATATCGTCATCAAATCTACTATCGCCGGTGTCAAACCAGAAGACCTCGATGTTTCTATCAATAATGATATGGTGACCATCAAAGGTGAGCGTAAAAATGAAGAAGATGTAGAAAATGGAAACTATTATTACCAGGAATGTTATTGGGGATCATTTTCTCGTTCTGTATTATTGCCTGTTGATGTCCTTCCAGAAAAAGTCGATGCCGCACTCAAAAATGGCATCCTCACCATTCGCTTACCAAAAGCCGATACGACAAAAACTAAAAAAATTCAAGTACGGGGTTTCTAATCCATTCGTATGGATGGAGTACGTTTTTCCACGACTGATTCCATCCTCTTGGGATCAGTTTTGTTTTTTATGCAAATATATATCTACCCCATCTCCTCTATTCCTTTCCGAAAGACACTTTCTGTCGTCTTGTTTTCTGGTATGATATTCTTCGCACCACAACAAGTATCAGCAATCACTCCTGATACGCTTACTGTACAGGCTGCTGATTATTCTGAAACAATCGACGCGTCCGCTCTCACAGCACTTCTCCATCTCGAGACACATCTCACCTATTTCCCTTCGTATACATCTGAGATAGAAGACACATCCTTCTGTCCTACCGAAGATTTCTTTTGTCAGTTTTCTCTCTCTCGTGCATTTTCTCACCATCTCAAGACAGAAACTACTTATACTCCTGATACCGAAGCTTTGAAGAGATTTATCGCCCATCTGAGAGAAAAAGTAAATCAGGATCCTGTTGATGTGCGATTCACTGTCTCTGATGGACAAGTCATCGTAGCTGAATCAGAACGTACTGGACGACATTTGAATGAAGAAAAAAGTCTCATTCTTCTAAGAAACGCTCTCCAAAATACAACGAAAAAATCTGTCACAGTAACACTCGAGACTACTATCACGGAACCCAAACTCGTCGCTACTGATCGTGAACGACTTGGACTCAAAGAACTGGTAGGAGAAGGAACAACCAATTTTTCAGGGTCTACCAAAAATCGTATTTATAATATCAAACGTGCGCTCGAACAATTCCAGAATATCGTTATCGCACCGAACGAAGAGTTTTCTTTTATCAAATATCTCGGTGAAGTCGACGGTGAACATGGATATCTCCCAGAGCTCGTTATCAAAAACAATCAAACGACACCAGAATTTGGTGGTGGCATCTGTCAGGTATCAAGTACTGTTTTCCGTACCGCCATCTACAGCGGTATGAAAATAACCGCTCGTCGCAATCACGCCTATCCCGTACACTATTATGCTCCCTACGGTATGGATGCTACTGTCTATATTCCCAAACCAGATCTGACTTTCGTCAACAATACGCCTGGTGCCATACTCGTTCAATCTTCCATCGAAGGAACGAAACTCACCTTTCGTTTCTATGGTACCAATGATAAGAGAAACGTTGTAGTTGACGGTCCTCATATCCTTGAGCACAATCCTGACGGAAGCATGAAAACCGTTTTTACCCAAGAAGTAAATACTGCTGAAGGAGAGAATTTTATTCGTGATAGTTTTTGGAGCAATTACAAATCTCCAAGTCTCTATCCTTTGCCAGGACAAGAACAGGTGCTTGTTACCAAGCCAAATGGATGGTCAGAGAGAGAATGGACAGCCTACAAGAAAATACATCCTTAAATAACTTTTAACCATTCTTTTTCATTGACGAGCCTCCCATATTCTGATACGATGGCAATGCGTTTCTTTTTATCATAAACGCTTTTTGTTTCGTTGGGCGCATAGCTCAGTTGGTAGAGCAGTGGCCTCTTAAGCCAACGGTCGCAGGTTCGATCCCTGCTGCGCCCACACAAAGAGACAAGTGTCGTGTTCCCGGGCCTCGCTCCGGTAGCTCAGTGGATAGAGCAGTAGCCTTCTAAGCTATTGGTCGCTGGTTCGATTCCAGCCCGGAGCACACAATTACATCAAAAAATGAATAAAGGGGTGGCCATCGTTCAATGGCAGGTCCGCCAGTTGGCGGATTGTGGTACAAAATTTAAAAAGTGAATAAAGGGGTGGCCATCGTTCAATGGCAGGACAATGGTTTGTGGTACCATGAATCAGGGTTCGATTCCCTGTGGCCACCCCTTTGAACACTTTTTAACAAATTCTCGGATCAGGGTTCCTTGTGTTCCATAGACCTTTTTTCTTTTCTTATCCACTCCCATTTTTGGGAGTTTTTTGTTTTTTTCGAGCATCTTTTCTCGTCCAAAAACACTCCTTTCTTCTCTCTGTAGAGCTTTTTTCCATGTATTGACAAAACACATAAAATGTGCTATTATAAACGGTTGCATTGATCTGATTTTTTATTTCTCAATCTATGTACACTTCTCTTCAGACATCTCCAGTAAATACACAAACTCTTGATCAAGCAGTTGATACGCTTCTTTCACGTATCGAAAAATCAGAAGAGGAAACCCCTACTCTTCAAATATTTGATCAAACAGCCTTTGAAGCGGTGCTTCTCCTGGCACAACAGGAAAATGCTTCTGATATTCATTTTTCTGGAAATAACCGTATAGCAATTCGAGTCAACGGATCTCTCGTTTTCTTGAATTATGATACGATTGATCCAAAAATAGCAGAAGAAATCATTCTTAGCCTCATATCAGATACTGCCGTTCGTGATCAATTTCTTCTTGAAAAAGAACACGACTTCTGCTTTACACACAAAAATGGAGTGAGTTACCGTTGTAATGCATACTATAAAAATGGGTATCCTTCGATTTCTATGCGTTGTATCAGTGGCAATGTGCCATCACTTGATCAGATCGGAGCACCTCAAAAGATAAAAAGTCTCATTCAGAAAAAACAAGGACTCATATTCATCTGTGGTCCTACTGGCCAAGGAAAGACAACAACGATGGCTGCGATGATAAACGAGATGAACAAGACACGAAGTGAGCATATACTGACACTCGAAGATCCTATTGAATATGTTTTCGAGAGTGAGAAATGTATGATCTCTCAACGTGAATTACATACCGATACTCTCTCATTCGACAAATCTCTCCGAGCAGCGATGCGACAAGATCCAGACATCATCGTCATCGGTGAAGTACGTGATCGAGAAACCGCGGAAGCAGTATTCAAACTCGTAGCTACGGGCCACCTCGTCATCAGTACGGTTCACTCTACGAACACTGCTCAGACACTTTATCGTATCGTCCGCATGTTCACACCAGGAGAACGAGACCTCGTATTGTCTCAAATGGCAGATTCTCTGCTTGGTATATTGAATCAGCGTCTCATCCCGACAATCGATGGTAATCGCACGGCAATATTCGAACTCCTCCTTGCGAACTGGGCTTCACGCAATGCTATTCGCAATGGAGATATAGCACAACTCGAAAATACTATTGCCTCATCTGCCGATGAAGGAATGCTCACTTTCGAACAATCGCTCTCAGCACTCATTCGAGAAGGAAAAGTCAATTATTCTGATATTGCTTCTTCTCTCGAATTTGAACCGCATACTCACGTTTCTCTCTAAAAGAGAAATAATAAAATACCACACTCCTTTCCGGGTGTGGTATTTTTGTAACGATGATTCCCTCAACAAAACTATTGCACAATCTCGTATGTCAGATTGACATGTACCGTATCAGATTGTGTACCTGGTTCGATAATCGGTGATGCAAAAGACTTTGCTTCCATCACACCATTTCCTCCTGCACCATAACGAGGAGTATCAAGAGGAGAAGTGGGTATATCCTCATAAAGAGAAACAAGTTTCCCGACACGGAAATCGCCTGCGAGAGCAGTATCCTTGGCTTTTTTCTGAGCCTTTTTGATAGCTTCTGTACGAGCCACTTGACGTGCCTCAGTAGTATCGTCCACCGTAAAACTCACACCAGAAACAGTATTAGCACCACTACCGACGACACCAGACAAAATATCTCCCAAGGATTCAAAGTCTCGCACCTTGATATCAAGTGACTGTGTCAGAGTATATCCAACAATCATCGGTGGAGGACAGATATTTTTTCCGTTGCAATCAGCATAGCTATAGCGAGGATTGAGAGTATACTGACTCGTCTGCAAATCTTTTTTCTCTACACCTCGCTCTCCGAGAAACGTGTTGATCGTGTTCATTTTCTCTGTATTCTGTTTTTGAATAGCAGCAATATTTTTGTCACCCTCAGTGACAACACTCACGGTAAACGTTGCAATATCATTCGCTGTTTCCATCTTTGCTTCACCGTCGACAGAAAAAGTCTTGGTTGGGAATGTCTGATCAACTGATCGAGCATACTGATAGACATACGCTACTGCCGAAAATGCAATTACGAGAAAGGCGATATTCTTTGCTTGTTTGATAAAATCTTCTGACATAAGAAAATAATTACGGATATAGATGAAGTATATCATATATCTGCAAACGAAAAAACCACTCGAAGTGGTTTTAAACTGTTCATTTGTGCGCTCGGCCCGCTTCGACCGATATCTCATCGAGGCGAGAGGGGATCTCCTTCGACTAAACTTTTGAGGAGAATGGAATCGGTCACAGATAACTTATTCGCCGACGCTCATAAATTTCCGCGACCCCAGCTCGTGGTTTCGTGTACTCACGAAACATCACTCCGCTTTTCTCTCCCCTACGCAAGCCAAGCAGTTGGCTTGCTCCGAGCGACTATTCACTTTGTTCATTTGTGCGCTCGGAGGGGATCTCCTTCGACTAAACTTTTGTCGACACAAAAGTTTGTCTAGGCACCGTCTCACGATTTTGTCTGCTGACAAAATATCGTTCTGACGTTCGATCCCCTACGCAAGCCAAGCAGTTGGCTTGCTCCGAGCGACTATTCACTTTGTTCATTTGTGCGCTCGGAGGGGATCGAACCCCCGACCCTCTGGTTCGAAGCCAGATGCTCTAATCCACTGAGCTACGAGCGCATATAATTCATACTTTAATTGTCCCGAGAGACTCCTTCTTCCATCCTCTCATCCACTGATCCGTCTTCGCCAGCTGGCGGATGGAACGGAACAAGCGCATATAGGAGAGAATACAAGAGTAACCGTACCGCAAAAAGGATACAAAGTCAATCAAATAAAAAATACTCTCTTTTTATTTGTTGTAATGTACAATAAATTCACTGGGGTTTTCCCACCATTCTGGACGAGTACGCCTCTCACCTTCCTTCCAATATCCTGGTAAAACCTCCTTCTTCCATGGACCTGTATAAATAGCAAAATGGAGATGAGCCTTCCAGAAACCATTTTCTGGAGTAAAGCTTTCTCCAATGAAACCAAGCGGCTCACCAATTTCTACCTTGTCATCGATGCGTTTGAAACACGCTCCCAAATGAGCATACACAGAATAAAATACTCTCCTCGTTCTTGGTTGTTTATGTCGAATGATGAGAATATTTCCCCAATTTCCTTTTTCTGCTATTCCTGGATGGAGTGCAGCGTATACTACTTTGCCTCTCCCACAAGCACGCACATCAGTACCTGCCGGAGCTTCACAGTCTTCTCCGAGATGTATCCCCCACAGCACTCCATCATAGACAGAACGTTTTCCAAACGGCACACCGTTGACAGCATACTGATCTATAGGAAATACCAAAGATGGAGTAACGAGATGTGCCATAGTATATACTTTATTATGCACATTTTATCATGAAAACCACCTCTCGTCAATAATCACTTCCCCAATACAAGCCAAAAAAATAATAAATATTTTCCCTTAATCATTTTCTCGTGTGACTCTATAACGCGTCCATGCAAATCGAACGGTAATAAAAACGCTTACACAAAAAAGAAAGAAGAAGCACAAGAGAGACCAATCTGCTATCGAAAGACCAAAAATCGTGAAATCTCGCGAAACACAACTCCCGATACCTCCCAAGGCCAACATAACAGAATCAAAAAAGGAACCAAAAGGAACCACACATTTCGTTGCATCAGTCACAATGGAATACTGCTGTAACCACACTTGTCGTCCAGCGATTGCACCTCCGATAAGGGAAAGAAACATCATCAAAATACCGGAGAAATAAACACTTCTCTTTCTTGGCCAACCAAAAGAAGCGATAAGAGCAACAAGACCGATGAAAAAATAAAAAAAACGCTGCAAAATACACAGAGGACAAGGAACCTGCGAAACAAAATATTGCAAGAAGAATGCAGACAAAAGCAAACCTCCACAAAAAAGAGCTACAAGACGGAAGATGGTTCTATTGTCAATTTGAAAAATATTCATCATTTCTTCCTTCAAAAAAGTATTGTTTTTTATTGTTTTGGCATTTTGAGAACATCGATCACTTTTCCATTGATCACAAAATTGTCCTCAGGTGTGAGAAAAATAGGCTTATGTGCTTTATCTGTCGATTCTGGGAGGAGAGCAATTGTCTTTCCATCGACAGAACGATAGGTCTTGACGGTTGCGAGACCATCGATGACGACCAAAACCCTGTCCCCATTATGATACTCTTTTGTCTGTGCGTCTACAAGAATGAAATCGCCACTCTGAATAGTTTTCCCATTCACTTTTGCTTTGTTCATCGATGTTCCTGATATTTGTACCGCAAAAACATTTCTATCCTTGACGAGACGCTTCGAAACACGCATATAGCCCTCGATATACTGATCAGCAAACATCGTCGCTGCACCAGCACTCGATGCTCCAAAAACTGGCACATTGATAAAAGTATCTGCATTCACTCCCTTGAGAAGTATTCCTCTATCCTCTGATGTGCGTTCTATATACCCCTTTTCTTCAAGAGCATTGAGATAAAGAAAAAAACTTCGAAGACTTTTCAGCTTGAGACCGAGTTTTCCTGTCTCAGTCTTGATTTCTCGTATGGTCGGCATTTCACCATTCTCTGTGAAATACGTTTTGATAGCCTGCAAGACAATTTTTTGCTTTTGTGTGAGAATTTGCATATTTTTTGTTTACAATACTTACATACACTATGATACACTATCTCTCATCATCTTGTCAACCTGTTACATAATAATAAAAATACTCCCTTTTGAGAGCATTTTCATACACTATTCTATTTTACCAAAGTGTTGTCTCTTTCCAATTGAAATCACAATAACGTGTACCAGAAACACCGTTACAGTCGAGATTCACTGTTCCTCCACTACCATTATGACAATAAAGTTCTTGAGGAGAAGTTCCGCTTACAGTATTATGAGAACACACACCCGCTTGTTGCACACCACAATTGACTGTTTCATCACAGAGCACTTGTGCTGTCGTAAATACCGTCGGCAGAGGGAGGCTCGACTGAAACGTAATCCTTTCTCGTAATGTATCTCGTGTACCCAATGCTGAAGTAGACTTCACGACAAATACCGATGAAGAAGATCCTGTGGCCGGTTGTCGATTGATATCATTATCCAGAAGGTCTATGGCACTATCAGGAGTATCAGTAGCCTGCCACAATCCAGAAACAGAGATGTCTCCATTTCCTGAGCAATTTCCGATACCATAACACGCATAGAGAGTGACTGATGCGTTCGAAAAAGTCTGATTCGTACGAGTCACTCCATTTCCATCACACGGTGTCGAACAGATATTCAATACTTTTGGTTGACACGTCTGACTAGCACTGTCATATCCATAACCCGCATTACAAGAAAACTCGCAGACGACACCTGGTCTGTTTATTTCTGAAAAAACAGTGTCTCCGAATGCGATATCGCCTGGATAGAAAGAAGCATTTGTAGGAGGATTTCCGTTACAATATGCTACCGTGACTCCTACAGGACGTCTATCAGAAGGAAATCCCATTGAATCAAAACACCTCAAATAGAATGTTGTGTCTCTATCAACATATACCGTATCAGAACCTGCTAGGTTTGATCCAGATGTAGGTTTTACAGTCGGAATAAGTCCCCATCCTGCAACTTGTGGATCATTATTGTTTGAGTCAAGGGCTGCACCTTCACAATGCCCCCCCACAATGTTTGGATTTCCATTCGGCCACACACTCCAAGAGAGTAACACATTGCCAGGACCATTAATCTCGATGTCATTTCCAAGATATGATGATCCTTCCGGAGCGCCATCAAAATAAACAATTGGTTTGGGAGTCGCCTCTCTACAAACAGGACTATCGACACCTACAGGGTTTCCAGCACCAAGACATGTCCATCGGTACTCGCCCATGACATCAGCTGGATCTTCGGAACGGATACCTGATGAACATCCATGACTTTCTGGGTAACCAGCATTGTATCCCCCAGGATGACAGACTCCGTCTTTTGTGCCCAATCTCGCATCGTGACAGGACACTCCTATACTCGATGTGGGTGCGCTAAATCCCGTACTGTTCCATGCGTGCATCCAGAACCTATACTGTCCGTCGAGAAATTGACCATTGATACGATAGGAGAGTTTTCCTGCCGGATCTCCTGAGGCATGAATCCCTACTGGTGCTCCATCGTCGACAGCTCCGTTGCCGATTTGCATATCTGATCTATTTGCTGATGCTGGATATCTCACACGAAGAGGATAATTGATAGCTCCCTGTGATTCATACCATGAAACATCCATCCAGTATGATCCGGTGTTCATATTCGGTGTACACCGTACACTCACATTTGTCGGCGGACTCAGAGGCTTGGTTTCAGTACATTGTGCGTTTGTTCCTCCTCCTATGCCATTACACGACCATTGCCATTCTGTACCTGTCTCGCTCGGAGAAGCAGAATTTCCAGTAGTACAATTGTTATGAGTAGTCGCACAAGCACCATTAATAACAGATGTAACAGTATATGAAAGAGAGTGACTCTTATCTTGAACACCACTTATCCACTGACCAGAAGCGTGATAATAATTAGACCAAGCCCATAATCCAAGAGAGTATGTCCCGGGCACAGACTCGGCAGTCTTTGTGACAATAGCAGATTCAGAAAACCACGGCCTAGGCGTGCCCGTACTAATCCCCCTCCAAAGATACGGAGGCAAGGGAGCATTTACAACAAAAAACTCTTTCACATACCACCATCCTTGATTTGCATCTGCCTTCAGACTTATTTTTATAGTTTCACCAGGTAAATAAATATCCTTATCTGTATATGCTGTGAACGATGCATATCTATGTGGATCATCGATATTACCAGTCAGTGAAAATTGTATCGAAGATGCATAAACAACTTCCTTTTGAAAAATAAGTCCCAAAAATATAAGACATACGGACATCAAAAATTTTATTACAATGCACCTCATATTTTTTTATTGGAACTTCTCATAACTGCGGCTTTAACTCATCAGGAATAGGTATTTGAATTTGCACTTCTTTGGCAACAAACTCTGGCTGATTTTTTATATTCTCCTGTGATGTCACCACTACTGTATTTCCAAGAGAGATCTCTATGAAAGGTACGGGTACTGAACCGGTCTCAGTAGCTCTGAGTACCTGAGTATTCTCATTTATAGTCACCGTATAATCATTTATGGCTGGTTCTCGAGAAAAAGGATCTCCAATTATTGATTCAGAATGTATTACAATACGATTTCCTTCTACAGAATTCACAGTGCCTGCTATGAAACGAATATCGTCTAATTCTGTGTTGACAAATTCCCACAACCTACTCCCTTCAACAAGTTTTCGGGCGGCATGAAAACCAGCCTGATATGCAGGACTGTTTGTATCAATATTTGATTGAGAACTGTTTTTCAACGAATAAAAACGAACAGAAAGTAGACTGCCAGACACACAGCCGAGAAAAAACAAAACAATACCCAAAAGAATAAATATTTTCCAAGACATATTTTTCTTTTTACGCTTTTAATTTTGCTTCTATTGTACTCCTACCTAATAAAATTGCCAAATGTTTTTTCTTTATAAAAAAAATCAAGGAACTTACTAGAAATTCCTCGACTTCGATTTTCTTACTACTTTTACTAGAAAAGATTTTTTTTCTACTCCTTTATTGAAGCATTGATAGTGATCAATGCATCTTGCGTACTTTCAAATACTCGTTCATTATCATGCAATATCACAAACCATTTTTCCTTTTTGAGAGAATCATTAATAAGGCTTCCTACTGCTGTGATATAAACCTTCTTCCCCTTTGCTTCAAAAATATCGATTATCTCTTTGAGACCGGTCACGCCATCCATATCCATAAAAAACAGATTGCGCAGACTAAGTACTGCGAACTGCGCTCCGCCATTCATTGCTTCCACTGTATTGATATGCGATTGAATATTGACATAGGTGAGCTGTCCTGCAAATCGATAAACAATCACATCACCATGATCTTTGATTTTGATTATTTTTGCAGCATTTACTCGTTTAATAATTTTTTTATCCTTATTAATGGTAATTTCTGCTTCAGATTTCGATGTCTTGTCAACAAAGATAAGAAGGGCAACAGCAGAACCGATCAAAAGCCCAGCCATCGGATCCATCACGATAGTGACGAGAGCAACCAGCATCGAGACAAAAAGAGCTGACTTATCGTTATTATAAATATGGATATAGTGTTTCTTCTCGACCATCTGGATTGCCACAAATACGAGTACAGAACCAATCACTGGAAGAGGAAGAAAGGTAAAAACCGAGAGAAACAATATCGAGATAAGCAGAACGAAAATACTATTAATAGTTGCTGACATCTGATCATTGGCACCACTCTTGATATTGAGAGCGGTGCGCGCGAGAGCAGCTGTCGCCGGGATACCTCCGAATACACCCGATGCGACATTAGCGAGACCGACACCAAGCACTTCTTTTCGTACATTGTGTTTTGTCTTGGTCATACCATCTGCGACTTTGGCAGAGAGAAGTGTCTCGAGAATAGCGACAAGACTGATAGCAAGGGCCCCGACGATCACATCTTCATTGATCACAAAAGATATCTTTGGTATAGACCAGAGACTTCCAGAAATATCACCGAACTTCGTAAACAACGTCTGAAAATGAATATTAAAAAGCATACTTTTCTGAGAAAGATACCCAAGGAAGATACCTACTGGAGCAAGTACGATCACGCCTGGTATGGTAGGATAAAACTTCTTCCACACAAACAAGAATGTGAGACCGACAGAGAACAAAATAAGTGCACTCATCTGGAACGCGTCGATATGAAGCAATGTTTCATGAATATTTTCGATCAGTTTTTCATGAGAAACAAGGTTCTCCAGTCCCAAAGCAAAATTCAACTGCCCGAGTCCAATAATAAACGCTACGCCAAGAGTAAATCCATGTACAACGTTAGAAGGAACGAAAATGATGTACCGTTCCCAATGAAAAAGAAAAACAAGAAGAATAAATACTCCGGAAAGGATAGCCATAAACGGTAAAATAGTGATACCATACGTCATTCCATATACAATCAAGAGACCAGACAATGCTCCTGTTGGTCCGACGATATTGAATCTGCTCCCTCCGAAGAAAGAAGCAACGAGACCCGCCCAAATAGCCGTAATCACCCCCATAAGTGGTGTCGCCCCTGCCGCTACCGCGAGTGAGATAGAAAGTGGTACGGAAACAAAAGAAACAGTGAGACCCGATTTCCAATTTTGTTCAATTCTCTCTCGTATACTCATTTTTTTTCTATTCATAGAGAAAAAGTATTAAAAAAAATAAAACGGAGAAATATATATCTCTCCCCTTCCTTTATTTGAACAGTATAACGTCCTCAATTATACTCTCGCTCTATTCTTTGTCAATCGTATCTTGAGACAGTCTGTGTGATCATCCTAATACCTCTCCTGTCCAATTCTCACTAATACTTGCAGTACCGTCTTTATGAAAAACAATGTACGAAGCATCGAAAGTTTTGACAAGAAGCTCATAATTCTCAACTGGAGCAAAAAACAACCCAGAGGTCATACAATCAGCTGAAAAAGCACTTGATGCTACTGCTGTACAGCCAATGATATCGTCTACAGACTTCTTCTCTCGAACATCGATCAGATGATGCCATTTCCCGAAACGACGGCGAAAGACATCCGATACTGCTATCCCTTGATTCCCGAGATGGACGATACTTGCTGCGGTATCTGGTTTCCCTGGATATTCCACTGCTATTCGGAAAGGACTACCGTCAGCCTTTGTTGTTGCTACCATATCTCCACCACCTTCGACGAGAAAATATTCGTATCCGGCATGACGGAGAATCGAAGCAACACCATCAATACAGTACCCCTTCCCTATACCTCCCAAATCAAAAGCAATCGGTCCATCAATACTCAGATTCTTCTCCACAAGCGACCAATGAGGAATACCACTTCCTTCTTTCCTTTTTAGAGGAGTAAATCCTTTTTTGGTACCATAACCAGCATCTTCAAGCAGTGTTGCTACAGCAGGATCATATCTGCTATTCGAGAGCATACGGAGACGATCCGCTGTTTTGAGAAGCAATAAAAAATCAGAGGAAAGCGTATACTCACCTGCCTCTGATTCTCGAAAAGCATTGACTTCAGACTGTGGGAGAAATCGAGAGAAACGTTTCTCGAAAGTTTCCGTATAGTTCAAAATATCATTCTTCACTTCGGGACGAACAACATCTCCATCTATCATTACAGACCATCCTGTGCCCAATCCAGAGAAAGAAAATGCTTCCATTACAGAAATGTGTTTAAAGTTGTGCCTTCAAGATATCAATGACGCTATTGAAAGCATCGGTAGTATATGTCGAAGTACCAATCTTATCTACAGGACCAAGATCGCTCATTTTTTGTCCCTTGATAATCTTTACCAATCCTTCGTTGAAAGCCTTCTTCTTCTCAGGAACTTTTTTGGTTTCAGCATCCAATACGAGAACATCTGTAATTACTCCTTCTTTATCGACAGTGACAACAAACTGCAGTGTGTCTTCTTTGTCTTCCGTAGCCATGTACTTCTTGATAGCAGTGAGTTTCCTCGATTCCGGAACAGTGACACCCGAAAGAGGAACAGAAGCGCTGTCATCGGTATCAATTTTCACACCGAGGATTTGCGTCGCATACCAGTAGTAAATAAAGGCACTCAACACTACAGCACACAAAATCACTATCGTACTCTTTTTTATTTGTGACATATTTTTATTTTATAACAACACATTATTTTTTATTAGTATACACTTGTTCTGAAAAAAGAGAAAATGTTCTTCATTCTTCTCTTCGAAAAATATTTCTTACGATCCGAGAAACTCGTACAGAAAAAAGAAGAGTATTGTGAGCCCACCAAAAACAATACTCCAAACGACAGTCCAAGCACCTTTCAAAACACTTTCCGATTCTTCTCTCCTACTCAGAATGAAATAGGTCAGGAGAAATGTTGCGAGAGTAATGATTCCCTTGCTCGGCCAATGATGTCCTGTGAGACTCACAAGAAATGATTTCAATGGAGCGGAAATCTCCGTGAGAATCGTCAATAATACGATGAGCCATATCGATACCGTTGTAGCACATGTCAGTGCTGTATTGTGTATTTTCATAAGAATTTCATCTCAAGAGCGGCCCGGAACCCGCTCGAAATAAGAACTCCCATTCCGGCCATCGCAAATGCGAGGAGAACAACAAGAAACGAAGTGATGAGAATAGCTTTGCGTGCTTCGAGATTTTCTCTGAGCTCATCTCGGTATCGAGAGAGGAGGCCCCAGACGAGAAATGCGAGAAAAGGAATAAAAAGAAAAATGTGCTCTTTGGTCTCAGTGATGACGATATGTGCCCACGGAAATGGCCCCGCCTTGATCACTGGTTTGACGGCAACCGCATAGTCCGTCAAATAGTGCCATCCTCCTGCTATCCAGGCGAGGACGAGAAGCACAACACCAATCAATGCAGCCTGGCGAGCCCTCTTCACGCTTGCTTCAGAAGTATTGAGCACCTCTATAAAAACCCAGAGAAATGCCAGCGCTCCTGCTTCTCCTAAAAATGCGTGCAACCCTACAAGTGTATGCATATGTTTTTTCTCAAAAATAGAGAACGTATATTTTTGACCGTTCAATATATGTTCACCTCGATAATACACCTTTTTCAGAAAAACAAAAAGAGAGATTTTGTATTACCCCTCTTTTTTATGAGAATAAAAACTGCATCACTTTTATTTTTTTATCCACGGACGAGATACACTTTGACGAAACTACTTTTGAGTTCTGATGCTTTCGCTGGCAAAGCTTCGATATTTTTTTCTTGAGCCAGTTTGAAGATAGCTTCGAGGTTCGCTCGTATCGCTTGGATTTCTCCGTCATTTGCGATTTCTTCTACTGTCTGTAGTGCGATGTTTGCTTGCGGATACGCAGATATCACGCCAACGGCATCTTTTGCATTGGCAGGATCGAGGACTTGCTCCATCAGATCATGAAAATCTACCAGCGCGATAGAAAGCATCGAGAAGCCATTTCTCTTAAACATCTCCTGGGTGATCGGTCGGATCTTCTCCAATGTCAGATGAGCGTTTTTTAGATTACCAGACTCGATTTCGGTACGGAGACCAGAGATGAGAATCGCTACCGTATCGAGGTCCCCTACGAACTCTGTATCCCCACGCAGAGCAAATGGTCTGTATGTGGCATATTTCTCCTGAAACTGTGCGAAAGATGAAACGAGAGCGTCGTAATTCTTGATCGATTCTACTCGTTTCTCTTGTCCGGTTTCGAACAATGTTTGTTTGTAAAAAGCATTCATTGTATTGAAATCCTCAACAAAGAGTTTCTTGGTCAAGAAATGACTTGCATATCCTCCGCCAAATAATATAATAAGTAGAAATAGTGAAGTACCGATAAGAGACTTTCCTGTAAATGATGCGTTGTCCTTTGACCAATCGATACGAAGTACCGTATAGAGCGGACAAAATCCTATGAGAGCTGTCACAAGAAAGACAGACGCTATGAGAGCGAGTACGATACTCCACATCGTTGCGGTCCAGAAGAATGCTCCAAGAAACAATACCTCTGCTACCATTAAACGAAATACTCTCTCCTTTGTCCCTATATTTTTTCGCATTTCCATAAAAAGAGTTTTTATTCTGAATTATTTTTTAAAGAGTACTCATCCTTACCGACCCATTCTCCATCCGCCATTCAGTGAATTTTGCTGTATATTCTCCCCTGGTATATACTGTCGCATCATACTCTTCATCGGACCTCGACGAGAGAGGACGTCATTCAGTCCTGTCATATCAAGTATCCAGCCAGAAACAATGATAGCGAGAATGAATCTGAGAACGATCATTCTCACATCTCTTTTATATGAAAAATCATATTGCTTGAGACACCAAATGCCAATTATGATACCAAAAAAAGCGATGAAAAGCGCCCACCATGGGAAGCTCGTCGTCAGCTGTTCCCATCGATATTCTCCCATCGGACCGTGCGATCGGAGAGAAAATCGCAGCAAACTGAAAAGAAATATCGAAGTCAGTATCGATGCAACCAGTCCGACAAACGTCAGTATCGATCCCAGAACAAAATACGCCTTGGGACGCATCTTGATATGATCCGTATGGATTTTTTGCATCACAGATCCTGAGAGCGTTTCTAATTCTTTTGACATACGCGTTTCATTACTATTTTAGCTCGATTGATACGAGTAGCGACGGTTCCGAGAGGGATGTGGAGTATATCACTGATTTCTTCGTATGATTTTTCTTCTATATATCGAAGTGCGAGTGGTTCCGAATAGAGTATCGGCATTTTTTCGAGGCATTTTTTGACTGTCTCAGTGATTTCCTGCTGTTCGAAATCCTCTGCGATATTCTCATCACTCGGGAAATCAATATCATCGAGAATTGGCATTTCTTTTCGATATTTCTTGATCACATTCATCGCTTCATTGTGGACGATACGATATATCCAGCTCGAGAACTTTTTCTTCGTATCAAAACTCTGAAGGTTGACGAACGCCTTGATAAAAGATTCTTGGACAATATCAAGAGACGCGTGTTCATCTCGGATCAGACTCATAGCATAGCGTAAAAGCTTTCCCTGATACCGATCAACAATCACAACGTAGAGTTCCTGATCGAGAGATCTGACTTTTTCTACAATAACTTCATCGGTGAGATTTTCGTTTTCATCCATAATGGAAGTATAACAGAACAAGAGCCATTCTCCACAAAGCCCCGATTTCTCGGGGCCGTGTAGAAAACAGACTCTCTTAACGATTCATGCCTCTGCCCATTCCCATTCCTTGGCCAGAGCCGTTACGGAGTCCAAGTCCGAGTTCCTGACGAACCTTTTGTGCTTCAGCTGTTTTTCCATCTTCAGAAAGTTCATGCACTTCGGCAAACTTCGCAAAGTTATCCTGATTGATAACACGTGTCACGTTGCCTCTTCCCTGCATCAGATCTTTCCAAGCGTTATAATCCTTGTTCTCAAACGCTCTCTCCATCGCCTCATGACGTTCAGGAGTATAGTTCGGACCTTGAACATTCACATCTCCTCTATAGGCGAGTGCTGTGGCAGATATACCTGCTACACCCAAGAAGAGTGCGAGTGCTCCGAGTCCCAGTGTTGTTTTGTTCATAGTATTCTGTATTATTTCCTTATTAAGAGAGATTTCGCGACATCTCTACTTCTACTACAATACAAGCCCCTCTTTTCTTTCATTATAAAAAATCAAATATGAACCAAAACAAAAAAACACCACTTTGGCTTATCCAAGGGTGTTTTTGCAAAAAGACATATCAAAACTTTTGAGAGAGATGGAGGGGAACTGTTGGTTCCCCTCCACTCATATAGGTCAGCTCGATTGGTTGACGGACGTTGACACCCGCCATCGAGCCTTCCTCCAGCAATTGCCCCGAAGGTTTCTACATAAGATCCAACAAACCTCATTGCATCATTCTACCCCTGTAGCTAATGCACGATTGTTTCCGGGCCCGTCAGATTAGTACCGATACTTTAACGTGGGGTCGTTTCCTCTTTCTCGTAAAAAGAAAAAAGGCTACCAGGTTTAGAACCAAGTAGCCAATCGTGTACTCTTCGACGAGTCAAATGATTTCATTTTTTGCTCGCTTTTTGCTCGCTGCTTTTTCTTCGAGATACGCTTTATTTCGCCTATCGATCTCTCTGTTTTCAGCTTCACGTTTTTTCACAGCGATTTGATATTCTTTCTCTTCATTTCTCTCATCGTCAATGACGAAGATCCATCCCAACAAACACAAGACGCTGCAGATTCCTCCCATGAATACCTTCGTTAGATCAAACCGATGGAAATCATCAGTTAGTCCTGAAAGCAGGAATGACGCTGCTACAAAACTCAAAAAAAGCAGGAAGACATACACATGAGCCCTACTTGGGGGTGGAGTGACATCTGGCAATCGTTTGATCACGTTCTTGTCTTCAAACAGTGACGCAATGAAGCCTCCTACAACCACAACCGCGACAGCTCCGGCGGTAACACAAGCGATATCTCCCAAGCTCATGCTAGAAGCGCTTCCGGCATTGCTATTCGTGGATACGCCGGTACTTTTCCCAGATCGGGATTCTCGTACACTCACAGCAGTACCACTCCTCTTACACACGGGGTCCGAGCTAGTGCCTCCTGAAGAATATCCGTAGCTTCCGCCACTACCCAAAGGGGTATTCAGTGAACTACCCGATGATAAGTCAGAACTGTGTGCATTGGAATCATTGCCAATAGCACTTTCCCTCGATACTGGGTCCCACCAGAGATTGAGGAGACCCGACTGCTGTAGCTCGTTAGTCTCTGGGTCGGTGCGGGTCATTTTTCCAGCATCATTGATGACTGGACTCCAACTCAAGCCGAGTAAGTCAGACTGCTCCTTTATGCCAGTATCAGGATTTCTCCGACTCATTCTTCCTGATTCATTCGTCACTGGACTATAGAAAAGTCCAAGCGCATCTGACTCTTCAAGAACTCCCGTTTTCGGATTTTCGCGAAACATTGACATCTCCTGTAAAGAACTCCCTTGAACTAGATTCTCAGAATAGTGCACTAAAGTCAATACCCAAGTTTGAATACCATTCTAAGTGACAAAAAACAAGGCTTGTTACAGACTCTCCTCCTAGGTCATAATTACAGCGTATTATGTTCTGAAACACTGCAATTGGACAATACTCTCAATAGCCATTTCAAACCGCTCGCGATAATCCTTATTAAACAGATTCAGTCTACTCTGGATACTTTCTCGTGTAAAAAAACAAGAAAACCCATCTTGCGACGAGTTTCAATGTCCCTCCACGGCGGATAAACCTGCCCGAAATGCTACGCCCGCCAGAAACGCTGTATCTACTGCGGGCTGGCATAACGTTGCAGATGGGCTTACAGCACTTTCCTGAAGAAAATATTGACAAAAATCAATTTTAGGTGTATACTGTATCTATTAGTGGCTTCGGCCTCCGAGGACTCATCTGTAAAGGTGGGTCCGATTTTTTTTAGAAACAGTCTTTGAGTCGCTTCAATACTTCGATGAAACTTTCTTCTGAAATTACTCCAACTTTTCTGAGGATGCGTTTAGAGCTCCATAATCGCAATTGAGAAAGATTCGCATACGATACTCCTTTTGAATGTGCAACCTTCACTATATAAGGATTTTCTTTCGCCTTTGAAGTAAGTGGAATTCCCCAAAACATCAGTCCGTTAAACTTCTTCACAAGTAACACTGGTCGTTCAAAATCATTATTCTTTCCATCAATCTCTACACCAACATTGATCCCGATTGCACACCACCACACTTCACGTTCGTGAATAAAGAGATCTCGATCAACAGATTTTTTGTCTGTTTGCTTTTTCTTTTCATTCCACTTATCAAAGTTTTTTATATATTCGATAATGTGTTTCATATTTTTGTTTACACTACTTACATATAGTATAATACAACATTTCGAGAAAAAGTGTCAAGAGAGAAAACATTTTTTGAAAAACAAGAAAACCCATCATAAGATGGGTTTCAATGTCCTGCCCGCAATGCTACGCCCGCCAGAAACGCTGTATCTACTGCGGGCTGGCATAACGTTGCAGGCGGGCCCTCCACGGCGGATAAACTTACAGTACTACTTGAAGAAATTCCCCTCCATAGGTGGACTCTATCTTGGGGTAGAGTGCGTCCAAATTATTTACAGAATTATTCTGTTCCTTAAGTGTGGAAATACCTAATTCTTAGACTTTAAACTATCCAAAACTTCCCTAAATAAACGAATTTACATACTATTGGAAATGGTGTCCTTTGATGTTTTTTTACTATCTCCATGCAGAAACTCTACAATTTTATTATACACCCTCCCAATCAAAGCCACGAATCCATATTTATTGATAAAAACTTTTTATAAGGCTGTTGTATTTATTGTTCAATTGATTTCGTGTAACAATTCTTGCATTGAATGCCTTTCTATCCTTTTCGAAAGCATTATATGCTTTTTTATACTTGGAGAAATAATCGATATAATCATCATAATTGTTCGGCGTAAGATTTTTTTCGAGTTTTTTTATCTTATTTATCATTCTGCTGATTTCTTGATCTTGACTCTCTAGGTCCCTATCCGAAGCATACAGTTCCCTGTCCATCCTTCGTATCGTAGAGAGGAGGTTGTCGATTTCTTTTTGCGTATTTACCGTATCGATGATTCCAGTATAGACAAGTCCATTTGTCTTATTCAAAACCTCAATCTTCCCGAGAGGACTTGATGCATCTTCGGTTGCATCCGTTCCGTAATCATTGAGTACAATTTCCGATGCAGCGATTCCTGACTCCTTTATGATGCTTGGTGTAGATCCGATTTTATTCCCCAAACTTGTAGTCTCCAGGAAGCAGTACCCTGAATCATAATTTGAGTATTCCTGAGGGCATTCTACTCCTACTGCTATATGTTTATCTTCAGGAAAAAGGAAAAAAGAAGTACCGAACCCTAACTCTCTCAAAAGTAAGTAGGCGAGATAGCTTTTATCCTGGCAGACGCCTTTGTTTTCATAGAGAACTTCATATGGATACGTTGGTCTTTCGCTTATGCCGTTCAATCCTGCTTCTCTATTATTAAACTTCTCGAAATCGTACGGGATAGTTTGGACGAGTGAGGTGACAAGCTCAGCCAACTGATTGTCATTGAAGTTATTCTTGTCACCAATAGCTTTTAATGATTGTGCGAGATCTTTTATGGTTGCGTCTCCATTTACTTCTCTCAGATAGGCATCATTATTCTTTTCCCACCAACCGACTGCAGACTCTCCGTTAAAGAGAGCGCCACTCGGTGATGACTGATAAAAGTTATAGTATGAATCATATAAACTCAAATCTAAAGAGTAGTTTTTCCCCTTATACTTCCACGAAAATGGAACTACTTTTTCGCCTCCTGGATCTGGTAGAATTCGTCCATCTTCACCGCTTATAAACTCGAGCCCATTCACGATCCACTGATTCCTAGCCACACGAAGCATAGATATATCGAAACCACTTCCCGTTCCACTTTGTTCTCTACCGATTGCTATATGAGCCGAAGAACCATCTACTGCTTTTTTTTGAATCTTTAAACCGTGAATCATTCCGTTCTTCTCTTCATTGATTCGGACTACCATCGTATTCACCCACTCCTCCAGATCGTTATTTGAAAATGAAGCAGAATTTGACACAACTATCACTCCGTTGGTTATTTCAGACTGAATAGTGGCGGTACTCACGAGCTGACCACCGAAATAGATTGCGAGAGTGCTGCCTACATTTTCTTTCGTTACATCACTCAATATCGCACTCCCCTCACTATCAAACTCCAACAGTATCGCCATTTCCTTATTTGAATAATCAACCTGTGCAGACTTGAGCAGTTTTCCTGTAAGCCCAGTTGGAATAAATATTTCGGCATTCTTAGCAACTTCCGAATTCTGTTTTTTAATCTCTAGAAATGAAGTATTGAAAGTCTTGAAAAGAGAGGCAACTGATTGATCAGATGTTTCACCGAAAACTTTTGTAGTAACATCAGCGTGAAGATATTTCTCCACCTCAACAACGTTTTCCGAAACGATGGCTTTCTTTATTTGGTATAAAGTATATTCTGGAGTTCCTATGATGTAAAAGATCACGGCTACAGAAATGAGCACTATAACAATAACACTGCCGAAGATTACTTGTAACAATTTTATCTTCCCTTCTCTCTCTTTGCTGACATATGTATATATGAGCGCAGATATAATAGGAATGAATATCCCTATTAAAGTCGCAATAGGGGTATTCAACTGTAAACGCTTTGCTATCTTTCTACAGTAAGAAACGCTCAATATCCATAAAGAAAGAGCTGCTAAAATAAAAAAGGATATAACATCCTTCATTTCTGGCGAAGTCACTTTCAGTAAATCTGATATTTTCGGTATGCCGATATTCCAAGAAAGTAATATTGCAACAATTGTTCCTATTGCCCAAAAAAACCACAGGAACGATTTCACTCCAGCCATTCTCTTCTTTATTATTGAGAAGATGCTAAACCCTAGAGTCAGAAGCCCAAACACTATGACAACTCTCCAGATATTTATTACTTCTACAAACGCTTTGGTTTCATCATTCAAGTTCTGAGCATTCATTAGCAAGGTTGAACAAAAGAGAAGAAACCCAACAGAAAACACAGACGCTATAATGAAGGCCTTCACAATGTCTAATTTTTTACTCCAAAGAAGTTTTACGAACTGCAACATACCAATTCTCATTATTGACTATAAGCGTATGGCGTATTCTTTCTTATGACGTCTATCTCTACGCTGACCAGAAAAAATGACCTTCAGAATCTCCTTTCTACCCCACTGACGAATAATATTTTGGTAGCATTTTGATTCCGTAACATTAGCTATCTTATTATACACCCGAAATACTTCTAAACTAGTATATATCAAATTTTCTTCCAGAAAACAAGAAAACCCGTCTTGCGACGAGTTTCAATGTCTTACAGTACTACCCGAAGAAATTCCTTTATCTTGGGGTAGAATGCGTCCAAATTATAAACAATTCATAATCTTTTGCGGTTAGTCCTTTTCGTAAGGTCTCTAGTTTTATTATGTTTCATTGCTAGAAATGCTCTCGCCTAAGCGTCGGCACTTAATTATACAATGAACGACCATAATGGTTGTGAACCTGATTTTGAGTCAGAATTCGTACACCTTTATCTCCCTAGAAAGGAGGTGATTCATCCACAGCTTCCGCTACGGATGCCTTGTTACGACTTCACCCTTATTACCAACCCTACCGTCGTCCCCGATTTAACCCGGGGCCTTCTGGTATTGCCGGCTCTCTTGGTGTGACGGGCGGTGAGTACAAGATCCGAGAACGCATTCACCGTTGCGTGGCTGATCAACGATTACTAGTGATTCCAGCTTCATGCAGGCGAGTTGCAGCCTGCAATCCGAACTGAGACCGAATTTTTGGGATTAGCTCCATCTCGCGATTTGGCAACCCTTTATTCCGGCCATTGTAGCACGTGTGTCGCCCAAGGTGTCAAAGGGCCATGCTGATTTGACGTCATCCCCGCCTTCCTCCCTCTCACCTGATCACAAACAAAATTGTTTCTGAACAAATGAGAGGGCAGTCTGAAGTGACATATATAACACTTCACAGGGGTTGCGCTCGTTTCCCGACTGAACGGAACATCTTACGACACGAGCTGACGACAACCATGCAGCACCTGGTCTAGCACCCTCGAAGGACATCCCATTTCTGGGCTCTGCAGCTAGATTTCAAACCTTGGTGAGGTGCCTCGCTTACTGTCGAATTAAACCACATGCTCCACCACTTGTGCGGATCCCCGTCTATTCCTTTGAGTTTTAATCTTGCGATCGTACTTCCCAGGCGGCATACTTAACGCGTTAGCTCCGGCACAGAAAGGGTCGATTCTCCCTGCACCTAGTATGCATCGTTTAGGGCGTGGACTACTAGGGTATCTAATCCTATTCGCTCCCCACGCTTTCGCAGCTCAGTGTCAGATATGTGCCAATCAGTTGCCTTCGCCTTGGGTGTTCTTTATGATATCAACGCATTTCACTACTACACCATAAATTCCACTGATCTCTCACATCCTCTAGACATGCCGTTTCGAACGCCTGTTCGGGGTTGAGCCCCGAGATTTAACGCCCGACTAACATATCCACCTACCTGCCCTTTACGCCCAATAAATCCGGATAACGCTTGAGGTCTCTGTATTACCGCTACTGCTGGCACAGAGTTAGTAACCTCTTATTCTTCAGGTACTCTCATCGAAATTGCTCCCTGAAAAAAGCGGTTTACAACCCGAAGGCCTTCATCCCGCACGCGGCGTCGCTCCATCAGACTTTCGTCCATTGTGGAATATTCTCGACTGCAGCCACCCGTAGGTGTTTGGACAGTGTCTCAGTTCCAATGTTGGGGGCCGTGCTCTCACACCCCCTACCCGTCATAGCCTTGGTGAGCTATTACCTCACCAACAAGCTGATAGGACATAGGCTTCTCCTAAAGCGATAAATCTTTACTCCGTAGAGCATATCGTGTATTGTTCCAAATTTCTCTGGATTATCCACGACTTTAGGGAAAATTCCTATGTTATCCGAACCCGTTTGCCGAGGGTCTAAACCCTCTCGACTTGCATGCCTTATCCACGCCGCCAGCGTTCATCCTGAGCCAGGATCAAACTCTCAATAAGAAAATTCAATCCAATTCTACCCGAAGGTAGAAAAAAAATTCAATTTAGTTGATAGCATCACTGCTATCGAATAGAGATTCTTCCGTGTAATTCACCACGCGATTTACCGAAGTAAATTTTGCGTGGCTTCTTACAATTATTTTCTCTCTTCTGAGAATTGAATCTCTGAAGAAAAGAAAACAAGGACTAACCACAAAAAATTGTGACTATATTGTTTATTGTTTTGTTTTACTTCCTTCACGAGGGTAAATGAAGTAAAACTCTTTGGCTCAATTGTTAAAGAAAATTTCACCCGTTTTATCATTGAGATCTACTCAATAAAAAAGTCAGCCCGAGGCTGATCCGCCAACTGGCGGAAAAAACAAAGAGAAACAAAAGCAAACTTGAGCGTTTATCTCATAGGTTGCTTCACCAGTATAGCAACTTTTCAGGGTGTGTCAAGCCCCTGTCTTAGAGAAAGAGTTTACAGCATTTTTTCAACGGATTATATTTGAAAAAACCCTATTATAAAGCAAAAAACCTATTTCAAACGATTGTTGATAAACAGGAGTGAAAGGAGTGGCACAGCCATCCAGAAAATAAGTGCGATTGGTGAAGCAAAATAACTAAATGCCGTAGCAGAAATAAAGCCGAGAGCAACCTTATGTGGGAGAAAGGATAGTATCACACTGACGATCATCCCAGTCACAAGGATACTCGTCACAATAAGTCTCCAGAAAAAATCTGTTCCGACGTTGGAAAGATGTAGGTCAAAAAGACGTTTATCAATGGCGGTAAGAAAAATAAGAAGCGCGAGAAAAACTCCCGCTTTCATATAGACGGATGGTGAGAAAAAACTTTCTGGAAGCACACCGACAAAAGCGAGTGAGATATACACATTGATCAGTATATTGATCAGCTTGAATCGTCCAAAGACAAACCCGAGTGTCAGACTAAGACCGATAAAAGCAAACAGGAGAGAAACATCTCCTGCGATATTTTTTGGGAGTTGAAATGACGTCAAGAAATCAAAAAATTGTGACATAGGGAGTATTTTCTCACGAATCATTATCGTCTCAAGTGTACCCCGAGAGCAAGTCGCTGTCAAAAAGAAAAATACCTCTAGCTTCACAAAAAACCACTTTTGAGGGTATACTGAATACATACATAATATACACGCTCTATGAACCGTTTTCGTCCACTTTTATTCTGGATTTTTGTTTTCATGTTCTTCTCTACTACGAGTAGCGTGCTTTTCTACACCTTTGGTTATCGATTCAATTTTGATCGAGGTATATTCATCTACACTGGTTCCATCTCGATCAAAGCAGTGCCAGAGAAAGTAGATATCACTGTCGATGATGAATTCATTCCGGAGAAAAAACTCGGCATTCTCAATCGTTCTATCCATATCGGAGGCCTCATGCCAGGAGAACACTTCATCCGAGTATCTGCTCCGGGATACACCTCATGGACCAAGAAAGTCACTGTGCAAAGCGGACTTTCAGTAGAATTCTGGAATGTACTTCTCACAAAAGAAAATATCGTTCCCGAAAGAATACCTAGTACCGCATACGTCACAAAAATATTTCAATCACGTGAAAAAGGCATTTTTGCTCTCACCAAAAAACAAGGGGATATTTTTTCAGTAGATATCTTTGATACAGACACCAACACGAGCGAACAAGTCCTCTCGCTCGCTCATACGACCCTCCCTCTCGACATCTCTCTCAATATCGAATGGTCACCGGATAATACGCACATTCTCGTTCCGACAGAGAAAGATGGCATCGTCACCTATCTCATTGTCAATATCAAAACGAAACAAGTTGTGTCTCTCAATGATCTCACAGAGGGAGAAACGATTCATACTCTTCACAATCCTCGTTGGGATCCTGCTAATCGTGATTATATTCTTTACACCGAAGAGTTGTCACTTTATCGCGTAAATATCGCCACGACCGAAACCTTGCCACTTCTTATTCAAAAGGGTATCCGCGCATACAATTTTTCTGGTCAAAATATCTATTATTTGAACAATGAGAACGGTATTATTTATCGTATATCGAGTAATCTCATTCCTACCGAACCACTTCAAATAACCACTCTCTCACTCGATCTTCTTGATCAAAGCCCTTACACCCTCATTCTCTACGATGAAACAAGAATCGCTGTACAAGAGAACGCTACAGGAAAACTTTGGCTCTACAACACGATTCGTCCCGGCGAAACTTTTCTGAAAGAAATTGCTAAAAAAGATATTCGTGGAGTCCAGTTTTCTGACGATGGAAAGAAACTCCTTTTCTTCTCGGAGAATGAAATCGCTGTATATTTCGTACGTAACTGGGAAGTACAGCCAATACGGGAATACAATACTATTTTACAAATAGCACGCTTCTCAAATCCAATACGCAATATTGTCTGGGGAGCAGATTATGAGCACGTTTTGTTCTCGCTTGGTAATACTGCCAAAATGATTGAACTCGATAATCGGGATCAAAGAAACATCGCTGACATTATTACCTTCCCGACTCTCATACGTCAGATGCTTTCATATACTGAGGATAATTTTCTGTATTTTGTTTCAGATATCGATGGAAATACAGAGACACTGAGCCGTATCCCAATCACAGAAAAAACAGGAATACTTGGGTTCTAATCCATCCCTCATTAATATTTTTTCATACTCTTATGGTTTTTCATGAACAACCCTCTCCAAAACCTCTCTCTCAAAAAGAAGGAAAGTCTCTCGAAGGGTCCCCTAATCCAGAACTTGCCGAGCAACAGCTCTGTTCCGGTTTTGATACTATTTTAGAAAATTTGAAAAAGCATCCGGATCTCCTCCAAGCACAGATTGAGAGACTCAAATCTCTTCCTGATAACAACAATATTCTCGGAAAATTTATTCCCTATTTCACAGAGGCACACTGGGAAACCACAGCCGTACTCGAAGCATATGACAAACCGACGTTCGATCATTCTCTTCGAGTCGCTTCTTTCGTCTACAATCTGACGAGTGGTGGCGGTGAGACAGAAGCCTACATTAGAAATCGTGTCGATATGGAAGAGAGCTCTCTCGAAGAACTCTTCACTGCCGCCCTTTTCCATGATATCGGAAAAACAGCCATCCCTCATTCTCTCCTCCATGACAATCATTCGAGACGAGAATGGGCAAGAAGAGCGAATGAGTGGGCCAAAAAGAATGATAGTGAACACTATTTTGATCCCCTGAAAGTAGAAGAATCAAGCGAAGTGGATCTGGATCATTATTTCATGCAAGTCTATACAGAAGACGCTCTTGATCCGATCAATATCGTTCCAATCGAAGAAGTATTCAATTCCGAAACTCTTACCGAACTCAGTCGCCACGGTATTTCTCTTCAAGATACTTTCCGTAAAGTCCTCGAATGTCATGAGAAGGCTACCAAGGCCATCCTACGACGTCAGAAGATGTATGTCGCGTCTGATATCGCTTCACATCATCATGATTACGAGAAGCGACCAATCAGACTCGAACGCTATCAAACAGAAGTCTCTGCTGTCCGTCTCGGATTCGAGCTCTCTCTCCTCCGATCGATGGATCTTTTCGATGCTCTCACCTCAGACGATCGATCCTACAAAAACCCTTACCACCCCCTCCTCGCTCTCGAAATCCTCATTCGAGAAGCAGAAGCGGAGTTCACCGAACCCGAACTCACGAAATACGTCGTGCGTGATCTCTATGCAAAAATCCAATCTACAGAAAAAAACGAAACTCTTTCTCCTGCCGAAACGCGAGCTCAAGAAAAAATACAAACATTCATTGCTTAGAAAAAGAAAAAACCGCGTAGTGAGTGTCTCACATACGCGGTCTCTATCATCCAGACAAATTGCTCTAGACGATGCGCCCGTTCCTTCGACACTCTTCGAAAAGCGTGTCAATAAACTTGGGCTGTGGGACGATTTCTGTGTCCCGGTGATCAATAAATCTATTGATCTTTAACGCCTGCAACCCTAGTGTGAGTTGTCTCGCATCGTGTCCTGCAATAAGGAACAGGACTGACGTCACGGGCCGGATAACCTGCTTGATCTCAGGAAACCAAGCAGGAGTGACCGCATGCTCCAACGTTTTGAACGACTGAGCTATGATGTCATCATAACTCGTTTGGTATGCATGATGAGCTTCACATGCACGTTGGTGGAGATCTGAAATCTCCTCGTACGTACATCCCCATCTGCCACAATGCACCGAAGAGAGTGCAATCGCAGCCGCAGCTATTTCCCCTACACCAAACTTTCCTCCCGTTGTCACGTGCAACAGGGAGAACGGAAACTGCCTGAAATGCCCCAACAGTTTCTGCTCTTTAATCTTTAACCTCATTGTTTCTCCTTTTTTTTAAAAACACACAAACCACAAAATTTGTGCACGAACTTTATTGATAGGATCATCAATAATTATGTATTATACACCTTTTTATCAATCAAGTCAATACTCCGACTGCTTGAAACACCTCAGATAAAGCAAAAAAATATAAATTTCTCTCAATTACAAGAGTCCTATTTCTGTCATCCCCGAGAAGTCGGTGGTCCAGGAATATAGTTTATAGAAAGTCTAGATTCCCGTCTTCACGGGAATGACAACTAAAAAAATTAATTCTTAGAAAGAAAAAACCGCCCCGGAAAGGGCGGTATATATTCGATGGATTTACCACCGTCGCTCGCGAGCGACGTGGCTAGCGTTTTGCCCACTGTGGAGAACGACGAGCTTTCTTGAGTCCTGGTTTCTTACGTTCGACAGCACGAGCATCACGAGTGAGCATACCAGCAGATTTGAGCACCGCACGGAGCAAAATATCGTGTTTGATGAGGCAACGGGCCACACCGAGCTTGATCGCATCAGCCTGACCATGGAGACCTCCACCACGGACGACAACTGACATTCTGAAGGCAGTTTCGAGACCAGTCAGTTTCAGAGGAGAGAGGGCTATCGTTTCGAGAGCTGGAGTACCAAAATATTCACGAATCTTCTTATCATTGACGATGACAGATTCTGTCTCTGTGCTCGGATAGAGACGTACTTGTGCGATAGCTGTCTTGCGACGACCAACAGCATATACATAACGCTCTTCCGTAGTCTTCTTCTCCTTCACAACTTTTGGAACAGCTGGAACAGTAGCGACCTTTTTCTTGGCTACCACTTTTTTGACAACTTTTTTAGGAGCGTCTTTTTTCTCTTCTTTTGCAGTTGTTGCTTTCGTTACCATATACGTTTATTCGTGAGTCACGTGAATAATCTTCTCTTCATGTTCGCCACCCTTGTTGATATGGAGTCTGCGAAGCATTTTTCCTCGTAAAGCATTCTTCGGGAGCATATTGTACACTGCTTGCCAGAGAATTTTTCGAGAATCTTTTTTCATTTGGTCTTCGAAATTAATCGAAGTGATACCTCCAGGATATCCACTGAAACGATGGTACATCTTGTCAGTATTTTTCTTCCCCGTAACGACGAGACCATCGGAGTTGATAATGATAACAAAATCTCCTCCATCGATATGTGGAGCGTACCCTACTTTGTGCTTGCCCATAAGCAGGCGAGCGATTTGCGTCGACAAACGACCGAGCACCTTGTCCTTTGCATCAAACAGGTGGTATTTACGATCAATCATTGTTCTTTTATTCTGTGCCATACGTTTCGTTTATACAAACTCAATAATTGCTATTTCTGCACTATCACTCTTGCGTCGCTCGAGCTTCACTACCCGAGTGTATCCACTGACGCGTTCTTCAAAACGAGCACTGAAATCACCGAGTAATTTCTTGGATGCCATCTCTGGAATAAGACCCTGGAACTCACGGATGATAGCTGTTCGACGAGCAGGATCACGTCGCCCTACTTTGGCTTTATTCACGATTTGGTCAATAAAATTTTTGATTTCTTTGGCCTTCGCTTCTGTAGTAGTGATGCGTTCACGAAGAATAAGACTCCCTAACAAGGTCTTGATCAATGCTCTTCGTTGATTTCGTCCGCGACTGAGTACGCGTCCTGAATGTCTGTGTTTCATAATTCTTTACTCACAAAGGGATCATTTATGCTTCTTTCTCCTCTTTTTTCTTCTTGGATACCTTCTTTGCTTTCTTTTGAACAACTTCCTCTACGACAGCTTCTTTGATTTCCGGTACATCCCCTTCTGTTCCTGTCAGGGAAGAGAACTGGGAAACGAGAATGGCAACACTTTTTTCGAAGGATTCCACTGGAGACATACTGCCGTCAGTAATGATTTCAATCGTTACTTTGTCATAATCTGTACGCTTACCGACACGCATGTTTTCTATTTCATAATTCACACGCTTTACAGGAGTGAAGATAGAATCAATAGCGATAACGCCGATTTCACGATCTTCTTGTTCACGATTTTCAGCAGGAACATAACCAATACCGTTCTCGACTTCTATTTCCATATCGAGCTCGGTTTTCTTGTCAGTGATAGTAGCAATAATATGATCTCCATTTACTACTTCGACATCAGAAGTCGTCTTGAACTGTGATGCGGTGACAACACCTTCTCCTTTGGTTTTGAGACTGATTTTGACAGTCTCTGTGCCATGAAGACGAAAACGAATCTGTTTCAAATTCAAAATGATCTGTACAACATCTTCCATCACACCTGGAATTGTAGAAAATTCATGAGAAACACCCTTGATTTTCACAGATTTTGCAGCAGCACCTTCCAAAGAAGAAAGGAGTACGCGACGAAGGGCATTACCAACAGTAGTACCATATCCAGGATAGCATCCGAGGATTTCAATCTTTCCATGATTGACTCCGATGGCTGTGTACTTCGGCTTTTGAGGGGAAGTGATGATTTGCATACGGCTTTGATGGTTTCGGATGGACTGTCGGACCTGATCGCTATGGACCGTTCACCGGAAACACTAATGATTAGAAATAAATGAAAGAGATTTACTTGGAATAATATTCGACGACCATCTGAGCATCGACACGGACACCGACATCTTGAGGTGAAGGCATCGAGATCATTTTTCCAGATTGCTTGGCAACATTGAGCTCCAACCAATGTGGAACATCTTTCTTATTTTTGAGAATTTCTTCCTGATTTTTGAAAAATTGCTTTTCTTTCTTATTCTGCTTCAGTTCAATCATATCTCCTACGCGGACTTCGTATGAAGCAATATTGATACGTGTACCATTGACAGAAAACATTTTGTGACTGACGAGTTGTTTGGCTTGTGCACGAGAAGCAGCGAATCCGAGACGATACACGACATTGTCCAAACGACGTTCGAGTCGAGATACCAGCTGATCACCAGTGATGCCAGGCGTGTTGCGAACTTCATCGAAATGATGTCGGAATTGTCGTTCCATTACACCGTACAAACGCTTGATTTTCTGTTTCATTGCCAACTGTTTTCCGAATTCGCTTCCGCCACGAGACGGGTTATGACCATGCACACCAGGAGCGTACGGACGACGTACCATCGCACATTTTGGCGACAAACAACGATCTCCTTTGAGAAAGAGTTTTTCGCCAGCACGGCGACAGAGTTTACACTTGGAATCAATATTATTTGGCATAGTTCATTTTCACTAACTTATACGAGACTAACTAAATACGGCGAGGACGGCGAGGACGACAACCATTGTGAGGGATAGCAGTCAGATCTTTGATACCGACGAGATTGAAACCGTTGTTTGACAGAGCTCGGATAGAAGCTTCTCGTCCACTTCCTACTCCTTTGACAAATACTTCCAGTTCTTGAATGCCATATTTCTTCACTTTTTCAGTCACATCTGCAACAACCTGTGTCGCTGCGTACGGAGTAGACTTCTTAGCACCTTTGAAACTCATATGTCCTGAGCTGGACCAACCCAAAACAGCACCGTTCAAATCAGAAATGGTAATAATAGTATTGTTGTAGGTGCACTGGATATTGACTCGGCCTTTCAAAACTTGACGCTTTGATTTCTTGACCTTCTTTGCTGTTTCCACTTCTGTTTTTTCAGTAGAAACTCCAGTGTCTTCGATTTTCTTTACTTCTTCCATAATTATCTCTCTTGTAGGTTTTAGCTTATGAACTCACGGGGCAACTTTTATGTCTTGTCAGATGATTTCTTGCGACCGCTACCCATTGTTTTACGGGTATTACCGCGTACGGTTCGGGTATTTGTCTTTGTTCGTTGACCGCGAGATGGCAATCCTTTTGTATGTCGAGTGCCACGATAACAACCAATTTCTTTCAGACGTTTGATATTTCCTCTGACAACGTGACGAAGCTCACCTTCTACACGAAACTTTTTTTCGATTACTTCTCGGAGACGATTGGCATCTTCGGAAGAAACGTCTTTGGTACGAGTATTCACATCAATTGAGAGTTCTTCGAGGATCTTCTGACTCGTAGAAAGACCTATACCGAAAACATACGTCAATGCGATTTCTATTCTTTTGTTATCTGGAATGTTGATTCCGGCAATTCTTATCATAGTACTCTCAGTTGTAGGTTTTTAGCTTATATGTCTTACGACGACTCGATACTTAATTTATCTTCTCTGCAAACTTGTCAAAAGACTTATCCTTGGCGTTGTTTGTGTTTTGGAGTCACACAAATAACGAACACCTTTCCTCGGCGTTTTACAATTTTGCAGTGAGCACAAATTTTTTTTACTGAAGCTCTTACTTTCATAGATTCTTTTCAACTTTTTCAAAAATACGATTATTTATTGCGCAGTATGATTCTTCCTTTACTCAAATCATATGGGCTCATTTCGAGCGTAACACGATCACCTGGCAAAAGACGAATATAGTGGACACGCATACGGCCAGAGATGTGGGCGAGGACTTCATGACCATTATCGAGGCGAACACGAAATGTCGTACTCGGTAAAGTTTCCAAAACTTCTCCTTCGACTTTGATCAACTCCTTGTTGTTTCCCATATATTACTCTCTACTATAAAACGCAAAAATTCAAAAGATATACTTTCTTTCACTACGAAAAAAGAGGATATTTTACTTCGGAGAAAAGACCTTTATTCATAAAGATTATGACCAAAGCAAAACCTCTCTTCTGAATCTCTACAATTTTTCAAAATGTAGTCTTATTGTAGCAGGTATCGTATTCTTGTCAACCCCGCACCTAACTCCCGAACCGCCGTCCACGAGACGTGTAGTCAGTCAGAGCATCCCGTAGACAGGATTCATCGAAATCTGGGTAATATTTCTCCGAAAAAAAGAATTGGGTATTCGCGATATCCCACATCATAAACCCTGCCGAAAGATGAGGTTCTCCTCCTGTACGGATGAGCAGATCTACTGGTGGCAGATCCCTTGTCAGCAAAGCATTCTTGAGAGATTCTCGCGTTATCTCGGTGTCTTTCGACTGACTCAGAGTTTTCACTGCGTTTAGCATCTCATCATCTCCACTATAAGCAAGGAGAAAATTGAGAAAATGCTTGTTATAGTTTTTTGTTGCATCGATACACTCGTAGAGAATCTTCTTGAGAGAAGAAGGAAACTGCTCTTCCCACCGTCCTATAAAACGAATTTTTACCTCATCTTTATGGATATCATCACTCTCAAGCAATTCTTTGAAGTATGTCTCATAAATTCGGAGAAGCGCTTTGCTTTCCAGTACTGGCCTTTTCACAAGATTCTCGAGAGAAGATCCCCAAAACGTCATCTCCTGTATACCAAGACGTTTGGCTTCGCGAATCAGTCTTTCAGTGTTCTTTGCTCCGGCCTCGTGTCCTTCCCACGGTTCCAGACCACGTTCCGTTGCCCAACGTCTATTTCCATCAGGAATAATCACCATGTGACGAGGAAGATACTGACTTTCTCCTATTGTATTTGTTGCTTTGAGATTCATATATTCACCATACTTGTTATCCAAAATTCTTTCAAGAAGCCTATTATTTCGCCTCTAATATTCACGTTTCATCATATACTCAGCGACTGAAGAAAGAAAGTCGTACGCTCGAGGATTGAGCAATGCTTCTATATTCTTCAGTGCTTGCTTGCTTTCATCGATATACGCGGAAGCGAGCTCTTTCGTTCCTTGGAGTGCTCCTGTGGATTCAATAAGGGACTGGAATTCCTGACAATCTCTTTCGGTCAATTGTTCTCCGAGTCCGAGTATCTCAGTGATACGTTTTCGTTCATCAAGTGTCCCATCACGGAGAGCACGAGACACGAGCAAGGTGATTTTTCCTTCAGAGATATCTGATCCTATAGGCTTACCGAGACGTTTCGCATCTCCGAATATCCCCAATATATCGTCTTGAATCTGAAACGCGATGCCGAGAGGAAGGGCGTATGCTGAGAATCCTTCGAGAAGCTCTTTGGATGCTCCAGCGAGAAGAGCGCCGAGATAGAGTGGCCCTTCGATAGTATACTTTGCTGTTTTATTCCGATACATCGAAAGGATTTCCATTTCACTTGCCTTGCCCATATATTCTATATAGATATCTTTCATTTGTCCGATGGCAGTAAAAGAAACGATTTCTTGCAATTTCGAAAGAGCACGGAATTTCTGTTCAAGAGGAAAAGAAGAAGAAAAGATTATATCATTTCCAAAGGCACCGAGAATATCACCAATAACGATAGAAATAGATTCTCCAAAGTGTCGCGTATCTTTGTTTGCGAACAGTGATTTCCCGATATCGGTGTAGTGACGATGAATAGTCGCTATGCCGTGTCGGGTGTCATCGTTGTCGATGATATCGTCGTGAACAAGGAGGAATGCATGTACCAACTCTATACTCATCGAAGTGGTCAATATAGCCTCCTCATCTTTCCCTCCAGCTCCGATATATCCATAATACATAAAAGCGGCTCGCAATCGCTTGCCACCAGCCAAAACGAATTTCCGAGAATATCGCAGGGCATCAGTGATGAAAACATCTTCTTTTTCCGCTGTTTCGATAGCCCTGTCAAAATACGCCCCAATTTTCGGATCAAGACGTTCTTTGAAAACCTTTAATTCATTCTCTATCTGCATATATTCCCCTTTTAGAGATAGTCAAACACGCTTGAAAGTATATCAAGAAAGAAAACCAAAAACAAGGGAAAAGTCTTCCACTCTCATTTGAAGTACAATCCTCTTTTCTTTTTCAATAACCAAAAGAATTTTTCAGCATCCTTTCCACACTGACTGAGCAAGAGCTCTCAGATCGAAAAAAGAAGTTATGATTGTGTAGATTGGGGACTACTTTTTTCGTAACACTGAAAGCTCTTGTGAGAGGTGGAACGATGATGAAAAATTGGCTTTTGGTTGTTGGATAGAAATATCCCTTCTATATGAGAGGTTACTTGTGAGAAAAAGATTTGAAAAAAGATACTAAAATTGCAAAAAGTCTTTATATTTCTTGTAGAGCTCATGCGTCGCTCGTACATCGCGAGCGTTATATCGTGCGATGTCTGATGATCTTCCATTTTCAAACAGTGTTTTCACATCATCACCATCGACTCCCTGTATTTTCGGACTCTCGATGTCGAAAGCTCGACACCAGAGATGGAGGCTCCCCTTCTTTCTCATCGCGCCGTAAAATGTCAATTGATCAAAGAGGTCTATATGATGTGCTCCTCTCGCCTGAGAATTCAGATACCGATTCGAGAGCAGATTTTTTGTCGGACGAATACCGTGTATAGCAGAACGCACCATGAGGAACGGCACATCGAACTGTCGACCATTGAATGTGACGAACGTATCGTACTTTCCAGCGATCTCCCAGAATCTCTGGAGCATTTCTTTTTCTGTCATCACGGTACACTTGCACTCTCCTTCTTCGAAACTTTCTTCTACCTTCACTGATGAAGATTCAAAATATACCGCACTTTTTTCACGCTCACTATCATAAATACCGATAGCAACTATACGCCCTGTCAAAGGTGAGAATCCCATACCATTTTTCAGATCCGTCAATGCTCCGGCATATTCAGTCTCATTTTCTGATTCTCGTTTGATCCAACGAGTGAGTGCTTCCTGACTCGTCTCATCGAGCGTGTCAAAATCTTCTCCAACGGTTTCAATATCGAAAATGAGGGTGTGCATACGCTTTCTTATAGTGGGTGTGTACGATTTCTGAAGGCGAGAAATGATTGAACGAGATTACTCATATCCTTTTCCTCTATAATTGCTTCGCTCTCATGTGTTTCGATATATGTGTTGAGAGCCTGCATACCCTCCTTACTTTCATACCATTCTTCGAAAAGTGCTCCGTATTCCTCTACTTTTTTTTCCTGTTCTGATTCTGGAACCGTTTCTTCATCAGGATGGGTATTTCTGTAATCCAATGAAGCAAAATAATACTGCACCAGATTCTTTGCTAAGAGGAATCTTTCTGCCCTTTCTTGTTCTTGCTCTTTCGATGGGAGAACGTACTCTGGATGTTCGAGGATATTCATAATAATTGTTTCTTTATCATTATCTCACCCATATTGTAGCATAAAAAAACAGGGCCCGTGGTGCATTTGCACTCGGTACCCTTTTGAACAAAAAACTCAAGAGACGCCGTACTGCTCCCGGTAAGCAAGTATCTTCCTGAGTGCCTCAAATGGCGGTTCTGCGTTATTGTTGATGTCGCTTGGATCGTAGGAATCACAGTAGCACTGCAAAACCCCAATGAGATCAGAGAGTGTCGCAGCAGCACGAACAGGAATGCCGTAATTCTGTTCAAATTCCTGCACGGCCGACAAATTACCGTCTTTACTTCGTTCCTGCCGATCGAATGCAATCACACAACCGATAGGAGTACCACCATTGACACGAATAATTTCGACCGCTTCCCCAGAAGATGTTCCCGTCGTCATGACATCGTCGACGACAAGGACTTTTTTTCCTTGAAGCGATGTGCTACCGACAACAATACCACCTTCGCCATGGTCTTTTTCTTCCTTGCGGTTAAAGGCGTACTCAATACTGTTGCCGAGAGTCGCCGCAACGGCAGCGACCAATGGAATGCCCTTATATGCTGGGCCGAAAATGACATCCGGACGACCATACTTGAGTTCGTCCTTATAGACATTGACAGCATACGCTTTGGCAAGTTCAGAGAGGGTGCCTCCGGTATTAAACAAACCAGAGTTGAAGAAGTAGGGCGAGGACCGCCCACTCTTCAGTTTGCGCCCCTCCGGAACCAACTCCAGAGCCCTGATGCGTAACGCGTAAGAAACGAATTCTTCAGCGGATGGGATAAGAGATTCTATCATGATAAGTCTTCTTTCTCTCGCGATGCGAGTTGGTTGGTTGAAATTCAAAATGGATACTTGCCAGCCCGTTTGAGACCAGCGTTCAGATCATCGCGTGAAAACTCGGCAGACTTCGCAGCTGCTTGTGCGAAATATTTCGAATCACAAGCAAATTGCCCCTTTGCCCAAGCGCCGGTCACACCACGTGATGAATTGATAACAGCACCAAAGCCATCGTCGTTGAACAGCGCTGCGCAGTCATTCGCCGTAGCGCCCTGACCACCATAACCCGGGCCAAGAAACAGTCCTTTCGGAAGAATTCTTCGCATTTTGACTGCGTCTTCAGGAAAAGTCGCTCCCATGACAACGCCCAAATTGCGATAGCCGTTCTGGCCCTCTGTACCTTCGCCCCACACACTAACGAGCTTGGCCAGCTCTTCCCAAACGGTAAAACAACTCTGTGTCACCAATTGCTCAACCGCAGAGTTAGGTGCAAACGATGTCTTGTCGACAACAAAAGCGCCCGTGCCATGAGTCTTGATTTGATTCACAAAATGCAGAACGCCAGCTTCGCCAATGTACCCGGCGCCAACAGTCACAGCATCAGCACGAATTGAGGTTTCTTTTATTTCCCCATCGAAAAATGGGATTCCACCAATGTGTGCGCCCGCGTAGGCCTTTGCTGTTTCTCCGCCGTCAGTGCACTTAGCATCGTTGATGACGAGAAGGCCCTTGCTGTGAGCATAGGCGATAGTCGCCTCGAATGCCCAAGACAAAAAATGGCTGCCGGTGTAAAAAGCCAATTGCGGTTTCACGGCGACAGCAAATGGTTCAATGGCGTCGATGATTGCCACATTGGAATCATAGTACAAGTGCCCAAGAGCCTCCCATGTTTTCTCATGTTTGGCAACCACGACATCAACAAGATGCAATGGCATGAATTGAAACTGGGGATCGAGCCCGACGCAAAGTACGCTTTTTTTCGCAATCATTGCGGCTTGAAGCCGATCCACAAAAGTCGACGATTTGATATTCATTTTTAAATCTCCAGTTGTTAAGTTTACAAAAAATCAGCTCAAAGCTGATGTTACAGCATACAAATCTTCCCCGCTTTTGTCAAACGGGGAAATGGCCTCAAAAAGAGAAAATCCCCTACCAACAGGCGGAGAATTTTTACTAGACATGTGCCAAGCCCTGCCTGTCGGCAGACAGGAGTTGGCGTACTTTATGTCTTCAACTTCGTTGTAGCCCTAAGGGGAATCGGACCCCTGTTACCAGGATGAGAACCTGGTGTCCTAACCATTAGACGATAGGGCCGTAAAGAAACTTTTCCATAATAACTATGGAAAACCTTCTTAGCAGGAGCGGTAGGAATCGAACCTACGCAAGCGGATTTGGAGGCCGCTGTACTACCATTATACGACGCTCCCGTGCCTTTTTTCTGAAAATTCAACAAACAAAAAACAGTTAACCATTTAACAAAAAGCAGATACTATCATTCTATCGTGCTTACTGTTTTTTGTTAACTGTTGCTTGATTATTTGCTCTCAGCGTGAGGAGTGTTCTTCTTACAAAAACGACAATATTTCGAAAGAGCAAGCTTTTCTTTCACCTTTTTCTTATTGCGCTTGGTGTAATGTGTGATACGACTACACAGAGAACACTTCAGTTTTACCATGGTATCTTTTATCTGTCCCATAACACTCTTCTTTACTAGCTATTTACAAAGCCTTTCTACTCTACCTGAAAGAAGGCTATTCGTCAACCTGAGCCGTTGATCGGGATTGAACCGATGACCTCGTCATTACCAATGACGTGCTCTACCAACTGAGCTACAACGGCATACTTTCAAAGCACTTTGTATAGACTATCAAGAAATGTGTGCTCTGGCAAGAAAAATCTTATGGACGAAGAGATTAATTCAGTTGTTTCATTCAGAGAAATATAGAAACTGATAATAAGTGTTTGAAAAAGAAAAAGGCCGATGAATGATATCATACGGCCTCAAGGCGAGTTTTCGCATGAAGGGAACAAGTGACGTCTACGCGTCATTGAAGCATTGCCAGAACTCCTGGCGGGTCTTGACCGGCTTCACGACTTCCGCGGAGTTGTGATCAAAGAGAAACAGAGCGAATGCATGATTCGGAAAACCCTGTCTCATCCAGTACTCGGCCGCTTCAGGAGATTTTTGCTGAAGCGCTTCGATTGCGTGCGTCTGGAGCACGATGTAGCCGGGGTAGTCCAGGACTTCAAGTCCCGTCTCCACATCATGCATCGTGTCACCTGCGTTTGATGGCACTCCGTCGTGTGAAAACAGACACGGCACCTCGACCCCGATCCACTGCTCACGGATCTGGAGTGGTGCTCCCCCGCGTGGGACGGAAATGAAGCGGATCGTCCCCAGATCTTCCATTTGAATTTGGCGCATGAAAAAACCTCTCATTCCAGAACACATGCCAACACAGGCAAGATGTAATAAGATAATCACGAATAAGACTAAGAGTCAATGGTCCATTCGAATCCTATCCTAAATAACAAAAACGAGGATTTTTAACCCATCATTATATATTATGGGATTCAGTCACAAATATTTTTCTTGCCGTCGCACTTCTCGAAAGCCAAACAAATTTGAAGAGGGATTCCTCCTCCACCATCGCTGTGCCGGAGGCACCGCGACTCCTCCAGAGCCTGGGTTTTTCAAAAGCCAAGCATATTTAGATTCGGTCACAAATATTTTTCCTGACGGAAAAATTTCGCGTCCCCGTCTCACGGTATTCGCCTTGCTCTGCGAGCAAACTCATACATCGTTCCGACTTTCTCATCCCTCTCGAAAGCCAAGTAGTTGGCTTTCTCCTGCCAAAAATAAAAAAACTTCCTTTCGGAAGTTATTTTATTTTGTGGGCAGGGAGGGATTCGAACCCCCGAAGGCCGAAGCCGACAGATTTACAGTCTGTTGTAATAGACCACTCTACCACCTACCCATACCATATCTCTTGTCCTTCTTTTGAGCCACCTGTCAGACTTGAACTGACGACCCACGGTTTACAAAACCGTCGCTCTACCAACTGAGCTAAGGTGGCATCTCCTCTCTAAAACTCTACTCTGTAATCACATTTTTCCCACTTCATCTACCAACCCCGCCTGCATCGCTATGCGAAGCATTGCGGGCAGGTAAGCTAAGGTGGCATTTCATTATTCTACTTCTTTTTTTCTTCCGAGACAAGTATAGCTTCTATACTTCTTTCTGAAGGAGAATTTTTTCCAAACGACGAATCTTGATTTTTGCCATGCGTTGGACAGGACTCAGTCGGAGCACTTGTCGGTAGCATTCTTTAGCATCTTTGATATTACCAATCTCGAGATAATAATCCCCGAGTTCTTCATACGCACTGAAGTCTTTTGGATTCACAGCGATATGTGCAATCAGGGTTTCTTCTTGTGCGACACTGACAGATTTTTTCTTGACAGATATTCTCTCAGGACGAACCATTGCCTCACTCACCATTGGGCGAAGAGCATCTTGTTCTTGTTCCTGTTCTACTGGAGCACTCAGCTGTATGTCCTTCACAACATCTGATTGCACATCGAGAGAAACTCTGGTATTTTCCTGTTTTTCAAAAATACGAAAACGTTCAACTCGAGATCGTCTAATCACTGGGATTTCCGTATCATTTGTCTCGATCGTATCCCCACTACCATCGGATACTTCTTCTTGTACCGATATTGGTTTCTGAAAATGTTTCTGCTTTTCTTTCAGAGACTGCGTCATATCACTTAGTGTATTGTGCATTCGAAGAGACATCACTTTGAAGCGATAGGTCATTTTTTCTAATAGATGTAGAGAAAAATGTTTTGTTCGAGAAAAAGCAATCTGCTCTCCTGCGGTACTTTCTAACTGAGAAATTTTGTCCACTACTACAGGATCAACACCCTTTCGAGAAAGATACCACAATGCAAACAGTACACTCAGCACGATGACAATTGGAGGGACAATGAGATACCACATGAGAATTGAAGGACGAGGAGACGAGTTAAAGATTTTCAACGAGGAAAGAGATGCGTATCTTGTATTCTTTTAGACAAAAAAGAGGTCAAACGAAACATTATATTTCATATCGAACAAAACCACCTATCTGAATATTTTCCCCTATCTTATGGATTTTTTCAGTGAGCAATTCTCCGACGGTTTTGGTACTATCTTTGATGAACACCTGGGTCAACAGTGCGTTTTCACTGCGGAATTTTGTTTCTTTACCCATCATAATCTTTTCCATCATTTCCTGTGGTTTGTTTTCTTTGATGAGCTGTTCTTTCCAGATATCACGTTCTTTCTTCACGAGTTCTTCCAGAACTTCTTCTGGTTTCACATACTGTGGAGCGGCGGCGGCGATATGCATAGCGATATCATGACCCAACGAAAGGAATTCTTCATTGATAGCGACAAAATCTGTCTCGCAATACAATTTAAGAAGTACTCCGATACGATTATTGGAATGAATATAAGAAATCACAATACCTTCGTGAGCTTCACGATCACTCTTGCCTTGTGCCTTTGATTGACCGCGTTTTCGAAGGAGAACAACTGCTTGTTCTTCATCGCCTTTTGCTTCATCCAGAGCTTTTTTTACATCGACAACACCTGCACCAGTCATTTCACGCAAGCGTTTTACTTGTTCCATTACACCCATAATTTTAGATGTTATTTTTGAGTTATTTCATTCTCAAAAAAAGAGTGTACTTTTTCTTGAGACATACAAGAATCATCTTGTTGCGATTATGCCACTTGTGATTGAACAGATCCTTTGACCATGTTTTTTGCCAATGCACTTTTTTCTTTTGTTTCGATCACCATCTTGCCAAGATAACCAAGCAAAATACGGAGAGAAGAAAGAGCATCATCATTTCCTGGAATAGGATAATCAACAAAACTCGGATCGGTATTTGTATCGACGATACCAATCACAGGAATATTCATTTTTCGAGCTTCAAAGATAACCAAAGACGCTTCTTTGACATCAGCAATGACAATAGCCCCAGGCAACTGCCCCATACGCTTGATACCTCCGACTTTCTTCTCAAGCTTTTCAACTTCTTCATTTTTCTTTGCTTGTTCAAATTTGGTATATTTCTTGAAAGCACCCTGTTCCAACTTCTCATGAGTGTCATTCAAATATTTGGCACGAGAATTGATGCAAGAAAAGTTCGTGAGCGTACCTCCCAACCAACGATCGATCACATAGGATTCACCTAATCGAGTAGCGAGAGATTTCACTGTATCCTGAGTCTGGGTCTTCATCCCAACAAAAAGAATCGGTTTACCACTCTTGACCACTCCACTCAAAAATGTCCCTGCCGACTGAAGTTTCTCAGCAGTTCTCTCGAGATTGACGATATTGATATTCTTGCGCGTCGTATAGATGTATTCTTCCATCTTCGGATGACGGCGAGATTTCAAATGTCCGAAATGGACACCTGCCTTGAGCAAATCTTCCAAACTCACGCTCACTTTCGAAAAATCAAATGAAGCGAAATAGGATTCACTTACTTGCTTTTCTGTCTCTTTCTTTACAACAACTGTACCTGTCTCTGCTATAGCCGTTTCCGACATAATATTACTTCCTTAAGAAATTAAGCTCTTCACAGAAAAGTGAAGATGCACATTTTGCTCACATGAGCCACCTATTTTCTCTTTTCTAAGCCTTGAAAGCACTGTAAGAACAGGCCAGGAACAGGCTCTTTGAGAAAATATGTCTGATTTTGTACTCCTGTTCGAAGAACAAGAGGAAAATACAGTTAGTATCGTATCAGAAGAAAAGCATTCTGACAACCCCCTTCTTTGGGGCTTGCCAATTCTACGAGCTCGTGATACACTCTTCCTACAACGCTCCATACGTAAATTTTATGCTGTTTTTATGAAACAAGGAATACACCCAAACTATTTTGAAACCGCCACTATTACTTGCTCTTGCGGAGCAGTACTCGAGACTGGTTCAACAACAGAAACGATGCACACAGAAATCTGTTCACAGTGCCATCCTTTTTATACTGGAAAAAAGAAGTTTATCGATGCTACAGGACGAGTTGATCGTTTCAAAAAACTTTCTCTCAAATCAGAAGAAAAACAAGCTCTCCGTCTCAAAGCTTCCAAAGCAAAAAAGGCAGAAACTCCTAAGAAAAAGAAAGAAGTTGCCGAAAAATAGCGTTCCTGGCGCTTCATTTGTGTTCCTTACTTTCTCTTCTTAACATGTGAAGCGTCATTTGATCCCATATCCGTTCTGCAATCAGTAGAAAAGAAATGGGATTTTTGCTTTTTTTACCGTATATGTTAGGCTTCAAGAAAGAAAACTATGGAAAATCTCTTTCACGGAATTGAAAATGAATATCAGGAAATAATGACGCTTCTCAGTGCGCCAGAAATTTTACATGACCAAAAAAAATATGCTGTTCTCGGAAGAAGAAAAACTGAACTCGAAATTATTATTGGTCATATCACCCGTCTCCGTATCATAGAGAAGAATATGCGAGAGAATGCTGAACTCACACAGGGAGAAGATGATGCTGAACTCAAAGAAATGGCAATGAATGAGAATCTCGACCTTTCAGTTGAAAAAACAAAGCTCGAAGAAACACTCAAAAAACTCCTTCTCCCAAGAGACCCTTCGGATGAAAAAGATGTCATTGTAGAGATCCGTGGTGGTGCTGGAGGAGATGAATCAAGTCTCTTTGCTTCCGAACTCTTCCGTATGTATTCGCACTACACAGAGAAACAGGGTTGGAGAATTGTCATGCTCCATTCTAATCAGACAGAGGTAGGTGGATTCAAAGAAGTAGTTTTTGAAATCAATCGTGGTTCGAGTGATATGCCTGTATATCAGAAAATGAAATACGAATCTGGAGTGCATCGAGTGCAACGCATCCCAGAAACAGAAAAATCTGGACGAATCCATACCTCGACTGCAACGGTCGTTGTTCTTCCGCAAGTCGAAGAAGTAGAAGTGGTTATTCGCAATGAAGATCTCCGTATTGATACATTTTGTTCATCTGGTCCTGGTGGACAATCCGTCAATACAACCTACAGTGCTGTTCGTATCACTCATCTCCCTACAAATACCGTTGTTTCTTGTCAGGATGAGAAATCTCAAATCAAAAATAAAGAGAAGGCTCTCAAAGTCCTCCGTTCTCGCCTCTTTCAGCTTGAAGAAGACAAACAAAATCAAGCACTCGGGAATGCTCGTCGTACACAAATCGGCACAGGTGATCGAAGCGAAAAAATCCGTACATACAATTTCCCACAAGATCGAATTACCGATCATCGAATAAAGATGTCTTGGAGTAATATTCCTCAGGTTCTCAGTGGAAACTTTGAACCAATTATCAATGCTCTCGAAACAGAAGATATGAGACTCAAACTCGAACAACAATCAGCCAACAACCAGTAATCACAAAACGTAAAATCTCAAAAAATTTTCAGAAGACCTGATGATAAAGTTTTATCATCGTTTGATGAAAAATATTTGAGATTTTTTTTCAGAAAATATGACTATCAAAGAATTACAAAATGAATTTCTCTCTGCTGAGAAGAAATATATTGATCCTATTGATTTTTTTCTCTTGATCGCTCATACGCTCAAGAAAGAAAAAATATTTATTCTTACTCATCCTGAATATGAAATAAATTCATCGGAAGAAAAAAATATCAGAAACAACATACTCCGTAGAATACAACACGAACCCATAGCGTACATTACTGGATCCAAAGAATTCTATGGCTATGATTTTACTGTTACAAAAGATACTCTCATACCGCGACCAGAAACAGAACAGATAGTTGAGTTAGTTATTGAATCAGTTCATAATCAACAATTAACAGAAAACAAGGAACAGAAAATTGCCATTATCGATATTGGTACAGGAAGCGGAAACATTATTATTTCCATCGTAAAGGAAATAAAAAAACAATTCACCTCGTCTGTTTCAAATATATCCTTTTATGCTCTTGATATCTCTCTCCCTGCCCTTGTTGTCGCGAAAGAAAATGCGAAGAAACACGCTGTCGAGAACAATATAGAATTTTATACGAGTGATCTCCTCGAAGGAATGAAAGAAAAAATCCCTCAAACAGATATTCTCATTATCACTGCCAACCTCCCCTATGTCTCACATACTTTGTATGAGAATACGCCACCAGACGTACATAACTTTGAACCAATGACCGCGCTTATAAGCGAAGAAGACGGTCTCGCTCATTATCATCGTCTCTTGAAAAAAATCAAACAACTCTCTTATACGAAACAATCTTTTTTTCTTTTATTGGAGATGAGTCCTGAACAGTCGCTTCCTCTCTCACGTTTTATTTCCGATCTCTTTCCTCAAGCAACCGTACACATACACCAAGATCTTGCACAAAAAGATCGTATTGTTTCTATTATTCTCTCGCGTCTATAAAATTTCCTTATTATAAGCTACACCACAAAAAAACAAAAACTCCGATAAACGGAGTTTTTGTTTTTTGAACCAAAAGAAATGGAACAGAAAAACGATTATCGTTTCTTTGTTACTTTCTTAGCGGCCTTCTTGACTACTTTTTTTACAGCTTTTTTTGTAACTTTCTTAGCTACTTTTTTTACAGCTTTTTTTGTAACTTTCTTAGCTACTTTTTTTACAGCTTTTTTTACTGTTTTCTTTTTTGCTACTGCCATAGTACTCACCTCCTTCTAACCACTCTTCTTTTGTTTCATATGTTTATGAAACAGAAAAAAGAAATATGGAATTATTTATTTTTGTTTCACACAATAATTTTTGTGCGTATTACAGAAAATTATTTCTGCATACTTTTATTATACTCTTTTTTTAGAAATTGCAAAGGAAAAAAATATCTGTCAACCCCCTCATTCTCTTTTTTTGTAAAAATAATTTTTTATTTTTTCTTATAAAAATATTTCTTCTTTTATTCTGAAAAAATAAAAGAGAAAAATATTCATTCAATTATAAAAAAGAGTACACACTCATAAAAATAAAAAGAAGAAAAATAATTACCAAGAAAAATATTTTTCTATATTATCTTCCCTTTTATTACGCCAAAAATAGAATGATTTGTCCAGTTGACAGCTGTTTTTCGAAGACGTAGTATGAGAGGCAGAGCGGTCGATTAACTTATCGATGACACAAAAGATAGGTAAGTTAAAAGAAGCTTCAACGTAAGCCAGTACCTTATTAATCTTCATAAAAACTAGAAAGAGGGGTGAAAAGATATGGAACAACAAGATCCTATGTTCGAAGAATCTCCTGCTGATCAAGCAAAAGCTTGGGTGCAAGAAAATCTTCGTATCATTGTCAGCGTCTTCATTGTTGCGGCAATCGCTCTGGGCATTTACTCCTACTCACAACGTACGGCAGTAATCTCAGACGACGAGAATACCCTTCTCGAAACCAAGCAAGGTGAAACAAGTATTCTGACAGGAGATACGAAATCAGAAGGCTCCGTAAAAGCAGATGTGAAAAACAACGTTATTGTCACTCCGGAACTTAGTCGAGAAACCGAAACATCTTTCGTGGAACAGGCGGAACTCGGAAACGGAACAACACATTTGGCTCGTCGAGCCCTTGCTCATTACCTGGAAAAGAATCAAGACTCATCACTCACAGCGGAACACAAAGTATATATCGAAGATTATCTTCGAAAAAATGTTCGCTTTGAAGGAGCGGTTATCCCTCAGACATCTCTCGAATTTTCGAAAGACTTGATCAAACAAGGCATTGAGAAATCAAAGATGTTGAATGAAAAACAATTACAGAACTTAAAAAAATATTCTTCTCGTGTCAGCGCTTACCGCTAATACATCAGGAAGAGTCAGTTGTTCTTTCTTTTCAAAAACACAGCCCCGTAACACGGGGCTGTGTTTTGTTTATCTCTTTAATTCCTTTGTTTGAGTCGTATACGCCAATCTACGAAAAGAAGAAACCCAAAAATAATTATTGCTACAATAAACAAAGCAAAGAATTTTCCTAGAGCCTGGGTGTTCAGAGCAATCACTGCTATAACGGAAGTAATAAAGAAAAAAAATACCGCTATCTGACGCTCAGACCAACCAATTTCAAGCAATCGAAAATGCAAATGTCTTTTATCAGGTAAGAAAAGAGATGATCCTTCGCGAAAACGTTGCCAAATGACAAAGAGAGCATCCAAAATCGGTAGAGAAAGCACTAAAAGAGCAGTCGCGATCTTCGTTCCCGCAATTACTGCCAAAATAGCGATGAGAAAACCAAGAAACATAGAGCCTACCGTACCAGCAAGAATACGCGCTGGATAAAAATTGAAGAACAAGAACCCAATTGTTATCCCCATACCAACGACTGCGAGAATAGCGATTGGCGGTTGATATACTTCTGGTTTAAGACTGAGGAAAAAAATAGTGATAAACGTAATGAGCGAAATACTCCCGCAAAGCCCATCAAGCCCATCAAGCCAATTCAAAGCGTTCATTACAAGAAACATCCAAAAAAACAGAAGAAGAAATCCTGGTAGCACGAAAATTTCATAAGGAACAATCCATACTCCACCAAAAGGATTCGAGAGAGAGTGTATGTGAATACCAAAAATAAAAACGAGGGCAGTAAGAGCAATTTGAAAAAATATCTGTACTTTCCACTCTATTTCTTTCAGATCATCCCAAAGACCAAAGAAAAGTATGAGCAAGCCTCCACACAACACTCCATACAATTCTCGCGTCAATACAAGATGCGAATCAAAAAAAAGGGTGAAGAGAAAAGCAAAAAGCATTGCCACTCCTCCTAAACGAGAAAGTGTTTTCCTCTGTGCATGACGGCTCTCTGTTCGCCATACAGATCGCTTAAAAAGAGGTACCAAGAGAAAAAGGAGAATACAGCCTACAGTCAGTGCAAACGCTATAAAAAAAGGGGTGAGGAAAAGATCTATCGTCATAAACAGAGCACTTCAGTAATTAATCACCGCGACACTGATACTGACTATTACGATACCGAAAGAGAGAAGGCAACCACCAAGGAGCATGAGATACGAGGCAATACGTTCAGACTTCTGATAAAAATGATAGGAGAGGAAAGTATGCAGTAAAGTAAAAAAGATACTCGCCAGTGGAAAAAGATATGCTTGCCACCAAGATCCCTGGATATCTACCCCGAAATACACGTTGTAATGTAAGATAATAATATTCTCTTCTTGTCTAACAAAATATCCAAGCAGTCCGAGACTTAAAAGACAGAGAAGGATATTCGTGATGAGCAAAATTTGTACAATATCATTGGCAAAAAAAGAATGCTTCGCTTCTGATTGCAGAGTAACAGCATCCCAAGACAATTCATTTGTATTTTCTTGATATGGCATAGAGAAAATCAATTTGGAGTATCGAGCAAAGCATCGGAATGTTCTTGTTCTACACCAAGACGAGCATGATCAAGTTGATTTGTTACTTTGAAAAGACGCTTCTCTACCTCATCATATTTTTTATGGGCATTGCCGATATGACCACCGAGCACAGCAAATTCTTGTTCAAATTTCTCATGCTCACGAGCTAATTTATCTAATTGCCCCATAATCTCTTTCGCTCTTTTTTCTATTTGAAGACCCTGCAATCCAAAAAGAATCGTCCTCATATAGGCATAAAAAGAGTTCGGGGAAACAGGCATAATACGTCGCTGTGTCAGATAATCAAGCAATCCTTGTTCGTCATCGTCTTTGATAATAATTTCATAATAAACATTTTCCGCAGGAACATACATCAATGCGAAATCAAGCGTCCCCTCTTCGGGAACAATATATTTGTTTGCTATAGCATCCACATGCTTCTTCACATCAGTATAAAACTGTTTTCGTGCGATACGCTTTTCATCATCAGTTTTTGCGGTAATAATCTTTTTGAAATTCTCTAAAGGAAATTTAGAATCCACACTGACTAATCCCCCTTTGAGCTTGATAATCGCATCTACCGCTTCACCACTCTTGAACATATATTGCAAAGCAAAATTTTCCTTAGGAAGCATCTGAGACAAGAGGTCTTGAAGCATCAATTCACCAAATCCACCACGAATTTTTGGAGCTTTCAAAATCTCTTGTAATGAAGCCACCTCTTTTCCTACTTCAAGAATTTTTTCACTCGAATAACGCAATTGTTCCAAATCTTTCTGAACATCAGCATACGAACGAGCCGCTTTATCCAAACGATCATCGAGACGCTTCCCATTCTCTGAAAGACGATTATCGAGCATATGCTGAAAATTCGAAAGTTGCTGATTGAATGCATTGGCAATAGAATGAATCTCCGAATCAAAATGACGACTCATGTTGATCATCTCTATTCGCGAAGCATCAGAATCAGTATTTTTCTTTTGCAAAGAAAAAACCAGCCATAAAACGAGACTGGTTACAAAGAACAAAAGAAGAACGACTATCCAAGATATCATATATGCTTATTGAAAAAAATTGTCTTTTTTTTATTTATTCAATCCAGAAATGAATCGTTTCAGTTCAGGGACTTTGTTCGAAACTTCTTCATATGGTCCTTCAAGAAACTCAATAAAAAAACGATCCAGCATATTTAATCGATAGTGGAGTTCTTCGCTATTCATAAGTACAAAACGAATTTCCTTACCCACTTCTGCTTCCAAATGAGCGATAGCATGCTTGAGCTTAGTACGATTGATATTGTTCACCACAAGAATCATATCGACTTTGCTTTTTGGATAATTGAGAAATAAGCCACTAATGAGAATAAGTTTCACTTCACCTATAATCTTCAGTTTACGAAAAACCTGTGATTGAGCATGGACATTGAGTTTCGAGACAAGACTTTTCAGTTCGGTATAGAAAGGAAAATCTTCATTGACTGAGAATTGTTTTTTCCCTTTACGTGAATGTTCAATAACCATCTTCATTTTCGTCAGACGTACTATCTCACGACTCACTTCTGGTCTCGAAATAAGTGTTTTCTCTGATATGGTAACAGTCCCAAACTCTACTCCGGGATTGAGAATGAAAAATCGTATAAGTCGAGCGCGAGCCTTCGATCCAAACAGCGAGTCAAACAATGCAAGTGACATAGGAATACAATCGTTACGAATAGAGCCAGAAAAGAGTTATTTTCCCCTTTTTTCCAGTATAGAAAGAAAAAGGCGAAAAGTCAAAAAGAGCTTTCTTCTTCCCAAAAAGAAAAGAGGCGTTGTTGAGTGCATAAAAGAGGCTGTATCTCACGAGATATGCTATAATAAGTATATTCTTTTTCTTTCTGACAAGATTTTTTCATCTTGATAAGAAAAGGTACGTTATTCTTTATGTTTTCTCTTTCAAAACAAGCATCAAAAAAAGTATGCTCAACAAAAAACAACAAGAAAAGGTTCAAGGAGTTCCCGATTTGAAAAAAATTATCACTGAAATTCCTGTTACCAAAGGACGCGGCACAGAGCCTTTTGTAAAAGTCTTCAACTATAGTGATCAAAACATCGCCAAAAGTTCTCTCGGGTCTCTTGTGGGTGTTTTTGAAATTTCCGATAAAGATGAAAATTCTGTCTTCATTGTCAATTTCCTTACTTCTGTAGCAAAAAAAGAATATTTCAGCAATCTCCGTCGTGGATCTATCGAAAGTTTCGAAGCATCTCTCCATAAAATCAATCTTGCACTAGCAGAACTCGTCAAAGACGGTCATATCGCATGGCTTGGTAAGTTTCATGGTGCTATCGGCGTACTCGAAAAAAATAATTTGCATTTTTCCGTTACTGGACAGGCACAGATACTCCTCTTACGGAACGGTAACCTTTCAGAAATAAGTGATGGAATAACTTCTCCAGAGTCTAACACTCATCCTCTTAAAACGTTTATTGAAATATCGAGCGGACGACTCGTTCCCCAAGATAAAATCATACTCACGTCTCCCGAACTTTTTGAACTTCTCTCTACCGAAGAGCTTGAGAAAAATGCTCTCCGTATGGACAACGAGCAGTTTTCTCAGTTTTTACGAACGGTACTCGTAAATAAACTCGATATGGGAGGATCTCTTATCGTCGATTTTGAAGAAACTGAACAAATACAAGAAGTAAAGAAAGAGGTAAAAAAGGTTATTAAAACGTCACAGAATTTTTTCAGTCAAGAGCCATTTGAAACTGCTCAAAAAGAAAAGAATGCTATCATCGTAAACGGCGTACTCAATAATCATGAAGTTTCTGATGCCGAAAAAGAATATACCGATCCTCGTACTCGACATATTTATGTCCATGGCGACACTGAACAGATAGATGAAAGTCATCCATTTCAAGAAAATATGCAGTCCTTTTTGCAAGACATCGCTCATTCGTTGGAAGGCATACTTATTGCTCAAAAAAAATTACTCCGTAAATTTGGAAAGAGAATAACCCTTTCTTTTGTCTTCCTGACGGAAAGAACCCTTACAGCATTCTCTACTTTTTTCTCTCTCATTCATAAACAATGGATCAAAGGAAGCGCCGTTCTCGTATCCAAAATACGGTCTGTCCAAATCATATCACCTATCAAAAAGAAGATTCAGAAAACCTCTCCTATACATATAGAGTACAAACAATCCTTCCCAAGTGATATCAAAATCGTGCCAACACAAAAAATTTCCCCTGAAAATGAAGAGCCTTCCTCGGATCTTCCTCCGTTTATAAAGGAAAAATTGGTTGCTTTTTATAAGAAAAAAGAACTGTCTCATCCAGAACATCTCTTTTGGGAACGCTTTATTACTCTGTTTTCACCTCTTTTTTCTTTCTTTATATCATCGTTTACAAAAGTATCCCGAGCATTATTCAAATTTTTTGTCTTTATCATAGCATTCGCTAAACCAAAGATTCAGCGTCTTTTTGCCCTCTCATTTCTTTTTCTCAGAACGAAATTAAATCAGTATGAAAAAAAACAGATCATCCTTGCATCTGGTATTGTTGTCACCCTCATTCTGGGAAGTGTTTTTCTAGTGAAATTTTTCAATAAACAAGAAGCTTCCCCAGTGGTTGAGGTGCCAATTGAAAATGCTCTTCCCTTTTCCTCTTCTCTCGAAACAGAGAAAAATATCCACTTGGTGCAAGACATGCAATCCATCATGACCACGGAAGACACCATTATTACTTCAGTACTACTCGATGATGAAATATACCTCATCACTCCCACTGCTGTTCTTAGTGTGAACGAAAAGAAAAGTTTTCTCTTACCAGAAAAAAGTGGTTCTGTGACACTCGCTACTCCGATGAATGACTTGCGCCTTATTTTCATCTCTACAGATACCAACGAGCTTTTCTCTTTTGCTCCAAGCAATGGAAAATTCACAAAAAATACCCTCAATCTCTTGGACGGAACTATCATACAGTCTATCGGCACTTATCTGACATATCTTTATGTATTGGATGCCAATACCAATCACATCTATCGTTTTCCACGTGCAGAAGGTGGTTTTGGAACAGGCTCTCTCTGGACCAAATCCCCCCTCGCTCTTGGAAACTCTCCTCAAATAGCAGTAAGCGAGACAATTTTTGTTGCTCCAGATACAACTCACATTTCAGCTTTTTTCCGTGGTATATCTACCAAGGATTTTGAATCGCCTCTCGCACCCCTTTCTCTTTCTTCTCTTCTCGCTTCACCTGATCTCGAGAATATCTATGCAATCGATACTAACGAGAAACGCATACTGATATGGAATCAGGAAGGAATGCTCATTGCTCAGTATTTCTCCGAACAATTTTCTACTCTCAAAAGTATTTCGGTTGATGAAAAAAAGAATACGGTGTTTATCACAACCGAGAAGGAACTTCTGTCATTCACCCTTGATTCAAAAAAATAAATCCTGATTCCTAAAAAAGAGTAACAGTGATCCCGTTACTCTTTTTTGTTTCCTGATATTTTTTAGAGAGGTTTTTCTGCAAGCCTCATACGATTCATAATTTCACGATTGACAATAGTCGCATCACGACCATACCGGAGACGCGAGAGTTCTTTGAGAGCATTCGCTATCTCTTGACTCCCATTCGTTGGAGCGTATGTTTTCATATTGAATGGCTTGGTAAGCTCATTGTTCATAAGGAGTCTCGCAAAACAATTCCGATTGTCGACATTCATCAGATCGCGGGCTGAAAATACAGGAAGAAATTGCTTCTCAAGAAATTCAGCGTCTTCTGATCCGATACGGAACGAAACAAGCGATCCGACATTCCCAAACACTGCCTTGGAAATTTCTTCTTTGAGCTGAGCAATAAACTGATGCGCCATTGTGAGCACCAATCGATATTTACGAGCCTCTGAGAGGATTTGAGCAATAGAATTTGTGGTTACATTCTGGAACTCATCCATATAGAGATAGAAGTCGGTCCGCTCCTCTTCTGGTGTGTCTACACGTGACAGCGCTGCCATCAAGATCTTTCCGACAATGACCATGCCGAGCAGTTTCGCATTGATTTCACCGATTTTTCCTTTGGAAAGATTGACGAGAAGAATCTTCTTTCCGTCCATAATTTCACGGAAATTGAGCGTGCTTTTCTGCTGTCCAATGATTGGGCGCATCATATCATTGGAAATGAACGTTGTAAGCTTGGAAGTAATATACGGCACCATGTTGGCAAGCGCCGCTTCTCCACCTGCCTTCTCTGCTTCTTTGGTCCAAAAATCGTATGCGATAGGGTTATTACACTTGGAAAGTTTGTACTTGCGAAAATCTTCATCTGCTAATACTTTGGAAATTTCCATGAGCGTTGATCCGCTCTCAGGATCCTCCATGATAAGCAACATTGCATTACGCATATATTGTTCAAACATTGGTCCACCAGTGGCTTTCAGATCATAGAGTTGATCAAATATACCAATCATTTCATTGATAACGAACGTTTTTTGCTCTGGATGTTGTGCATCGTACTCGAGCATATTGAGCCCAATAGGACGTTCGGTATCCGAAGGATCAAAGAGAATGACGTCTTCTGCTCGTTCTTTGGGAATAGCGGTCAAAATATCTTCAATAGCATCTCCGTGAGGATCAATAAAACAAAAACCATGTCCCGCAAGAGCGTCTTTCTTGGCCATTTCCTGAAGATACACCGACTTACCAACACCCGTCTGTCCAATAACATACATATGACGTCGACGATCATTTTCAGTAATACGAATATCTGTCTTCGTACCGCGATAATCATTGTATCCGAGAAGCAGTCCTTCTTCTGGAATGTTCACTGGTGGAGGAGCAGCTCCTGCTTTGAGCCACTTGATTTTTGGTGTAGCCGTCGTCGAAATCGGGAAATGGAAAATACTCGCCAATTCTTCGACCGAAAGGATCATCTGCTGTTCATCATTAAAGTTACGGAAAATAAAATCATACACTGCTTGTTTTTCACTGATGCGTTTTTTGATACGAAACGTATTTACTTCTGGATTCTCGAATTGACCAAAAGCATTTTCCAAATGACCCAGGATTTCTTCCGCACGCTCTTGAGTCCCTGCTGATGCAATCAGTCGTATATTGGCACGAAAAGCTCCTTTATTCGTTTTTTCATCGATAGATTTTACCAATTCTTGTTCTTCGGGAGTAAGGTTGACTTGTTTTTTATCATCTAGAATTGAATTCTTCTCTTTAGAACTTGTCAGTGTCTTCATCATTTCTTTTCCAAACGAAGCAGAGGCCTCACGAAGCATTGATTGATGTTTAGCATCCTTGAGACGCTTCCCTTCTTGCATCCTCTGGGCAATCTTTTTCCCTTCACTACGCCACGCAGTATTCGTACGAGTGAGGAGTATCTGAAGCGAGATGCCTTCTTCGATAGAATTCAACTTACTTAAAGCATTGGAAATAACATTGAGTGGATCAACATCGAGTCCACGATAGGTACGAAGAGGAAGAGCATGGCTATGAACGAGATCGAGTACAGAAACTGCCGTATAGCCACCCGGCGAAAAGATAGTGTATTCCGTCGCTTTTTCAATCACTGCATGAGGGAAAAAACTATGTATTTGTTTCTCTGCACTCTCCCTGAAACGCTTTGGAACAGAAAGGTAGAAAAATATTTCTTCACTCGAAGAAGGATTGGCAATTTCAAAAATGATTGTTGGAGTATCAAAAAAAAGTCCTTTGAAAAAACCTCCCTTGGGCTTCAGAACAGTCAGTGAAGCAAGTAACTGCTCCATAGCAAAAATCTCTTCTTTCCATGCCTCAGCATTCGGAGCCTGTTGCGCTCCCTCTGGAATTTCTTTACGTGTCACGCGTATCATTTCCAGATCCATATTCATAGACTGATTGATCTGATAACGAAAACGAAAAAAACTTCGAATAACGAGAAATGTTCCGCTGATGATAGCGACAGACGCCAAAAGATACACCAACGGTATCAAAAGGATATTCAAATCAAGACCGGTCATTTTTTGTATGTGTTATATATTTTTTTGATATTTGCTGGGATAGATTCTCAGTCTTTCTTGATCAGACCTTTGGCGAGCAGTCCTTCATACAGATTATCTACGAGTTCATCATGCATCTTATCAAGTGCATAATAATCTCCGAGAGAACGGGCAACTTTCACCGCATAGACAACTCCTCTTGTCTCAGCGAGCTCAATAAGTTTCTGTACTTTACTCTCCTCATCTATCGTCGCACTGATACTCTTTGCATCCAATTGATGATCCGTGTTGTCAGACGGTACTGATGATTGTGATTCGGGTGCCACCTGAGCGAGAATTTCATCGTATTTTCTTTCTTTCTGTTCACTCGAACCTTCAATGTGTGTATCGATCTGTTCCGATGGAACTGTCAATACATTCTCTGCTGATGTTTCTGAGGTACGTTCTGGCGTAATAGACATATTCTCCGTTCCAATCGTTTTTTCGTCGGCCATAATTATTGAAGATAAATAATAAAAGATAATTGATGATAGATAAGTAACTAAGAAGATAATTGATGATAGATAATAGATACTCGATAAAAAAACATTCAACACCCCATCATTTATCACTCATCATGTATCCTGCATCTTCGGTATCTCTCTAGACTGCTCCTTCTGTGAGTTCTTCTTTGAATTTGTCGACAACACCACGTACAAATATATTGTACCCTGGAATCTTGTTTTCGAAAAACGATTCAAGTTCTTCTTGCTTCGCCTCTCTGTTAAGCAGAGATTCATACTCTGCGACATTTTCATCGCCCAACTTCTCCATCGTTTCAATAAAAATACGCTTCACCAAAGCTTCTCCTATCTTTGCGAGCAGTTCTTCTTTCTTGTCTTCTGGGACATTTTCCAAATGAAACGCCTCGATGAGTTCTGTCTTCAATGCTTCCTGGTCAAGTGCCATAGATGTATGTAATAAATTGTATTAGTTCAAAAAAAATGAAAAATTATTGAGTGGTCGTATAGAGACCGAGGCGTTGTCCTGGAGTAACCAGCGTCGATATCTTCTTGAGATAATCCATGACCGTGACGTTCGGGTGTTCACGCAAAAATGCTATCCTATCGAAAGCAATCTTGTTATCCTCTACACCCTGAAAAAATTGCGTAAAATTTTTGATTTGTTCGTGATTCAAACCTGTTTTGTATCCCGTAAAAGATCCTGCTTTGTAGAGTTTTGCATCTTTGAATATATCCATCAGCTTGATAGAACTCATTTCTTTTTTATCCACAATCCAGTCTTGGCCCAAAGCAGGGTTTTCCATTCGAAATATCTGCATATACCAATCATTCACACGAGGGATGAGTTCTGCTGTAAATACTGGTTCACGCGAAACAGATGGTGATTCTACAGGAACAACATTGCTCACAGGAGACTCGGTGACCCGTTCCAATGGAGGAGTATTTTC